>JBBDYG010000081.1:0-21784 GCA_040901765.1 Pirellulales bacterium
GCGCGTTCAACAAGTGGGTCGGCAACACCGGCCGCACCATGTCCGGCGGCGTCGATATTAAGGCCATGGACATCCCCAAGAAGCTCTTCGCCACCGCCCGCGCCTTCGAAGAGGGCGGCTCACTAACCATCCTCGGCACCGCGCTGATCGACACCGGCAGCCGCATGGACGAACTGATCTTTCAGGAGTTCAAGGGCACCGGAAACATGGAGCTGGTTCTCGACCGCAAGCTTTCGGACCGCCGCATCTGGCCGGCGATCGATATCGAGCAATCGGGCACCCGGCGCGAGGAAAAGCTTTTGTCCCCCGACATCCTCCACGCCGCCACCATGCTGCGTCGCACCCTCTCCTCGATGCACCACGTCGATGCGATGGAACAGCTCACGAGCAAGCTCGCCAAATTCAAGTCGAACAAGGAGTTCATCAGCTTGATCCAAGGCGGCAGCGATTAAACGCTTCTCGGACGTTTCTACACCCCTGTCCGCGCCGTCGCATGGGAAGATAATAATATCTCGCGCCGAAATCCGCCTCGCGGTTTCGACCCCGGAGGGTAAGCGAATTGGCTAGCAGCCTGATTGGAATTCAGGTGCCGGGCAACCGGTTGCGGGTTCGAGTCCCGTGCCCTCCGCTGGTCGCTCTTGCCGTGGCCGTAAACCATTGACTTGCAGGGGCGGACCATCAAGGAGCGACGGGGAAGCGGCGGCCACTCGGTTGAGATTTACCTGGACGTTCGCCTTCACTTCAGGGATCACAGGCGGCGAGCTCAAGGGGGGACAGCGTATGTCGAAAGCGATGAGTTCGCCTACAAAACCGTCGAGAATCCCGTCTATTGCTACGATCTGCACGCGACGGCATTGCACTTGCTCGGAATCGACCACACGAAACTGACGCACAATAACAACAGCATCGACCGAAGGCTGACCGATGTTCACGGCCACGTGATTCGCGAGATTCTGAACCAGGGCATGCCATGTGATGAACTTCCGATCGCCAGCGCCAGTTCTCGCAGCTTTAGGCGCGTTCCTACGACCGTGCTCTCGGACGAAGCCCTCGATCATTCGATGGCCCAAACTCAACCGAACCACGGCGCGATTATTCCTTCACATAGACTTGGTTAGCCAGCAGAGCGAAATTCCCTTCTGCGTCACGTTGGGCTTTTCCCCGCACGACGACCAAGTTCAACTCCTTCACGCCAAGAAGTGCGCGGGCATCCTGCGATACCGGCTTCCCTTGAGCGTCCACGATCTTCACCATAGCAATATTGTCCTTTACCTGATTCTGCTCGCAGCAGTAGTCCCAGGGAGTCGGGCATCCTTCTTCCGCAGAGCAATGCGGCACCTTGGAATCGACGATGGTGAAGGCAGCGATGCCGTCGACAAACGGCTCTGCGGAACCGCCGATTCGTCCGACCAGAACGACTTCTTGCTCGTCTTTCACTTCCATGCGGGCATCTCCCACGGCAACTGCCCCTTGCGGCTCGCTGGACGTGACATACGTGGCGTCGGGCGTGGCCTGTGCCATCGGCGAATCGGCGTTCTCACTGCTGCAACCCGTGATGCCTGCGGCGAACACGCCAGCGACTACAAATCTGAAGCTCCACTTGCTCATTCCACTCCCCCATTTCGAAAGATTCGTTACCGACCCACGTTAGGAACGGCTTCACCGTCTATTATTACCGGAAGCACTCGATTCTGAACACCTAGGCGTAGCAATGGCCCCAGAGACAACTCGCCGACAATTCCTGGTCGGGCCAACTTCTCTCGATTCAAAGGCATGGCATTTGCGAGAATGTGGGCCGGTGGCGGTGCGTCACCACTAGAACTCTAGCCAAGGAGAAGCGTCATGTCCCATCAAGAAGAGCGAAAGTACCATGCTTCACGCGCCTCATTATTTGCCGGATCGATTCTCTAATTTCGCCACGTACTCGTCAAAATTGCTTTTGAGTTCGTCCTCACACCCTGCGCAGCACACGAACACGTCATGTCCGTCGACCGTGACTTTAATTGGCGTTCCCATCGAGCCGAGCGGCTCGTCGGTGACGGGGCAGATTTGCTGCGCCTCGGCAAGCTTGCGGTCGGCGGGCGAAAGTTTTGACCGTGCCTCATTCACTTTAGATTCCTCCTCGCTAACAGAAGTGTTGTCGGGTGCCGCCGGAGCCGTGGCCGGTTCGGACGATCGGTCGTCGCCGCAGCCGAGCGAAATCCCGACCAAGGTTGCAAAAACAACTGCCAGACTAATTGCAGAGAAACGAATCATCACTAAAGTCTCCATCAAAAAAGGAGGGCAACTAAACTCCTGCCGTGGTTGGACGCAAGACTTGCTTATCGCCGCCCACAGCATCTTCGCGATCGTCGCGATGCAGCCGCTTCCAGCGCCATTTTCGCACTCGATAGAAGAGCACGGGAAGCAGCAGATCGACGACTTCATCCGACACCAGGATACCGCCCAGAACCGGGGCCGCCATCGGCTGCATGATCTCGGCACCCGTGCCGGTTGCCCATAGCATGGGCGCCAGGCCGACGATGGTCGTCACCTCGGTGAGCAGCTTGGGTCGCGTGCGATGGACGGCACCTTGCATGACGGCGTTGCGCAATTCTTCGAGCGTCATGTCCTTCAGCCCGCCCCGCTCCGCGATGGCCTCGCGCAGGTAGACGAGCATTACCAATCCGTTTTCCGTAGCCAGCCCGAAGCACGCGATGTAGCCAACCCACACCGCGACGCTAAAATTGAATCCAAACAGATACTGAAACAGCACGCCCCCGGCGATGGCCCCCGGCACGGCCAGGCCCATCACGAGGACACTGTCTACGAAGTCATGATACGTGATGTAGAGGATCAAAAAGATGACCAAAATCACGACCGGGAAGATCACCGACAGAGTTCGCTTCGCCCGAACTTGATGCTCAAATTCACCACTCCATTCCAGGTACATGCCGGCCGGCAGCTTCACCTGCTCGGCAACGGTTCGCTGCGCCTCCTCGACGAAACCGACTATGTCCCGATCGCGAACGTTGAGTTGCACATACGCCCGCAGCAAGCCGTTCTCACTTTTAATCATCGACGGCCCTTCGACGATGCGAATGTCAGCGACCATCGACAGCGGCACCTGCTGCGCCTTGGCTTCGGGCGATGATTGCTCTGCGGCCCCTGCGTCCTTGTCCCCCGTCCCGGTCATAACCCCACTGCTAGCGCCGCTGACGAGAAGTTGCTTGATCGATTCTTCGTCAATTCGGAAATCGCGGGCGTAGCGAATGCGCACCGGGAACCGCTCGCGCCCTTGAACGGTCGTCGTGATGGTTTGGCCGCCCAAGGCAGTCTCCACCACGTCCTGAATATCACCGACGTTGACGCCGTAGCGGGCTGCTCGCTCGCGGTCGATATCGATCTCGAGATAGCCTTCGCCGACGATTTGATCCGGCACCACGTCCACCGCTCCGCGAATTGTTTTTAAAACCTGAGCGATCTCCTTGGAGACCTGCTGGATTTTGTTCAGATCGTCGCCGTAGACCTTCACGCCCAGCATCGTTCGCACGCCGGTTGCCAGCATGTTCACGCGGTTGATGATCGGCTCCGTCCAGATGTTGCCCCAGCCGGGCACGAGGACGATCGTGTCCATTTCCTTCAATAGCCCGGCCTGCGTCTTGCGCCACAGGAAGAGCTGATCACTAAATGGCTGCTCGGCCTGAACCCGCAGATCCTGAAGTTCTTTCGCCGAAAGCTCGCCCGCCTTCCAGCCGCCTTTCTTCTGCGATTGTTCACGAAGCTGGATAATTGCCTGCCAGGTATAGGTCGGCCCCGCTAAATCGACCAATTGCCAGTTAAGTTTCTTCACTCGCTCCTGCCACGCCGTGGCGTACTCCTCGTGGAGCATTTCCAGCAGCCGGCTGAAGAACGTCTCTCGCTTCTGTCCCAGTAGCTCCTGGAGATTGCTCACCGCTTCGCCGATCGGCGACCGCGCGAGAATCAACAAGTTGGGATCCGCCTCGACGACGCCCGTCCCGGCCAGCAGCGCTGCAATTCGCTGGGCGAGCTTGGTCGTCGTTACCAAATCGGGGCCAAGAGCTAACATCGGCCCGAACTCGGGCTCCAACTCCTTGGTCATCGCATCAACTTCAGCGGCAGTTGGCGGACGCCGCAGATGGCCCTGTGCAGTGAGCATTTTCACGGTCTCATCGATGGCGAATCGCACCAGCCGCGGCTGGAGAGACTGTTGAAAGGCGTCGATCTCCTGCAGCGACGTGGTGCGCATCGTCTCGTCAAAGCTTCCCACCGCGTACATCGTGGCGTCGTTGACCAGCCCGGCACGCCCCTCGTCGTTAGCGAGCTCCACCCAGCCTCGCGCTTCCATCGCCCGCAGCACGTGAGCGGTTTGCTCGAGGGAGTCGTCATAGCGCATTTCCCGCTTGGGCCAATACTCTTCAGGTCGTAAATTGATCACCGTCTCAACCATATCGAGCGGCGCCGGGTCGGTGGGCGTTTCCGCCCGGCCCGCCTTGCCGACTACCAGCTCGACCTCCGGGAACTTGCGGAGCAGCTCGTCGCGGGCCTTGAGGTCGTCGGTGACTTGCGTGATGCTGGCCCGAGGAATCGTAACCGGCATATCCAAAATGGTCCCTTCGTTGAGCGGCGGCATGAACTCGCGGCCCAGCCGCGACATGCTGCGATCGGCGACGAAGGCGATCAAGAATAAGCTCGCCACCATGCTGGCTTGGCCCAAGACGCGGGCTCGTGCCAGCGGCCAACTGAGCCCAAACGCGGCGAACGGGATCAAGGCCAGCACAACGAAAAGCGGCACACGAAAAACCGGCGAATCGTCGGCCGCTTTCACCACCAGGCCTTGCTGGGGTAAGAATAACGCCGCGACGAAGAGCGCGAGCGTCCACAGCATGGCCAGCAGCCACCAGCGTTTTGTGAAGGCAGCTTCTTCCTTGCGAATCGCCCAGCACGCCGCGAGCATCGAAAACGCGAGCACGATGCGGAAGAAGATCCAGAAAAAACCGTCGCCCGTGACGGCGGGCGTCAGCCCAACGGTGAGAATGATTCCCGTGACCCAGACGATGGGCCACGGATGGTCGAGCAGGAAGTTGAGGACCGGCTGGTAGATTTCAATGACGCGGCGAACCAGCCAGTTTTCGGTCTCCCCGCGGACTCGGCCGCGGATCAACAGGGGAATTACCGCCGGGACGAGCGTAATGGCAAGGAGCGAAACCCCGACCAGGGCAAACGTCTTGGTAAAGGCGAGCGGATGGAACATCCGTCCCTCCATTCCGCCGAGCGCGAAGACCGGAATAAAGCTGATGACCATAATCATCAGCGAAAAGAAGACCGGCCGCCCGACGGTTTGTAACGCCGGCGTCAACAAAGCCCGCGTATCACCAGTAACTTTCGCGTTGCCAAATCGTCGATGGAGCGTGTGCGCCGCCTGGTCGACCATCACAATTCCGGCGTCGACCAACACGCCCACCGAAATGGCAATCCCCGAAAGCGACATAATGTTCGAGGGGATATGGAAAAGCCGCATCAAAATGAACGATACGAGCATCGCCATCGGCAATGTCAGGCAGATAATGAGCGCGCTCCGCACATGGCGCATGACAAAAATAATGGCGAGGCTCGCCACGAGCATTTCTTCGATGAGTGTTTCCCGAACTGTGTCGATCGCGCTTTCGATCAAGCGCGTGCGGTCATAGAACGGGACAATGCGAACGCCATCGGGAAGCCCGGCCTGGAGTTGAGCAATCTTGTCCTTAATGGCCTCGGTGACTTCGAGCGGATTCTCGTCGTAGCGCATTAAGACGACTCCGCCGACCGCTTCACTGCCATTTTTTTCCAAACTGCTGCGGCGGCCCGCGGAACCGAACTGCACCGTCGCCACGTTGGAAACGTAGACTGGCGTGCCGCCCGCGCGCTTGAGAACGATATTCTCGACATCGCGCAAGGACTCAATCCAGCCGATGCTGCGGATCAAGAACTCGCTGCCCCCCTTTTGCACGACACGGCCACCGACGGCGGAATTGGAGCGAGCGACGGCGGAGTAGAGTTCGCCCAGCGTCACGTCGTACGCGCGAAGCTTCGCGGGGTCGACGTCGATCTGATACTCGATCGGGTAGCCGCCGACCGAGGCGACTTCGGCCACCCCAGGAACGCTGTAGAGCTGATACCGCACGAACCAATCCTGGATTGCCCTTAACCGGCCGAGGTCGTATCCGTCCCCCTCGACCGTATACCAAAAAATCTGGCCAAGTGCGGTCGCGTCCGGGGCAAGGTACGGCTTCACGTTGGGCGGCATGAACGTTTCGGCAATGGAAAGTCGTTCTAGCACCCGCTGACGAGCGAAATAGAAGTCGATGTTGTCCTCGAAAATGATGTTGATCATCGAGAACCCGAACTCGGAGGTTGCACGGATCGCCTTCACTCCGGCTAATCCCTGCAGATTCACCGACAGGGGATAGGTAACTTGGTCTTCCACCTCGCGCGGACTTCGACCCACCCAGTCGGCGAAGACGATGACCTGGTTCTCGGAGAGGTCCGGGATCGCATCAACCGGCGTGCGGAACATCGAATAAATGCCCCAGCCCGCGACGATCAGCGCAATCGCTATCACAAGGAAGCGATTGTGAATCGAATATGCGATGATTTTCTCGATCATGGATCAATAACCCAAAAGTGTCGCTTCCTTTGAGAAAAGCGGCAGCCGTGGCGCCGATCGGCTCGACCGAAGTCGAGTGCTAACCCGCCAGTTCGCCACGGCTGCCTTTTGCGTGTAGCTAAAAGATTCTTGCATCAAAACTGGCCGCAGACTTGGACTTGGACTTCCTCGTCATCTCACGCCGTCCATCATGTCGTTCTCCAGCATGCCGTCTTGCATCATGCCGTCTTCCATCATTCGGCCGCACATTGGACAACGGCCCATCATGAGAAAGCCGGCCGCCGCAATCAGCGCCAAGATCAGCAACACCACGGCAATTCCGACAACGACTCCTTTCCAGAAGCCGCCTCCCGCCCGGGAGTCATCTTTGCTTAAAGCATTCGTATCACTTGACATTACTCGATCCTCCTTTCATTACTTGGCTCGCTTTGTTTCCTGCAGTGCTTGCTTCGTTCATCGTGGCTGCCGCAACTGCCCATGCCGCAGCCGCCGCCGCGCATCATCATAAACATGCAAATCCCAACGACGATTAGAATCAGAAGTAGCGATGAAATCTGCATGGCTTTGTTTCCCTATTTGGTTACATGATGTAGCGATCCCAACCCGCATAATGCTCTTGCACATTCCCGCGTGGAATACTCAGGGCGATCAAGACCAGGCCCACGATCATGTTGTTCCACATCGCAGGCGAGTTGCCACCCTGCAGCAGCCAGGGAGCGGCGATGATCCAACCGCCAAGGGCCAGATTGAGAAGACGCCCGGCGCGAATCACCTCGGCCATCACAATGATGGAAACGGTTACCACCACAGCGCCGGCCAAATGATTGCTATCGGCTGCGTAGCCTTCGGTTCCGAACACCGCCGGTGCGAACATCAGCCAGACGCCCACAGCAGCACTCAGCAGCAGCGTCCAGGGTGCGGTTACTCCCCAAGCCATCGGCGGCGCCATTTGCAGCGCCGGCGCGCCGTACCGCGGCGTGCGATGATCCGGGCCGCCGCCGTCGATCGTGTCGCCTACCCAAAAGGTGCGCCAAGCCGGTTTGCCGTTGCGAACGCTCTGGACCATGAACTGGCCCATCGCGATGACTTCATCCACCGCGAACGGAATCATGCACAACATGACAAATGCCGCAGCGAGGCAAAGCGTACACCAGTGTCCGACAACCACCGGTTGGAGGATCACCAGCACGATGTGAACCAGCCCCAGCGGCACGACGAGAAGGAAAAAGAACAACACCATCCACGGCATGGTGCGCCAGCGCTCCCTGCCGCCCATCCATCCCATCAGCATTTCAAACGTATAGGCAATCGCTCCCAGGCCGGCATCGGAGATTGGCCACATACGCGAGACTTCGGACTCCAGCACCCGGACCGTGCTGTTGCCAAAGAATGGCTCCCACACAGTGCTGGTGTAGCCCAACTGATAAGCTGCCAGGTAGCGCGAGATGAACCATCCCACCAGAGCCAGTGCGATCATCGGCGCGCGCTGATGCCAGGTCGAAGGATTGTAGGACCAGCCGGGCGGAATTTCCGGCCCCGGCTTCATCATTGCCATGTGATGAGCCATGCCCGGCATCATGGGAATCAGAATGGAAAGCGCAATTGCCAACGCTCCCACCAGCGTGTCGTTCAAATAAGCCGCCGACGTGGGCGCCCAGAAGACCAGCGGGGCAAATTGCAACCAGACCCCCACGAAGCACACGCCCCAGCGCCCCCAGAAGTCCAGGCGCGGAAAGAGCGCCAGTGCGGCCAGCAGAACGAACAGCGCGCCGCTAACGACGTCGCTCCACGTCATCAGCGCACTGGAGTATCCGAACGTAAATGGGCTGCTGATCAGCCAGACACCGAGGCTCATGACCGTGAAGTTGGTCCACAGCCACTTGGCCCGCATCTCCACGATCATCTTGCGGTGATCGGTATGTTCGCCGGCCGCCAATTCGTCATCCACATCTTGGCTGCCGTGATTATGCTCCGATGCATCCTGATTGGGAGTTACATGGCCCGAATCCTGAGGATGCTGGTGGGGAGAGTCATGCTTCATGGAATTGGTCCTATTGCGAATGGACAGCCGTTTATTCAAGCGACGCTACCGCTTCTAATTCGCGTTCGGGATACCAAGCCCGATACGCCGCGCCGCTACTCATTTGTTCGTCGCGCTTAATTTCGTGATGACATAGTCGCCCGATTTCACGGCGAGCCGACCCTCGACCTGGTCTCCCGGTTCAATGCCCTTCAGCACTCCGGGGCTGGCTACGCCAAAACGCATCGTCATGCCCGGCATCAGACCGGGGATGTCGTCGTGATCCAGCGTCACGGACTGTTGATCCACTCCGATAGCTACCACCTTGGCTGTTACGTCGTACTGCTTGGCCGCCGACCGGTCCGACTTCGGCTCCTCACGTGTTGCTTTCGATTTCAATCGTTCAATCTTCGCCAAGATCTCTTCCGGGTTTTCTTTGGCCTGTTGCACACAACCTTTGCAGCATAGAAACACTGGCTGGTCTTGCAGCATGATTTTGATCGGCACGCCCATCGACCCCAGCGGCTCTTCCGTCACGGGGCAGATCGCTTGGGCGATCGCCAACTCGCGGTCATCGGCCGGTAGCTTGGCGATGTTTTCCAGGTCATCGGCCGAGGGTTCTTTGCCCTTCGCGGTGGGCGACGCGTTCGCGCTGGCACTCGAACGGGCGCTGCCCGTCGCTCCGCCGCCACTGGGACCACCGCTGGCGCCGAAGTAGGCAGAAGCGGCGCCTGGATTCAGCCGAGTTTCGGCGTCGAGCAAGAACGAACCGGCGGCGGCGACCCGATCGCCCGACGAAATCCCCGACAGCACGGGATAGTAGCCTCCCGTGCGCGGACCAAGCTCGACTTCCACGCCCTCAAATAACCCTGGTTCACGTTCCACGTACACAACTTTCATCGTTCCGGTGTCAATCACTGCCTGTTCTGGAACGGTGAGGACCGTGCCTTCCGGTGGCGGCGCCAGCCGCTCCAGATACTTGGCGGCATCCTCCTCCATTGGCTGCTCGCAGCCTTTGCAGCAGAGAAAAATGGCTTGCTCGCCGACTTGCATCTTCACCGGTTCCCCCATGCTGCCGAGCTTGGCCCCCGTGACAGGACAAATTTTTTGGAGCGCGATTAAGGTCGCGTCAGTCCCGTCGGCCGGTTCTTGAGGACTGGCGAGACGAGCGCGGAACGGCTCCGTGTCGCTCACGGGAGTGTTCACCGTGACCGTCGCATACATCCCCGGACGCAGGAGCAGATCGGCGTTGTCTACGGCGATGCGCACGCGGCTGGTCCGCGTGTCGGGATCGAGTTCCGGGTAGACGAGCGAGATTTCGCCCTCGAAGGACTTCCCAGAAAAGGCTTCCACGGTCGCTTTTACAGGTTGTCCAACGCGGAGAAACGACAAATCGCGCTCGAAAACGTCAGCCTCGATCCAAACGTGAGACAGGTCGGCAATTTTAAACAGGACGGCTCCCGCCGTGACCGAGACGCCCTCCACGACATTCTTCTCCACTACTTGTCCGTGCTGCGGCGATCGGATTAGCAGACGCGGGCGATTAGTGCTCGTCTTCAAGGCGTCGTCGATCTCCGCATCGTCAATCCCCAGCAGTTTGAGCCGCTGGCGCGCGCTCGCCACCAAGTCGGTTGATTCGTACTTTTGCGCGAGCTGCAGCTCCTGCACACTGCTATACAGTTCGGGGCTGTAGATCTCCGCCAGCGGATCGCCCTCTTTCACCGTGGCGAACGTCTTGTTCACGTATAGCTTCTCGATATAGCCCGACACGCGCGTCACGATCTCGGAAAGCCGGCTCTCATCATAGGCGACGTAGCCCACCGTCCGGACCTCTTTCGTGAGCGGCATGTAGCTTGCCACGGCGGTCTCGACCCCGGCCAGCTTCACTCGCTCGGGCGTAAGTTGCACGCGGGCGGTGATCCCTTCGGGCAACTCGGCAACTTCCCCCTTTTTTCGCTTCGAGAGAGGCATGCCGCAGATGGGGCAGCTCGGCACCGCGCCGTTGGGTTCCAGTCCGGGTCTGATGACGTTGGGATGCATCGGGCAGTAATACTCCGTATCCGCGGAGGCTGCCGACGACTGCGCGGCCGGACGCGTCCAGCGATCCCAATAGTTCTCGATGGTTCGCCAGTACACCATGAGCAGGCCGATGCCCACAAAGAGCGCGATGAAACGCAGCCGCACCTCGATGGCGCGAATCGTAAATTTCGCTCGTTGCCAGCCGCGATTCGCTTCAGGCTGGGCGGGCGGCATCTCCACCGAAGACTCGCTTGGCTCCGCTGAAAGGTCGTTGCGCTGCTCTGGATTGATTTCGCTCATAGTCTGCCTCGGCAATTCTCGGGACTTGCCCCGTGCTTACGTCAACCCGCGAAAAGAAACGAGCCACAATCTGCGCCGATGCTGTCCATTACAAGCATCCGACGGCAGTTAAAACTAGGCGAGCGCGGTGAGTCACCACCGATCGCGAAGACTCCCCGCAAGAGAGCGGCGTTGCAACGCAACGCGCGCAGCGGGGGCGCAGGAGTTACACTTGCAGACAGATATGCTTTGAGACTAGCGTTTGAAGCTCAGCGCCCGCGGCAAAGATCGAAGTTTCCAATCCGGTGGTACGCCCGCTGTCAGTTGTCGCTACGACTACGGTGGTCACGATCGTACATGACTGATCGAGACCACGACGATCCGGCTTGGTTGGTGGCGCCTCCCTATCCGGTCTCGGGGCGTGGCTGCCTTCGGAGCAAGCCGGGCCACATTTGCAGCCTTCACCACAGCAGCACTGGACTTCGCCCGACGTTTTCGCAATTTGCACGGCGACGCAATCCGCTCTTGCAGCGGGCACACCGGCCGCCGGCACACTGATTGTCAGCGCGAGAACAGTGAGCCAGCGTCTTCGTCGAGTCGGAGGTTTCATCATTTGGATTATACGCTCTCGGCAGCCGGTCAGTTTACCGATCGAGCCTCATTTCCGAAAGTTCCCTCAAAACCCGATTGTAGCTTTCCAAATACCGTGAAAAATATGACGATTTTGCCGTCTGTGCGGCCGATTGGGGCGTCGCAGGACCGTACCGACGGGAAATGCCGAATTTAAGGAAAAGCCGATATTTTCGTCACAACCGGGGGTCTTCGTTCGCTAACCCGCCGACCCTTGGATCACCACCCAGTGGAGCTGTCATGCGTACCGCTCGTCGAGCCGCATGCGCGGGTTATGCGTTTTTCTTTATGCTGGTCGCTCAGGGGGTTGGCTGTCGTTCAGGCACCTCAGCCCCGAGCTGGCAGTCGTCCCCCGTTCCGACGCAGGACGAAGTTGCGGCGGAAGAATTTCCGTCGGTACACCTACCTGCCCTCTCGGACTCGGCTGTTCTCGGCGAGAGCAACGAGGGTTTCGCTCAGCCGTCGATCCAGTCGGTTGTTTTCTCGCAACCAGTCGCAGAAGAAGTCCCGCTGCCGGCACCCGACCGGACGAATGCAGCGTTGGAAGTAGAGCCATTGGTGGCCCAAGTCTTGTCGCTAAATCCTGATATCCGATCGGCCAGCGCTGCGTGGCGAGCCGCGGCCGAGCGATATCCCCAGGAGATTTCGCTCGACGACCCGATGTTTGGGTACATGCTCGGCCCAGGCTCATGGGGAAGCGATGAAGTCGACTCGGCCTACACGCTGGAGGCGTCTCAGAAAATACCCTGGCCCGGCAAGCGCCGCCTGCGAGGAGACATCGCGCGGGCCGAGGCGAACGCCGCCTACTTTGACGTGGGCGAACAGCGACTGCGGATCGCCGAGGCCACTCGCCTGGCGTACTACGATTACTTCTTGGCGCACCGTCAACTGGCCGTGCTGGAGGAATCGACTAAGCTGCTGGGAGGTTTTCGCGAGATCGCCCTGCGGAAGTTTGAGGCGGCCGAAGCCGAACAGCAAGACGTTTTGCTGGCCGACGTGGAGCTTGCCCAAATCGAACGGCGACGGCTAGAGCTGGTGAGAACCGAGCGCGTGGCGCGGGCCCGCATCAACACGCTTCTTTTCGCCGCGCCTGATGCGCCACTCTCATCTCCGCCAACTGACTTAGAAATGGGCGGCACGCTGCCACCGTCGGAGGAGCTTGTGGCCCTGTCGTTGTCGCAGCGCCCGGAATTGGCCGCGCAAATGGCGCGAATCCGGCGGGAACGCTATTCCGCGGCCCTCGCTCAAAAAGAGTTCTATCCCGACATGGAATTTGTCGCCCGCTACGATGCTTTCTGGCAAGAGGAGCCGCTACGGCCCATGGTCGGCATGAATATCAATGTCCCTGTCTACAAGCAAAAACGCCGGGCGGCGGTACGCGAAGCCAACGCCCGTGGCGCCCAGCAACAAGCAACGCTCGAATCTCAAGTGGTTAAAACAAGTTTTGAGGTTGAGCAAGCCTATCAGCGTGTGCAGGAAAGCGCGGAAGCATTGGAGATCTACAAGCAGCGGATACTTCCCACGGCGCGGCACAGCGTCGAGGCCGCGCAGGCCAGCTATACATCGGGCCGCCTCGATTTTCTCCGGCTTGTCGAGTCGCAGCGCCAACTTCTCGCTCTGGAAGAAGGATACTACGCGGCGGTCGCCGAATACCACCAACGACTCGCTGAATTGGAGCGACAGGTGGGTATTTGAACGAACGCGTCACTCTTCGGCCTTAGTGATTGCCAGCAATCGCAGTCCGTTAAAAATCACGAGCAATGAAGCTCCCGTGTCGGCTGCGATGGCTCCCCAAAGGGAGGAAATCCCGATCAGCGTCAACACGACGAATAGCGCCTTCACGGCCAGCGAAAACGCGATATTCTGACGGATGATTGTCAGCGTCCGCCGCGAATGCCTGATGAGCCACGGCAACCGCGTGAGGTCGTCGGACATCAATGCGATGTCGGCTGTTTCGATGGCGGCATCGGTGCCGGCGGACCCCATCGCGATGCCAATCGTCGCGCGGGCAAGTGCTGGGGCATCGTTGACGCCGTCACCAACCATCGCCACGCGCTCGTACTTCGAGACAAGCGCTTCAACGGCTGCGACTTTGTCTTCGGGCAACAATTCCGCAAGGAATTCATCAACGCCGGTCTCCTTGGCGATCGCTTCGGCAGTAGGACGGTTGTCGCCGGTCAGCATAATCAGATGTTTAATGCCAGCGGCGCGCAAGTCGTCTAGTGTCTTACGTATCCCTGGACGAACTTCGTCGGCCAGCGCAATCAGTCCGCAAACATGCTGGTCGTGCCCCACGACGACGACCGTGCGACCTAAACCAGACATCGATTCGAGTCGCTGATGGATCTCATCCGTCTCCTGTCCTCGCTCTTCGAGGTAACGGTGCGAACCGAGCCAAAACTCGCGGTCGCCAAATGTCGCAGTCGCTCCCTTTCCCTTAATCACTTGAAAATTGGCCGTCTTACTGGGAGTGATGTCATGCGCTGCGGCATAGTCGAGCACTGCTCGGGCGATCGGGTGCTCGGAATGCTGTTCCATGCCCGCAGCTCGTTCGATAAGTTCCCGCTCATCGTGGCCGCTGAGCGGCACGATTTCGACGACTTGCGGACGTCCGGCGGTGAGGGTCCCTGTCTTATCCAGCGCGATCGCGTTGAGGTACGCCGGTGCTTCGAGATAGACGCCTCCCTTGATCAGCACTCCCTGTCGAGCGGCGGCAGTAAGGCCAGCTACTATGCTGACTGGCGTGGAGATCACCAGGGCACACGGGCAAGCGATGACAAGCAGCACGAGCGCGCGATAAAACCAAATCGATATATCTCTTCCGAACGCCAACGTTGGAATCAGAAATACAACCGCAGCCAGAAGCATGACGACGGGCGTGTAGATTCTGGCGAATTTTTCTACCCACTGCTCGGAAGGACCGCGCCGCGATTGCGCCGCGCTAATCATACGGATGATCTTGGCGAGCGTGGTGTCGGTCGACGGCTTGGTGCTCTCGATCTGAAGCGCCCCGTCGCCGTTGATCGTTCCCGCAAATACATCATCACCAGGCTTCTTGATGACCGGCTGGCTCTCACCGGTAATCGGCGCCTGGTTGACATCGCTCTCGCCTTCTTTGACGCGCCCATCGAGTGGAATCTTCTCTCCGGGCTTCACGACGAGCGTGGCGCCGACTGACACCTGATCGGGAGCGATTTCCTCGGTGGAACCATTCTCCCGCAGCACGCGGGCCATTGGCGGAGCAATCTGCATGAGAGCGGCGACTGCTCGCCTCGCGCGGCCTACGCTCCACGACTCCAAAAGAAGCGACAACGAAAAGAGAAATGCGACTGCGGCGGCTTCGAACCACTCGCCGATTGCAATTGCACCTGCCACAGCAACCGTCATTAGCAAATTCATGTCGGGCTGAAGACGACGCGCGGCATACCAAGCCTTTGGAATAACGCTCCATGCGCCGGCGAGGGCCGCCAACCCGTAAAAGACCTTCGCCTGCCACGGGGCACCATCCGTCTTCAGCACAAAAGCCGCTTGCAGCCCTCCAGCCGAGACAATTTCGAGCAGTATGCCGACAACTATGGACGAGGCGCTAAGAGCGGTGAGAATGGTCTTTCCCCACCACTCCCACGTCCCTGAAGTTTCAGGTTGAACAACACGGTCGGCCCAAAGCTCCGCCTGCATCCCAGTCCGGGCAACTGCGTGAAGAACGTCGGCTGTAGATACGACCGTTGGACCTGCGGCAATCGTCATCTTTCCATTGAGTACATCAAATGACAGACTCGATTCACCACCCACGAGAGGACCGATCGCGCGTTTGAGTACGGTGACTTCTTCCGCGCAATCCATGCCGTGGATTCGGAACTGTCGCGATTGACTCTCAGCCGACATCACTGCCCCTTGGAATGGGGGTTCGGAGGAACGCCGGCACAGCCACGACGCTCCGACTCCTTGACTCATTTCGAAGCACGATCGTCGCCTTCGGCTTCATGTTCATGCTCCACGGCACCGCGAAACGGTTTGCCATTGATCGTTATTACGAGTTGCGGTGCGGCATCCTCGCGGTCCAAATCTTTGGCTAGCTCGGCATCGGATGAAACAAACCGCGACGACTTGCCTGTTGGATCACCTTGGTCCGCCGATGCCGTAAGTTTGAACTGTTCGCCCTGGCCGTCGTGAGTGAGGTTGATGGTGACGTCGGTTGCATCGATCGGCACACTGGCCTTTGCGGCTGAATCGAGTACATAGATCGTCACGGTGCCGGCCGCATCGTCGTGAACCAATTCGGCATGGTACTCTTCGTTGCCCAGTTCGATCAGACTGCCACCGTGCGGGCCGGTGGTCGGGTGCGCGTGTTCATCGTGTCCCGCTTCCCCATGGCCTGGATCCGCGGGTTGTTCCTTATCAGCGGAGCCGCATCCAGCCAACGTGAGACCCACGACCAGAGTAGTGACGGACAAGTTACAAAAACGTGCGATCATCTTGAAACTCCCTTTTAACAATTAGGTGTCTGTGTGGAATTGCGATGCGAACGAGCGCGATTCAATAGTTTGTCACTAAATGTCCTCCTTTGAATCGAGTGATATCAAACCCTGGTCTGCTTCAACAACTCGGCGGGCGCTCTTGAGACCCAGCGTCCAGAACAGCGCTGGATGCACAAAGAAATCGAGCAGCGTGGAGCTGATGAGGCCACCCACGATCACGGTGGCGACGGGGTACAGGATTTCCTTGCCTGGCTCGCCGGCCGCCAGGGTCAGCGGAACGAGCGCGATCCCCGCGGTCAGCGCCGTCATGAGCACCGGCGCGAGCCGCTCCAGACCGCCCCGCACGATCATTTCCTTCGTCCAGCTTTCGCCCTCGTATTTCACCAAGTGCAAGTAGTGATTGAGCAGAAGAATTCCGTTTCGAGAGGCGACGCCGACTAACGCGATGAAGCCGACCATTGCGGCAATGGTGAGGGTTTGCTGGGTGATGACCAGCGCGGCGACGGCGCCGATAAACGCCATCGGCAATGCCGCCATTACTTGCAACGAGAGATTGATCGACTTGAACATCGTAAACAGCACGAGGAAGATACCCACGAGGGACGCCAGGAACAGCAGAGCGATGGTTCGCGATGCCGATTGCTGGCTTTCGAATTGGCCGCTGTACTCGATAAAGTAACCCGGCGGCAAAGCCGCTTCGATCGGCGCTAGCCGCTTACGGATGTCGTTGACAACGTCGACCAGACCGCGGTCCCTGACGTTGCACTGCACCACGATCCGGCGTCGCACCTGCTCGCGGCTAATCATGTTCGGCCCACCCGCCTTGTAAATGCGCGCCACATCTTCGAGCTTCACCGCTCCGCCATTGGGCGAATCGATGACCACGCGCTTGAGCGCATTCAAATCCTCGCGAAACGGTTCGTCGAGACGCACCGTGAGATCGAACGTTCGCTGACCCTCGAGGATTTGGGACACGATCTCACCTTGCATGGCCGTCTCGACGAATTGATTGACCACGTTTCGCCGCAAGCCAAATTGCTCGAGCTTGTTTGCATCCGCCTCGATGCGAAGCTGCGGAATGATCGCCTGCTGTTCGACTTGTAAATCGCGGACGCCCGGAACTCCGGCGATGGCCGCCTGCATTTTTTGGGCCTCTCGCCTGAGCACGTCTAAGTCGTCGCCGTATAGCTTAATCGCCACCTGCGCTTTCACCCCGGACAACATATGAGAAATCAGGTGTGCCAGGGGCTGCTCAACCGACGTTACAATACCGGGCACATCCGCCAGCGCCTCGCTGATTTCCTCAATCACCTCCTCGCGGGAACGCTCCGTGTCGGGTCTAATCGTGGCGACTATTTCGGTGACGTTGACGCCCTCGGCATGTTCGTCTAGCTCGCCCCGGCCAGTTTTGCGGACGAACGCGACGATGTCGTCGATTTCTTGGAGTCGCCGTTCGACGTGTGCCGACACCGCGTTGGATGTGGAGAGCGATGTCCCCGGCGGCAGCAGGACATTGACCTGCACGGCGCCTTCGTTGAACGGCGGTAAAAAGTCGCGACCCAATCCGAGCAATGCGATCACCGCCACAGCGACTGCGGCTATCGTGCCCCCCAGAATGGGCACGGGAAAACGAAGGCTGAAGCGGATCACAAGCTGGGCCACCCATTTGAGAGCACGCAGAACGTAGCCATCGGCCTGGTGTTCCATCAGCCGCGCGTGCCCCAACAGCCAATAGGAAAGCACCGGTGTGACGGTCAGCGATACCAGCAGCGAAGCCAGAATCGAGACGATGTACGCAATCCCCAGCGGCGCGAACAGGCGTCCCTCCATGCCTGACAGTGCAAACAGCGGCACAAATACCAGCACCACAATGATCGTGCTGTACACAATCGAATTGCGAACCTCGGTGCTGGCCTGATACACAACCTGCAACGGGGGCTTGGGATTCGAGCTGTGCCGATTCTCGCGCAATCGTCGAAAGATATTCTCAACGTCGACAATCGCATCGTCCACCAGCTCGCCGATGGCGACCGCCAAGCCGCCTAGACTCATCGTGTTAATCGACAGGCCAAACCATGCGAATACGAGGGCGGTCATGACGATCGACAAAGGAATGGCGGTCAGCGTGATGAAGGTCGTCCGCAGATTTTGCAAGAAGACAAACAGAATGATGACCACCAGAATGCCGCCGTCTCGCAGGGCTTCCATGACGTTTTCAATGGCGCGGTCGATGAACGCTTTCTGTTGATAAAGCGCTGGAAGCACGCGCACATCGGATGGCAAAGAGGGCTGAAGTTCCTCTAGCGCGGCAATTACGCGTTCGGTGACGTGGCGAGTGTCGGCGCTGGGCTGCTTGTTGATGGTCAGCACGACGGCTGGCCCTCCATCGAAATTCCCGCTCGGTGTTCTTGCAAAAGCGGAACTGTCGCCGCGCTTGACCTGCGGACCCTCGACGATCCGCGCCACTTGGGCGAGGCGTACCGATTGCCCATCGCGGTGCGTTATGACGATCCGACCTAGCTGGTCAATCGTCTGGACTCGGCCGAGTGCTCGGACCAGGAATTCGTTCGGACCCTGTTCATCCAGGTAGCCGCCGGCGGTATTCTGATTGCTTTCCCGAAGCGCCGTGATAACCTGGTCGAGCGTCACGCCGAACCGAATCAGTTCATTGGGATCGACCAGCACTTGAAACTGCTTGCGCTCGCCCCCCATGACGATCACTTGTGAAACACCGGGGATTGTCAGGAGCCGTTGCCGCACAACCCAATCGGCCAAGGTTCGCAACTCCATCGGCGACGTTTTGTCGCCCGCGCTGTACATGCCGACAATCTGAATTTGACCCATGATCGACGATATGGGCGCAAGCTGTGGCATGACGCCTTCGGGTAATTGCTCGGCAACTACCGCAATCCGTTCATTCACAACCTGACGGTCATTGTAAATGTCGGTGCCCCAGTCGAACTCCACGTAAATCACGGACAAGCCGACGCCAGAAGTGCTACGCACATCCTGAACGCCGGTCGCACCGTTGAGGGCCGTTTCCAGCGGGAAGGTAATCAGCGTCTCAACCTCTTCGGGCGCCATCCCCGCTGCCTCGGTCATGATGACCACGCGGGGGCGATTGAGATCGGGAAAGACGTCGATCGGCAGTTGAGTGGCTTGCCAGCCGCCATACACAACGAGGAATAGCGCGAACGCAATCACCAACAGGCGATTCTGAAGCGAAAAGCGTATGACGGCGTTCAGCATGCCAAGTATTCCTCCCCCAGTAGATCAATGGTTGTGGCCGGCGTGCGGATCGATGCCGCTGCCCGCTTTATTCTTAAGCGCGAGGTGCATTTGATAGGCGCCTTGCCCGGCGACTACGTCGCCGGGAAACAGTGCGCCGTCATTGGCGACAACAACCGAGTTTCGGTCGGCGAATTCAACATGAATCGGCACCCGCTCAAAGTGGTCTCCGTTCTGCCGGTACACGTATCGTTCGCCACCTTCCTCAACCACCGCCTCGACAGGAAGCACAATTCGCTCCGGCAGCTCGTCGATCGGCACGCTCAGCTCCATGCGTTGGCCGGGTTTAAATCGCCATTCGATGAAACGGCGACCTTCCGGCGTCTTCTTATCTAGTACAATCTCATTCGGCAACTTGAGAAAGAATCGCAAGGCCCGTGACTCGGGGTCCACTTGGTCGGCAAGATATAGGACTTCTAACGAGGGAATTGCCGTCGGTTCGCCCTCGCCTACGAGCAGATTGGCCGCGATCTTCCTGCCTTCGCGTGCTGTTTGTCGCAGGCGCGGCGCGTCATCTTCGAAGGCTCGGCCCTCGACGAACAACTCGCAATGGTCCGCCAGTATGGCCAGATCTTGGCCGACTTCGACTTGCTCACCGACTGATACTGGCAGCCGCTGCACGTGGTAGACATGATCTCCGCTACAACTATCGCCTGCATGGGTGGCGATGGGAGCCTGGACCGTGAGGCCTTGCAACAGTTGCTTCGTCTCAAGGATGTTTGCGACTTGCTCCTCGTTGAGACCATGCAACAACAGCGCTTGCTCGTCTGCCCGGAGCGATGCTTCGAGTTTCGTTTTCTCGTACTCCTGTTCCAAAATCCGTTTACCCGCAATCACGCCCTCGCCAAGTGACTTGAGCCTCGCGATCTCGCGGTTGACAATCTCGAGACTTTCGGCCGTTTTGAGATAGTCTCGTTGGGAGGTGACAAGCTCCTCGTGAGTGAGTCGCAACTCAAACATTTTGCTGCCTGGATCGATGGCCTCGCCTTCCACTACGTCAATTGACTTTATCACTCCGGTAAGCGGCGCTGTGATGTGAGTTTGCGTTCGACCGGGCTGTTCGACGACGATTGCGGGCAGGGTTTCGGTCCGCTGGAATGTTTGCAGAGCGACCGTAATTGGGCGGAAGCCGATGTTTTTCAGACCCGTGGCGCTGATTTGGATGGAACTACCTTCGTCCGCTCCATGCGCGGCATGAGGATCCTCGTGCTCCGCCGCCGCGCCCGATTCGGGAGGTGACTCGCCGGCGACGTAGGGCATCCAACGTCCGCGAGTCGCCCACGCAGCGACGGAAATAACGATCACGAGCAGCATCGCTGCTACCCACCACCAGTGGCTGGTCCCGCGCGGCGGAACGTTTGTTGGAGACGACATATATTACTTTCCCGGTGGTGAATTTCCACGCACCCTGTTTGTGAATCAACCTGAGGGATCAGTCAACGAAACTCGCGCAACGACGAAGCGCTATTCATCATTTGCTGGGAGCGTCGAACTCTCGCAGCTTCTAAGAAGGGCCGAAAGAGTGCCGGCTCAGATTACAAGCACGCACAACTGAAGGTGCAGGCGCAGAGGTAGCGCGGCAGATCGCCGGCAGGAATCGTCCGGAGAAGCAATGTTCGCAAGTCCCGGAGATATGACAGCCGAAGTTGACGAAGAAACTATCGCCGTGTGATTCAATTCCAACTGGATCAACTTGTCAGGGCAAAGAGGCTTCGTATCGAGCCAATGGCATGAGGCATGCGGACAGCTATGTTGCGGTGCAGAGGACGACTCGACAACGCATTCCAAGCTTTCGTTGCCGTCACCGGCACTCGGCTGTTGGGGATCGCCATGCTCTTCATGCTCACAGTAAGTATCGTGACTCGTCGCATGGCTTCCCCGCGACGCGGTCGCTGGGTGCGCACCATGTCCGCAACATCCAAAGATGCCGTGTGCCAACACATGCAGACAGGTGATAACGCTTATCAAACGGTTCATCGTCACGTGATGTTAACCGAGGATCCGGATCGATTTGAATTGTCTCTCGAAAGTCTGATCAAGTCTAGCTCGGCTGGGCGGTCCACCGGGGGCTCTTTGAGCTTGGGAAACCTCCAAGCTGGTTCTCTAAAAATTCTGTCGCCTGCGGCTGGCCCCAACCCTCCCCTGGCAGCATTGCCACCAGCTTCGCCACCCCCCCTGGAGGTGGCAATGTGGCAATCCTCTACAAAAACAGGGGTTGTGCGCCGACACGTGGCAATGCTGATCCCTCGTGGCTCCGCGGAATCTCACTCGACAAGCCGCTCGGTCGGATGTTTTTCGACCCTGGTGATGAAATGCGTGCCTTCGCGGTGCGCAGATGCGAGAGAAGTTTTCATTTTGCCAGCTACGTGTGCGCGCGGCGTGGCACAGTGGCACAAACGCGGAAACCCGCATCGCCACAAA
>JBBDYG010000082.1:0-3126 GCA_040901765.1 Pirellulales bacterium
GCTACGACTTCGAAGCGGGTATACGGAAAAGTATGCGGATAGTGCGCGACAAGGTGAATCGCCTCTCGGCCGAGGAGTGTAACGGCTAGTTCGAGAACGAGCTGATCCTGGCGCCAAGCAGGTTCATCTCGCTTGTATGCGATCCCGTGAGATTCAAGGGATGCGATCTCCCGGTCGAGCCGGTCGGGAAATCGCTCCCACCACGGCTTCACCCTACGGGCCGATGATGTGGCGGCCTCGGGGGCTCGTGGGGTCCCGGCGTGGGCGGGTGTTCCGGGTGTTGGGGATGCTCCGGATGCGGTTTGTCGGACCCGCCTCCGCCAGGCTTCTTATCAGCATCGTTCATTTCACGATCCTTTCTGTTGGATCTGCGAACCGCCTTGGGCCGGCTGCACTGCCCGCGCCCATACAAGACCAAAAGACGCATAAGTAAGATATATCTTACGTTTGCGTTTGTCAACTGGGCCTGATAGGGTCGTAAGACATACTTTCACAACCAACCATAAGGCATTGTTTATATGGCACTCGGCGCGAAGTTGACGGCGTTGCGCCTGAAGAAGGGTGCATCGCTCCAGGAAGTAGCGGATGCAGTTGGAGTTTCCAAGGCGCACATCTGGGAACTTGAAAAGGGCCGTAGCAAGAACCCATCGGCCGATCTGATCAAGCGACTCGCCGACTATTTCGGCCAGGATGTGGAGTTCCTAGTCGGTAGCGAGAAGACGAAGGTTTCGGAAATCGAGGAGGCGCAGCTTTTCTATCGGGATCTCAAGACCTTGAGCAAGGAAGATCGCGATCACATTCTTAAGAACATTAAATTTCTCAAGGAACGGAGCAGAAAGTAATGGCCGTAGCGCTTGACCTCATAGAACTTGATGGCAAGGCGACGCCAGACGCGCTTGCAACCGAGATCATTCGCCAAAATCCTGACGTCCCAGTGCCGGTGCCGATTGAAGAGATCGCTACGAAGGCCGGCATACTCAAGATCCAACCGTTGCGATCAGAAGCCTTCGAAGGAATGTTGATTGCAAACGCGGAAAAATCTGAAGGGGTTATATTCGTAAATCAAGATCGGCCGCGGCAACGGCAGCGATTTACGATTGGACATGAGCTAGGCCACTTTCTTCTTCCCTGGCACCGCGCCATTAAGGACGGATCGCTTACGTTCGAATGCACCGCCGAAGATATGCAGGCGTCACGTTCGGGGAAGCTGGATGCGCGAACGAATTGGGAAGTCCAGGCCAACGAGTTCTCCTCAGAGATATTAATGCCTCGTGCACCCTTCAAGAAAAACATGAAGCGGAAGGATGAACCCGACTTGGAGCATGTGCGGGATTTAGCTTCGCTGTTCGATACAAGCGTCGAAGCAACGGCACGCAGATACGTTGCACTTAGTGATTACCCTATTGCCATGGTGTTCGCGAAGGGGAAACAGGTACGGCATGCGTGGAAGGGGCCGGAATTCCTATACTTTCTTGACGTGAAGAAAGGCTCCCAGTTACCCAAAGGATCTGCCAGCCTCGCCGACGCCAAGGAAGACTTCATATCGGAGGCAACCTCGGTTGAGAGCTATTGGTGGATAAACGGTGATAAGGGACGGCGGCCCCCCGACTACATCCTTGAGCAGACCTTGTACCAGCGTGACGGATACCGCGTCACCATTCTCTTCGTAGAACCCGAAGAAAAAGATTGACTCGACAAGGAGCGGGGCGGAGTGACCGACAAGGAAGAGTTTCCGCCGCTCCTAGAGCCAGGATTTCACGTTATGACCTTGGCGGAGTTGCGCTCGAGGTGTGTATCCGTATTCCCGCTGTCTACGAGCCGCGCTCAGATTATGGATGGACTCGAGAAGTTCGTTGACATGCTCCGGTCCGAGGGCATCGTCGGCGACCTGTGGATTGACGGAAGCTTTATGACCCAGAAGCTGGACCCCGAAGACGTAGACGTCGTGCTTTCCGTGCAGGCGTCACTGTACGAAAGCGGCACCGTTGCGCAGCAGAAGATTCTCGACCTCGTTTGCGTTGCCGATTTCAAATCGGACTATTTCTGTGATCCCTACGTGCTTTGGCAATACAGCGAGGACGACGCCCTCTATGCGACGGGCGAATGGTTGCGGGCTTACTGGATCAAGCAGTTTGGATTCAGTAGGGGGATTGATATGAAGGGCATGGCGCTAATTCAGTTGAGGTGATCCATGGCTGACATTCTCGACATCTTGCAAAAACTGAAAGACACCGAGGCCGTGCTTGCTAGGCTGCGGAATGTGGCCGCTAAGCATCCTGATCGGCACAGCATTACTTCAACCATAGGTTCTCTTCAGAAGCGACATCGCAATCTGGAAACGCTGTTTGCCAGCATGACTAACAAACAACATCTCGATGTATGTAGCTACCGGTTGATTCCAGAGCACGGCGAAAATTATTCCTTGTGGGCGCTCACCAGCACCTTGGGGGACTTCCAAGAAGCTCTTACGCTCATCTACGATTCGATCAAGACTGGCCAGAGGAAGGACCGTGCTAGCTGGGGAGCAGACATAGCTCAGGAAACCGCATTGAATTTCGGATACAGCTTTGGTGGTTCATTGGGTTTCGTATTCACGGTACCGAATGAACGCATGCTTCTTGTCGAATCCACCCTGGACATGGCGTTCCGTCAGTTATTCGCAATGGTGAAAGCAAGCTCATCCGAGGACCTCGCCCAACATGCGAAGAACTTGGGTGTCGCGCCAATCCGTAAACTCTACAGATGGGCCACTGATCATGTCGAGGCTGGATTGAGCGTCGACATCAAATGGCGGCGCAACGACGAGGTGAGAGCTTCGTTGGTTGTTCAGCAGCCAGAATTTGCACGGCTGCGTGAGGTCATTTCGCAAACCAGCGAGGAAACGGAAGAACGACTCACCATGCGAGGCACACTGCTTGGCGCGGATCTTATAACTCGTGCTTTTCGCTTTGACCCAGAAAGCGGCGAAGATATACGTGGCCGGTTAGCCGATACACTAAAGATCAAGGAAGAGCTCCGGCTCGGACATGTCTACACGGTTAGCTTTGTTAAACGAACCCAAAAGCACTATTCGACAGATATAGAAGACGTAACTTGGCTACTCACCGATCTCACGTAGCCAACTGC
>JBBDYG010000083.1:0-20777 GCA_040901765.1 Pirellulales bacterium
GAATCCCGTGGACATATGGTAAGCGGCTTGGAGAGAATTTCAACGGGCTGCTAACACAAGATCCGCTTCAATCGGATAGTATCGTGCGTCTTGCGGAAAATTTGGGCGCAAGTAGTACGGTGTCCCTCCAATTGCAGCGAGGAGGTTCCAGGCCTGTCCCAGATGCAACATTTCCTCAGAAGCCACAAAGTAGATCTGTGCTGCCCATTTCCTCACCAATTGAAGCTGCTCCCACGTCAGGCCGCCTTCACGTAAGTCTTGTTTGAGCGTAAATGCGGTGTAGAGATAGGAGCAGGTAAGGCCGTGCTCCAGCTCGCATGCTTCAGAGAGTAGGCTCAATAGCTCCGCGCGATTTTGGGGAGGACGTGGCTTTCGTCGCGTGCGCCTCATAGCTGACTTCCCCTCAAAAGCGGCTTCTCGATATCCCGTAGACTTCGCAATAGCACCGCAACCGCCGTCAACGTCGGATTTGCCGTCCCAGCCGTTGGGAATACTGTCGCTCCCACAATGAACAAATTTGCATGGTCATGGCTTTGGCACTCCGGGGTCACTACGGATTTCTTTGGATCGTGACCCATACGGCACGTCCCAATGATGTGGTTAGCACTTGAATAGGCTCGTCGATCCTCAGCCAGTTGTGATTCCACTGTTCCTAGTGCCTTGAAGATGGCGGCAATCACCTGTCGGCCTTTTGCAAACGCCGCTAATTGGTACTCAGACGGTTTGAAATATATGCGCGGCAGTGGAATGTCGAACTGATCGACTTTGGTTTGCGACAGCTCCACGCGATTCTCACGGTCTGGAAGTGTTTCGGTGGAATAACTAATGCGAAACTGCGACGTAAGCCGCTTTCGAAGACCTCGCCGCAACGCTTCACCAAACAGCGTCCGCCCCAATTTATCAGGTGTCAGCGAGACATAGGCAAAGAGTTCTATGTGATACTCTAACGCCGGCCCACCAAACTCGCTTTCCGCTTGTTCGTGCATTTGCACGAACTGTTCCAGAGTCATCCGATTGCGCACGCTAGAGCATTTTCAAAGTTCATGTAGCGGAGACGCCGACCGACTGAAAGACGGAGCGACTTTTTTTGAAGCTTAAGCACAATTTCCGTTGGCGATCAGGCAAGTTCAGAGTCATCGTTTCGCCCGTTCGTTCCAATGACTTGCGTTTCACATCGGATTTGTACGGGCGGGCTGGGAAGGGTTCCGCGAGCCACCAGCAACACCATATTCAACCCGATTTAGGTGTCCCACCAATGCGATGCACCTAACGAGACAAGCGACGCCTTGAATGCATAACATAGATAGCGACAGCTCCGCCGACCAATAGCAGAGAGTTTGGCTCCGGAACGGCAACCTCGTTACCATCGGCGGTCACCAGCAGCATTGAGACGGACTCTGCCGACGCGCCGAACCGTTCCCTCAAGAGATTATAGTCAGTCTGATCGACTTGGCCGTCTCCGTCACCGTCAGCAGCAAGTCCAACTCCTGCCTGTCCTAAAGTATCTCGCCAAACTACATAGTCCGCAGCATCAATGACTAGATCTCCGTTGTAATCCGGTTGCAAGGCCCGAAACAACGAGCGAAGATCCTGCACATCCAAGTCCCTATCGCCATTGAAGTCACCGGCAAACAGCGGCGAAAGTCCCAGTTCAGCGTGATAGTCATTAGGAGTGGTGATCGCTAGCGCAAAGTATGCGAGGTCCGTATCATTAATGACTCCATCGCGATTCAAGTCGCCGCGGATACCTGTGACGAACTGGATGTATTCCAGGTCACCGGGCTGTACGTCGATCATGATGGCCTCGTGGTTGATCGACAAGATTTCACCAGTCAACCAGTGGTAGGCGCCCAGAATGCCTTCGACAGGATCAAGAGAAACGGAAGCCACCGCGTTGGGATCGACGACGGCGGGCAGGTGTGGAACCTTTCTAACACCTGCGTTGTTGATCAGTTCCAACACCCACCCTTTTTGATTGCGGTTGAATTGATATTGCACCGGCTCTCCGCCGACCACCACCGGAAGATGTTGGTTCCTAAGCTGCTCTAACAATGCGTTTGGAATCGCGGTTACCCGGCCAGTTGCCGGATTGATCCATTCCGAAGCAATCAGAACCTCACCACTGGCTTGAAGTCGACTCAGGTTGACAGTCCCGAGGGCCTGGATATGGCTGTTCTGAAGAATCAAACGACTGCCAGCAATCAGCGCGCCCGCCAAACTGTCGACGAGGTCCGGACCGAACGCGATGTCGCCCACGAGGAGAATCTCGGGATACGCTCCGAGCGTGTCGGAGCCCGCCGTTGAAAGGAAAACGTCGAACATTTCGCCATAAGGTGTGGCCACCATATAGGGTGCTTCAGGATTGAGGGCGTTCGGAGCATTCGAGGCGGCTGATCCAGGAAAAAGTTGGTGCTGAAACAGGTCGTAAGTCTTCTGGTCGCCTTGCGTCTTTGCGAATACTCCCCACGGCCGGTCTTGAAATTCGTTGAAGCCACTATAGCGATCGATCAGGATGGCAATCGGCATGTAAGGCACGCCTCGGTCGTGGCTTCGCATGATTTGGGAAACTTCAAGTCCCAGTTCTCCAAGCGGAGTAAGCACCCAAGGCTCGCTGCTCGACTCAAAAAAGTTGTTGTCGCTGAATTCCGGGGTGACCCTCGCGGCTCCTGCAAACCAGGAATGCAGCCACGCCCGCTTGTAAAAGCTGAATGAATGGCCGGCGTCCTGTCCGCGGGCCGTTCCGGGTCCGCCGGTCAGCGGGCCGCGAGATGTTAAAGCGCCGTGAAACCACGGACTGACCTGGGTTCCCCAGGGCAGCTCCCACTGACGTGCAGCGCCTCGGGCAAAGGCGAACTTCGATTGCGTAAAGCGAATGTTCTCACCAATTTCCAGACCAACCGCTGAGGTTCCCCATTCGGCTGCGTAGGCTTCGTAATGCGAATGACCGGTGACGCTCAACAGTCGTTGATCCCAATCCTCCTGGCGGTTCTGATAGTAAGCTTTGACCTGGTGGTAGGCGTCTTCTCTTGAAACGGGCGGCGAATCAAAGCCTTTTGAGCCAGGTGCTTTCATGAGATGCGCATACTGGCTGGGAGTTTGCCCCGGGTAGATGCTGGCAAAATACTCTGCGTTCGAGGAGAGTTCATGGAAAAAATAACCCCACTCACCAAAGGAGACGGGCGTTTTTCCCCCATGGGTCTCATCTAATGTTGACAAGACGGCTAACCTATCGGCTGTCAGAGATGTCCCGCCGTCGACTTGAAAGTCGCTGGCTCCCGGCCACGCAGTGAAATGCCAGCCAATATTTCGTATGTGGTTGTAGAGCGTCTGAGCGTGCGTTGCTGGAACGGGACCTGGATCGATTCCATCAAATAGGCCGCTATTCTCGGCAAAGTTGGTGAACGACTGCAGCGCCGGAAGACTTGACGGGCTACCGTACGATGCGATGACAAATCGGCTCTGGCCCGGTAGGTTACGTACTTGCCAGGGACCATCGACAAACTGTTGATACGGCGCGCTCAGCAAACGGCCAGGAGGGTCAGGTTCTTGAGGGTTGAGCGGTGTAGTCGAGATGGTAACGAAATCGACGTCGCCCATAGCGAGATCGAGTCCGCTTCGCACTTGTCGCAACGCGACTTGGAAATTACTCCCCAGATTGTCGAGCGTAAAATTCGCAACAGCGGCGGCAAAGGGATGCAGCGAACCATCTTGATTCTTTACCTGTAAGCTCGCACCTTGAGAATCAACAGTGATCGTGTAGTTTCGCCAGCTATCGCAGCCTCCTGCGCTGCAATGGGCAAAGGCACCTGAGGTAGCGTTACTGCCGAGGGATGTCGCGAAAGAGTCCGCCCAGTCGTCTCCAGTGGCTGAATTGTTGCTCGCAAAGGCGCGAATGAACTGGCCATTGCCGCCAATGATTGCGACTTCTACCGCGGACGCGGTTCCGCTTACCCCCTGGTTTATTGGCCGGAGCCGTACGTCCACGCTCACATTAGACATGCCGTCCAGCGAATACGAGGAGATGGTCTCGATACCACGAAAGCCCGAGGCGCTCTGCCCGCTGGTCATCCGTAGGAAATTCAGCGGACCGTCCGTGACGACTCCCAGCGTCGCATCCGGCGCACCACCCGCATGCGCCTGCCAGATGGCCCCGAGTTGAAACGAGTCGAATGGATCCTGTAGAATCGTCTGGGCATAAGTAAATTGCGGCAGCACGGACAGCAGAAATAGGAGCGGAAGAAGCAAGATTACCGACGTATATGTCGTTTGCGGAGGAACCGACGACGCAAAGTTTGTGCAAGCGGCGCTCACCATCAAGTGCAGTGCTCGTGCCTTGTCCGGAGTAATTTCTAAAATGTGAATTCCGTGGTCCTCCAACGACTTACGCTGCGCGCCATCACAGTCAACGCATTCGCGGCCGCTATAGCTTAGGGGCAGAAGTCTTTTCCCGTTCCGTCAGTTCGATACGTAATGGCTCCATCCCTTCCGCGACTTCCACTTCGATTCCCGATGTCTGTGGGTCGGCGTACCTTTTGGGCAAACCCCACCGCTCGTGTGTCTTGAGCCTCATCATGGCCGTTGATGTGCCGTCTGGACTCGCTGCAACCGGCTCGTGGCCTACAATCGTAATTTCACGCTTCGTAATGCAAACGGAATGAGTTCCAACCAGCGCGCCGTCATCTGTTTCAAAGGTGGTCAATGAAAAATGTCCGTCTTCGTCGGTCTCACCACTTCCCGTACGGCCGCCCTCTTTGGCCACGAACACCACGCTCGCTTTTGCAACCGGCTGGCCGTCCAAAAGGACGATTCCCTCCACAGGCGCCGTCGCGGGAAGGCCCCGACCACATCCGGATATCGCGACCGTCACCAGCAGTAAACAAATTGTATTACCAAGCGCTCTCGTCCCTCGACGGATTTCAAGGAAGTAATTTGAACGTGGCAAACGATGTGCAAAACTGTCCATCAGTTTTTTCCAACATGCTCGCGAGCGAAAAGGCCCCACCCGCTGTTGACCGCCATTAACGTCTAAAAAGTCTCATTGACGATGTTTCCGTCACGTATTGACCCTAGATATTGGTAGGTCCAGTGATCGATCGCATCCGGAAGGAAGTGAACGCTGCCATCGCCGTAGAGGAATTGGGCACCGCCTGGGTGTCGGGATTTAAATCCCCACGCCGTCCGCCAATTACACCACAGATTACACGGCGGCTTCTTCAGATTCTTCGATTCGCACGTGTCAAAATTAATCGGCACGATCGTTTTTGTGCTGCCTTGCCCATTGTTGCTGGCGATCCATCCGGAACTATTGTGAACCTCGCAGGCGGGCAACACCTCTCCAAAAAAAATCGTCTTGGTTAACCCGTCGGTAATATCATTAATCTTGGTAAATTGGGGTAAGAAATGAAGAAAGGGGCCCGCCTGCTTGCCTGGTACGCCATACTCTCCGAGCTTGAACGCGCTCCAATCCAGGCCGCATGGACAATCCGGATTCGATGGACCATGGTCGGTTGCGCCGTTAGAGGCCGCGTAATTATGCACCGCCCGGTCGCCCACAATTCGCTCTCCATCGTCGCTGGGACAAAGGTACACGTTGATCATCGTCGAGCGAATGAATCCGCCATCCGAATATTTTTGGTCGTATGGCTGTACCCAGCCACTTTTTTGGTAGTCCAGGTCAATTGCTTCGTAAAGCACGTCCTCTTCGAGGTAAGGCAGCAGGCGGATCAGAATCGAGCCGCGCAGAGATCGAGCATCTGTCGGCGGATACTGAAAATCGATATAAGCTCCGGCGGGGTACGCCTTGAAACTTGTCTCATAGTTGGCCAGAGCCAAGCCGATCTGCTTTAAATTGTTGACGCATTGCGTGCGCCGCGCCGCCTCGCGGGCGCTTTGGACGGCGGGCAACAACAGGCCGACTAGTATCCCGATGATAGCGATCACCACAAGCAGCTCCACGAGAGTGAAGCCTCTACGCGGACCGCCCTCCGCCCCTCTGTGGGGAAGCGCAGAGAACTTTCTATTCCCAGGCTGATAACAGGAAAACCAGCATTTATTGAAATTCATGTGCGTCAGTCGCGATCGGACCAGCGACCCTAACTCCTGAAGTTAAATGAACTAACGACGATGCGAAATGAGCAGCATCACTAGCGCACCGCACGCCAAGACCAGGGACGCCGGTTCTGGCACAGCGGTGGCTCCGGCAGACGACAACTGTAACAGCGTCGCGCCGGTCCCTGCAGCATTCCCAAAGCGGGCTTTCCAGAAGTCGTAATCCTCGACCGTGACATTACCGTCGCCGGTGCCGTCGCCGGTCGCCGGCGTAGCACCGCCCATCTGCGAGAGATGATCGCGCCACACGGTGTAGTCTGCTGCGTCGACGAGGAGGTCCCCGTTGTAATCTCCCTCGATGGACTCGATCGATGTGACGAGAAGGCTATCGTAAAAACCAACCACATGATCGGCCCCCGCGACGACGAGGTTACGTAGTGCGATGGTAAGACTCGAAAGATCCTCGATTCCCACGTCGGAAGTGGCACGAAAGAGCTCCACTGGATCGCCGCCCAAAGGCAATCCGAAATCTTGGAAGAGCGTCCCCTGTGAAGTCACCGTCAGTACAAAACTTCGATATCCGTCACAGCCGCCACCGGCGGGTGCGCAGTGGACGAAGCCAGGGGATAAGGCTTCCGTACCGAGACTGTCCGAAAAGCGATCCTGCCAGTCCATCAAATCGCCAGGCTGATTATTTCCACCACCCGCTTCCACAAACGCTCCAGTACTGCCCAAAAGCGCCACCGCGGCAGAGACTGGCGTACCGTTTTCGCCTTGATTGATCGGACGGAGATTCACTTCCACGCGAACACCCGCCAGCCCGACAAGAGAGATTGGGTCCGTCGTCTCGATTCCTCGGTATCCGTCTGCCGCGCCGCTGCTTTCCATCAGCAGCAATTCGCGAATGCCGCTTTGAATGACTGACATTGCGACGTCGGGAGCACCTAGGCCATGCGCGCTCCAGGTTTCGCCGGGGCCTAGCGGCACCTCCCCATTCTCGAAATTCGCAGTATTGAATTGCTCTTCGAATAACGTCTCGGCGCGAACGTCTCCAAGAACGAAGGACGAAATAAAGACGGCGGTCAGGAGCGCCCTGCGCCAACTGCCGCCGTGGTAGCATAAGTCCATGATCTTAATTCCCCTGGGTGCGACCAACTTTAATAACATTCGATGCGGTAAAGTGCGCCGAGGCTGCCCCTCCTCGGCGCTATAGCGGTCATTCGCAGACCGACTGACGCTCGACGTCTTGATAAAACACCAGCGACACCACCTTTCGGGCTGTCCCCAACCGAACGGACACTGCAGTCGCCATCGTCACTTATTGCGGCGACGCAATACAAACAAGCCCAGTGCTCCAAGGCCCAACAGCATCATGCCCGTTGGCTCGGGAATAGCGGTCGTGCTGACGGTGACGGAATCGAAAAAGCCTCGAGCGGCTACTTCGTTAGCGACCTGCATTTGTCGCAAAGCGATATCGACTTCGCTGCCATAGCTGGCCAACGTCAAGGCGGGGTTCGATGCGCTAAATGCATTGAGCGACCCGTCGGCATTGTACGCAGCCATGCTGGTGCCCGCGCCGTCAATCGTCAAGACAAATCGCCGGTACGAGTCGCAGCCTCCCGAAGCACAGTGGGCGAAATCTGTTTTCACATTGGTGCCGTCACTGTCGATGTACGAGTCAGCCCAGGCCCCGGGTGAATATGGACTACTCGCCACGGCTCGCGAGAACTCCCCCGAGGCGCCAAGCACTGCCACCTCAGCCGCCGACGGTGTTCCGTTTCCGCCCTCATTGATGGGGCGCAGTCGCACGTCGACGACCAGCGATGCAACGCCCGCCAGCGAAATCGGGGCGATCGTCTCGATCCCGCGGAACTCACTGACGGCGCCAATACTCGCCATGTGCAGGTAGGTGGTCGTTCCATCATTTACAAAAGCCAACGTCTCATTTGGCGCGCCCGCTGGAGTGGCTTGCCAAGTTGTCCCCAACACAAAGCTGTCAAACGGCTCATCCAGCACGATAGCCGCCGGTACCGACAATGGTAGTGCTGTCAACAGCAGCGCCAACGCGATGCCTTTCCACAGATGCCCCACATTTACAATCATTACTCACCCCCTACAAAAGATTAGAAAAAAGCCATTCCATGCTGCCACAACAGGCCAAATCTCCATCAATGGCCACTCAAAAATCGCGGAAGTTTGGATCAACCGCCTCCCCCATAGTGGACGTGATCGTCCCTGTCAGATAGCTGATAGATTCTGACGTCCGTGAGGCGCACTGAAGAATTTGGGTCTCCTTCGAATGCGATGCAATTCGCTTTTCCCCGAAACAACGAACGGCATGAGACGGTCCTCTCAATTGACGGACCGCCTAGGCTCTGGACGGTAAAGGACACCTTAACACCATCGTCGACGAATCGAAATCCCCAATCGGAACTGGCTCGGCTTAATGGAAACTCTTCGCCCAGAATTCCGACATTCTCACCGGCGGGAAATGGACGCACCAGGACGCGCATCGTTTGTCCCGGTCGGTCAGCCACCGGCCAGAATGTGCATCTCAATCCGGTAGCCAAGTAGGCGTATCCCTCCCGTGGGAAACTGCCGCGCTGGCTCTCAGCCCGAGTAAATACGGACACCGAGCCGGAGTAGGAATGGAGCCGCTCGGAGAATGAGACGGAGCCCATCACCACAATGGTGCCGGCTGCCGGGTCAAATTGCTGTTTTGTGATCAAGTACGGCACGTCGTCCTGATCGAGTTGCCCGCCCAGTTCTTTTCCGAGCTGCACGTACCCGGCGTCGGGAACCACTCGACCCAGCGTACTCCAAATGCCGGGATCGAGCGCCTCATCGCCGAAATCATCGCTTAATACCAGATCTTCCGGCCGCATCACGATATCGCCCGTTGCCGAGCCGTCGGCAAAAGCGCCAAGTCGACCGCGCTCGGCATTAAACCGCACGTGCAGAGCCGCATTCCATTGCAATCGGTCACCTTCCAAGAGTTCGACCGGTCGCGTTGGCTGAAGCGAATCAGTCTCTGGATACGCCACGACCTTGCCCTTGACGACGCCAACTTCGGTAAGACCAAAGTCGTCAACGACAACTTCAAAGTCCGTGCCGATATCGATGACCTTTCCACTCTTGGTAAGTACGGCAAAACCCCCTTTGTCGGTTTCGGAGGCATGTACGCTAATGCTTCCAGAAAGCAATCTGCACTGATTTGGGAAATCGGAGACAACGCCCGCAGGCGAAAACATCGTAACTTCCGTGCCATCCTTAAAATGGAGCCGAGCTTCACCTTGTTCGAGATAAATTTCCTCACCGCTGAGCAATGCCGCGTTCACTCGGAATTTATCGTGATGCCCTCGCCATCGAGCGTCGCTGCTAGCCCACCGCAAATGGGCAACCGCCTCGCCAGCCCCCGTTCCAACATTGGCCCTAGGCGACTTGGAATTGTCAGCGGATGCGGCTACCTCCGTCGCCCTGTCCGCCATTGGACTTGGCATGACCGACCGCATCAAAACAACCCCAACTGCAGCTAGCAATAACGCTGCCGCGCTGCCCAGGGCGAGCGCGAACATTGAATAACGCCGGTGGCGGCCAACCGCTCGAGCTAGACCCTCTCTCCTTACATCAAGGGCCAAGTCGCCGAGAGACACGAGCTCGGCCCGCTCCTGAGTATTGTCCCAAATAAGCCAGGCTCGAAGATTGACCGATTGAAGGAACCGTCCGAGGGCCTCCGGTCCTCCCGCGATAATACTCTCCAGCTCTTCCGTCTCTTGAGTTGTCAGCGCACCCTCAAGCATTCGATCGACGAGCAATTCGATCCGCAGTTCCTCCGGCGGGGTTAGCTGTTCTTCAGTCACCTGGCTCACTCACCACGTTCTGCGTCAAGCACACCAGTAGACTCCGATGTATTCGCTGGAAAGACTTGTAGACTGAATCGATCGATTTCTCCACCTGCGCTGCAATTGCCGCAATCCGCAGATTCTGACGATATCTTAAGTTAATGAGTTGTCGCTGGTAGGTCTCGAGTTTTTCTAGGCACTCGTCCAACGCCACATAATCGTGATCCATCTTGGCGGCGGCCGCGATCGTTTGTGAGGCAATCAATTCAACCAGCTCAGTGCTAAAGGTCACCACCTGATGTCGTTTAAGTTGTCGAAAACTCATGACTTTGTTTCGTGCCACGCAAAATGTCCATGCGCGAAAATCGGTGCCAAGCTCGAAGGAGGCGAATTTCTCCCAAAGCGTGATACTTACGTCCTGAAACACTTCGTCTGCATCGGCGCGACTCCCCACCAGCGCAAGCACAAACGCATAAGTCTGGCGAGCGTTGGCGAGCCACAGTCGCACAAATTCTTCCGTTCGGTCCAATCGCCAGCTCCTGCTGAAATGACTCAAGTCGCTTCCACTTTCCAAAGCGTAGATTAAGCCCGCATTAGTGCGATCGAGTACGAAGATCCCTCCGAAGCGCCCAAAAGGCTCCGCACGGAGCCTAACCTGTAGTCCGACACATTGTTATTTGTTGAAGTGTCGAAAATTGGACAATTGACACTGCTTTTTTCCATTATTTTCTAGATTCGTCCTGGAATGGCGTGTGAATTGCGCCCAATCTCATGGGTGGCCCCCATAAACGGCGTGATGAGAATGGCGAAGTCGACGCCGCGGTTTGCACGAATTGGCAGACCTCCTGTGGAGGGCAGCTTCGATGCCCAGCTAGACGCCGTAGTTCTTCGGATACGAGGGACAGAAGTTGCTCGGACGCCGTCGGATTGCCTTGCTCGATTGCAGGCAAGATTTACATGACGTCGCTCATGAAAAGTTACCCGAGATCGCTTTGACAGACCATCTGAATGTAACAAATCCGTCAGGGAATAGCGCTGACAGTGTTCCGAGGTCCAGCCGCAGGTAGAGAAGAGTGCGAAAAACATTTCGAAAAGGTTGGGTTAACGAGGCATTTGACGAGGCAAAAGCAGCGGCGGATCGCTAGTCCGAGAAAAGGGATGGTTTCTCGGCACGCCCTAGCTGTGCCAGCCGTCGACTGCTCAACGAGTTTTGTGACTCTGGCGGACGGGATCGGTGGCGGTTACCGGCGCCGATAGGACCGGCCCGCGAGGTGTGTCATCACGGTCGGTTTTCGGCAGGTGTCACATCCCAGCTGACGAGATGGCTAACTGACACGGACCGGTTCGAGGCACGTCCTGTTCCAATCGTTTTGAAGCCTTTTGATGTGTTGCTTTCGACGCGTGTGTGACGTATGAGTCGCGGCGCCGAGCACGAAATACAATTAGAGTTGTTTTCGAGTGGTGCGTTGAAGACGAACGCCAAGCGCCCGACCATCGTCGATTTCCAGGCCGCTTACGCTGCGGTCTATGTCCCGTCCAAACTTAAAGATGCGGCTGTCGAGCGCATGACGGCGAGCCGGCACGAACTGATCGATAAGCGTGGGCGTCAGCTCTTCCCAGGCATGATTGTTGACCCGTAATTGCAGCGAGCCATCGGCGACTCGGAAACGATATGTCGCCATCATTTCATCGCTGTAGTAGTCGCCGACGTAACTCTTGAGCTGTTCGTCCGTGAGATTGGGCGGATCGAACGGCTTGAATTCGAGCGACCCGAAGCCCCAGTCGTAGATGAGCGACGCCCGCGGCTTTGCGCTTCGCAGTTCGAATCGGACCGTCTCGTTGTCGATGGGAAAGTCGACTGGGAGAAATCGACGCCCTACGATCGGATTCAGGCGAAATGTGCCAAATCGATCGTGGGTGAGATACAGAGCACTGTCGCGAAACGACACCTTCCAAATTCGACCGATGGTGTCGATATACGACCCGACGCTTTGTCGCAATTCGTCTTCAGAGAAATCGGTGGCCGTTTCCGAATCGGTGGACGGATCGTGCTTCGTTTGCGGAGCTAGAATGTTTGCGAGGTACAGGGCAGCGATGTCCTCGGCTACCATCCACGGAATGATCTCTTCGTTGTTTGCCAGACAAATCACGGTAAATCGTTGATCCGGATATCGGGCCATGCCGGCCAACGAGCCCCAACCGCCGCCCGTGAATTGCATTCGCTTCAGCCCGCGAAAGTGGCCCGCGGGCCCTAACGCAGCTTCTGGCTTCATTTTCTTTGTGTTAGCGTCGGTATCCAAACAAAAGCGATTGCCGGCAAGCTCTCCGTTGCGCATGAATTCGTCAATCCAATCACCTCTGGGAAGCCGATTGTCGTAAAAGTTTTGATCCCAGCGAAAGAGATCCTCGACCGTGGAATGTACGCCGCATGCTCCCATGACTGAACCTGTCGAGAACCAAGAGTTTCGACCGCCCCTGTCCACTACGTAGCCGACTGCTCGCTGCCGGTGCACGTACGCCGGGCGATCGAGATAACCCGTGTGCGACATCCCAAGCGGCTCAAAGACGTTCTCTTTGGCAAATTGCGACAACGGCTTGCCGCTGACGCGCTCAACGATTTGACCCAGTAGAAAATAGTCGGAGTTGCTGTATCCTAACTTCGTGCCGGTCGGAAACTGAAGAGTGCGTTGGGCGGCTAAAATTTGTAGCACGTCAGGCTCGGTGTATTCAACCCAACCCGGTTCCAGTGGCCAGCCTGCCAACTGCATTAGATGGATGTAATCGCGCAGGCCGCTATGGCAGCGGAGCAAGTCGCCCACAGTTATCGGTGGCTCAAAGGCGTGCATCTCCACCAAATACTTGCGGATGTCATCCTCCGGTCGTAGTTTGCCTTGATCCATTAGCAGCGCTAGGCAAACGCTGGTGAATGACTTAGTGACGGAAGCAACGTCGAAGCTTGTATGGGGCCTGATAGCAACTTCGTAGTCAAGGTTTGCCGAGCCAAATCCTTTGCTGTAGATCAGCTTGCCATCCTGGATAATTCCCACGGCACAGCCGGGTACGTCGGGCCTGTCGTACTTGGCGAACATTGCATCGACTTGCGATACAAGTCGATCAGGATCACCAGTTACTTCGGCTTGTATCACATCGCAGTTGACTGCAGCGGCTACGATGATGAGTAGCTGACAAAGCATGTGCATCGAAAATCCCCATTTGCTGTTCGGTCGGCTTGCTTGTTGAGTTAGACGGAAACTGCGACGAGTCTTGGGTTCGTGTTGATGCTATCCTCTTTTGTCCCGCGTCACGAGCTAGATGCCGGAGAAGTGAACCGCTTTGAGCCATACTCACCGTCTGACTCAGCTGCGCGACACGCGTTTGTCGCGTGGAACGATTCTATCAAGGGTTGGACATGGTCCAAATTAACCTTGGTTTAACGAGGCATTTGCCGAGGCAAAAGCAACGGCGGATCGCTAGTCCGAGAAAAGGGATGGGTTCTCGGCACACCGAAGCTGTGCCAGCCGTGGACTGCTCAACGAGTTCTGGAATATTGATTGATGGAATGGTCGCAGTCACCGACGCGTTCTCGATCACACCCCGCGGTGTGTCAGGAGGGTCGTTACTTGGCTTGACTCATGTCCTCATTATCGAGACGGCTTTATGACATTTCACCCTCCGGGGTTCTCGTTGGAATTCGCTCCAGTGCATCGCAACCAAGCGCAATGGAATAGTCGCAGACCTATTAATGCCCTATTCCGCATAAAGGCTCGGCTGTCTACCGCGCATGGGGCAGCCTGTGGGTGACTCCGGGTTGAACTGCGGTTACGGCGTCGAAGGTCCATCATGCACGCGCGATAGCTGCCTCTGAACGTCGTCAAGAAATTTCGCGTTAACTCGCAGCTCGTCTCAAGTAGGGCGGCCGTTATTGCAATTTTGTGCGGCGGCGTGCAATGCTAAGCAATATATGCAGACTGCCGACAGTAAGAATGCGTTCGGCTCAGGTACGACGAACTGGTAATCGATGAACAGATTGCCGTTGTCGGCGCGGAGGGAGAAGTTCTCTGGACGAAAGGCCCCATGGGTGCTCTGCGACTCGGTGAACGCGAAGTGTACCTCCGTGGGGTCGAAGCCTTCGATCGCGTCTGCTTCGGCGATCAGCCAACGATAGGTCTGCATCGGATCGAAATTAGAAACCACTCCTGGTTGATTGAACGAATTCAATCCGGCGACTTGAATGACTAGCGGATCGGCGGCAGACGCGTCGAATAGCAAGCCTTCGTCGACGTGCAACAGATCCCAACCGTTGGAGCCGCCGGCTGCGCCCGACGCATCGTTTATCTCCCATTCATAGAGAGTGCCGGCGCCGATCGCCAGATCGTCCGCAAACGACAACGTGCCTGGCGATTGGCCGGGAGCGAGCACTCCGCCGTCGATACGCACGGGGTTGAGGAACGTGCCGCTACCGGAGAGCGTGGCGGCGACTGTCAACACAAACTCGAATGGGACGTCGTCTTCCAGAATCTCAAGACTTTGGCCAGCGCCCACATGAACGGACGCCGTGAGCGAAAAATCATCGAAGCCCGACCGCTGGAAATTGATCGACGCATGTTCGGCGGCCGACTTGATCGCGCCTGTAATCTGGACTTGGCTCACGACGTCTTGGATCACGTTGCCATCGTTGCGCCGCAGGAAACCCGGACCGAGCAAGAAGTCCACATTGCCGTGAACAAACAAGTCGCCGCTAATGGTGAGCAGACCTTCTTGGAGCTTTTGAAGTTGAACGCCATCGTGTAGTTCCAGCGGGCCAGCGATTTCGATCGAGTCACGGAAGTTGGTCGAGATGATCGAATCGGCTGTCACACTCACCTTGCCGAGAACCCGCCCAGGACGGGGCGTGATGTCAATTTCACGATTCGTGGTGAGCTCGCCTCCGGCGAGGATGAGATCGTTAGGTAGGCCGACCCCCTGGGGAAACGCCAATTCGAGCGCCGCGCCAGGCAGAACAGTGACGGCGCCACTGCCGAAGCCGCCGCCGTGGCGCGCGACGACGCGGCCTTCGATGATGACGTCACCGGTAAAGTTTTCGTTGGCTGACACGAGGTCGATGCGACCCCCAAATCTGAGTGAACTTGCTCCCACGATCTCCGCGGGTTGTGCTAAACGAGAGAAGCCGCTGAAGTTGCCGCTGGAAATCTTGGCTGGGGAGTTCACGAAAACTGTGCCACGATAGGCGTTGTCAAGAACTAACTCGCCACCGTTCAGAAAGACGTCGCCCGGCGCAAGATTCGAATCGTTGCGTTGCGTCTGCAAGACAAGGCGGCCGCCATGCACGTCCACGGACTGATCGCCTATGGAGCGGCTTCCCTCGACGATCAACGTGCCCTCGTAGACGTCGATCGTGCCGTCAAACTGTCGGCCGTCCAGTGACAAAGTGGCCGTACCGTCACCGGTCTTGGTGATAGCGGCATCTCCGACGAGCTCCACGTCCACGATTGAACCTGACTCGAGGTCAATGGTCTCGAAGTCAACCTTGGCGGAGCCGGGGTACTGAAGCGTAAGCCGTCCTCCGTCGCGGACGATTAGGGAATCAAACGCTTTGACCGCCATCGACTGATAGCCAAGGCGCACATCGCCGCCGTTGATTTCCATGTCGCCGCCCGCCGGCAGCGAATCGTACGTTTGGAAGACAATTGCCGCGTCATTGTTGACGCGGGTCGGCCCTGTGTAGCTGTTGGCGCCGCTCAGGTTGTATTGGATCGTGAACTTCCCGGAAGCGGCAGTGAGCGCTGTCGGACCCGCGGCGCCGTCGACGATGCCCGCAGCGATGTCACCCAGGGAGCGATTGCTGCCCGAATTGAGAATCAACTCATTCGTAGCGGATCCCGGGGCAAGTTCACCGTTGACGATGTTGCCGGAGAGCACAATGCCGCCGCTATCGATCGTGAGTCGCTGCCCGGCGAGATCGAAATCGACCCCATTATCGCCGCGGACGGTGAGTGAATTGACCGCAGTCGTGCCGGCGGGAAGCGTCGAATTCTGTGAAACGAGCACGTTGTCGTTCGCCGTGGCGGCGCTGAGGTTCTGCTGAAACGAGGTGAGAGCTTGCACACCGGCGGGACCGTACGTTGCGAAATCAGTGGTGTTACCTCTCTGAAGAATTCGATTGACGGTGGCCCAGGGCGCGAGGAGGCCATTGTCAAGGTCGGGAGCTGCATCAAAGGTAACGGTGAGCGGGTCTTCGAACTCAAAGAACAACGTGGCGCCTGCAGCACGATGAAGTTCGCCAACACGGAGAGCCGATGTTCCGGTCTGCGGCGAAAACCCGCCCCGCTGGCCTGCTACCTTGGCCGTGCCGCGTTCGAGATCAATGCGGCCAATGCGTTCAGTGGCTGCTCCTTCGGACGGCGACCACATCCGTAGCTCGCCGCCGCGTATGACGACCGGAATGCCATCGGCGATGCGATCGTTTGCGATGACGGGGAGACCGGAGCCGATTTCCGACCGGCTGTTGTTGAGCAGCAGTTGGCCGCCTGCGCCGATGACGATGCGACTCGTCCGGGTCAATCGACCGTGATCGGCCAGATTCAGATAACCATCGCGAATGAGTGTTTCGCCGACATAGGCAGCGCGATCGCTGGTAATCTGAACTTCGCTGCTTTGTTGGTCATCAGGAAATACCAGATCGCCGCCATAAACGGCACCCCGCAAATATACCCCCGTCCCATTGCTCGCGACGTATCCGCCTCCGTCTCCCATGTACAGATCGCCTAGGAGCACCATGCTGTTGAGCGTGCCACCATCGTGCAAGTACACATCTGCGTCGACCACGTGCCCGCTGCCGCTTAGTACCGCGTCGCGAGAAGTGACGCGAATCACGCCGCGGTTTGGACTCGCTCGGCTTGGCTGGGAATTACTTGCCCACAGTTCGTCGACGGTCAGAGAGCCGGACACGACCTCGATCTCCCCCTGAAAGTTGTGCATGCGACGCACGGTTGCCGAGCCGGCGCCAATTTTCTTCACCGAGCGGAGGCCAGCGATCGTGCCGTCGACAGTACCACCCAACATGAGGAGTTCATCGTTTGTAGTCTCCAGCGTTCGGCCCGGGTCGACCAGTAGCGTCCCTTGGTCGTGCATCACGACTCGGTCAAGGTTCGTCGTCGCGGCGATCTGTAGCGTACCGGCACGAACATCGACGCGAGAGGAGTAGTTGCTCGGAGCGCGAATCTCGATACGCGGCGTTGGATCGTTGCCGATCAATTGCGGAAGTCGGTCGAGCTGCGTATAGAGCTGGAGCTGTCCGTTGCGCTGGACCAACAGCGGTTCGTCGGTAGCGACGCGTACGGCGGTCGTCCCTGTGCTCACGATGGAACCCTCGGCGTCATCGCCGAGCGCGTTAGCTGAATTCAGCTCCACTCTTCCGTAGACCAGTGTGTGGCCGCGATAGTCGCTCTGTCCGTTGATGGTAAGTGTGCCGCCGCCACTGTCCAGCACGAGCTTGCCGCTGCCGGTGATTTGACCGTTGAACGTGCTGCCCTGAACTACGACTTCAGCCGGGATGTCGTCGTTCTCCAACGCGATTGTACCGGCAAAAGGAGTTCCTCCCCATCTCATAAAACCGCGCTGCATGCGTACCACGTTAGCGAACGGCGTTGCAGCGTCGAGTAAGGCCAGGTTGCCGCTCTTGACGAGGATATCTCTGTCGATGGATCGGTTAAGCACCAGGTTGGCGGACGCGCTTTCGACTACCACATCCGTGTTGGATGAACCAAATGCCAGCGCGTGATTGACGGTCGTCGTTCCCTGACCAATCGTCGTTTGCCCGGTGTAGTCGTTGGCGCTGTTGAGCGTCGCGCCCGTGATCGCCACTTGGCCCTTATGAGCCAGATTTCCGGTGACCGTTAGGCCACCCCCAATCATTAAGTCGCCGGCGCCGTCAACAGTGCCGGCCCACGTCGCCGCCGAGTTGCTCGTCGAGAGCGATCCGCCGCCCGCAAGTATCAGCGGAAAATCGAACGTTTGCGGCGAGGACAGCGCTAGGACGCCACTCTCGACGGTTACGGGACCGATCCAGCCTTGCGAGTTGTTGCGCCAAATGACGCGCCCGCCTTTGACGACAAGGGGCTCGGCGGCGGAGATGTCGAGACGGAGGTCGCTATTCGCGTTCACTGTGGTTCCCGCGGCAATGTCGCCCAAACCCGTGGCGCTGGTTACGGCAACGATCACGTTGCCGGATGCCAGGATTGTCTCGCCGGAGTATGAGTTGTCGCCAGACAATGTAAAATCGCCGACAAGATTCAACGCGCCCGCGCCTGAGATACGACCCGCGAGCAACGTCGGCTCGAATCCCGATCCCAATGAGTTCCGCAAGGTGCTGCTAGAAACGAGCTCGATTGGCCCCAGTATATTCCCGCCGGAGCCGAACGACCGGTCGACAATCGTCCCGCCGTCGAGTTGGAGCAGTTCGTTGCTGGGCCCGGTCAGAGCGTTGAATCGTAGTACTCCACCAGCGTTGATTCGCGTGCCGTTGGCCGCAACGCCGGTCCCCGCGCCGAGTGACGCGGCGTTGCCCACAGAGACGTCGCCGGAATTGACGACGAGTTGTCCGTTCCAAGCCGGATTGCCCGCAAATAATTCCAAGGTGCCGGTCCCGCTCTTGGTGAGCATTCCCGCGCCGCCGGTGAGCCCACCGCGCAGCGAAAGGGTGGCACCGGTGATTATGTCGACTGACAGGTCCTCCCCGGCGGCGATGTCGATTGGAATCTGAAGCTGGTGGATCCTAGCCGCTCCACCGACGCTCACGAGCGCGTTCGCGGCGCCGGGTTGGTCGAACGTCAACGGACCCGTCCCTGATACGTTAAACACTGAGGGGCCGTTGATGGTGAGCTGCCCGACGGTCACGGCGCTCGGCAACGTAACGCTGAGCGTGACAGCCGGCGAACGTTCCAAGATAGCGACGTCGCCGGGTGCATTGGGAATGGGGCCGGTCCACTTCGTTGCATCAAGCCAAGAGCCGCCGGTTGCCGAATTCCATGTCGACTCTGCCAGTGCAGCCGAATAGGTCCAGTTGGAACCTAGCGTGAAGAAAATGTTGGCGAGAATCGCGCGTAACCACCCCCAATTAGATCGCATCACGAGCCGCTCCCCGAGTTCCTATAAGCGAATACGTTCCGCCGGCGCCACAAGCGCGCTCCCGACCATGCTATGCGAGTATAATGACGGCAGGGGAATGGTGTCAACGAACTGGTTAGATCTCATTCGACGAGCGGAATATGACCACGAGCGCATTCGTTGGACTTTGAGACGTTTTTCCTTTCCTAACGTCGAGCACTGCGTTGGAGGTATGCCAAGGCATTCGTTCAGAACGCTGGGTGTCATCAAGGGTCGCGATGTCAAATTCCAGCCTGTTGCCGGGCCTTTCTGCTTGTCTAAAGTCGGTCGCATGCGCCTTCCGGCTATGAAAATGGAGCGGCGACGCTGGCGCGATTCGTCACCTCCGGTGCGTTGTCATCATCTCGCAATTCAGCCTCAAGGCGTGCGGATGAAACACTTCGGTAGTGAAGTGTGCCGTAAGCCAGCTCCCGGTCGGCCACTTGGCGCGTCGGCCGCCTCGACCACTTCAAATAAATGCGGTGTGTCGCTACCGACGAGCGTTGCGCCGCCGACAGAATATAGTGTTGAGCCAGAACGCCATCATCGCGCTGGATCTAGCATTTCACCGCCTCTCCGGATAATTGACTTCTTGAGACCGGCCGCCCGTGTCACAATGTGGATTGATGAGGAGCTCTTGAGGTCAGAATGACCGTCGAGCGTCAGTCCGAGCGCGGAGATGAGTTCCGGTACGGCAGGAGCGTGCCATCAACTCGCCGAGTTAATGACTCACCATGTTGAATGAGTCACAAATGGTCGATTGTCGACGTGTCTCAGTTCAACGCGGCCGCCACGGCTTGATGGCACAATTTCGGCTGAATATACCGACGCTCGCAGAACTCGGGATCGGCTTCTGCCACACAAGCCGCTCGGCAAGGGTTTTTTTACGGGTGCGATGATGAACGGGACGACGATTCAATCGCCTGAGTTTTCTGGTCCGCGACCATGAGTAATGGCGACGCGGAAACACGTGCGCAAGAAGTTTCGAGAAACGATCGGCGATTAATGGAAGTCACACTCACCTCCGCGCACGTTCATTCTGCCGCGTATACTGACGGAGCTAATGAATTGAGATACTCTTCGAGATTGGTATAGCCGTCGCTGTCCTGGTCCATGCTGCCATCGGATTCGTTCTCTGGATTCAATCCGTTGGGCGTTTCCCAATCGTCGGGCATTCCATCGCCGTCGGAATCGGGCGTCGCTGGTGACGAGCGTAGCTCTGGCCAGCCGCCGACGTCGGATGGCGAGTCGATGATTCCCTTTCTTCCGCCTCCCCAGGTTGTCCCGAATTTTGCCGTTCCGGTGCGGATCTCATCGACGATTCGCGCGTCGACTGCATCGCGCGATTTGGACGCGCCTGCGTGATCGAGTACCAGGTTAAATGCTTCCGCAGCCGATTGCGCTCGCACAGGCGCGACTACGTACGGCTCGGCAGCTTTAAGCGTGCTTTCGCTGGCTTCGCCTTCCGGGCTAAAGTCGATGCCGCCGCTCCAGTTGTTTTTGGTGATGTCGGGGAAGCCCTCAACAAAATTACCATCAGCAAACATCCGTCCACGTGGATCTTTCTGGATGAAAATGCGGTGGCGAACCTTGGGGTCAGTCGCCGGGCCAGCCTTATAGTAATTGTTCACCCAGTTGCGTGGCCACATTTCGCCGCCGTACGCGCTGTTAAAACCCCAGTTGTAGACGACGTTGTTGCGGCAATCCATGAGCCCGGATTCCTTGTTGCCCGATGCGCGCGGA
>JBBDYG010000084.1:0-20203 GCA_040901765.1 Pirellulales bacterium
TGCGGCAAGCTCCACCTGACTCCTGAAATCACCCACTAAATTTCCTGAAGAACCAAAATAACAAAGCAAAACACCCCACGCGACAGGCGGTTTAGTCCACTTTGCGAGTCGGAGAATTGTGGCCACGATTATTAGACGCGACCGAGATCGAGAATCAGCACCTGGCTTGATAGTGCGCGGGGTCGCGTTCAGCTTCGATGAATTCTCGCATAAGGCGGAGCACTATTTGGCCGATGTGCGTGGAGAGGCGGCGCGGATCGTTCAGGATGCCAAGCGGGACGCGGAAGCAATACGCCGGCAGGCGGAGCATGATGGCCGTTCGGCCGCGGAGCAAGCCGCCCATCGGGTGCTCGACGAAAAGGTCTCGCGCCAGATGGCCACGCTAGGGCCGGCGCTGGAAAGTGCCGTCGCGCAACTGGTCGATGCTCGCGGGGTCTGGCTCGACCATTGGCAAAACTGCGCTATCCAATTGGCGGCAGCGATGGCCGAGCGCGTGGTTCGACGTGAACTACAGCAGCGGCCCGAAATCGCGATCCAGTGGGTCCGCGAGGCCTTGGAACTAGCCGCTGGCGCTACCGAGGTTGTGATTCACCTCCATCCGGCTGACCTCGAAGGCCTAGGCAGTCAAATCGATCAAATCGCCGAAACGTTCAGCGGCCTGGCACCCGCGCGAGTGCGGGCCGATGAAAACATCGCTCGCGGCGGTTGCGTCGTGCATACGAAGTTCGGCGCCATTGACCAGCAGATATCGACGCAGCTCGACCGGCTTGTATTCGAACTCAATTAACGTTTTACGACCGTCTTATGCATCTTCACTGCCCTGATGTTGCCGATCTTCACTGCACAGCGCTCACCGGCAGCGTGATGGAGATGGCGGGCATGACGGCATCTGTTGCTGACTTCCCCGTTCCGATCGGAGCGATCGTCGAAATCGATCGCCACGCCGGTTCGCCTATCGAGGCGGAAGTGATCGGTTTTCGCGATCGCCACACGGTCGTATTCCCCTTGGAAAGCCTGTCGGGCGTTCGACGAGGTAATCGAGTACGTCTCGTGCGGACCAGCCGTCGGCTGCGAGTTGGCGATGGACTGCTGGGACGCGTCGTGAACGCCCACGGCCATTGCATCGATGGTCGCCCGAAACCGCTGCTGTGCGAACGCGTGCCGCTGGACCGTGTGCCGATGGTTGCCACACAGCGCCCACGCATCGATGCCCCGTTGGCCACGGGCGTGCGCGCGATCGATGCGCTTCTCGCTTGCGGACGAGGGCAGCGATTGGGCATCTTCGCCGGATCGGGCATCGGCAAAAGTGTGCTGTTGGGCATGATGAGTCGTTATACGGCCGCCGACGTCATCGTCATCGGATTGATCGGCGAGCGCGGCCGCGAAGTGAACGAATTCGTCGAGCGAGATCTCGGCCCGGCAGGACTTGCTCGGAGCGTCGTGGTGGTGGCCACCAGCAACGAGCCGGCTCTGTTGCGCCTGCAAGCTGCGTATACGGCTACGAGCATCGCGGAGTTTTTTCGCGACCAGGGCCGGAACGTGTTGTTGCTGATGGACTCCGTCACGCGGTTTGCAATGGCGCTGCGGGAGATTGGCCTGGCCGCGGGCGAGCCGCCCACCACTCGCGGATATCCTCCGTCAATGTTCGCCACGCTGCCACAGCTAGTCGAACGCGCGGGCCGAACGTCCGCGGGCAGCATCACTGCCTTCTATTCGGTGTTGGTCGAGGGGGACGACGCCAATGAACCGGTGGCCGACACGATGCGCGGTTTGCTCGATGGGCACGTTTGGTTGTCGCGCTCGCTGGCCGCACGCGGACACTATCCCGCGATTGATGTCCTCGAAAGCATCAGCCGCTTGATGAATGAGGTAACGACCGCCCAGCACCGCGCGGCGGCGCAAATCATCCGCGAATTGCTGGCGGTTCATCGCGACCACGAAGACTTGCTTTCGATAGGCGCTTATCGCAAGGGATCGAATCGACGCGTCGATGTGGCTGTGGAATTGCGCGAAGAGATCGACCATTTCCTACAGCAGCGAGTCGATGAACGGGGCGACATCGAAGCGGCCCATAAAGCCCTTGTGGCCCTAAGTGACAAGGCCCGGGCGAAACTCGCGGCATCCGCAGTGTGAATCGCTTGGCTAACAGAACTATGGCAAAGTATCGTTTTCCCTTTGACACCGTGCGGCGAGTGAAAGCTCTGCAACGCGATGAGCAGCGGCAACGCCTTGCCGACGCATTTCGAGCACAAGACATCGTCGAGCATCAACAGCAGCAACTTGGCACTGAACTTTCGGAACTTCAGAACCAGCAACGGCAAGATCTCAACCGGGAGCATTTGAACGTAAACGACTTACTTGCCGCTCAACGATACGAACTGGTGCTGAACGTACAACAGCAGACTCTGGAAAAGCAATCCGCGATGTTGGCGGAGGAAGCAGAGCGGCGCCGTCAATCGCTCGTCGAGGCCGAGCGGGGCGTGCAGGTGATGGAAAAGCTCGACGGTCGACTGCAAGCTGCCCATCAGGTCCAAGAGCGCCGAACTGAAACAAAGCAGCTTGACGAAATCGCGCAGCAACGCGCGACGTCCCGCCGCCGATAGCAAAGACTGACCATGCGAGTCCTGTTTTCATTCATCGCGTATGTCTGCATTGCGACCGTCCTATCGGCTGCGGTCGGAGCCGCGTACCTGTGGCAAACCGAGCGAGTCAGCGATGAGAAAATCTTTCACATGCTGGCTTTGCTGCACGACGTGGACATGGACCGCATCGCGGAGGAGCAACCCTACCCCGACGAGCAGGTTCCGCCGGAGGAAGTATCGCTCGAGGATTCGGAACAAAGGCGCGAACTGCTCCAACGCAACTTCGAAGCCAAACTCGACGCGCTGAAGCGGGGACGCCAGGAATTCGACCATCGGTTACGACAACTAAGCGAAGCGACCGAGCGATTTGATCGGTTGGCGAAAGAACTCGAAAGCCGGCTCAAGCAGCAAGGTGAGTTGACGAGTAAAGAGAACATTCAAGAAGTCGTTCGTAATCTGGAGCTGATGCGGCCCGAGCAAGCGAAGCAACTCTTGCTGATGACGATCGACGAGAATCGCATGAACGACGTGGTCATGTTGATGAACTCGATGAACACCCAAAAGCTACGAAGTATCATCCAGCAGTTCGAGACTGCCGATGAAATAAGTAAGTTGCACGAAATTCACCGACTCATGCTGGACGGTGGACCGCAGAAGCAGGTGCTCGACCAGGCGCTGGAGCAGATCAAAACGCTTGATGCCACTCAGCCTTGACTGCAGCTAGGATTTTCTATGGAAGATTTACCCATTCATTCGTTGCTCAAGTCCACTGCTCGCGATCCGGGCGAAACGCGCTCCGTGCGGCGTGGCGGCGAGCGCGGTTTCGATCGAGAACTCCATCGCGCGGCTAGCACCACCGCTGCGGCGCCAACTGGAAAGCCGCAACCAGCGCCATCTCAAACGTCGGCAGACGACGAATCGGCCGACGCTACATTGGGCGAATCTTCGAGCCAACGGCATGAGCAGGATGATGATGGGACCACCGAAGTTCCCCCGCCGGCCGTCGCGCCACAAGATGCCGCTTCCCCTGCGACTGAAGCCATTGAGCAGCCGCACGACACAATCGAATTAACGGTCGCGGCTGTCGATCCGACTCAAACCTTAGCGGAAACGGAAATCGAGTCCGATAATCTGGGCGAGTCTACTCCAGCTACGATTGCGCCAACGTTGGAAATGCTTGCGGTCGTGGAAGGTCATCCGGTGCCGCAAACGAACGTCCTCGATCAAGAGTCGATCATCCAGGCGGACCCAGGGATAGAGATTATTGGTGAGGCACAACTTCCGCCCGATACCGCTCACCCCGACGCCCAATTAACCAGCGCCGCCTCACCCTCTCCCGAGACATTTCCAAACACAGCGCCCGTGGCGGTCGCATTACCTTCCGGGAAGAGAGCGGTTGAGGGCGAAAAGAAAGTAGCCGCCTCCGAAGAGCAAGACTTGCGATTTCAGGAAGCTGTCTCGTTGCCGAGTACCCAAGCTGAAACCGCGGTTCCTGCCGCTCACGCCGAAGTCTCCGGTAAAGCGGAGCCGGATAAAAAACCCTCTCAATCTCGCGCCGCGACTCCTCCACCGGCAACGGAAATCGGCAAGTTAGCGCAGTCGCCGCAACAGCCTCCGCTGTCGCTACGAGTGGATGCGGCCGTATTGTCGCAGGCGGCAACCATCGAATCGGCACCCCGCGTCGAACCGGCCAGCTCAGAGTTGCCAACGGCAGACACCCCGTCAAGTGAAACCGCAGCGCCGCGCGACGTGGAGAACCCGGGCCTACTTCAGCGCCCCGCTGCGAGCCGAGTTGCGCTCGGTCTACGATCGGAGTCTTCGTCAACGGATATGGAGTCGCGCGTCGATGCAGCCCGCTTTGTCGGTCGTGTGGCCGGAGCGTTTCGCGTGGCGCAAGATCGCGGTGGAGTTTTACAACTACGACTAAGCCCGCCGGAGCTAGGTTCGATTAAACTCGAGTTATTAGTCGAAAGTGGATCACTCACGGCGCGAATTGAAGCCGAAACTCCGTCGGCTCGTAAGGTGCTGCTCGACAACCTGCCGGCGTTACGCGAACGGCTAGCGCAGCAAGACATTCGGGTAGAGCGATTCGACGTCGACGTTCGCCGCGACGGCGCTGGAGGCCAGCCCGATTGGCAAGCCGGCGAACGGCAAGAGCAGCGATCGCCGCATGCGACCCGGCGCCACATTTCCCGTGAAGGCGCTTCGTCCATGGTTGGCCCAACGCACGCGCCCAAGACGGCGGCAATTACCGATGGGCGATTAAATGTGATCGCTTAGTCAGAGTTCCAACGTCTCCCACTGCGACCGATTTATATGACTCGAATCTCGAATCTTGGTACCAGCCCGGCTGGATCGGCTGCTGCCTCCGGAATCCAACGCGATGCTTTTGAATCGCTTGACCTGAAAGTCTTTTTGGACTTGATGATCACGGAACTGCAAAACCAGGATCCGCTCAATCCGCTCGACAATAGTGAATTGCTTTCGCAAATCGGCCAAATGCGCGAGATTGGCGCGACCGATCGGCTCAGCAAGACGCTCGACGGAGTGCTGCTGGGCCAGAGCATCGCCAGTGCCACCAATCTGATCGGGGCGGAGGTCACCGCACTTTCCGACGGTGGCGAGCGGATCGACGGCCAAGTGGCGCGCATTGCAATCACTGACGGAGAACCGAAGCTGCACGTGGAACGCGAGTCGTTGGTGGCTCCCAGCGATGCTTCCGGCGACCTTGCGAAGGGCAAGTACAAATACAAAGTGGTTTGGGAGAACGCTAGCGGCACCCAGTTCGCCGTCGAACTCGGTACCGAGCTACCGGCCGATGGTGAAGCTTCCTCCGCGCTATTGACGTTTCTACCGGAAACCGACGTGCAGAAGCGCGTCTACCGCACGAAAAACGGCGGTGAGGGGCCATATTACCTGGTCGACACGATCCTCGATGGGAAGACCGGCAGCTACCTCGATACAACGGCCGATGCCGACCTCTCGCGCGCAGTGCTCGACGGCCAGCAACAGAAAGTCAGCGGTCTTCGCAAGTATGAAGTCAGCATGAAAAACGTCGCCGAGATTCGCCCACCGGACACGCTGGGACTGTAGCAGTTGGGCTATTGGCTATCGGCTATCGGCCAGAAAGGGTGTTTAATCTGGCCGATAGCCGACAGCCGACAGCTAAGAATCAATCACCTACCACACTTTGCGGGGAGACAATAGCGATGGGCTTAACTTCAGCCATGACAACGGCCCTGACGGGCATGCAGGCGGCAGAAACTACGATCGACGTGGTGGGAAACAACGTCGCCAACTCGAACACGGTTGGCTTCAAGGAATCGGGCGTCCGATTCGCCACCCAGTTCTTGCAGACGCAGAGCATCGGCTCGGCGCCCAGCGGAACCCGCGGTGGCACCAACCCGCGGCAAATTGGCTTAGGCTCGCGCGTCGCTGAGATTTCGCCCGACTTTACGCAAGGCACCGTGGAGATTAGCTCCAACCCCCTCGACGTGGCGATCCAGGGCGATGGGTTCCTGGTCGTCCAAGGCTCGCAGTTCGAGCAGCTTTACACTCGCAATGGCCAGTTGAGCATCAATTCATCCGACGAGCTGGTCACCATCACCGGCCAGCGCGTGCTGGGATATGCGGTGGACGACAACTTCAATCTTGACCGCACGCAGCTTGTGACTTTGGACATTCCGATTGGATCGTCGCTCGTGGCTCAAGCCACGGAAAATGTAACTTTCGCGGGGCAACTGAATCCCGATCCCAACCAATTAGCGACACAGCCAGGAATCATCGCGTCGAGCGTACTGACCGACGGCGCAATTGAGTTCCCGCCGGATCTTGCCCTTTCGGACGTAGCGCCATTGGTACCGCCCAACGTCGCGACGGTCGGTGTTTTGCCGGACGCTGGCGCGGGAAGCGTTGGCGCGGGAACCTACAACTATAAGATCGTATACCTCGACAGCGATGGGAATATCGCGGCGCCTTCGGTGTCATTTGGAAACATTTTGACAACCGGGACCGCCTTAGTCGATGAGGCGATCTCTCTAACCAATCTTCCGGTGCCAACGGAAGCTCATTTTACGAATAAGCAAATCTATCGGACTGACAGTTCCGGGGCCGGCGAGTATTATCTCCTCGATACCATTGCAGCGAACGTCACTACTCTCATCGACGACGCTGCCGATTCGGCGATTACGGGTGGCACGGTTCTCGACGACTCGTCTCTCAATCTTGGTTCGTACAACTACTATGTGACTTTCTACAACCAGGGGAACGGCTTCGAGAGCCGACCCTCGGGACGAATCGGGCCGATCTCAATTTCCGATAACGGCCGCCGCGTGCGGATCGACAACATTCCTAGTCCGACGTCGCCCGATTTCGGTCACATCCGCATCTATCGCAATACGGCGGGCTCGAGTGAAGAGTTCTATCTTGTGGACACATTGGTTACAGGGACGGATAGCTTTGTTGATAGCTCGCCCGACGCGGTAATTAGCGACTCTACGAACCCGAATTACGCTACACTCGACCTGAACGGTCCCCCTATCAGCCTCGGATTGCCACTCGTGGAGGTCGTATCACGCGACGGTTCAACATATAATAACTTGTTTCCCGTGGGGGGCGGCACGATTTCCTTTACCGGAACGAAGGGAGGCCGCGATCTCGCCACCAAAGAGCTTACGTACGACGATACAACCACGGTTCAGCAACTATTGGAGTTCATGGACCAGGCATTGGGCATTCACAATACCACGTCGGGTGCAAATCCGATCCCTGGAGATGCCGGTTGGACATTGACCGGTGACGGTCAAATCCAATTTACGTCCAATTACGGAATCGAAAACGAAATCTCGATCGACCTCTCGGCATTTCAAGTGAGACCCACCGGAGCAATCACGGCGACTTCCATACCATTGCAGTTTGATCCCGTGCAATTGGCCGACGGCAAAGGCGCTACAGCATCGTTTGTGGTTTACGACACCCTAGGTATTCCGTTGAACGTTAGCATTACAACCTATTTGGAAGAATCAACCGGAAGCAGCTTTACTTATCGCTGGATGGCCAATTCGCCGCAGAACGAACCGAGCGAAGATGGCTCGAGCATCGACACCGTCGTCGGCACCGGAACGGTTACATTCGACGGCTTCGGCGAAATTGTGCCGGGCGGCGCGCAAACGGTATCGATTAGCCGCGAGGAAGCAGCTTCCGCTTCGCCGCTGACATTCGCTCTCGATTTCTCGCAAGTTGCCGGTCTCCCCCCGGCTGGTTCCACCAACACGGGTGACAGCAGCCTGGCGGCAATTCGTCAGGATGGCTTTCCGCCTGGCTCGTTGAGTAGCTTTATCATCTCCGAATCGGGCGAGATTCGCGGCGTGTTCAGCAACGGAACGCAGCGCACCCTAGGACAGATGGTGCTCGCACGGTTTGCGAACAACGCTGGACTCGCACAACTCGGAGACAACCTCTATGGCGTCGGCGTGAATTCGGGACTGCCGTTTATCAGCGACCCTGGTGGCAATGGCGTAGGTACCCTCACCGCCGGCGCGGTGGAACTCTCAAACACCGACATCGGCGAAAACCTGATTCAACTGATTCTCGCCTCAACACAATATCGCGGCGGTGCGAGGGTGATTACTGCAGCGCAGGAACTGCTTGATGAGTTAATGGCGCTCCGGCGGTAGAGCGAAAAACAGCAGCACGATAACGGGACATGATTAAACTTACCCGACTCGATGGCGAACCGTTCTTGCTCAACGCTGAGTTGATCAAGTACGTCGAAAGCCGTCCCGACACGTATGTGACGCTTACAACCGGCGACCGGCTGGTGGTCACAGAACCATCGGACGAGGTTTTGCGGCGGACGCTCCAGTACCAGCAGACGAAGCACTTAATCCCGCCCGCGAAACTCCGCGCGGTGTAGTCCGACTTTTCCTATTCACTCAGCCTATGGATATCGCGTCGATCATAGGCTTAGTGCTGGGCGTGGGGCTTGTCGTTGCCGCAATCCTTACGGGCGGCGGCAGCTTCGCGGCGTTTGTGGACGCGCCCTCGATCATGATCGTCTTCGGCGGTTCGATTGCCGCGGCGCTCTTATCCTATCCGTTCAAGAACTTCCTCGGCGTGTTTCGCATCGTGTGGAAGGCCTTTTGCTGGAAGGTCGAATCCGTGCCCGAGGTGATCGCGCAAATTGTGAGCCTGTCGGGCACGGCGCGTCGCGACGGGCTGCTCGCGCTCGAAAACCGTCTCTACGAAATCGACAATGAATTCCTGGCCTTGGGGATCCAACTCGCGGTGGACGGGACGCGGCCCGAGGTGATGGAAGATATCCTCCGCACGGAACTTAATGCCGTGGCAATCCGTCACCGCGATGGAAAAGCAATCTTCGATTGCATGGGCCGGTTCGCGCCAGCCTTCGGAATGATCGGCACGCTCTTGGGCCTGATCATCATGCTTGGCGACATGAACGACCCGTCTACCATCGGTTCGGGTATGGCCGTCGCGCTGCTTACGACGCTTTACGGAGCGCTGGCCGCCAACATCTTTTTCTTGCCCCTGGCGGAAAAACTTGGCTACATCAACAAGCAGGAATTGCTGCTGATGGAAGTTATTCTGCGAGGTGTGATGGCCATCCAGATGGGCGAGAACCCGCGGATCATCGATCAGAAGCTCAACACGTTCGTCCCGCTTCGGCAGCGGACCAAGTTGAAAGTGGCGGCGTAATCCATGGTCACCGATGAAGACGGGGCGCCCAGCACGCCGGAGTGGATCATTACCTATGGCGACATGATGGCGCTGCTGTTGACCTTTTTCATCATGCTCGTTTCGATGAGCGAGCTAAAGGAGGAAGAGCATTTCCGAGTGATGCTCAACTCAATCCGCCAACAGTTCGGCCGCAAGGGGACGACTGCTGATCCGGCGGCGACGGACGCGAAATTGCCTTCAGTGGCTAGCATCAGTCGAAGCAAACGCTTGGAACTCATGCGAGCGGACGACGCCACACGGGGTGATTGCGCCCGCAATCCATCGGTCGGCGTGCTCTACTTTTCCGACAACGCTTCGGAACTGGATGTGACTCACCAGGATCAGTTGCAGCAACTGGCAAGAACGCTGCTTCCAAGTCGCCAGAAAATCGAGATTCGCGGGCATACGTCGCGCAATCCTCCCGATCCTAACCTGGGCATTCGGGATAGTTGGGATTTAGGCTACGCACGAGCCCGCAGCACGATGCATTATTTAGTTGAGTCGGGCGTCGAACCAGAGCGGATCCGAATCGGATCGGCCGGCGCGTTTGAGCCGATCAACCGCGGAACCGACGCCGTGCCGCGCGTACAAAACGGCAGGGTCGAAGTCCTGGTGTGGGACGAACCGTTAAACCCGGCCAGCAACTAACATTCTGCAAGTGAGCCGCTGCGATGTCTGAGCAAGCTGAGGTCGTCCAAGAGGAACCAGCCTCCAAATCGGGAAAGATTAAGATCATCATCAAGGGGGCGTTGATCATTCTGCTGATTGTGGGCGCGGAAGTGATTGCCGCGGCTTATTTTCTGCCTTCCGGACACGATACGGAGACGCTAGCCCGCGAGCTAGCTGCCGCAAAAGCGGGCGAAAGCGGGCCGGCACATGCCGGCGCCGTCGAAGAAAGCACTCAATCCACCGAGCCGCTAACCGAGTTCGAGCTAGGGACTTTTAACGTCACCAAGTACAATCCTGAGACGGAAAAGACGCTGGTCATCGACTTCGAGTTGTATGCCGCGGTGCCGACCGCGGAAGGCGATGAGTTCCACGAGCAACTGGAGTCCAATCGGAACCGCCTCCGCGAGCAAATCATCATCACCGTGCATGCATCGGAAACCGCGGATTTGACGGAAGCCGGGTTGGGCTTGATTAAGCGGAAGATATTGGAGAAAACCAATCGCGCCCTCGGCAAACCTCTCGCCAGGGAGATTCTCCTTAGCAAATTCAATTTCGTGGAACGGTGAGGTGGCTTTCGGCTGTCAGCTAGTGGCTATCGGCCAGAAGTTGATCGGCGCTGTTTCTGGCTGATAGCCGATAGCTGACAGCCGAGGGCCTCGAAGCCTATTCTGGAAAAGGAAGTCCCCATGTCGTCGGCTGAACAAGAAGTGACCGGCAGCGACGAGGTCGACGCTCTCTTGCGCCCGGTGGAAGCCGCCCGGAGCGGGACTTCCGCCGGCACTGTCGCAGGCATTTCCGCCGACGCGGTGACGCACGGGGACGTCGAACTGCTGTTGCAACAGGCAGAGCGGGCGATTGCCTCAATTGATGAGCCGGTCGGTGAACTGCCGCCCGGCGTGAAGCCCTTTGAATTGGCCGACTTCAGCGGGTCGCCTCCTTCGACCGAGGCGGCTACACTCCAGCTCGTTCGCGACGTGCAACTCGATCTGAGAATCGAGTTGGGCAGAACCCACATGCACCTGGAAGAGGTTCTCAAGCTAAAAAAAGGGGCCGTGGTGCCACTCGACAAGCTTGCGGGCGACCCTGTGGATGTGTACGTCAATGGCCGGCTCATCGCTCGGGGCGAAGTGCTCGTGCTTAACGACAATTTCTGTGTCCGCGTGACGGAACTGGTGGCGGGCGAATCCGCCGCCTAAACGCTAGCACCGCAGCGTTTGCTCTGGCAGCGCGATGCGCGTCCGACTATAAGTCGCAGCCGTTGCGAAGCGCTTCTGCGCCTCGCGCGGACTGAACTTTTCTCAATGGCCGCGGCTGTTTCCACGGGCAGCCGAGCGACTTTTCTCGAGGCTTCGATGCTGCGACTGTCGCTACCAATGGCGATGCTGGTGCTGCAACTGGCGTCCGCGATCCCCCTCTCTGCTCAGCCAACCAGTTCGGTTGAACAAACGGTGTACGCCCAACCTGCGAACATCGTTGCCGCTACGAGGCCGGTCGGCACTGGCGATCAAAGTCATGCACTCCCCCCGCTCCCGGTGTGGAGCGATGCTTCTCAACAAACAATAGAACCTGCGCAACAAATCAAGCTGGCTGCGCACGAGGTACCCATCTCGCAACCGGTTCCAGCAGCCGCCGCCCCGCCCCGCCCCGACGCGCCATCGAAAACGACCGATGCCCGACGCCTCAGCCCACCGCAGTCCTCTCAATCATCCGACGAAGCCCCGGACCAACAGCAGTCCCTTCTAACTCGCTTCAGAATCCCGCAAGTTTCGTTCCCCTCTACCTTCGCCGCCCTAGCAGTCGTCACGGGGCTATTGCTCCTGGCCATGTGGGGTCTCAAACGCAGCATGCCACAGTCGATGCAACTGCTGCCGGTGGAAGCCGCGAGCGTCCTGGGCCGCATGCCGCTCACCGGAAAACAGTTTGCCCACCTGATCAAGCTGGGCGACAAACTCGTGCTCGTTTCCGTCACTCCCACCGGAGTCGACACGCTCACGGAAGTCACCGATCCCGATCAAGTCACGCGGCTCGTGGCGCTCTGTTCGAGTAACGCGCCCCACAGCGCGAAACGCGACTTCGATCAGATCTTGCAGCAACTGGCGACCGAGCCGACTCGCCCTGGATTCTTGGGCGAGGAATTAATCGCTGCATCGAAGCGCGGAGGTTACAGCCGTGCATAAGCTCCTTATTCATCCAGAACGGTTCATACTTCGTCGAACAGTTCTCGCCGTGATCGCCCTCGGGGTTTTTCCCATGACGGGATTCGCCCAGGCGATCGGCCCCGAGCAATTGCTCGACTCGCTAGGAGGCCCCGACGACTGGACCCGACCGGAGAAGCTCACCTCCACACTGCAGGTGATGCTGCTGCTGACCGTCGTGAGTCTCGCCCCGGCGATTCTGTTGATGACGACCAGCTTTGTTCGTCTGGTTGTGGTCTTGGGGCTGCTGAGACAGGCGCTCGGTACACAGCAGTTGCCGCCGAGCCAGGTTATTACCTCGATCGCGCTCTTCGTCACGCTCCTGATCATGGCTCCGGTGTGGCAGGATTCGTATGACCAAGGCATTCGCCCCTACACAGACGGGCAGATTTCGCTCGAGCAAGCGTTTGAACGCGGCGCCGGGCCGCTACGGCGATTCATGGCCGACCAGATCGTGAATGCCGAGAACGATGACGATGTTTATCTGTTTCTAAAATACGTGCCGGGCGAAGCCGACGCCGTCACGGGCGAATTGCCGGAGTACGTCTACTACGACGTTAAAGAAGGCGAACGAATCGTGCCGCTTACGGCTCTCCTGCCGGCGTTCATGCTGAGCGAGCTTAAGACGGCCTTTCTCATCGGTTTCAAAATCTATTTGCCGTTTGTGATCCTCGACATCGTCGTCGCCACCATCACCATCTCGATGGGCATGTTGATGCTTCCCCCCGTTCTGATTTCGCTTCCGTTCAAGCTGCTGCTGTTCGTTCTCGTTGACGGCTGGCGCCTGGTCATCGAAATGCTCCTCCAAAGCTTCGTCGCGTTCACATAGACTTGCCGTCCTCCTCAAATCCCAAATCCCAAATCCCAAATTCGGCATGGATGCCCACGAAGCCGTCGACATTGCCCGCGAGGCCCTGCTTGTAGCCACGCTAATCTCAGCGCCGGTCCTTGTTGCGGGCATGGTCGTTGGGTTACTTGTCGGTCTGCTGCAAGCCCTGACCCAGATTCAAGAGCAGACCGTCGCTTTTGTGCCGAAATTGATCGCCATGGCCCTCGTGCTCGCGCTAACGCTGCCCTGGGTGCTCGACCGTCTCATCGAATATTCGCAAGACTTGATTTCCGGCATTCCGGCTTCCATGTAGCGACATTAATGCCGCAAATCACTGCCGTGCTGACGCCGTCCTCGCCCCTCACTCCTCGCCCCGCTTCCCTCGCCCATGTCCTGGCTCGAATCATTGCTGATCACCAAGTTCGCGGTATTCGCGCTGATTCTGGGTCGAGTCGGCGCGCTGGTCATGACCGCCCCCGTATTCGGAACGCAAGCGCTCCCGATGCAGGTGCGTGGATTGCTGGCGGTCGCCTTGTCGCTATTGGTCATGCCACTGCATACAACGCAGTCCCCACCTGGGGATTGGAACTTACTCGACTTCAGCCTCCTGATGGTGAACGAAGTCCTGGTCGGCCTGCTGCTGGGGGTTGGTGTGACGATTTTGTTCACCGGCGTGCAACTTGCCGGGCATCTTATCAGCCAGTTGAGCGGGTTGTCGCTGGCCGAAGTCTTCGATCCCGCGATTGAAGAACAAGCGTCGGTCTTCACCCAGCTCTTTTACTTTCTGACGCTCGCGATGTTCGTCGCCCTGGGGGGTCATCGCCTGGTGATGCAGGCCCTGCTCGACACCTTTGTTTGGGCGCCCCCCGGTCACGCCGAACTGGGCGACAATTACATCGAGGCCGTCGTCACCCTCCTTACGCAAAGCTTTCGCCTGGGCATCCGCGCGGCGGCTCCGCTGATGGCGTCGCTGTTGCTGGCGACTGTCCTGCTAGGTCTTATCGGCCGCACGCTGCCGCAGATTAACGTCCTCGTGCTGGGCTTCGGCGTTAATTCCCTGCTGACGCTGGCCATGCTTTTGATCACGATTGGCGGTGTCGCTTGGACCTTTCAAGAACCCCTAACCGCCACGCTAGAAGTCCTGTCCGCCGCCGTCGTTCACCGAAACTCCTAGCCCCTCGCCTCTCGCCCCTCACTTCTAACATTTGTGTCCGAACACGCCGGCGAAAAGAGCTTCGACGCAACTCCCCACCGCCGGCAAGAGGCGCGCGGCAAGGGGCAGGTCGCCTTCAGCCAAGACGTCGGATCCGCCGCGTTGCTCCTGTGTGCCGTGTTGCTGCTAAAATGGTTCGGTCCGAGCATTCTGGAATTCTTTGCGAATCTGCTCACACAAAACCTCGGCGAGGTTGGCGCTCTGGCAGCGAACCGAGAAAACTTCGTGCATGAATCGCTCGGCATGATGTTCGGTCTTGCCGTTGTCATGTTGCCGCTCCTGGGCTGGTTGGTGGTGGCCGGCGTCTTGTCGAGCGTAATGCAGACCGGCCTGCTATTCGTTCCCGAGCGCCTCGCTCCCGACTGGAGTCGCCTTAGTCCCCTTCAGGGTCTCAAGCGGATTTTCTCGCTCTCCGGCGTTATGCGGCTGGGCTTCGGCCTCTTCAAAATTGTCATCATCATCGCCGTATCGGCAGCCGCCTTGTGGGCCGAGCGTACGCCGATTCTCAACTGCGGCTCGCTAGAACTCGATCAACTCGGCGTGTTCCTACTTCAATTAACGCTCGACACCGCAATGTGGGTGGCCGGGGCGCTGCTCGTGCTAGCGCTGTTCGACTATGCATTCCAACGCTGGAAATACGAACAAGATTTGCGAATGACCCATCAAGAGGTTCGCGAGGAGATGAAGAACCTGCAAGGCGACCCGCAGATTGTTGCTCGCCGCCGTCAGATTCAGCGGCAACTCGCGCTGCACCGACTTGGCGACTTGGTTCCGAAGGCCGACGTGGTGGTGACCAACCCGACGGAACTTGCCATCGCCATTCAATACCTGCCGGACGAAATGGCCGCGCCGGTTGTGCTTGCCAAAGGGGCGGGCGTTCTCGCACAGCGGATTCGCCGCTCGGCGCTCGAGAACAACATACCGATCGTCGAGCGCAAGCCGCTTGCGCAACTTCTTTACAAGGAGGTCGCGGTCAATCACCCCATTCCCGACAAGTCGTACGCCGCCGTGGCGGAGGTTTTGGCCTACGTCTATCAACTCAAGGGAAAGAAGCTGCCGAATATGCCTCGTGCCGCGTGATGAAGCTCTTTCCGGACGGAGGCCAGCGTCGTTTGCCGCCTAAGTGGACGAAGCCACGGCGTCGCTCGTCTCGTAACCATATCGCTCGAAGTACAAAGCCCATCGCTCGCGCACTTTCTGCTCGATCTCCGGCGGAAGCTGGTAGCGGTTGGTGCGGTACGTGTGGTTTTGGCGTTTGAACTCGTGCAGCGTCGGCTCAACGCGCGAAAAGTCGCCAAGGTCCAACTTTTCGTAGACCGTCCGAAGCTGCCCCTGCGGATCGCGCACCAAGTCTTCGTACCGCAACTCAGCGAGTCGCCCCGGTGGAATCAATCCGCGATCGCGTTCAAATGCCGCGTACATCCGAACGAGATTGTCCAGCACCTGTTCTTCCAGCCAGTCGTACTCTGCCCGCGGCCACTGCAAGCTCTGCACGTCGCAAAGGGATTTCCACAACCGGACCGTCGAAGGGTAAAGCGTCAGCGGATCGCGGACGATATGCACAAACCGTGCGTCCGGGTAAATCTCGAGCAGCGTCCGAACGCGCGCCGTGTGGGGCGGCGATTTAAGCACGATCCGCCGGTTCCGTCGATACGCCACGCTCTTTACAAAGAACTCTAAATTCCGCTTCCACTCCGCGCGCTGTTGGTCGCTCAAGTTTTCGAGCGTCAGGTACTCGGGATAGACCGGCCCATGATCGGGAAACGCCCAACACAAATACGGCGACGGCACTCCCAGGCTGCATAAGGCGAATTCATCTTCTTGCGGTCGGTCCCAGCCCGCGGCGACGTTGTCCATCGGTCGCTTCGTGGGAAGCAACCATTTCGTCAGCGGCGTGATCCAACTTTCGGTCAGCAAGAAGTGATACGGCGCGAAGCACTCGTAGGTGGTCGGATAGGTATGCTCTGGATCGCGGATCAATAGCTCGTGCAACAGCGTCGTCCCCGACCGCCAGTGGCCGAGCACGAACAGTGGCGGCTCGCGAAGTTCAAGCCGCTCGATGCGCCGATTTAGCGTGGCCGCCTGCACGGCCGACCACGCGCTGTTAAACGCGGCGACGGGTGTAATCGTGAGTGCCGTGAGCGCCTCGCGCGGCGAGCAGCGAAACCGGTTGCGCGCAAGGAGCTTAAAAAACGCACCCAACCTCATGCCGTGCCAAAACAGCGGCGTCAGCACGCCATAGCGGTGTAAAGCGTCCGCGGAATATGACTGGCCGGCGGTCTCTGAGGTTGGTCTGGCCATGCGAAACGCGATATTGAGTATCCGTGAAAAGGCCCTATTCTAACCGCTCCGGGCAGCCGCGCCACGGCGGGAGGCGATCCGGACTCTTGCGCAGGCTATTCGTCGTTTTCATGAATTTCCGGGACTTCGATCCGCAGCGGCTGGGGCGGCGATGTCAGCTTTGCCAGCGTCGTTTTCTCGAAGTGTTTGTCTCCGCGGCTGAACCACCAGACCACGAACCAGAAACTGCCGATCGCCAGCGCCAACAAGCTCCCCATCACGCCCTTCGCCCAAGAGGAAGGAGCGTCAGCGGAAGTCTCGATTCGCAACGGGCCGCGGCCGATCAGCAGCGGTGCCGCCTCGCGCGCGTCGTGTGCCGCTGCCGAAGTATCGGGCGACTCGTCGGTAGGCCGCCGTCCCCGATAGCTCCAAATCTTGAACAAAAAGCCGGCCATCCGCACCGACTCGTGCAGGTCATCGCCCGTCGGAAATCCCGCTGGTAGTTCGAGCACGCAAAACACGAGCGGCTTGTTTTGGGAGTCCTCGGTGAACATCTCCAGTTCGTAATAGTGATCGATGCCGAACCGATTCAGCGCGTCGCTTGCGGCCCCTTCACGGTCGATCGAAGTATCGACTCTCACCGCACGACGGACCACGCCCGTAAGGACGACGAGTTGGCCGCGTTGATCACTCGCTTCGAGAAACAAGGGCCAGACCGAGAACCGGCCCTCGTCCGCGGTGGTGACGATCTCGCGCAATATCGCGCCGCGACGGGTCGCTCGGGCGGTGTCGTCATCCAGCTTCGACAATTCGTCGCGGTAGGGTTGCGCGTAGCCCTCCAAGTTGCTGCGAGCCAACTTTATGAGTTGGCCGGCATCGACCTTGCGCATGGCTGCGAGCGTTTGGTAGAACGCCGTAAAGTCCTGGCCCGTTAGTGAGCCAGCCCGCTGTATCGACTGCCACTGGGCCATGTCAACGCCGAGCGACCCTAACGTGGCCATGCCAAAATTGACGGTCGGCGGGTCGGGTTGCGTTGGATACCAGGCGATATGCGGAGCGACAAACTGCAGTCGGCCTCGGTCGTCCCCCGTTTCGGTCCGCCTTACAAATACGGCATCGCAGACGACAGGCTCGTCGAGCGGCGAGAGCTTTGACCAAGCCTCGGGGATGGTACGGGAAATCACTTCCACGGTCTCGCCTCGATCGAGCCGAATTTCACACACATTCCAGTTCGGTTGTTCCAGTGCCGCCGCGGCCGCAACTTCCAACCGCTGCTCCGAAACACCGACGACTTTCCCAGTCAAATGAAGCAATTCCCCGCGATGGTCTGTGGGCGCGGCAGCCAACGATTCAATGTCATTCCCACGTTGCGCCCACGCCGAAAGTTTCGCGGGCGGAATCGCTTGCAACCGCAGCAGCAACCGAGCCAATTCGGCTTGGGAAGCAGAGTTAAACGGCTCGTCGTCCTTGAATTGCCCAAATCGCTGCGGCGTCCATTCAACCACCGCCAAGACTTCTTGAAAGGATTTCGCCTCCGTTTCCTGTGCTTCCACGAAACAACTGGTGAGTAAGACGATTGCGAAAGCGATTTTCGTCGCGTAGCGACGCACTCCCCCTCCCCCGTCCGCGAGGGAGGGGCTAGGGGAGGGGGCGAACTGTGCAACGCGAAACCACATCAATCCCCCTCCCACGCCAATTTGTGAAGTGCATCACCCACTCGCGCCGCTTCTAAATCGTGACCTACTTTTCTTTCAACTGCGCCGGTTCGCCACAGCACGAGCACGATCACCGCCGCGGCAATTGCAACTGCACTCGCGACGATTGCGCCCATGGATGCGACCGTTTGATCGACCTCAGGCGTCGTGGCCCGTGCTTCCCGCACGGAAAAGCTCTGGCACACGATGACTGGCGCCAACCCCATTCCATCTTGCCAGGAATACGACAGGTTCTTGAAAAAGTATCCCGTCGCCTCGACCTGATTGCTTGCCGGCTCGCCGACCTTCCAACCGGACGGCAATTCGCGACAGTAAACCATGATCGGCCAGAGCGACCGTCCCTTCGGCTGCAAAATCACTCGGTACAGAGTCGTAATCCCCACATCATTCTTGCCAGGTTCGACCGCCTCAATCCGCTTCACTGCGCCCCCGATCCGCACGAGCTTTCCGCGATAGACGTGCGGTTGGGCGACAAACTGCGCGTAGGTCACACTCTCCACGAACTGATTTCCGTCCATCGATGGCACGAGCGAGAGCAAATAAAACCAGGCATCCCTCTCGTCCTTCCGGAAATCGCTGTTGTCGCGCACCGCCGCTAGCCGCACGCGATCGACGACCACCTGCTCTACCGCCGGTCCCCCTCCCGCCTCCGCGGGGGAGGGGCTAGGGGAGGTGGCCTCTTGATTTTGAGTTCGGCTCTCAGACGTTCCCGATAGCTGCCGCATCAGCAGAAGCACGATGCCCAGACCGACGATGAGCGCAAACAATCGATACTGCTCGCGCCGGGCGAGGTAATTTCGCGGCCGTTTTCGATCGGGTTGTTGAAACCGTAACATCCGCGCAATTGTAGGCTGCACCGACACTTGCAACAACCGAAGTTGCACAACCCTCCCCCGCTTGGGGCTTAGCGACCCCCTTGACGGGTTGGAAACTTTGCAACGTTCGCTGCACCTCTGGCTACCGCTTGACTCCCGCCGTTCCGTGCCGATCATCGGTATATGCAGTTTCGCGTCCTTACCTATAACGTCCACAAGGGCATCGGCGGCATCGATCGACGTTATCGTCCCGAGCGGATCATGGCGGTGGTTGAGCACTACGTACCCGACATCGTCTTGCTGCAAGAAGTGGATGATGGTGTCCCGCGGTCCCATTTTCATTGCCAGGTCGATCTATTTGCCGACGCGCTGGGCTTCGATCATCGCGCCTATCAGAAAAACGTGTCGCTAAAGGTCGGTTGTTACGGCAACGCCATCCTCAGTCGTTTTCCGATCGAGATTCTCGGCAGCATCGATCTCACGCTGCCTTATAAGAAGCGCCGACAGGCCCTAGTGGCCAGCGTTCATTTGCGCTGGGAGCACCACAATCGAACACTTGTGCTGACCAACGTTCATCTGGGCTTGTCGGGTTATGAACGAAAGCAGCAACTCCTGCGGTTGCTCGACCACGAATTTCTAAGGCATCATCACCGCCAGACGCCAATGATCATCGGCGGCGATTACAACGACGTGTGGGGCATGCTCGGAAATCATTCGCTCGTCCCCGCCGGCTTCACGTGCGCCGCCGGCCGCATCCGCACCTTCCCCGCCGCCTTGCCGCTACGCCCGCTCGATCGCTTCTTCGTTCGCGGCAACCTCAACGTGGATCACGTTTTTGCAGGCCATTCGAATCTCGCCCGGCAAGCTTCCGATCACCTCCCCCTAATCGGCGACTTCGTGTTGATCGAGTGACGCTTCGTATCCCCCTCCTCCGTCCTCGGGGGAGGGGCTAGCAGTCCGTTGAAGTAACCACTTTCTTCCGGGATGGATATCAGGCGGCTGGGGAGTTGTTTCTTGGGAGGTGCCGCCGCATCGGGGTCGCGAACATCGACCAGCACGTGCGGATGATAAGATACACAATCGCGGCAAGGCCGCCTTGGCCTTGCAAGGCCTTCGGCTTGCCGACGCCGAACAGTTTGAACAGAATGCGCCCCAGATTGTGCGCGGCAA
>JBBDYG010000085.1:0-20072 GCA_040901765.1 Pirellulales bacterium
ATCCTCTAGAAAAACAGGGGGTTTGAGCCGACACGTGGCAAAGCTGATTCCTGCCTGCTGCCGTTGCTTTTCTGCTGCCGCCGCGCTGCGCCGTCGCCGCCCCTTGAAATCGCCTCGTTTTTCGCTAATTCCGTTACGGCAGGCGGAGCGTGCCTACTACTTTGCCGACTTCCAAATGTTCTCGGGGGAGCCGTTGACAGCTTTTGGCAAGAACCCTAGGATAAGCGATTCGCCAATTATTTGGCCGTTGAGTGTTGTTTGAAAACTGGTCCGGTGGAGAGCTTAAGAAGTGGCCGCGTCGAAAGAGATAATTCGGATTCGGATGGAGGCCTACGACCACTCGGTGCTGGACCAAAGCGCGGCGGAGATCGTCGATACGGCCAAGCGGACGAATTCGATCGTTCACGGGCCGATTCCGCTTCCCACTCGGATCGAGCGATACACGGTGCTGCGAAGCCCGCATGTCGATAAAAAGTCGCGGCAGCAGTTCGAGATTCGGACGCACAAGCGGCTGATCGACATCGTTCAGGCCACCGCCAAAACGATCGAGGCCTTGAACAAGCTGAGCCTGCCGGCGGGCGTGGATATTAAGATTAAAGCCACAAGCGGCTGATGGAATTTCGGATTGGGGATTTGGGATTTCGGATTTGCAAAGGCGAATCTGCGATCGTAAATCCACATTCCGCATTTTCACCGGCTTGAGTGAGATTAGCGAACGGATGACTGGAAGTTGGCTGGGTAAGCAGGGGCAAAGTCCCTTGTCTCCTAACCGACAATGACATGACCCATTGTTTGAAGGCGTGACTGCGATGGCGATAGCCAGCAAGGGCATTCTTGGCCGTAAGGTCGGGATGACCCAAATCTACGACGAAGCGGGGGCTGCGATCCCCGTAACGGTCATCGAGGCCGGCCCCTGTGCCGTGCTCCAGGTCCGGACCGTCGAGAAAGATGGCTACGAAGCAGTCCAGTTGGGGTATCTCGATAAACCCCGCCGACTCGCCGCCCGCAGTGAACGAGGTCATGTCGCCAAGCTCGATAGCAAACGCTCGAAGAAGCGTACTGCGGCTGGCATTACTCTCCCCGCCAAGGCCGGCTCCGAACCCAAGCGGTTCATTCGCGAGATTCGCGGCCCGGTTGGCGAACTAGAGACCGGCGGGCAGCTTACCGTCGAGGCGTTTGCCGACGTGAAGTCGGTCGATGTAACGGCCACCAGCAAGGGCCGCGGTTTCTCCGGGGCGATGAAGCGGCACAATTTCCACGGCCAGCGGGCCACGCACGGTGTGAAGAAGTGTCACCGGGCACTTGGTGGGACCAGCGCCAGCGCTTTCCCCAGCCGGCTGTTCAAGGGCGTCAAAATGCCCGGGCAATATGGCAATACCCGCTCGACCGTCCGCAATCAGCGGCTGGTGCGCATCGATGCCGAGCGGAATTTACTGCTGGTGCGCGGCGGCGTTCCCGGCCCCAACGGCGGTTATGTGGTGATTAAGGTAACGAATAAATTGTGAGGAGAAAGCTGTTAGCTGTCAGCTATTAACCGTTAGCCAGAAGCGTTATTCTGGCTAACAGCTAATGGCTAAATGGCTAACGGCTCCCACCATGCCAAAACTAACTGTTCACGATCGCAAGGGAAATAAGGTGGGGACGTACAACGTCGAGGCCGCCGATTTCGCTCCGCGCATCAATAAGCAATTGCTGCACGATGCGGTCGTCATGTATCAGGCGAACTTGCGGCAAGGTTCGCATAAGACGAAGTCCCGCAGCGAAGTGGCAGGTTCGACGAAGAAATTGTATCGGCAAAAAGGCACCGGTAATGCCCGCATGGGCACCCGGCGGAGCGGCACGCGGCGTGGCGGCGGTCACATTTTTGCGATTCGGCCGCGCGATTATTCGTATTCGCTGCCCCGCAAAGCGTTGCATTTGGCGATGCGGATGGCCCTGGCCTCGAAGGTCACGGACGATCAACTGGTGATCATTGATGAATTGAAGTTCGGCGAGCCGCGCACGAAAGACATGGCGCAGATTCTGAAGAATTTGGGCATGGACAGCGAGTCGTTGCTGCTGGCAACGGATGGCTACGACGTGAATGTGTACAAAAGCGCCAGGAATATCGGCCGGGTGACCGTTTCGCCGGCCGCGGAACTGAACGCGCTAAGCGTGCTGTCGGTGCGGCGATTGTTGGTTACGAAGGCGGCGCTCGATGCGCTGCGAAATCGTGCGGCGGCGAAGGTCGCTAAGCCGCAAACGGAGAAAGCGGAGTAACGGTCATGCCACGCCACGTACCTGCCACGACCACGATTAAGCTCGAGCCGCACCAGATCATTATGCGCCCGCTCGTAACGGAGAAGGGCGTTCACCGCTCGACGCGACATAATTCGTATGCGTTCGAGGTGAACAAGCTAGCGACCAAGGCCGATGTACGCCGCGCGATCGAAGAACTGTTCGAGGTGAAGGTTCTTAAGGTCCACACCCAGACGCGCAAGGGCAAGCCGCGACGCACGAAGATGCAGTTTGGTTACACGCAGGATTGGAAGAAGGCGATCATCAAGCTCGACCCCGAACACCGGATTGATTTCTTTTAGGAGAGAGCTATTGGCTATCGGCTATCGGCTATCGGCCAGATGAGAATTCTGGCCGACAGCCGACAGCCGACAGCCGAGAGCCATGCAGCATGGGCCTACGCAAATTTAAGCCGACGACTGCCGGACGCCGCGGGGCGACTGGCCCGGACTTCGCCGAGTTGACGCGCGGCGCGACGCCGGAGAAGGGTTTGCTGCGCCCGAAGGTGAAGACCGGCGGTCGCAACAACCAGGGCAAGATTACCTCCCGCCACCGAGGAGGTGGTCATAAGCAACAGTATCGGTTGATTGATTTCCGCCGCAACAAAGATGGCGTGGCGGCCAAGGTCGATTCGATTCAGTACGACCCGAACCGTTCGGCGCGGGTCGCGCTGCTGCATTACGTAGATGGCGAGAAGCGGTACATTGTCGCGCCCGAGGGCCTTACGGCTGGCGACATGGTGATGAGCGGCCCCGAGGCGGAACCGAAGGTGGGCAACTGCCTGCCAATGTCGAAGATTCCGCTGGGCACGGACATTCACAATATCGAGATGCAGGCCGGTCGCGGGGCCGTGCTGTGCCGCAGTGCAGGCACGAGTGCGAAGCTCATGGCCCGCGAGGCCGATTGGGCGCAGGTTTCGCTTCCAAGCGGCGAAATCCGTCGCATTCCGTCGGCCTGTCGGGCGACAATCGGTGCGACCGGCAATTCGGATCATGGCGCAATCGTGCTAGGCAAGGCGGGCCGCAAGCGCTGGCTCGGACGCCGGCCACACGTGCGTGGCACCGCGATGAACCCGATCGATCATCCGCACGGTGGCGGCGAAGGTCGCACCAAGGGCGGCCGACACCCGGTGAGTCCCACGGGCAAGAGCGCGAAAGGTGGCGCCACCCGGAACCGCCGCAAACCGTCCAATTCAGCAATTGTTCGCCGCCGCCGCACCCGGCGCTACGGCGTGCAGAAACTGGCAACGAAATAGGAGTAGCTATCGGCTATCGGCTATTGGCTGTCGGCCAGAGAAAAATGCTCTGGCCGACAGCCAATAGCCGACAGCCGGCAGCCCAAAACATGGGTCGTTCGCTTAAAAAAGGTCCGTATGTCGATCCCAAGGTGTACGCCAAGGTCGATCGGCAGAACAATGTGGGCGTTAAGGATCCGATCGCTACCTGGGCGCGGGCCTGCATGATCGTACCCGAGTTCGTCGGGCATACGTTCATGGTCCACAATGGCAAGACTCACGTGAAGGTATTTGTGACCGAAGACATGGTCGGGCATCGGCTGGGCGAATTCGCCCCGACCCGAAGTTTCCGCGGCCACGGCGGCGTGAAGAAGAAAGAAACCAGATAGGAGGAGAGAGGTCAGAGGTCAGAAGTCAGAGGTCAGTGATGCGGTTGGAGCGGTGAGCGTTTCGACCCCCTCCGACCTCCGACCTCCGACCTCCGACCTCCGAAAGAATGGCTTACCGAGCAATGCATCGTCATGCGAAGATCAGCGCCCGCAAGGTGCGTCCGCTGGCGGACTTGATTCGCGGCAAGCAATTGGACGACGCGCTGTCGATATTGCGGTTCCAGCCGCACCGCGGGGCGCGTCTGCTAGAGAAGGTGCTGCAGAGTGCCCGCGCGAACGCCGAGCACGAGCGGGCACCCAACATGGGCGGACTGACGGTCGTCGATGCACGCATCGATGGCGGACCCATGATGAAGCGAATCAGGCCGCGTGCCCGTGGCATGGCACATGTGATTAAGAAGCGTTTTTCCCATATCAGCGTGACGATCGCCTGAAAGGCGATGGCTGTCGGCTAATGGCTGTCAGCTATCGGCCAGAAAAGACCAACCAATTTACAGAGTATTTATAAAGTAGATCGTCGGCTATTAGCTGTCGCCTCTGGCCGACAGCCAACAGCCGAGAGCCGAAAGCCCCTCCACATGGGTCAAAAGATCAATCCAATTTGTTTCCGAACCGGCATCATGCTCGATTGGAAGAGCCGCTGGTACGCGCCGAAGAAGGATTTCGCGGAGCTATTGCTCGAAGACAAGAAGATTCGCGACTACATCGAGTCAAAGTACAAGTTCGCGGGAATCCCGAAGGTGGAGATCGAGCGGACTCGCGACGAGGTGAAGGTGGTGCTTCACGCAGCTCGGCCGGGCGTCATCATCGGCCGCAAGGGCCAGCAGGTCGAGCAGTTGCAGGACGAGTTGCAGACGCTCGTCGGTCGGCGGATCAACATTAAGATTGAGGAAATCGCTCGGCCGGAGATTCAGGCACAACTCGTGGCGGAGGACATCAGCGAGCAACTCATCAAGCGGGCGGCCTTCCGCCGCACGATGAAGCGGGCCTTAGAGCAAACGATGGAGGCCGGGGCGAAGGGAATTAAGATTCAATTGTCGGGCCGACTGGGTGGCTCGGAAATGGCCCGCTGCGAAAAACAAGGCGCGGGTTCGATTCCGCTGAGCACGTTGCGGGCGAACATCGACTACGGTTTTACGGAAGCCAAGACGGCCCAAGGGCACATTGGCATTCAAGTGTGGATTCACCAAGGCATGTTTGAGGATCAGATCGATGGCGCTGATGCCCAAGAGGGTCAAGCACCGAAAAAGCCAAAGAAGGCGTATAAAAGGTAACGCGACCCGCGGCAATCGCGTGGTCTTTGGCGAGTTCGGATTGCAGGCAATGCAGGGCGGCTGGATTAGTGCCGCCACGATTGAAGCCGGCCGTATCGCCGCGCAACAGTACGTGCGCGGGGAAGGGCGACTGTACATTCGCATTTTCCCGCACAAGTCGATTACCTCGATTCCGCTCGAAACCCGCATGGGCAAGGGCAAGGGCGAGCCGGAGTACTGGGCGGCAGTCGTCAAGCCAGGCACGGTGATGTTCGAGTTGAGCGGAGTGACCGAAGCGGCGGCGAGAATTTGTTTCGCTCGACTGGCGCACAAGATGCCAGTGCGAGTTCGGATGACCAAACGTCAAGCAGGATAGGCGACGGCCCGTTGTCAGTGGTCCGTTGCAACTGACCACTGACCACTGACCACTGACAAACATGGCCAAAACCAAAGAACTACGAGACATGAGCGACGAGCAGCTTGGGCTGACCTCGAAAGAGGCGGCCGAGAAGCTGTTTCGGCTGCGGATTCGTTCGCAGACGGAGAAGCTGGACGCTCCCAGCGAATTGCGGCGGAACCGTCGCTTGATCGCCCGAATCAAAACCATTCAAACCCAGCGCGAACGGCAACCGGCCGTGGCGGCGAAATAGAATTTTGGAAGCGATTGCGATGCCCAAGAAGCAAGTCATTGGCGTGGTAACCGGCGACAAGATGGACAAGACCCGGCGTGTCGAGATCGAGCGCCTGGTGCGGCATCCGAAGTACGGCAAGTTTTTGCGTCGCCGTACCGTGTGCCACGTTCATGACGAAAGCAATTTGTCGCATCAGGGCGACACGGTGGAGATCGTCGAGTGCCCGCCCAAGTCGCGGACCAAGCGTTGGGATATGGTCCGCGTGGTGGCCAAGAGCCAGCAAGTGGACCTGGCGGCGATGCGAGCGGCGGGACGTGCCGAGGCGGCTGCGGAACAGGGAGTGACAACATAAAGTGTAGGTCAGGCTGTGCCTGACTGAGGCCGCAAAACGGTTGAAATAAGTGCGTCAGGCACAGCCTGACCTACGAGATTGAAACATGATTCAAATGCAATCCCGCCTGAACGTGGCGGACAATACCGGCGCCAAGGAAGTCATGTGCATCAAAGTGCTGGGCGGCAGTCGCCGCCGCACGGCGGGCATTGGCGACGTGATCATTTGCAGCGTGAAGAGTGTGATCCCGTCGAGCGAAGTGAAGAAGAAGGCAGTCGTCCGCGGAGTGATTGTGCGGTGTAAGTCGCCCACGCGCCGTCCCGATGGGAGCTACGTGCGGTTCGACTCCAATGCCATCGTGTTGATCGACAAAGACAATAACCCGCGCGGGACGCGCATTTTCGGCGCCGTGGCTCGCGAGCTGCGCGATCGCCGTTTTATGAAAATCGTCAGTTTGGCAAACGAAGTTGTGTAGAGGGGGGAGAGGCGAGGAGCGAGGGACGAGAAAGACAAGTGCCGTTACTTTCTCGCCCCTCGATCCTCACCCCTCGCTCCTCACCGAAGGTGACCAACATGTTAATTCGCACAGGCGACACGGTGGAAATGATCGCCGGCAACAGCCACGGCACGCGGAGCCGCGTGATCAAGGTGGACCGCCAGACGGGCAAGGCGCTCGTCGAGGGGGTGAATCGCGTGTACAAGCACGTGAAGCGCAGCCAGAAGTATCCGCAAGGCGGCCGGCTCAGTAAGGAAATGCCGGTCCAGCTTTCCAATGTGATGTTTGTGTGCCCTTCGTGCAGCAAGGCGGCGCGACTGGGCGCGCGCTTTTTGCAGGATGGAGTCAAAGAACGGTTTTGCAAGAAGTGCGGCACCGGCGTTGGTGAAATCGCGCCGGCGAAGAAGGCCCACGCGACGAAATAGGTGACGGTAATCGAAGGTAGTGATCGTATGGCTAAGCAGGTTAAAGAAGAAGCTAAGCAGGAGAGTGACGGCACGCGGGCCGTGACCCCGCGTTTAGCACAGCGATATCAGCAAGAGATTCTGCCGGCGCTCGGCGAGAAGCTCGGTCAGAAGAACCATCTCGCGGTGCCGCGGCTGGTGAAGATCATCGTCAGCATGGGCGTGGGCAGCGCGATTAGCGACAAAAAGCACATGGAGGACGCGACGGCGGCGATGTCCGAAATTACCGGCCAGAAGCCGTTGATATGCCGGGCCCGTAAGTCGATCGCGAACTTCCGCCTGCGTGAAGGCCTAGCGATCGGTTGCAAGGTCACTCTTCGCGGCCCGAGAATGTACGAGTTTCTCGATCGGCTGGTTTCAATTGCCCTGCCTCGTGTGCGGGACTTCCGCGGATTGAACCCCGCCGCCTTCGACGGTCACGGAAATTACAGCCTGGGACTCAATGAACAACTCGTGTTTCCGGAATTGAACCCTGACAAATACACTCGCGCCCAAGGAATGAACATCGCCATTGTATGTAGTGGCGGGTCGGATGACGCGTCGCGGGAGTTGTTGACGATGTTCGGCATGCCATTCCGCCGCGAGGAAGCGGCAGCGTGAGGAGAGGGGCCAGGAGTCAGGGGCCAGTGAATAAAAAAACGTAAGGCCACGAACCGAACCCACATGCAAGCCATTGATTACTGACCACTGACCACTGACCACTTACAATACTTCGCATCGACCTTTTTGAGACCAACCGACGTGGCTAGTAAATCGAAAATCGCCAAGGCCAATCAAACGCCGAAGTTCAGCTCGCGGAAAGAGTCGCGGTGCCAGATTTGCGGTCGGCCCCGCGCGGTGTATCGCAAGTTCCGCATTTGCCGCATTTGTTTCCGAAATCTGGCCAATAAAGGCGTAATTCCCGGAGTTCGGATGGCCAGTTGGTAGGAAGCGGTTAGCTCTTAGCTGTTAGCTATTAGCCAGACACGAATGATGTCGGTCTGGCTAACAGCTAATAACTAACAGCTAACAGCTTAAAAGTTGAGGAGCCGTTGCCCGTATGTTGACTGACCCACTTGCCGATATGCTGACCCGGATTCGCAACGCCGTGCGTGTCGAGCGACCGTTCGTGGCGATGCCGCTTTCGAAGGTGAAGCGAGGCGTGGCGGAAGTTCTCCGCCGCGAGGGCTACATTTGGGAATGGCGCGAAGAGCAGGAAGACCAAAGCCCGAACAAGCAGCTTCACCTCGTTCTCAAGTACGGTCCCAACGGGGAGCGGGTGATTCGCCATATCAAACGCGTGAGCAAGCCGGGTCGTCGGGTTTATTCGCCCGCCGATCGGCTTAAGCCCGTGCTGAACGGAATGGGAATTTCCATCATCAGCACCAGCCGCGGCGTCATCAGCGACCGCGAAGCACGCCAAAAGAACCTCGGCGGCGAAGTGCTGTGCGAACTGTGGTGAAGCGGCAAACAACAGCGATAAACGATGAGCGATGAACGATAAGTGAAAAGACGGACAGATCAGCCCCTAGCCCCTAGCCCCTAGCCCCTAGCCCCTAGTCATGTCTCGCATTGGACAAAAACCCGTAGCCGTTCCCACGGACGCCAAGGTGAACGTGGCCGATCGGCTGATCACCGTCGAAGGGAAACTCGGCAAGCTGACGTATACTCATCGGCCGGAGATCGCGGTCGCGATCGAGAATGGAGAGGTCGTGTGCAGCCGCAATAACGACGAGCGCGAAGCACGCGCTTATCACGGCCTAACTCGCGCGCTGATCCAGAACATGATTGTGGGGGTAACGCAGGGCTACGAAAAGAAGCTGGAAATCCAAGGGGTGGGCTACCTAGGCGCGATCCAGGGCAGCACGCTTCAATTGCGGGTTGGGTTTGCGAACGAAGTCCACAAACAGATTCCAACAGAACTGCAGGTGACGTGCCCCGATCAGACTCACATTTTGATTAAGGGCACGGACAAGCAGAAGGTTGGCCAATTTGCCGCCGAGGTGCGGGCCGTGCGAAAGCCCGAACCGTACAAAGGAAAAGGCATCCGCTACGATGGCGAGCAGGTTCGTCGCAAGGCCGGCAAGACGGCGAAGTAATCACTATTTGTGTATCGGCAGTTAGGGGCGCCACTGCTGGCTGGCCCAGCAGTGAGAACCGGGTATCAGCTTCGCACTGCTGGACGAGCCAGCAGTGGCACCGCGCAAACGAGTCACGATCATGCAACATTCCCGAACAATCAACTTACAACGACAACGTCGGACGCATCGGGTTCGGAAATGGGTCCGCGGCACGGCGGAGCGGCCGCGGCTGAGTGTGTCGCGCAGCCATCGGCACATTTCCGCCCAAGTCATCGACGATCAGGCCGGCCGAACGCTGGCTTCGGCATCGACGCTCGAGTCGGAGATCGCGGGCGCAGGAAAGTACGCTGGAAATAAAGCGGCGGCCGAGGCGGTGGGCAAGGAAATTGCCGCGCGGGCTACCGCCGCTGGAATCAAGCAGGTCTGCTTCGATCGCGGACCCTTCAAATATCACGGTCGTGTGGCGGCACTCGCCGAAGCGGCCCGAACTGCGGGATTGGAGTTCTAAAATGGCTCAAAACACCAGAGCACCCAGAAATTCCAAGTCTCGAGATTCCGGTCCTTCTTCAGGGAAAGGGATGCCCGCCGGCAAGCGAACGTCTGTCGGCGCCGAGCCCGAAGAACGACAGCGCGGCGAGTTGAACGAGAACGTCGTCAAGATCAAGCGGTGCGCCGCGGTGATTAAGGGCGGGCGGCGGTTCAGTTTTGCGGCGATGGTCGTCCTGGGCGACGGCAATGGCAAAGTCGGTTGGGGCTACGGCAAAGCGAATGAAGTTCCACCGAGCGTCGAAAAAGCCCGCAAGGAAGCGATGCGGAGTATGATTACCGTCCCCCTCAACGGCTCGACGATACCACACGTGGTTGATTCGAAGTACGGCGCGGCTTACGTGCGACTGGTGCCGGCTTCGCCCGGTACGGGGGTGATCGCCGGCGCGGCGGTACGGGCGGTATGCGAATCGGCTGGCATTCACGACATCCTCACCAAGAGCTTCGGCTCCAACAATCCCGTGTCGCTCGTCAAGGCGACGATGCAAGCCCTCACCCAACTGCGGCCAAAGATGGACGTCGAGCGGCTTCGCGGAGTAACTCTCTCATGATTTTGGACGACATTCATCGTGGCATACAAAAGAACCGCAAGCGGAAGCGGATCGGCCGCGGCATCGGTTCGGGTCACGGCAAGACGGCCGGCCGCGGTCACAAGGGCGCCGGCTCGCGGGCCGGTTTTTCCATGCGACCGACGTTCCAGGGGGGGCAGATGTCCCTCGTGATGCGGACTCCAAAGCGGGGTTTCAACAATCGCTGGGGCAAAACGGTGGCGGTGGTGAATATCGGCGAACTGAATGATGCTTTTTCCGGGGGTGAAGAAATTACGCCCGAAATACTCGCAGCCCGAAATATTGCCAAAGGCCGCTTCGACGAGTTGAAAGTGCTCGGCGACGGCGAGATTACCAAGAAACTCAAGATTTCGGCGCATCGCTTCAGCCAGTCGGCCCGAGAAAAAATCGAGAAGGCCGGCGGGCAGGCGTTAGAATTGCCCGCCAAGGCCCTGGTTGGAAAGCAGCGTGCCGCCGCAGAGAAAAAGGCTGCGGCCAGCAAATCGCCATGAACCGCGGCGCTGCTGACCAAATGCCGAGTGATTTGGCTGTCCCTCCCTCGCGGCGTGGCCCTTTGCGATTCCTGGTAAAGCCGAATCCTGCTATCCTATTCTGCCTGCGCCCTGCCGATCCCGTCCGAGAGTAATTGAGCCATGTGGGAAAAGTTTCGCGTCGTTTGGCAGATACCCGAGCTGCGGCAGAAAATCCTGCTGACACTCTTGATGCTCGGTATCTACCGCATCGGCTTCCAGATTCATCTGCCGATGATCAACAGCCAGGCGGCTGCCGCGCAGAGCGAGCAAACTGGCGGCATTGGGGACATTCTGCGGCAAGTCGCCGTGTTCAGTGCCAGCGAGCTCGATCAGGCGACGATCTTCGGCCTGGGCATCATGCCCTACATTTCCGCTTCGATCATTTTTCAGCTTTTGGGCAGCGTCTATCCGCCGCTGGAACGGCTGCAAAAGGAGGGCGAAGCGGGGCGTAAAAAAATCAACGAGTACACGCGCTACGCCACCGTCGTGTTATGTATCATACAGAGTTATTTCTATCTGCCGTACATCGAATCGCGGGAAGGCCTGATTCATGCGCAGTTTCTCAACGCGTCGGGCGACTTGCTCTGGAATTGGAAGTTCATCGCGGTCATGGTTATGACCGCCGGCACGATCTTTTTGATGTGGCTGGGCGAGCAGATCGATGAATTCGGCATCGGCAACGGCATTAGCCTGTTGATCATGGCCGGCATTCTGGCCCGCATGCCGGGGGCCGGGTATCAACTGCTGCAGCAATCGACGCTCAATCTGGGTGAAACGGGCAAGCTCGATCCGGCCAAATTGATGCTGCTGGCCGTCATCTTCGTGGCCGTCGTGGTGGGAGTGGTGTTCATCACGCTCGGGCAGCGGCGAATTCCGATGCAGAGCGCCAAGCACGTCCGCGGACGGCGAGTCTTCGGCGGAACACGGCAGTATTTGCCGTTGCGGGTCAACCAGGCGGGCGTGATGCCGATCATCTTCGCCAGCAGCCTGCTGATGTTCCCGATGCTGATCGTCACTCAGCTTGCCGCGGTCACTGCCGGAGGCGCGGAGGACAGTTGGTGGCGCGGTTTCTTGCAATGGGCCAATGAAGTGTTTAACTACGGTACCTATCCGTACAATGTCAGCTACCTGATTTTGATCTACTTCTTCTGTTATTTCTGGACGGCGATCACCTTCAACCCGAAGGACATGGCCGAGAATCTGAAGAATTTTGGTTCGTTTATACCTGGGTATCGTCCCGGTAAGCGGACGGCGGATTATCTGGAAAAGGTGATGGTTCGAATCACCTACGTAGGCGCCGGGTTCTTGGCTGCGATTGCGATTGTGCCCGTGATCATCAATCAGGCCCTCGACGTCGATCTGAACATTGCAAGCTTTTACGGCGGCACAAGCTTGCTGATTGCCGTGAGCGTGGCGTTTGACTTGGTGCAGAAGATCGATAGCCATCTGGTGATGCGAAATTACAAGGGGCTCTTGGAATAGCTGTTAGCCATTAGCTTTTAGTTGTTAGCCACAAGAGGTAGTCCTTCTTATAGCTGCTGGCTAACAGCTAACAGCTAACGGCTTCGTACAATGCGGATCGTGTTCATCGGACCTCCTGGATCGGGAAAAGGCACTCAAGCCGAGCGATTGGCCCACAGGTTGGGCTTGGTCCACCTGTCGACGGGCGAGGTATTGCGGCAGGCGCGGGACGCTGGCGCGCCATTAGGCCTGGAAGCAGCGAAGTATTTCGAAACGGGCCGCCTGGTGCCCGATTCGCTGGTGGTGCAGATCGTCGCCGATCGACTTGCCGAATTGAACCGAGGCGAATGCTGTTTGTTCGACGGCTTCCCGCGGACGTTATCTCAGGCGAAAGATCTCGACGCATTGCTGGCCGAGCAGGGAACGCCACTTGACTTGGTGATAGAATTTGAAGTGGGCCAGGCGGAACTGCTGCGGCGGCTGTCGGAGCGGGGCCGCGTCGATGATGATGAAGCGACCGTCCGGCGGCGGCTGGAGGTGTACGAGATCGAGACTCGCCCCCTAGTGGACTATTACAGCGACCGCGGAGTGCTCAAGACGGTGGATGCCACGGGGCCGGTCGACGAAATCGCTGAGCGCATCGAAAGCACCGTCACGAAATAGCCATCCCTCCCTGCGGCGGCGAAGTCGAGCCGCCTTCCTGCAGCGCCGTTAAAGACACAAATTCCGACGAGAATCGTCGATTGATCGAACCGTGATTCAACTCAAATCGGAGCGTGAAATCAGCCTGATGCGTCAGGCCGGGTTGGCCGTTTGGCGAGCCCACCAGATCGCGGGGCGGATGGTCGCTCCCGGTGTGTCCACGCTCGAGATTGACCGGGCGATCACCGAGTATTTTGCGAAGCTGAGCGCCGAGCCGCTTTTCAAGAACTATCCGCACCATCAAAAGGGAAAGCCACGTTTCCCCGCCGTCTGCTGCATGTCGATTAACGAAGAGGTCGTGCATGGACTTCCTCGAAATAAGCCGCTCAAAGAAGGTGATATCCTGAGCCTCGACACGGGCTGTCGACTGAATGGCTGGTGTGGCGACGCGGCCTGGACATACAGCGTGGGCCGGATTTCACCCGAAGTGCAAAGCCTGCTCGATGCGACTCTGGGGGCGCTCGAGTTGGCGTTCGAGCTTATGCACAGCAAATCGATGTGGAGCCAGGTCGCCCTTGAAATGTCGGAGTACGTCGGCGACCACGGTTATACGACCGTCGAGTGCTTTGTCGGCCATGGCATCGGTCGCAAGATGCACGAAGAACCACAGGTTCCTAACTTTTTCAGCCGGTCGCTACGTGGGCGGGGAGATTTCCGCCTGGAGTCGGGACTGGTGATCGCGGTGGAGCCAATGGTCAACATGGGAACGAAGCGCGTGAAAATGTGCCGCGACCACTGGACTCAGGTTACGGCCGACGGCAAGCCAAGCGCCCATTTTGAGCACACCATCGCCATCACCGAAGAGGGTCCGATTCAACTGACCCGGGCCCCTGAGCCGGCGGAAAAGGAACTGGTGCTGGCGTAGCGACAATGGTGGCGCGGGCGGCCAGAGGGGCGATGACTGGGTCGCGTGGATGGCAAATGAATTTGGGGCCGGGTGCCCCTTGAACAGAGGTCGCCATTGGGCCTATACTTACCCGTTTCCCACGAGAGCAATTCCCGGGCCAAGTAGCGACCCCAAATACGTGACTAGGTCGGGCCTGCGACAGGCGAAGGGTGATGAGATGAAAGTTCGAGCCAGCGTCAAACGGATCTGCGATAAGTGTAAGATCGTGCGGCGGCGTGGCGTAGTGCGCGTCGTTTGCGATAACCCGCGCCACAAACAACGTCAAGGGTAAGTTGAAGCCGCCGCACCACGTGCGACATGGCCATGCTTTGCAAGTACCGTGTCGCACGTGGTGCGACGGCTGAAGGTTCTTGAGCTTCCCGGAGAAACTGCAATATGCCACGTCTGTTGGGTGTTGATATTCCGTCGGACCGTCCGACTCTGATTTCGCTGACCTACCTCTACGGGGTGGGGCCGAAGATTGCGCGCGATTTGTGCCACAAAGCGGGGGTCAATCCGCAGGTTCACGCGCGGGAGTTGACGGAAGACGAAGTCGCCCGGTTGGCGGCGCTCATGGACAAGGACTACGTTGTCGAAGGGCAGCTTCGCCGGCAGGTATCGCAGAACATCTCGCGGCTGCGCGACATCGGTTGCTACCGCGGTCTTCGCCACCGCCGCGGTTTGCCGGTGCGAGGCCAGCGCACCCGGACCAACGCCCGCACCCGCAAAGGACCGAAGAAAACGGTCGCCGGCAAGAAGGGCGTGAAGGACTTGCGGTAATTAACAGCGATGAACGAATAATCGCGTCGCTTGGCCTTATCGAGCGAACAGTAAACGATTCAAACACGATGGCTGCTATTAGAAAGAGCATTGGGAATGGCTAAGGAAAAAGCAAAAGAGAAGGAAAAGACAAAAGACAAGAAGCAGTCGCCCGACAAGAAGCAATCGTCGGCGAAGAAGAAGGCGCGCCGTAACGTGGCTGTGGGGATTGCCTACATAAAGGCGACATTCAACAACACGACGGTGACGATTACCGACGGAAAGGGCGATGCCCTGTGTTGGGCGAGCGCCGGCACGACGGGTTTCAAAGGCAGTCGCAAAAGCACGCCCTTCGCGGGACAAATGGCCGCCCAGCAGGCGGCGGAGAAGGCGAAGAAGTACGGCGTGAAAGATGTGGAAGTGAAGGTCAAAGGCCCCGGCAGCGGCCGCGAGAGCGCCATCACCGCGCTGGAAGCTGCGGGGCTAAAAGTGAAGTCGATCGAAGACGTGACCCCGCTGCCGCACAACGGTTGCCGCCCCCGTAAGAAGCGACGCGTGTAAAAGGGGGGGCTTGGGTCTGGGGACTAGGGAAAAGTCCCCAGTCCCCAGTCCCCAGTCCCCAGTCCCCAGTCCCCAGTCCCCAGTCCCGAGTCCCCAGTCTCTCCATGGCACGATACACCGGTCCCGTTTGTCGAGTTTGCCGCCGCGACGGCATGAAGCTGTTCCTCAAGGGAACCCGTTGCGATACGCCGAAGTGCGCGATCGAGCGTCGCAATACTCCGCCCGGCCAGCAACCTGCGCGGCGCGGCAAGCTGACCGACTACGGCGTTCACCTGCGCGAAAAGCAAAAGGTGAAGCACTTTTACGGAGTTCTAGAGCGGCAGTTTCGCAACTACTTCGTTCAAGCCACCCACTCCAAGGGGAATACCGGCAACGCGCTGATGACGCTGCTCGAGCGCCGCTTGGACAACGTCGTCCATCGGCTCGGGTTCGGACTGAGTCGCGCTCAAGCGCGGCAGATGATCAATCACGGTCACATTACGATCAATGGTCGCCGAGTCGACGTTCCCAGCTACCTGGTTCGGCTGGGCGACGTGATCCGGGTGAAGAATCGGGGCAGCAGCCTCGATTTGGTCCGCGGCGCGATGAGCGAGGCGCATCGAGATTTGCCCGATTATCTTTCTCGGTCGGATGGCGAGATTCCCGAGGGGATTGTCGGCCGGCTCCCAAGTGCTGACGATTTCGCGTTGCGAGCGCAGACGCAGTTGATTGTCGAGCTGTGTTCTCGCTAAGCCGCCAGCGATTGACATTCGATCGCCGTATTTTTGACATTCGGCCATTGGCCACTGACCTTTCGGAGACGTTCGATGCACATTCGATGGCGAGGTTTGGAACTTCCTAGCGTCGTGACGGTCGAGCAGGAAACCCTCAGCGACACCTATGGCAAGTTCGTTGCCGAGCCGTTTGAACGCGGGTTTGGCACCACGATCGGCAATGGCTTGCGGCGGATCCTGCTCTCGAGCCTGGAGGGGAGCGCCGTCACGCAAATCAAGATTCACAACGCCCAGCACGAGTTTACGACTATTAAAGGCGTGCTTGAGGACGTGACCGACCTGGTCCTCAACGTGAAGTCGCTGGTGGTAAAGAACCACAGTGATTCCACGCGAGTGCTGCGCGTCGAACGAACGTCGGCTGGAGTGGTCAAAGCGTCCGACGTCGAAGGCGACGATGCCGTCGAAATCATTAACGAAGATCACGTCTTGGCTCACCTTACCGACAATGTTCCGTTCGTCATGGAGATGGTGATCGAGAATGGCCGGGGTTATGTGCCGTCGAGCGAGCATAGCCAAAACATTCCCGAGATTGGAATTATTCCGGTAGACGCGGTGTTCAGCCCCGTAATCCGCGTCCGCTATAGCGTGGAAGAAACGCGCGTCGGCCAAAAGACGAACTACGACAAGCTGACGATGGAGATTTGGACGGATGGTTCGCTGGGCCCGGAAATGGCGCTGGTTGAAGCCGCCAAAATTCTCCGCAAGCACCTCAATCCGTTCGTGCAGTACTCGGAGCTTGGGCCGCAGGTCCGCTCTCCGGCACGGGTCCATAGCGGCGACAGCGTCGACCCGGGCCTTGATGGGAAATTAAGCATGCCGATCGCGGACCTCAAGCTCTCGGTGCGGGCCGGCAATTGCCTGGAAGCGGAAAACATCATGACGGTGCGGCAGCTTGTTTCACGCACCGAAGACCAATTGCTCGAAGTCCGTAACTTCGGGGAGACCACGCTGCTGGAAGTGCAGGACAAGCTGCGCGAGTTGGGTTTGCATTTGGGCATGCGGGTGGCGACGCCCGTGCATGCGTAGTGTTATGGAAAGATGTTCGATGTGGGATGTGGAAAGTCAGAAGTTCGGAGGACGGAATGTAATTTTTGATCCGTACTTCATCCTTCTTACATCGCACATCTCACATCCCAAAGAGGCTCTCGATCATGCGTCACCGACGAATTGGCCGTAAGCTGGGCCGGAATCCCAGCCATCAGCGGCAGCTCCTGCGCAGCTTGGCGAGCGCCTTGTTTCTCACCGAGCGCGATACGGACGACTTGCGATTCGTGAAGCTCGAGTCCGAGCCGAAAGTGGAAGGGCGGATTATCACGACCGTCGCCAAGGCGAAGGAAGTGCGGCCGCTCGTCGAGAAGTGCATCACCATTGCCAAGAAGGCGGTCGCCTCCCTGGATGAAGCCAGGCAACATGGCACGCAGGCGCAACGTGGCTCCGAAGAATGGAAGTCGTGGCGCGCCAGCGACCGATGGCGGCAGTGGAGCGCGGCGATTGCACCCGCGGTCACCGCTCGGCGGCGGTGCGTGACCTTGCTGGGCGATAAGCTGGCGGTCGTCGCACTATTCGAAAGCGTGGCGCCGCGGTTCGTGGACCGCCCCGGCGGGTACACGCGAATCGTTCGGCTGGCAAAACCACGTTTGGGCGATGCCGGCCCCCGCGCGATTCTAGAGTTTGTCGGCGTTCGCGACCGCGCCGTGACCCGCAGCCAGCGTCCGGCTTTCGACACCGAAGAGGCCGCCGAGCCGGTCGGTGCCGTTTAATCGCGACACCCACCACGGCGCGTAAACTGGTTTTCGGAGCGCAGCACGGATGTCTCTGCCCGCAAGTTGCCGGGGCGCGTTTCACTTTACGGGCACGATGCGCGGGTTGTGCGCCGATATGGCGGCACGCCTGCCTGCTCTGCGGCACGTGCAGATGGACCGCGTCGCAGTCGGCTACTGCCAGGCGCGGCGTAATGTCTCCCACGGCATGCAAGCGTCGCTCACGCCGCTGCGGTTCGCTGAGGGCGCGACGATCGAGGTCCGCCGCCGCCGGCGATACGCTTGCCCGCGGCTGTTCCGTCCCGATGGCGATGAGTATCTCTACCTGCTCAATTTTTATCTGCCGCGATTTCAGAATCAGCCGTTCGAGGAGAAGCTGACGACGGTCGCCCATGAGCTATGGCACATAGGCCCGAACTTCGACGGCGACCTGCGACGGCACGAGGGTCGGTGCTACGCCCACGGCTCATCGCAAGCCGCGTTCGACGCCCACGCCGCCGAGTTGGTGCGACATTGGCTTGACCTAAACCCACCACCCGCCCGCTACGCTTTTCTAAGGGCTAATTTCAAGCAACTCTGCCGTCAGCACGGCAGCGTTGTTGGCGAGCGGTACACGGTGCCGAAGCTGGTGCCAGTTGAGGTCGCGTGAGGGTCGGAGTTATTGAGTCGCCATTCTTGCGCCGCCGTAACGTGAGAACGACCAAGCTTACTCGCCGGAGCCGCCAGCGGGAGTTGCGGCAGTTTAGCAACCTAGCTTATCCAGTTCCGCTCGAACTCGTTGCAACTCCGCCTTGCCTTTACCCGTGTGCATTCCTCGGTAATGCCAAGTCAAGATGACCGTAGTTCCCAGCGATTCAATTGAGCTTGCGTACCGTGCCAAATCCTTCTTGCCACAGAGCAGAACTACATCAGGCTCCAACGTGGCCAAGAGGTTGCGGGTATGTCGCTCAAAGCATGTTTCGAACAGCTTAGGGAAGTATTTGTCGTTGGCAACTGCGCAGAGTGCCACATTGAGAAAGGTGACCGTCTCGGGTTCGAGATTGATTGCCCGGAGCCATCGGACCACTCCGCCGAACCCCCATTTCGGAACAAAGGTGGTCAGCTTTCTGTTGTATTCCTCATAGGTAATCTCACCCTTTCTGAACTTGTGACCGAGGTCTCTTCGAATGAGCTTGTGCGGGGCGGCGGCATGCCCCGGATTCAGCATCATGACCACTACGCGAGGCGTTGCCGTCGCGTAGCGCAGGCCAACCCACGGCACAAACGGAACGTCGTCGAGGCGATCCGCGGGCCGGTCAGAGACGTGACCCCACTCCCTCGCTCGGTCGTTCATAAAGCAATACGAGCACGCGACTGCCTCATGCGCCTGTTGACTCAGGATTTCTAGCTTCAGCTCGCTCATCGACTTGTTAGACTGCCATTACAACGCTTTTCTGTCCATCCATTGCAGAATCTGCTCAGGTCCAACTTTCGTTCGCGACACGGCTGTTTTAGCGAAAGTGCGAGCGCCGTTGGCACTTGCCTTGGACGGCCAAGGTTCAGGTCGGCCAAGCAAATCTAGGCAGCCTCGCCGCAGTTGCGCCCAAGACCGATTCCCTTCGCGCCGAAGGTCGAGGAGCACTTGGCCAATCGGATCATCGGCCATCGACAATAGCTGCCCCTCGATCGACGCGTGCCCTATTTTGCTGAGCGGAATGGGAGGTCGGCCGTCCCGCACAGGATGATGCAACTGCGCGTCCTGACCGAGGGTGGTCCCCGCGACCAAACAGGTCTCCGCTGCCTCGCGGCACAGATCACGTGCAGCACCGCCAAGCAGGTAACGATCTGTCGCACCCTGCTCCGCGGCTACCCACTGCTTCAGGGAGTTGAGCGCTAAGCAGAACACACGAAAATCGTCTGGGAGACGCTGTGCCAAGGAAAGAGGCAATGGATTCGCGTCTAAGAATATACGAACGGGACCGTCCGACGTGGCCAATCGTTCCGATTCGTCTAAGAGCATCTCGCCGACCCGATCCAGAACATGGGCAAACACGTCTTTCGGAACCTTGCGGTTCAGAACACTGGCGTCAGTTTCAATTAGTTGCCGATAATGCTCCGTGTACTCCTGGAGCAGAGCGAGTTTTTCCGGATTGGATAGTGGTGACGGATTGATCGGTCGCTGATATGCCATTGAGAAATACCCGATCGAACAGGCATTCGACTGCCGAAGTGCAATGTAACACTACTGCAGTTTTGCGGCCGAGCAGGACGTTGTCAATCTTGACGCATCCTACTGCTAAACGAGCTGCGACGGATCGCTAGCCCCGCAGATCGCGCGCGAACGCTGGCGAGCGCAACAGCGTGCGTCTCAGTCTAGTGCTCTGTCACTCTTATTCTGATGGATGGTATGCTCTTGGCAGTCGTTCAC
>JBBDYG010000086.1:0-19837 GCA_040901765.1 Pirellulales bacterium
TGAACGACTGCCAAGAGCATACCATCCATCAGAATAAGAGTGACAGAGCACTAGGCGCTTACCACCGGCTAATGGCTGCCAAGCCTCCGGCTTGAGACACCACCTGTGCGTTTAACTCGGAGCATCCCCCAAAATCGATTGACAATCTGAAGACATCGCCGGGAGCGCGCCCCCCACCTACAGCGGGAAGTCTTGCGGACCCTCGGAAACAACAACTTCACGGTCATGTTCGGCGGTTGAAATCGACCGACGCTCGGCCTGCGGTGCTGTCTCCCCCGACCATCGTTGCGGTAGTTGGCGAATATCGTCAATTCCGGCATTGGTGACGCCCTCGGCGACCATCGCCAAACCGACCGTGCCCAGCAGGCAGGCTTTTGGCGTCCGGGACGCCAGGCCGTACAGAAACAGACCACTTCCTAGCCCTCCCAGGATGGCACGGCCCGTGGGCGACCACCCGCCGCGCAGCGGATTTTGCAACGCGTTCTTGCCGCCCACTAGCACAGAAAGATCGCCCGACCGCAGCCCCTCGAGTCGGTTGTTTACGTCTCGCGACAATACGTCGGCTGCTTCGCTGAGGTCATTTGAGAGTGCCACATACTTGTCGCGGAGTAGCGCACGACGGCGTCGCCCTTGCTCGGGATCAAACAGATACATCAGCCCCGCGCCGGCAATCATCGAGCGGATAGCGTTCATGATAGCTCCTTATCGTTTCGTCCAGCCGCAACGGCGGCATTGTGAAGGCAAGTCGATTTCTCTCAAGTTGGCAAATTCTATGCCGCCCGGTCGGGATGAACCTGCCCTTTCCTGCGGAGACGAATCACGAAAGAATGTTTTCATGCTTCGCACGAGTCCTTCCGAAATCCCCCCGTCCGACTGCGGACGACAGCCGCAGCGAACTTCCGCCGTCTGGGACCGCGCCCCTGTCGAGGAACGGCTCAACGTCCTCACGCACGCCGTCGGCTTCGTGCTCAGCCTGCTGGGCGCCGCGGCGCTGGCAGTCACCGTCCTGCAGCACGGCGACGCGTGGCGAATTGCCGGCTGCATGGTCTACGTCGCAAGTCTGGTCGGCGTGTACGCCGCTTCGACTCTTTCCCACAGTTGCCGAACTCCCCAACGCAAAGTTTTCTTCCGCGCTCTCGACCAGGCGTTTATCTACCTGTTGATTGTCGCCACGTACACTCCCTTTTCGCTGGCCTACTTGCGATCCGGCCCTTGGTGGCTGCTGCTGGGCGCCATGTGGGCCGTCGCCTTGTTCGGTTTTTTCGCCAAGCTCTTCTTTTTTCATCGCGTCAATGCCGTCTCGATTTGGCTCTACCTGGCGCTTGGGTGGTTGCCCATCGTGAGCGCGACCGCGCTCGTCGGCGTGGTGCCAGCCGCCGCCCTGTGGTGGATGCTCATCGGCGGCATCTGCTACACCCTCGGCACCGTGTTCTTGATCTACGACCAGTGCGTGCTCCACTTCCACGCCTTGTGGCACGTGTGCGTCATCGCCGGCAGCACATGCCACTTTTTGGCGATTCTGCTGTTCGTGGCGCCGGTTGGGTGAAGTAAAGATTTGGGATTTGGGATTGCGGATAGTGGATTGGGGATTGGCGGGGTGTGGTCACAGCTATCGTTCTTTCGGGTGCATCGAATATCTTTCAATTGGTTTTGCGAATTAATTCGGGTTGGCGCAGGGGGTTCAACTCGGCGGTAAGGCGTTGAGTGCCAATGGGTTGCGAGTTTCATCACGGCGTTTCCTCCGAGGAGTTCTTGCGCCAATTGTTTCGCGGGTGCGCAATAGGTCGCGTTTCATTTACTCACATTACCCGCCTCAGCGCGGACTTCGAGCGGTGACCGTTGCGCAGCGCGGCAAGGTCAGCTTCAGCGCGCACCGCGAGCGTCGTCCGAATGCGTAATTCGGACGGGCGGCGTGCGGATTTCCCCTCCTCGATAGAGAGTGGGCTAGGAGAGGGGTGATTGAGGCGGGGGACGGGTGTGGAATCGCATTGCGATGGTGCTCCTGAGTTGGCGTATTTGTTCAGACGTACACCATAGCAGAGGGGTGGCACTTTTTCAATCGCGAAGTTGGAAGAAAGGGAACGCGCGTAGGGTGGCACTGCTGGCCCGCCACGGCCGGTTAAGGAAACTCGTCCAGTAGTGGAACCCTGGTACCCACTTCGCACTGCTGGGCGAGCCAGCAGTGGCACCGGGCGTGGTGTCATACAGCAAGAATTGCTCGAAGTCCGTGAGTACCGCGAACGGGATCGTGGCGTTCCAGGCGTACGACTTGGCCTGAAAGATTGCCTTCTTGTCGGCGTCGATATCGACGGCGGGCTTCTTCGCTTCGGCGATGAACCGCGAAAAATTGCTGATGCGGAACAGATAATCGGGCTTCCGCGAGCGAATGCCGCCACTATCGACGGAATCCATCGACGGCTCGATTACGACTTCAACGTCGAGCAGCGGAAGTTGCGCGTCGTTGGCAATGTCCCACCCGAGCAATTTCCAAAAGCGATCGAGATATTGCAGCCAAAGTTGCGATTCTTGGTAGTCGGAAGTCTTTAGCTCCCCCCACTTACGTGGGAGGCTCACTAGCGAGCCGAGCGAGCCTCCCACGTAAGTGGGGGGAGTTATCCGCGAAACTTGTTGTTTGGATGCGATTCTTCTGGGGGAATTCGACCTCGCTGGCGACTCCAGACGAGTAACGGATTTGGTTGGCGATGGCAGACGTAGAACACGGCGGACGGCAACTGCCGCACGACTCGGCACGAACCGCCGTCCGTCCACCAAGTGCCGGAAGCTTGGGGACCGAACAACTTGTTCAGTCGGCGGGAGGCGTAGCTTTTGAAGTCGCGCAGGAGCTGGCTCTTGCCGATCTTCGGCGGCGCTTCCACCACCAAATGAACGTGATTGAACATGACCGAGACGGCATGCAACGTCCAGCGGCGAAAGTTGGCTGTCTCTTGAAATTGGGCGAGAAGTTCCTCGGCTTGCGGGAGATCAACCACGATCGGTGCGCTTTTGAGTTGCACGTAGGCGGCGCGATGCAGACCGGGGATGGCGGCTTCGTACTCTTCGCCAGGCTGATCGTGCTCGATGCGAAATTTGGTATTCGAATCTGCGGGACGTTGGTCGCGGACGTTGGTGACCGAACCGCGCTCGTCGCCGGGGAGCCATTGGCCATAGAACGTGGAGGTGAGGAGCCAGGTGGTCATGGGGGGTGTGGGTAGGGCTCCCCCTGCTTACGCAGGAGGCTCGCTATGTAGGAGGAGGCTAGCTATGTAGGAGGCGCGTAAGCGAGCCTCTCGCGTGAGCGGGGGGAGCTTACGCCTCACCCGTCCTCAAACTTCAAATCGCGCCCTTGCGCGTCCTCGCAGCCGATGTTCAAGTGCTCGGGGGAGACGTGCTTCTGGCCGATGACGAGCACCTGGATGCGGAACTCGTCCTCGATGCGGGCTAGTTCGCGGCGCTTTTTATTGTTGAGGTAGGTGCCGACTTCCTCGTGAACGGTGACGGTGATTTTGGCGACGCCCGCCGTTTGCGTCGCCATGAGCAGCTTGCGGACCGCTTCGATGGCCATGCTTTCGGCCGACTTCACCAGTCCCGAGCCGATGCACGCGGGGCATTCCTTGTAGACGCTGCGCTTGAGGCTCGGGCGGATCCGCTGGCGGGTCATTTCGATCAGGCCGAACGGACTGGTGCGGAGAATCTTCGTGCGGGCGCGGTCGCGCTTCACGGCGTCGCGCAGCGTGCGTTCGACCGACCGGCGATGCTTGTCTTTGCGCATGTCGATGAAGTCGTTCACCACCACGCCGCCCAAATCGCGGAGCCGCAGTTGCCGGGCGATTTCCTTGGCGGCAAGCTGATTGAGCTGGTACGCCGCGTCCTCGGCCGTGCCATCGACGCGGAAGCTACCGCTATTAACGTCGATTGCAACCAGCGCCTCGGTCTGGTCGATCACGAGCGACCCGCCGCCGCGGAGCGGAACCTTGCGCTGGTTGATGCGCGCAATTTCCTCGTCGAGCTTGTACTTGTGGAACAGCGGCTCGCGGCCTTCGTAAAGCTGCAACCGGCTCACATACCGCGGCATGACGATCTGCAAGAACTCCTTGGCGCGTTCGTAGGCCTTCGGCTCGTCGATGTAAATCGCATCCACATCGCTGGTGAAGATGTCGCGGATCGTGCGGATGATCATGTCGCTTTCTTCGTAGATATCGCACGGCGCTGCGACTTTGCGAATCCGCCGGACGATGACTTTCCACAACCGCAGCAGGTAGGCAAGGTCGCGCGACAATTCCTTCTTGGTACGGTCGGTGCCGGCGGTTCGAACGATGAAGCCGACGCCCTTGGGGGGGGCCAGCTCGCGCAGAATGTCGCGCAGTCGACGGCGGCCGTCGTCGTCTTCGATTTTTCGCGAAACGCCGATCCGCCCCAGCGCCGGCATCAGCACCAGGTAACGGCCAGGGATGCTGACATAGGTCGAAAGCGTCGGGCCTTTCGTGCCGATCCCTTCCTTGATGACCTGCACGATGACTTCGTCGCCACGTTGGAAAATGTCTTGAATGGGCGGTTTAATTCGCGGCCGAATGCCGGGACGCGGCCGCTGTTCGCGCGACCGATTACCATTACGGCCTCGCCCGTTGCCGCGCCGCGGCTCTTCCTCCGCTTCCTCCTCTTCGCCGCCGCGCGATTGGCTTCCGTCCGATTGAATCGGCTTGTCGGGATCGTATCCGCCCTGGCGGAAGTACTGCGATTCGACGTCGCTGATATGGAGGAAGCCATTGCGCCCGACGCCGAAGTCAACGAACGCCGCTTGAATGCTTGGCTCCAAGTTGACGATCCGGCCCTTGTAAATGTTCCCTACGTAATTGTCTTGGCTGCTGCGTTCGATGTACAGCTCTTCCAAGACTCCGTCTTCGACAATCGCGATCCGGCACTCTTCCGGCTGCGCGACGTTGATCAGCATCTCTTGTTTCATGTGCAATTCGCTTAGGTTCAAGTGTTTGATTTGGAGTATTTGAGGGGGCGAAGCTGGTACATGGTTCAACACCCCTCCCTAACCCTCCCCGTCAAGGGGAGGGGACCGGAGTTCTGACTTACAACAATATCGGTTGATCGGGCAACACGCGCGACAACTCGTCGCGAAGCATGTTTTTTACGTCGCGGGCGCTTTCAAGCTCCATGACGCGGGATGTAAGTTGATTGCATTGTTCGATCGACACGCTGCGGCAAACTCGCTTCACTTCAGGAAGCGCCATTGGGGTGACGCTCAAAGTGCGCAAGCCCAATCCCAACAGCAGCATGGTGTAGAGCGGATTGCCACACATTTGACCGCAGGTGCTAATCGGTGTGCCGAACTGATTGGCGACGCGAACGGCCGATTGAATCGACCGCAGCACCGCCGGTTCGGCCGAGGTGTAGAGGCTGGCAACGTCTTTGTTGCTGCGATCGACTGCCAGCGTGTACTGCACCAAATCGTTCGTGCCGATGCTGAAGAAATCGACTTCGTCGACGAATCGGTCGAGCATCACGATGGCCGCCGGAACTTCGACCATCATGCCAATCTTCATATTTCGATCGAACGGCACGCCTTCTTCTTCGAGGTCTTCCATGGCGTCGGCCAGCACCATTTTTGCCCGGCGCAATTCGCCGACGGTGCTAATCAGCGGAAACATGAGCCGAATGTTGCCCAGCACGCTGGCCCGCAGAACGGCGCGCAACTGCCGGCGAAACATATCGACGTGTTTCAGCGCCAGCCGAATGCTGCGCAGCCCCAAGAAGGGATTTGCTTCATCCTCGGGGAACGGCATGTTTGGCAATTTATCGGCGCCCAAATCCATCGTGCGGATGACAACCGGCTTGTCCCGCATCGCCTCGGCAACCGCCGTGTAGGCGCGGAGATGCTCTTCTTCGGTCGGCTCCAAGTCGGTTGCCAAGTACAAGAACTCAGTGCGGTAGAGGCCGATGCCTTCACCGCCGCGCTCCAAGCACAGCTTTACCTCCAAGGGAAACTCGATGTTGCCCAGGAGCTGAATCGTCTCGCCATCGAGAGTGGTGGCCGGCAGGTCGCGCAGCGTTTCGAGCCGCACCTCCAGCGAACGCTGCTGCTCGATTTCGTGCCGGTAATGGGCCAGCGTCTCTTCATCGGGCTGAAGAATCACGAGGCCCTGGTCGCCGTCGATGATAATCGTCTCGCCGCCCGAAACGTCGGTCAGGAACGGCCCCAAGCCCACGACCGCCGGAATGCCCATGCCCTCGGCGACGATCGCGGTATGGCTGCCGGGGCCGCCCGTTTCGGTGACAAATCCGCGCACAAACTCTGGATTGAGATTTGCGGTTTCGCTGGGAGTCAAGCTATGGGCCAGCACCAGCACTTCCGAAGTGAGCTGGGTAAGTTCCTCGCGTCGCTTTCCCAGCAGGTGGCGCAGAAGTCGCTTCTCAATGTCGAAAATATCGCTGGCGCGTTCCGCGAGCGAACTGTCTTGGAGCATTTGGAAAACTTTGGCGTAGCGGCGCAGCGCCCGGCTGACGGAATACTCGGCCGTATAATGCCGATCGCGGATCATCTCCTCCAGTTCCTGGCGGAGCCGGCGATCCTGAAGCATCTGCTGATGGGCCGAGAAGATCGAAGCGTAGTCGTCGCCGAGTTGCTCGGCCACTTGCTTGCGGTTGAACTCGATCTCGCCCGCGGCGGCGGCAATCGCCCGGTCAAGCCGCGCAAGCTCCTCTTCCGTCGCGTCGCGGGAAAGAAAGCGACGGGGAATACGAAAACCTTCGTGGTCAAACACCAAGGCTTCGCCAATGGCGATGCCCGGCGAAACGCCAATTCCTTGAAGGCGCTGCATATCGGCCTCCCCCCTGAAAAACAGGGGTGGGGCACGCCCTCCACTCGGTGCCGACGAGCTAGTAGTGAAGCTCGCGCACGAAGCGCAGCAACTCGCGCCGGGGCGAGCGCCCTCCGGAGAGGATCTTCGCGGTCGGCGACGGCATGTATGCCCGCCGGACTCGCGCTCTCGCCGCGTTGACCGATTCCTTACGGCAACCGGTCAAACTCAACGCAAGCAATCTCGCGGCCGTGGCACCGAACTAGGTCCACTTCGCCGAGAGATCTCCACGCGCCATCGCCCGACCGGGAGACATCGCGTGAAAGGTGTGCCAAACATGTGTTCTCAAATCAATTCGGTCTGCGAATGGAATCGAGCCTTGGCTCGGGGCCAGGCCTCGTTTCGTTTTTCGCAGATTCAGCAGGCATTCGCGGCGAGCAAGCGTCGGCGGAAAACTTCCGCACGACGGCCACTCACTTGGAACTCGCCCGCTCGGTTTGTACGGTGTCGGTGTTGGTGTTGGTGAACCCGCTCGCCACAAGTTGCTCGATCGCATCCGCGGCTTGCTCCGCATCGTCTCCCACAGCTTCAACAACAAGCTCGGTTCCCTGGGGCGCTCCCAGGGAAAGCAAATGGAGGATGCTCTTGGCGTCGGCCCGAAGGCTGCCGTTGATTAACTCCACTTGCGACTGAAATTTGGCGGCAGTCCGCGCGAGCAGTTCCGCGGGACGCGCGTGCAGTCCCTCGGGAATGCCGATGACCACCGTGCGAGTCGCGCGAAAACTTGCCATGACAGCGATTGTTAGGACCAGCTCAAGGAAACTTGGTTTTTTTGGCCGAAGGCCTGTTCTCACCGTAGCCTGGGGCATCGCCCCAGGAATTAACACACCCACCCGATTGGCCACAGGCCAAATTCCTTCGTGCGGAGGGGCACACCAATCGGAGGGTGAGTTTGGCCTTTGGCCAAACATTGGTATCGGCTTTAATTCTGGGGCGATGCCCCAGGCTACGGTGAACTAAGGCCTTCGGCCAAACTGTCAACTGATTTGAAGCTCTACGACTCGCTGCCGACACGAGCCAAATTGAGATTACGGTTGAAAACTTATCAGGAAAAAAACTGGTTGTTATCGGCCTCTTCCAAAAGCTGCCACACGTCATCCGGGTTTTTACTCTGCTTGAGAAACCGGCAAAACGTGTCATCGCGCAATTGTCGAGAGATATTCTCAAGCGCCCGCAAGTGGTCGCCGGGCCGATCGGGCGGCGATACCAGCAGAAACAAGAGATGAACTTTCTCGCCATCGAGGCTATCGAAATCGACGCCTTCGGTGCTGACCGCCACCGTTCCACACAGTCGTTCGACCGTGGGGTGCTTGGTGTGGGGCACCGCGACTCCACGACCGATGCCGGTGCTGCCCAGCTCTTCGCGTTTGAGAATGGCCTGCACGATGCTGTCGAGCTGGGCCTCGGGGATAGCGCCGGCTTCCACCAACGACTGAGCCATTTCTCGGATGACACCCGCTTTATCGCCCGCGCTAAGCTGCGTGCGAACGGCACTCTTACAAATGAAATCTGCGAACTTCATGTGATCCACTTCCTGAACTCAAATGCTATCGCTTCGCCAACGATTCTTCGCACGATGTCTCCCCGTGGGCGATTCGACTTGCGTAGGTTGATTGTCTGCCTTGAGCTACATCAGGCCAGCGAGACGGGGCAACTCGTAACGGGCACTAAATTGGCTCGGTTTCGGTCGTCTCTTGGCGACGCGCATCGGGTTGCCGGTGCCGCTCCTGGACTTTTTCCTTGTACTTGCGAAGTTGTTGCTCCATTTTTTGCACCGCCGCGTCGACGGTTGCCATTAACTCGTCCAATTGTTCATGGGCGACGAAGTCGTGCTTATGCTCTGCGGAGACCTGGATGTCTACCCTGGGCCGCGCTTTATCCTCCAGATCGACAACAATTTCGACGGTCATCAATCGCTCGAAGAACCGCAGTAGCTTTTCGGCTTTCGCTGCCACCCGCTGTTGGGTGGCTTCGGAGAGATGCCCATGCCTCGTGGAAACCTGAATCTGCACCGATGGCGCTCCGAAAAGGCGATTTTTGGTATGTGGGGCGAACAGGCGTCCGCGTCCCCTCAGTGTAGCGTCTTCGCGGGCCGGCGGGAACGGCGGCCCGCCGCCAGAATCGGAAAGCGGTCAGGATTCAGGATGCAGGGGTCAGGGGAAATGCAATTGCGGCTTCGCCGCCTGTTCTTTCCCTGATCCCTGACCCCTTACCACTAATGCCCGGCTCGTTCTTTCTGCCCGTTACGGACTCGAAACCAGCTCATTGTCTTTAAGCCGCTGCCGCCACTGCCTGACGGCCCTCGCTCGGCTGTCGGCAGTTCCCGTGGGATTGTAGGAGAGCGTTTTGCCGGTGATGGCTTTCAGGTTGTTGAAGGCCAACACGCGGTAATTAAGCTGATCGCTTTCCAGCCAATCGATAAGCTGTTTCAAAGCTCCGGTTTGAACTTCTTCGGGCGTCGTACCGACTTGGGCGAAGCTGAAACCGCACAGCATCTGATACAGGTCGGCGGCCTTTTCGTCGCCCTCTTGCGCGACGAGCGTGTCGAGGACTTGTTGGGCAAGCTCCGGGCTGCGAGCCATCGCCTCGCGCAACGAGGCGATCTGTTTCTCCCACTCGGGATACTGATCCCGGTCCTTAAGCGACCGCACGACCGGCACGAACTGTCCGACGTGCATGCTGCACTCGGTCAGCAAAGCCTTTTCTTCCTTGCGCTTGGTGCTGTCGTAAAGCCCCAGAAGCTGTACGTCCACCGGCTGATTGATCGCGATTAGTCGCTCGATTGCGGGCGAACTCATTTGCTCCCACAAGCGCAGGCCTTCGCCGTCAATCCATTCCGTGGGCGGATAAGGCTCAACTGGTCCAACGCTGTCTCCGGCAAGCTGCCACATGCCAGGGTCGGGAACTTCGAGCGTCGCGTCGGGACTTTGCCAGACAACGCCGCCCACGGGTGCGTACAGCGACGCCACGACCGGCGCCGCGACCTGGGCAGCGTCGGTGCCAGGCTCGAAGGTTCGTTTTGCGTCGATCGCCACGGTCGCGTTCGGTTCCAGGCGCACCGTAGCCTCCACCTCGCCGATTCGAATCGGCACGGAAAGTTCGGCCATTGCCGTATTGATCAACAATGCCCGTCCATACACGAGGGTAAGCTGAGGAACCGGCATCGGAGCAGATTTATCCGCGACGTCGACCTTTAGCAACGTTCCGTCCAGTAACTCGGCGTTCAACCCCGTTGCGAGGTCCACCATGGGCCGATAGGTGGGCAGCGCGAGCAGTTCGCTGCCCGCGACGATCGGCGACCGCGGCGGCACGCGCATCCAACTACCGTCCGGCCCCAGCCACAGCAACACCTGGCGGGCGCTGGAAAACGTCCCCAGCGTGGGAGGTCCGGCCGGTTCAGCGGCTTCGTCGACCACAGCGTCAGCGGTTCCCTCGGTGACCGCCGCTTCCGGCGGCATCTCTTCCGGCAGGCCAGTCCCGTCGTCCACTTCGCTGGGTAGCGCAACGGTCCCATCGGGATCAACATCGGCCGTACCAGTAATGGGTGCATCCGGGGGCAACAGGACAGGCTCCTCGATCACTGGCGAAGGAGTTACCGCGGTGGCATCAACAACAGGGTCGATCGGCTGCGGAGGCAATGGTGGAGTTTCAGCGAGGGGCAATTCGGCCGTCTCGACAACTGCGACCGTGTCGGACTCCACTGCGTCCGCAGCGTCGTCGCCGGCCGGGGGAGCGTCCACCGTAACCGTTGTTTCCGTTTCCCCCGTTTGCGGGTCGGTGGTCGTTTCGACTGTCACGGGAGCATCTGCTTCCACGACCATCGCGGCTGGCGGTTCTGTCTCGACAACAGGCTGCTCGATGACATCGGGGGGAACCGTGCTTTCCGGCGCGGCCGGAAGCGGCAAAGCCACACCAGGCGCCTTGGCTGGCGGAACATTCTCAGCGAGCTGAGCGTTTTCCCGTAACCAGCCACCGGGCCTGAACGCGAAATACGACACGCCCGCCAGCACGAGCAGCGCGGCGGCCGCAGGCAGAAAACGTTTCAAGAATGACGGCTCCGCAGCGCGCAGATAGTCGGGGACTTCGACCCGCCGCACGGGGGCCGGCATTGCCACCGGCGCGGCCATCGCCACAGTGACGGTCCCGGCAACCTCGACGGGCTTGGGAATATGGGCCGGCTCGATGCGCAGTTTTTTCTGTTGCGGGGCCTGCGACGGTAATGCGTACATTCGTCGTCGAACATCCGGATCGATCTCCGCCGGCTCGCCCAGCACCATCGTGAGGACATGGTGGCATGAGGCCACTTCGGCCAAATGAACGTCCGATTCGAGACACACGCGTTCGAAGTCGGCCACCTGATCGGCGCCCAACGTGTTGTCCAAGTATTCGGCGACCGTATTGGGGTCCAGCCCCATGCCCTCGCCTTTGATGGCGGGGGCCGTGAGGCGCAGCCGGCGCATCGTGTCGCGCGTGCGGTGGATCAAATCGTGGGCGAAGTCGCTGGCTTCGATCCGCTTCTCCAACTCGTCGTGATCCTGCGGCTCGAGGATGTCGTCCATGTAAGCCAGTAGGGTTCGCAGCGTAAGTCGCATGGCAGTTGTATCCGGTGAAATGGGCGAGCGTCTCGTTTAGGTAGAATCTCGATGGATGGCTTCGATTCGGGTGGCTGGGGTCGTAGCCAGCAGGCGCAGCCCCCAGCAAACCCTGAATGTCGGCATCGGTTCGCGCTTCGCTGGGGGCTTCGGCTAGCGCCTTCGACCCCAGCCACCCCATCTACAATGGTGACGCTCACCCCGGTGAAATGGCATCGGCGGAGAGTTAACCATCGCACGTCGGCGATGGCCCCTATCTCTGTTAGTGGCGTGGAACCGTTCCGCCCGTGCAAGATTCCGAAGAATTGCCGCTTTGGGAATGGCGGAAGAATAACTTCGGAGGTTCAGTTCTCGCGGGATTCGAGTCGTGGGGGAACAACCAATTGACCGTTTGGCCGAAGGCCTGATTCATCGTAGCCTGGGGCAACGCCCCAGGCAGTAAAAGGCGAAACCAATGTTTGGCCGAAGGCCATATTCACCCTTCCGCACGAGTGTTGCGTTACAAAATTGATTATGGCCTTTGGCCAAAAAGTGGCGGTGTGTCGTCTGCCTGGGGCGATGCCCCAGGCTACGGTGAAAAAGGCCGTTGGCCAAAATACCGAAGTCATTTTTCCCATGTTCTTTGGCCTCGGATCGCTGCTATCACTCGTCCCGATTCCATGCCAACAGCACCAGCATCGACCCACACAGCAGGCCGGCGGCGACAACGCCAGGGTGAAGTGCCAACTGTGCCACGGGAGCCGTGCGCAAAGTGTCCAATTGCTCCCAGCCCTGAACCGTACGGACCCACGGCGACGGCTGAGACTCGCCGGCGGAGGGTCGCGCTGCCGTGTCCAGTCGAACGGCGGCTTGGCCCAAGCCAGCCAGCATCAATAGCAGGAGCACCAAAGTTCGCACGGCGATGTGCCTTCGACGAAGAGAATCCAAGAGCCAGCCGTGGCGAAAGATGTCCGTCTGTCCAGAAAGAAATGCGGGGCATGATGCGGCGAGAATCAGAGGGGCAAGGCGCGGGCCGCCGACTGCAGGGGATGGCCGTCCCGTGCGGCAATCCAAAGAATGGCAACGTGTTACGTCTTGTCCGTCACTTAGGGAGGGAAGCGTGCGTGGTCAAAATTGATGTTGCATTGCAACACCGCCGCCAATGCACGTTGGCCTTTGGCCACATGAGCCGAGCAGTTTGCCGTGCCGGTCAAATTGATACAGCCGCCCGACTCGAAGTTCCGGTCGTTCGGTCTCCAGGCCCGAAAAATCTCGAAACAAAATGTTGCAGATGATTTGGGCCTCGTGCAATCACTGTGTAAAATCCCGATAGAGAAACGTGGCAGCGACAGAGGCCACTTTTCGCAATCCAGCAATGCGAGATTAGTTCGGTGAAGTACCAGCGGATTCAACTCGAGCGGACCCTCGGCGAAGCCGAAGGCTACATGGAGCTGGGAATGGCCGAACTGGCCGTCGCCGCGCTACAGCGCCGTGGGAAGCTCGTGCATGCCAGTGCCCGCGGTTGCTACTTAATGGGGGAGGCATTGCGGGATCTGGGCCGCTATCGCGAGGCGATTTATCCCTTGCGGCGCAGTGTGGACCTGCTTCCCGACGATATCCGCGTTTGGCTCTCGCTCGGCTGGTGCTACAAGCGGACCGGCCACCTGGAGCAAGCGATCGAGGCGCTGGAGCAAGCGCTCGACTTCGATCCGGCTGAGGCCGTGCTCCATTACAATCTCGCCTGCTATTGGAGCTTGGCGCGCGACCGGGGCCGGGCGCTGGATTACCTCGCCCGCGCGCTCGACATGGACTCCAACTTTCGCGATCTAATCGGCGAAGAGCCTGACTTCGATCCCTTGCGCAGCGATCCAGGCTTCAAGGTGCTGACTAGTTTGACCGTGTGACGAGATTAGTTGTTAGCTATCAGCATTCAGCCGTCAGCCAGAGAGAATGCCGCAGGGTGCCACTGGCTTCGCCAGTGTGATCTTCGGTAGATCGAAGCACTGGCAGAGCCAGTGGCACCCGCGGGCGGGGACGCCGCGGCTCGCTTGGCTCGAAGGCAACAAAAAAGCCCCCAGCTTGCGCTGAGGGCTTTTCACGTTTCAACATCTCTGGCTCCCTCCCCCTTGCGGGGAGGGCTGGGGGGGGGGGGGGGCGAACCTGGTACACGCTTCATCACCCCTCCCTAACCCTCCCCGTCGAGGGGAGGGGACCGGAGGAATCATGTACGCTACTTTTTCTGGGTTCCCTCCCGCTTCCATCAACATTTGCACACTTCAACTTTTTCGACCGCTTAGTACTTCATCTCCGCGCCGAACTGAGCGCCGTGGAGAATGATCGATTCGTTCGAGTCGATGTAGGCTGCGTGCTCGTAGTTGGCGAAATTGGTGGGGATTTGCCCAACGGTCGAGGCCACGCCACCAATTCCGATCACGCGGTAAGCTGCGGTGAGGCGCCAGTTGCAACTGACTTGGTAGCCCAAGCCGAGACGCGCTTCGCCCAAAAAGGCAACATCATCCTTCGAGGACCGGACGGAAAAGTTGTCGCCCGTCCCTTGGAATCGCACGACGCCACCGCTCTCATTGTAGAGTCGCTGGTAATGCTGGATGTGATTGTTGTAGAGACCAAAAGTCGTATCGCAGAAGGCCGTCCACTTGCAGGTGATATTCCAGCACATGCTCGAACCAAGTTGGAATCCGGCCAGCTCGTTGTCCACCGAAATATCGTAGAACAGCGAGTTGTCGTCATTGATTGGGAAACCGCCGGGGTACGACTGCGGATCGCCGGGCAAGGTCGGGTAGTTAGTGAAATAGCTGCAATATTGCAAATCTTCGTCGAGTCGCAGGTAGCGAACGCCGCAGACGCCGTTGATCGAGAACCGCGGCGCGACCGGCCCACACGTATTGCATCCGCTGCCGCAGTCGTTGCAGCCCGAGCCGCCGCAACTTCCAAAGTTGCAGATCGGGAACCGAATGAAGTTCAACTCGATATTCTGGGCCGAAAAGCTGGTGCGAACCCGTTGGGCCAGCACGCGCACTTCGTTCGTGTCGGGATCGGCGGGATCCTCAATCGGCATTTGGTAGTCGTAGTAGTCGTTGATTGGTCGGTACGCATACGTGCTACCGGCGCCGTCGCGGTCGTATTCCAGTCCCGCGAAGTTGACCATGCCGTACAGGCGGTCGGTGTCGGCCAGTTCATCCCAGACCGTGAATTCGGCGTCGTCCTCCGCCAGTCCCCAGTAACCGACTTCCCATGCGAAGGGCTGATAGGTTTGGCAACCGCAAGTTTGAGCGCAGCCGAAAGTGCTGCCGAAGCGAATCTCGGCGCCCCATTGCCAATCGGTCTCGGCATTGGAGCTGGTCATCACCGTGCGATCCGCCGGCGGATAGTAGGGGTACGACGCGGGGCTATCGACGGAGGTCGTCAAACTGAGCCGACCGGGATTATCGCGATCCATGAACAGGGCATAGGCGCCAAAAAACCATTGCCGCGATCGGGCTGGCGTGCAGCAATCGCCCACCCCGTAGTTATTGTCGCAGCCCCCGGCGGCATAGTCGCCGCCGCTAGACATATAACCATTCCAACTCGGTTGACCGCCGTTGCAGCCGCCGTCGGCGGCCGTGGGATAACCCGTTGAAGGGTACGGCGAGGACTGCACCGGTTGGGGCGCCGCGGGCACCACCGCTTCACTGGGCAGCGGAAGTTCAGTAGGTTGCGGCGGTGCGTTCTGGGCCATCGCTATTCGTGCATAGCCAGGGCCGACCGGAGGTTGCGTCGCATAGCCACCCGGCACACCGTAGGCCGGCGCGTACGACTGCTGTGCGGGAACTGCTTGCACCTGCGGAACGACTGCGGGATACACCGGTGCTTGCTGGTATTGGTATGCGGGCTGTTGCGGAACGGGTTGCCCCTGATACTGCGGGTACTGGGCATTCACCGCCGACGCAGCGGCCAAGCTACCCGCCAGGGCGGCTGCCAGCACGCGTCGCATGTTACGAAAATGGCGTCTCATTCGAGCTTGCTCCTTTGGGCGCCGGGCAGGTGCATTCCGCCCAGGCAATGGTGGGATCCATTCCGGTCGAACCCCCTTCGACCGAGTACCATCGGGCGACCGGTAGCCATCGCCGCGAATCGCGGACGGCGGCAACTTCGCCTCGGTTGGTTGGATTGCCGTAGGACGCAGCGCCGCAAGGGGCTTCCATGCCCAGGGCAGCGCCCCACATCACCATTAGCAATCGACGCGCACGGCCAATCAATCGCGACAAACGGCCTTAGCCATCGCAGATTCGGAGCCGCAGACACGGCACAGCCGGCATTTCACGAGAAGCGAACCCGACCGAAAGAAATTGCCGGACCGGAAAAGTTTAACAGTTCTGCGTGCGGCTTAGCGTCCCAATACGTCGCTAGAAATTGGCGGGCCCGCAAGGCTGGAAAAAAACTGCTGTGCCACGTCTCTTGCGAAGCACCCTGTTTTCTTCGAGGAGTGCCACTGTGCCACGCTTTTCGCGTGAGGCACACCCCTCGTAAAGTGCATCGCGATTTCTCGTCAGTGCGCAGAAGTGGAACGTTGCGGGAATTTGTGGTTGACGAGGGTGCCGGCAAGGGGAGATTCAGAAGTCGACGGCGAGTTCGACAGTTGTGGGACGGTCATCTGTGGGACGTTCATCGCGACCGCAATTGCCCTTGCAACACGGCAAATGCGCAGGCGAACGCCAGAAGCATAACACTCGATGGCTCGGGCACCGCCGCGGTTCCCGCCCCCAGGGTCGCCCCCAACGTATCCCGCCACACGACGTAATCGGCGGCGTCGATCACTTGATTGCCGTTGCCGTCGGCGGCCAGATTCGTGGTCGAGCCGAAGCTCGCGCGCCACAGGTCGTAGTCTTCGGAATCGACGATCGTGTCGCCGTTGTAGTCGCCGGTCCCAGCGGTGCCGGTCGGACCATTGAACGCCCACCAAGCAATCGCGTAGTCGGTTCCAAGTTGGATCGGAGAATCAAATTCATACGCCCAGAATTCATACATGTCGGTGGTCTGAATCTGGAAGAACAAATGCTCCAGATTGGAATCCGCGGAAATGGATGACCACACGGCGTCGTCGATTGTTGTGGAACCTTGCGGCAGCAAATAGATGTCGAGGTCGTTGAAGCCGACGCTTTCGAACGTATCATTAACGTCGTATTCTCCCGTCGTTCCTGCATCCATGTCGAGATTGACAATGCGGTCCCAGGCGAGGGTGATGGACACGAAACTCCCAGCCGGCAGCGGATCCTCGAATACGTATTCGTTAACGAAGGAACCCGTGTCCCCGGTATTTGCATAGTCCCACCCGATTTGTGGGACGACGGTTCCGGCCGGGACCGTGGCATCGATCTCGCCCGATGAGAACTGCTGCAGCGCGCGGCGGGCGTTGAGATGGCCAGCGCCCATTTCCAAATCGAGGGGAATCCCGCGCTCGGTGTACGCATCGGTCGTGAGCCAATTGGAACCATCTTTTTTCAACACGGTCCGCGACATTCCGAGCCGCATGCCGTCGCCGGTGTCTTCGAGCTTATCCGCGGAATTCATCAGCACGGCTTTCATGACTTCGTGGCGGCGAGCGTTGGCGTTTGGTGCGGGCTTCCAAAGTGGTCCGCCGGTATCGATGATTCGTGCTTCTGCATACTCTTGTAGCAGCGCAACTGTACCGGTGACGTGTGGGGCGGCAACGCTTGTCCCGTCTGCGGATACTAGGTTGCCTGCCGCATTTAGGGAGAAGATGTCTTCACCCGGAGCGAGAATGTCAACGGATGTGCGGGCACCATCGGCGTCACCGCCATAGAAATTGAAATCAGCGACCTTTCGAAATACATCACCGATCTTTAAAGAGGCGCCAACGGTGACACCGTTGTAATCATCTTTTGGAATTGGTGAACTGGGGATGGTGGGAGTCATTTCATCCGCGGATTGTACATATAGGGTGTCATGCACTCTCGAAGACCAATCGATGTATTGAGTCAGTAGAGAACTGCCATCGGTCATATCGGAACCCAATGTCAGTCCGTAACTGATGTTAATGGCCGCAATAGCGCCGCCTTGACGATTAGCAATGTGTTGAAGCGCGATCGCGCTCTGTTGTTGAAAGTTACCGGGAGCAAGAGCCGAAGCATAAAGATTTGCCTCTGTCGCAACCCCTTCACCCGCTAGATCAGTTCCGATCATTACGCCCGCAACGATTTGGCCGTGATCGTCGACACCTTGATTCTGCACGGGCATTGCTGTTCCAACGTAGACCTCTTCAGGATCAATTGTCATATCTGAATGCATGGCGTCGTCGACACCCACTTTGCCGGGGCGTCCAGCATCGACCATCCCGATGCCGATTCCGGCACCGGAAAGCATAAGCGAACTTGAATCGATTCCATCGCGGCCGATCGATGCGACGTCCGCGAAGGCGGGGCTGACTAGAAGGGTGATTCCCATAAATCCACTCAATCTTGTGTGCCATTTCAACAACATGGCTAAATTCTCCGATTACAGGTTAGCGAATCGTGAATGAAAACGACTCAGGGATATATCGCTTGACGAAGTTTGGATTAAACTCGCCAACCCCCAACGTTTCGAACTTGTCGTCGACGATTGGTGGTAGAATTCGGACCGTGTAATGACCGGAGGGCAAATCTTTGAACGGAATGATGGCCAAGTCGTTCGTGACGTCTAGCGACAGATGCGGCACGACCCGATACTGCAATTCGATTTCGAGATTACGCACTGTAATTCGTTCAAGGTAGACATATAGAGTTGATCTACGCGTGAAAAATATAACCGAGACGTCGCTTCCACTCGAAAACTCTTTATCAGGCTTCTTTACCTCCAGCAGCACATCGGCGGCTCGATCCAGGGCTTCACGCCCTGTTCCTAGTACGGCGAACGCCTTTTGCGGTTTTGCTTCATCCGGTAATGGTTCGTTTAGCGAATTAAGTATTCGTTCGATCTTCGAGTTTCTAAGCAGTTTGATTTGTTGTTCTGGCGGAAGGTCGCCGCCACGACGGTACGCGTCCGGGTCCAGTTTTCTGATACTTCTTGTTCCAGGCATTCGATACGTCCAGATCTGATCTAACGGAATCTCCACCACCTCCTCACCTGGTTTCTCTCCGCCCAACTCATCCTGCTGCGGCTGACTTTCCTCCGACCGCTCCGGTTGCTCTTCACCCGCTAGCACTGGCTCAGTTTCGATGCGCCCTTCCGCGGGTTTCGTCGGTTCCTGCGAAGATGCGTCGAAACACCCGATCACGCCGATGAAGAAGGCCGTCAACCCCGCAAATACGCTGCCGCAGAAAGTAGAACTCATGGCAATCTCCAAACACGCGGTTAGCCCCCAAACGTCGTTATACCGCGAGCGGCAACTTGCGACGAGTCAATTCAACAATCCTCGCCGAAACGTTATCGCGTAACCTCAACTCGACGCATCAGTGTCACCACACTTTTGTCGGCATCGAAGAGTTGAATCTCATACGTCTCTTGGTCAAGTTTGCCCAAGGGCACCCAGTAATAATAACGGCGAATATCGTCAGTAGCCGGTTGAGGTTTTGGCGTTCGATAACGCAGCTTCACCGCGTTTTGATCAACCACTACATCTTCGACCGTCCAAGACACGGGATTGCTCGGCCCAGAACCGAGATAGACTACTAACCAATATTGACCACGCATGGGGTCCGGCTTATTGACGGGTACTGGGATTTCCACTCCGCCCGACCCAATTAATACGCTAAGACTTGCACTAATCGCATCGCTCGCGTTCGTCGCATCCACCAGGAAAGCGTTCGACGCTCCTCCTTTGGTCTCCGTCAGAATCCGCCATAAGTACCCGTTTGTCACTTTGTTATTGCGGTCACCGCTTTGTTGCGGGAACGCATCTCGCGTGCGGAGCAATCCCCTTTGCGGACTCGTGGTCAGAATCGATGACAATGGAATCTCCACCAACTCTTCAACCGGTTTCTTTTCGTCCACATTCGGCGGCAAAGCCTGGCCTTCGTCCGACCGCGCCGGCTGTTCTGCGCCTGCTAGCATCGGCTGAACTTCTGCATGTGCAACTTGAACATTCGCTTGTTCCTGCGGAATTACATCGAAACAACAAACCGCACCAACCATAACTGCCGCCATCGCAACAAATACGCTGCCGTAGTAAAGCCAAAGCATACCCATCGTCAACATCCTTTCACCGCCGCGCGACAAAGCCCGAACTCGTTATACCGCACTCACCCGCGCCGCGATTCAATTCGTCAGGATTTCGCGAATACATCTTCGCGGATCACCGCAGTATGCACTAACGATTAGCATTACGATTCGACGCATTTCGCGGCGGGCGGCTGGGTTCGAGGCTGACAGGCGCAACCCCTGAAATCGCGGGCAGCCAGCAGC
>JBBDYG010000087.1:0-2845 GCA_040901765.1 Pirellulales bacterium
TGCGGCAAGCTCCACCTGACTCCTGAAATCACCCACTAAATTTCCTGAAGAACCAGAATAAAGGGGACAGAACGGCTCCGTAGAAAAGCTTGACCCGTAAAAGAAGCATGATGTTGTGAGTGAGGAAGCTCAATCGCAGTTCGCGGCGCTGACTCCAGACATTGCCAACGTGTGCTCAGGCTTCGTGGACCCTTGAAGTCTTCGAGCAAACGGTCTAAAGCGAGCGTCGCGTGGGGAACATGGTCCGCACGCCGCCGCCTTCCCCGCCGGCCTGGAAGTATGGGACCATGATAATCTTTCGCGGCGTCTTCAGTCGCCACGAAGGCACGGACGCCTGAGCCGAGGCAGCGGCTGAGGCCCGGCTCGTGTCCAATTCCTCGGTCGCATTGTCCGACGGCAAGGGGGTGTTCCCCGTTGCGCGCTCCGCCTCCAGCCAATGATTGCCATCTTCCGATTCCTGCTCGACCAACAAGACGTTTTGCGGATGGTCGGTTTGCTTGACCACGCTTTGGGCCAAGGCCAGCGGCCCCCAACGGAAAGCCACCCAGCGCACCCCATCGGACGCCGTCTGGAAATCGGCGCGAAGCGGGAAGTCGAACTTTAGCGCGACCCGATCTCCTGAATTCCAAGCTCGATGGACGCGCAAGAAACCCGATGAGGTTTGTTCTGGCTCGTGTGCGACGCCGTTGACTTTCATTTCCAATGCGCTGGCCCCCGCCGGGAGTCGAAAATCAACCGCAAACGTGGTCGGCGCCGGAAGCTCGATGCGTATCGTACATTCAGGCGCAAGTGGGTAATCGCCCTCCATAACCACGCGGCCCGACACACCGCTGGCGCCACCCAGGGAAAAAACGCCCGGTACGTAACTATTCACCACAAGCCGTTCCTTCTCAACGCAGATCAAATGGCGTGCATAGAGCTCCAGGGCTCGGGGGCCGCTCGAGGCGCAACAGGTTATCGCGTCCTCATAGCCTCGATCAGGCATGTTTAGCATCGAGTGATAAGCCCAATCGTTCCCGTTGGGCGATTGAGCGCCGAGAAGTTGGTTGAAGATCGACACTTCGGCTGCGTCCGCATAACGTGCTTCGCCTGTGAGTTCGAACAGCGAAAGGCAGAGTTGAATCCATGTTGTTGTACTGCACGTTTCGACGCAATTGGTCGGGTGAAAGTATTGTGGCGGGGCGAAGCATTCCTGATTGGTGGTCCGCTTCACCTGGTAGCTCCAAGGTCCCCCGGCCACATTCACGTGGTCGGCAAGGATCCTCTCCCAGGCCATGACCGCCGTGTCCAAGTACTCCCTTTCCCCCGTCGAGCGAAAGAGTTCGACGTAACCCAAGAGGACGGCCATGAGTTGATATGCCTTGCCATCGCCCGCGGCCGTCACGTCCTCCCCCGCGCGCATCGCCGCCATGATTCGCAAATCCGGGTTTTGTTCGATGTTGCGGACGATGTGCTTGGCGAAGTCCAGGTATCGATCGTCGCCGGTTTGCCGATAGAGCATCACGATCGATTCGAGCAAAACTGCGGAGGAAAGACCGTGGCGTGTGCCGAAGCGAGTCACGTCGCCAGAAGGCGGGCCGACCGTCTTCATCAACAGTTCGCCTGCTTTTTTACTTGCTCGCAGGGCGGCCGGATCATCGTGCAAACTGCAATAGCTCAACAGGCCGTGAATGGCGTATCGCTGAGTCCAGATATCCCACGTCGTCGGATCCCCCGTGGAAACCTTGCTATAGTAGCGCTCCTTGAGCGCGTAGGTGCCCAGGTATCCGTTGGTTTCCTGAGCCGCGATCAACTTCGCGGCGACTGCCCGGAGTGCCTCGTTCAGCTTCGGATCGCCGGTGGCGCCCCCGGCCAGGCTTGCCGCGTGAAGCCACTTGCCCACATGCTCACCCTGCCAGGGATGTTCGCCCGGAGGATGCGTGAATCCATCCAAGAGAAAAGGATCATTGACCACCCGCCACAAGCGAACGTGACGCCACGCGTCAAGACGTTCGCCCAAGATGCCGCCGACGCGATCGGGGACAACGGGGTGAATCGCGTCTTCAACTCTCAATGTCGAAGGCGACTCCTGGTCCGCCCGCGCCAAGATTTGAGTCCCGCCCCATCCAACAAAACAGATTAGCACTGCAAAGATCTTCGCTCTCATTCAACTACTTCCCTCTGGTGGAATCGAATTGCCCAAATGGGGCAGAACTATTTAATGGGCGGACGGCGGCGGCTCTGCAAGGCTGTCGCTCATGCACCACCCTTTGTAGTCCTATCACATGATCAATCATAGCAACAATCGGCAGGAGGTGCTCCACGTCGGCCGACTTCAATCGCGATGGCGTCGTCGACGCCGCTGACTATGTCGTATGGCGCGATCATCCGGGAAATGTCTATATGCAATCCGACTACGATCTCTGGCGTTCTCATTTCGGCCGAGGCGTCAGTGGCGGCTCGGCCCACAGTCACACGTGCACGAGCCAGCAACCGTTTTGTTGCTTCTCATGGGAATGACCTTAATCGCTTCAAAGTCCCTTATGTAATAGCCGCTCGAGTTCTCCGCACTTGCAATCAATCGACCAGTTTAAACATGATCCGTGCTCGGCTTGAGAGTTTATTCTATTATTTGGAATTGCCCCAGCGTTCCGGATGGTACAAAACCGGTCGGCGTGAGACGCGGCCGGTCATTGTGGCGATCCCCAGCAAGCTGCAGCTTTCACGCGCGAAGTTGTCACGATGGTTCTAAATGCGTAACAATTCTGCCGGGCTCGACTCCGAAACGACCACTCTCCGCCAGCGATCGCATATAACGTGAGTAGTGCACCGGCGGCCGATAATGGAGGGATTCGATAATGTCGAC
>JBBDYG010000088.1:0-19640 GCA_040901765.1 Pirellulales bacterium
TCGGTATTTGGCCAACGGCCATTTTCACCGTAGCCTGGGGCAACGCCCCAGGCAGACGACGCACACCGCCACGCTTTGGCCAAGGGCCATAATCAATGCTTGTAACGCAGCACACCCTGCGGAAGGTGAATATGGCCTTCGGCCAAACATGGGTTTCGCCTTCCACTGCCTGGGGCGTTGCCCCAGGCTACGATGAATCAAGGCCTTCGGCCAAACGGTCAAATTGTTTTGTTTCCCCACGATTCGAATCCTTCGCTAATTGAACCACCGAAGTTATTCTTCCCCCACTCCGAAACTCGATTTCGGAACTTTTCGAACTCGCTTTGACTCTAATCTTTCGCCCCGGCTATACTGCGCTACTCCTCCGTTTGCGAGGATCGCAGGGCCTACATCTGGGAAGAAAGCGAGACCACCATGCCGCACCGATTAATTTCGATTGTCCTGCTTTGTGTGGTTCCCAGTACGGGATGCAGCGTGCAATATGCGAGCGACAGTGCGCCCCCGGCCACAGAAAGTGAAATTCGCGCCGGGACCGCTCCACTCAACGATGCCTACTCACAAAAAGGCAAGAGCGCGGGCGAGGGTGCGGACGATAAAGCCCCCGATCCAACGCGCAAGATTATCTACGAAGCGGAAATCACGCTGGTAGTTGACGATGTCTCGAAGCTTGAAGTCGAAATGACGAGCCTCATCAAACGGCTTGGAGGCTACCTGGCCGACGCCGCGGTCGATCGCAGCCAAGGGGAGCAGCTCTCGGGCCGTTGGCGGGTTCGGATACCGGTGGCTCAGTTCGAATCGTTCTTGGATGCCGTCTCGAAGTTCGGAATTCCCGAAAGCCGACGCCAAACGGCTCAAGATGTCAGCGAGGAATTCGTCGACCTCAACGCCCGCATTTCCAATCAAAAGCGGCTGGAAGAACGCATCGTGAAGCTACTCGAAGACCCGAGCGGCGAAATCAAAGACGTGATCGAAGTCGAGCGCGAACTAGCGCGAGTTCGCAGCGAGGTCGAGCAGATGGAAGGCCGGCTACGATACCTGACCGACCGCACCGATCTGACCACAGTCGTCGTCATTGCGCGAGAAGAGCACGACTACGTGCCGCCCGAGGCGCCGACGTTTGCTTCTCGCATTCACCAGGCGTGGGACAGCTCGTTGCTCGCACTACGAAACTTCGCGGAAAGCGTCGTGGTGGCGGCCGTGGCGGCGGCCCCGTGGATCGTTGTCGCTGGAACTTTGCTGGTGCCAAGCGTACTACTCGCACGCCGGCGCCGTAGGGTAAATCGAAATCACACAGCGGCGGTTGAGCGGCAAAATCGGTCATAGTACAGCAGTGCCGCCACCGACTTTGCATCTTCAATCTCGCCCCGCTCGATCATCGCCATCGCTTCGTCCCACGAGACGAGGAAGTTCTCGATGTCTTCGCCAGCTTCCCGTTCGGGGGAATGTTCCACCAACTCGGTCGCCAGGAAGACGTGCATGCGCTCGGTAAGGATGCCGGGCGACGTGTAAAACCCGGGGAGTTCCGTCACTTTACTGGCTGCGTAGCCCGTTTCCTCCCGCAGTTCGCGAATGGCGGTTTGTCGGGGCGGTTCTCCGGGTTCCAAGGTTCCCGCGGGTAGCTCGACCAAAGTTTTGCCGGCCGCCGGCCTAAAGTTGCGGATGAGGCAGATGTTTCCGTCCGGTAGGATGGGCAAAATAACGACGGCCCCAGGGTGCTCGATAATCTGCCTGGCAACGATGTCGCCGTCGGGCTGGGCCAGTTCGACTTCGACGACCCGAAACCGCTTGGCGTTCAGTAGCAGGCGAGTTGCGGTCACAGGCAGATTTCCCGGGCACGGCGGTAAAAATTGGCGCGTAGTTTGCCGTTGTTTCGGCGAATTGGTAGGATACATTATCGTGCGATCCGCAGCCACCGAAGCAGGTCGTTGGCGGCACCCGCCCTCGTCCACGAAGCAGCATGATCCAGACGACGACGTTAGATCTAAAAGACTATGGTAGGGCATTTACGCAATCGCTGGAGTGTTAGCCTCGGTAGATGGTGGGGCGTTTCGGTACGCCTTCACATCCTCCTGCTTCTATTCGTGGTCCTGACTCTCGCGGTGACGTTTAACGACGACATGCCCGAAGTCGGGATGATGATCTTAGGCGTGCTGCTGGTGAGCCTCGGTCTGCACGAGTTGGCTCACACGATCGCGGCCTTGCGGCTCGGCGGAATGGTCGATCAAGTCGTGCTCGGGCCAACGGGCGGGCTGGCGTCGCCTCGGGTGCCCGACGAGCCGGAGCCACAAGTTTTCGTGGCCATGGCGGGGCCGTTGGTGCATCTAACATTAGCGGTGATCGCGGCCGGGGCACTCGCCTACTGGAACGAGCCGGATATCCTGGGGCTGCTGAACCCAGTGTTGCCGACAGGCCTTGATGTCGGACCGCCGAGTCACGTCTTTGCAAAGCTAGCGCTTTGGCTGAACTGGACGTTGCTGATATTAAACCTGTTGCCGGTTTATCCGTTCGATGGCGGCCCCGCGCTGCGAGCCATGCTTTGGCCGCTGGTCGGCCGGCAATCGGCCTGGGTGATTACAGCCCGCACGGCAATCGCCGTGGCGCTAGGTCTGTTCGTGGTCGCATTCTTTGTCGATAAGAACGACCCTCAGGAGTGGATGCCGCTGTGGGCGCCGCTGGTGACAATGGCCATTTTTCTGTTCATCAGTGCCAGTCACGACCTGGCACTGGCGCGGCGGCTGGAGGGACTCTCCGATTTTCCGCTCTACGCCTCTTCTTCCGACGGCAAGGATCTGCTCGATAGCGGATGGCCCCTGGACGATGCCGACGACATGGTGCTCGTCGAGCAGCGGACCGAGCAGCAGCACGAGCGGCGCGAACAGCAGCGACGCGCGATTGAGGCAACGGAGGACGCCCGCGTGGACGACATCCTGGCTCGACTTCATGTCAGTGGCATCGAGCAACTCTCTTCCGAGGATCGGGCAATTCTGGAACGTGCCAGCCAACGATACCGGACCAAGCGGCGTGGCGCCATCGATTGACCACGCCGGCTTTGCGGCCGTTCTCGTCAGCAAAGTCGTTCCATCCGGTGCAAGCGGCCCGAGATTCTAAACGACCTGAGTTCAATGGCGAGGCGATTGCGCCGCGCCTGTGAAGTAGCTTTGCCAAGGCAACGTGCCGCGACTTCGTTTGCTGACCTTCCTTGGACGAGCCACCTTGGCATCCACTGCAGAATTATCGCTGCGCGAGCACCGGACGCCCAGTGCGATCGGGAATCCCGCCAAGTCATCGCGGTCGACGGCCACGGTCCGCTCCGCGTTGCGCGCCATTGAGCAAGCGTTCAAACAGCCGTTTTCGCTGCTCGATCTCCGGAAAGGCGAGCTAACGCATGCGGCGGCCGATTGGCTCAACTGCGACCTATATTCTCGACTCGCCTTATGCGAGGAAACTGCTCGCCAGGGCCGGCCGGAAGTACTCGACGAGTTCTCGCCGCTGTTGATGTTGGCGATCCCGATGAGCGCCGACTCCGAAACGGCCGATTTGCTTGCAGTGTCCACTTTTCTCATGCAGCCCGTCGCTAGCGTCGACCAAATATCGGCGGCGGCGCACGCCTTCGGCGTCGATGCCGAACAGGCATTTCGCTGGAGCAGGTCGCGAATGGTCTGGCATACGCATGGGCTGATGCAATTGAGTACCGCTCTGACGGTCGGCTTTAATCAACGTCAGCAGATCGTCAAGCTGAAAACTCAACTGGGTGACGTGTCGTCGCATCTGTTTCACTCGTTTGAGGAGCTAAGCCTCCTTCACCGACTGACGGACCAGCTTTCCTTGTCGCATAGCGCCACCGAATTGTGTGAGATGGCAGCCGCGGGCTTGGCGGAAGTCGTTTCGGCGGAGAGTGTGGTTGCCCGGTTGCTTAACGGCAACGAGTGCCACAAGGAATTCAACGGACCGGAAGTTGGTGAGGGCCTGATTGTCTGCAAAGGCAAGTGTCCCATCGCGCCGTCGGAGTTGGCAACGTTTATCAGCCGGCTCGGCCCAACTGCCCGCGAACAGTGGCTTGTACTGAACCGCGAGTCGACCGAGTCTCCAACCTGGTTCTACCCAGAGGTAAGCGAGCTAGTGTGCGTGCCGATTCGGCTGGGCGATCGGCTACTGGGGCACCTGCTGGCCCTCAACCGCGCCGGCTCCCGGGACGATCTAACGGCGGAATTCAGTGACGTGGAAGTGAACCTGATGGCCAGCGTCGCGGCCATCGTGGGCATCCACGCCGGAAACATTGGACTGTATCGCGAACAGGCCGAGTTCTTCAGCAGCGTTGTGCGAGCCCTCAGTTCCGCCATCGATGCCAAAGACCCCTACACCTGCGGGCATAGCGAACGCGTCGCCCGAATTGCGGTCTGTCTTGCGCGGCACATCGGCTGCGCGACGGAACAACTCGAAACCGTTTATTTGGCAGGACTGCTCCACGACATTGGCAAAATCGGCATCGACGACAACGTCCTGCGCAAGCCCGGTCCGCTCTCGGCGGCGGAATACGAGCATATCAAGTTGCACCCGGAGCTTGGAAGGCGGATTCTCGAAGGCATCAAACAGCTCGACCAGGTGTTGCCCGTGGTGCTCCACCACCACGAAGCCTGGAACGGCGAAGGGTATCCTTGCGGCCTGAAGGAGACCGAAACCCCAAAACTGGCGCGGATCGTCGCCGTGGCCGATTCGGTCGATGCCATGATCAGCGACCGGCCTTACCGGAGGGGGATTCCCGACGACAAGCTCGATCGCGTGCTGCGGCAAGGTTCCGGTTGCCAGTGGGATCCCGAGGTAGTTGGGGCCTTCTTTGCGGTGCGCGACGAAGTTCGCGCCATCTGCCGCGGCGAAAGCCTGTCGATCGCATTCGACGCGCAAGTTGCCGTGTAGCCGCAAATCGCCAACCGATTGCATTCGCCCGCAAAGTCGGCGATGTTTCAGGGGCGCCCCCTCAAGCTCTTGGCATTCCGTTTGCTCCCCCAATGGCTTAGGGGTTATCTTGAGATGCACCCCTCAACGGGAGAAAGCTATGAAACTTCGCAAAGTTATGGTCGTGGCCGCGGTAGCGGCTGCGGGATATTACGTTTACCGCTGTTGTGTCGCGGGCAAGTGCGAGATCGAGTCACAATGGGCCGATGTTCCTGACCCAGTAGTAGAAGAAAACGCGGTCGACGAAGCCTCGTGGGAGTCATTTCCAGCCAGCGATCCGCCATCGTTTAATCTGTCCCGATCCACGGCAAGTTCGCCACCTGCTGAAACTTAGTCTGGCCTTAGCGGACGCAACACATACCGCTGGTCGGTCCGGAATCAAAGCGGACGCCAGCCCGTCAGCTTATCAGCGCCGCGCGCGTTCGTTCGACCAACTGGTTGTCCTTTTCTTGCGAACTTCGCAATTGGTAGAGATTGCTGGCGAAAAACTGATTGCGAAACTCGGGCGACACCAAGTAGTAGTCCTCTAGCACGGCCGAACTGAATTTGTAATCGTGCGCGTTATTGCCCTTGAGGAAAGTTACCAGTCGGGCCGCGTCGATCATCTCCTTCGCTTCTCCGACGGATTGCAGGCGGCTCAATGCGAGACTTGCGGCCGCGTCGCGGTCTTCGCCTAATAGCTCAAATACTTCTGCGACCGAGATACCGGCGGAACTTCCTTCCGACTTCGGTTGCAAGTTGTTCACGGTAATATCGCGAACATCGCCCCGCCCCTGCATCGCCTCGCGAAACATCGGCAGGAACGCGGCGTTTTGAAGCAGGGCCAGCAGGCGCGTCTCGTTGTTGCCGCTGGTCAAGTAAGCGTAATGCATCGCATTGGTCGTTGTCACTGCATGCAGCGCGACGATCGCCGGCTGCCGCATCAAGAGTTCGCCCGCGCCGACGTGAAGCGCGTCCCATACCGACTGAGGCGATACGCCGCGTTCCAACACGGCGAGAACTTCGTCGCACACATCATCGTTGCTTCCGGTGCGCAGGGTTTCAAGCAAGTCGGAAGTGGCCGCGGGATCCGGTTCGCCAACGGCCCAGTCTTGGCGGACATTGCCAACCAGTTCCAAATTACGGCGGTACGGTCGGTCGGCTTCGTGGTCGCGCTCCTTGGGATTGTCGCCCTCGTGCGCCAACAGTGCGTAGGCGAGCGACCGAAGCACCGGCTCGGAATGTTGCCAGCCAATACACTGAAGCGTTCGCAAACTATTGGCCACGTAGATTGCTTTGTGGCCGATTGAACGGAAATCGCGCATGCCGTAGCGGAACAGATGCTCGTAAACGCCTTGCGCGCCGGTCGATCGCGCCAACCCAACCACTGCCGGGTCCGCTGCTTGCTCGTCCCAGCCGTTCATCGCGTCGGTGAATGCCAGCGGCGCTTTGTGCGGAACGGGCACCGCCGCTTCGTCCACGGCTTGCATCGTCCAATCGCCGCGCTCGCGGACATCTTGTGCCGCGGCGCTCTTGTAATAGTCGAGCGCCCAGAAAATCGGCAACCAGCGGTGCTCCGGCGGCGACGACATGCTCGCCAAATGGGCGGAGTTCACCACCAGCACGGCGTGAAACTTATGACCGACCGAGGGCCGCGGCTCGACGTTCTTTACCCCGGCGAGCAACAGGGCGGCGAGCAACTCGCGATAACTCGTGTCGCCGTGTATTCGAGATGCCACCTCTTCCAGCAGCCGCTCGCGCGGCGTCTCTTCAATCAGCCGCACCAGTGGTTCGATTTCGGGATCGAGCTTGACCGTGTTCGGATCGAGCTTCGCCTCGGACCCACCGACAGGCCTGAGGTGTGAAAGAAATCCCAAATCCCCCAAACCGACCACCGCTCCGGCAACGGCGCCTTGCGTCAAAAACGTGCGGCGTGTGTTTTGGTGCGACATGGGTTTTCCTCCTGGCTGAAAGGGCGCACGATTAAAAGCGACTTGCGTGTCTTCATTATACCGGCTGTGGACAAATCGAGCATCCACCGCGCCTCAGACCGCCCAGTTGCCGACCCTAGCAGCTCTTAGCCACTCACTACTCCCGCAATCCGCTGATTCATCGGTGTGGTGTTGATATGTCGTTGTTCAATCCGCTACTTATCGACGGATTTTGATGGTCAGTTTGTTTTCACCGGGCTGGACCGTACAGGGCTCGGGCACGTCGAATTGGACGGGGACTTTTTGGCCGTCCGAAGTAGTCTTATCGGTCATCACCAATAGTCCGTAGTCGCCAGCAACCGCTCCGTCATAAGTAAAACCTTTTCGATGAGTCTTCACGGTGAATGATCCATCGGGTTGAATCGGTCCGACGGTGATCAGGTGCGGATCCGACTGATGCATTTCGGCGTCCGCTAAGAATCGCACGACGCCGCTGGCCGGCGATACGCCATTTTGATCGATCACGGCGCCGTGAACCGGCCAAGTCTCCAATTCCGGCGCACTCTCGGCACATCCAACGGCAAGCATCAGCAATAACAAGAACAGCCGCCGCCTTTTGGCAGAGTACGAAAGCATGTCTCGCGACCTCAGTGAATCACAGGGAGCCAGCCGCGCCACGACATTAGAAATCTCCAAGAGGCTCACCATCTCGCGGGTCGCACAGCCGCGCCCACACGATCGCGTCGATCGACGAACTGACCAATTGCACACTGCCATCTCCCAGACAGATATTCATGCTGTCGTTGTGTAAAGCCTGGCCTCGGCCAAAATCACATCCGAAGGTCCAATCAACGGAACTTTGGAAGGGATCGCACCCGGGGTTGTAAGGGTCGAATGTGCCAGCCGCGACCTGTTGTCTCGCCGCGGTTGGGTTGAGACGACTCAAGTCAAGTGTGTTTCGATACAGGCAAATGGCTGGGCGGAAGAACCCATTCGAATCGGCCCACAAGTTAGCCGAAGTGCTGGAATTTTCCGGATCGCCGGCAATGCTACATGTAGCGTATCGTTCGGCAAAAAGCAGCGTGTTGGAGGTGCCATCGACAAACATTGCCAGGCGAACCGGTCCCTCGGGATTGGCTTCGAGGGGTTTGCCGAATGCCAAGTAGTTCGCGGCGTAATTGGTAACCGCCCACAGATGGGCATTGAAATTTGAGGTGGATGGCTGCCCCAAAGAGCCCGTTGGGCTTGGCTCTGCTGGACACAGATAACCGGGGATAACATGCTTCCTGGCCGGCTCGGAACCAACGAGCGCGTTCACGGACTTCGTGCGCGACACGCCGGGAACGGCGGCCGTCACGGCGCTAGCGTTGGGCAGGTCCGAAACGTTAATCTCCATCCCATCGTGGAGTGCCTCCTCCTCGAGGTAAGGCAAGAGGCAACCGAAGATGGTCATGCCAATCTGGCCTCGGAACGGTCCCTTGGCCTGAATGGGCGCCCCGCTCCATTGATTCGCATCGATGGCTTGGTCGACGCTCAATGGAGGTAGAACGCCGTAGGAATTCTCCAGGTTGAGAACGGCGATCCCCAGTTGCTTGACGTGGTTGGAACATTGAGTCCGCCGCGCCGCCGCTCGCGCGGCTTGCACAGCAGGCAATAACAACGCGACAAGAATGCCGATAATAGCAATCACAACCAACAGCTCGACGAGAGTAAAGCCGTCGGACGAACGCCGGATGATCCGTCGATCATTCTGATGAATCTTACGCATATAAACTTGATACTTGGCGAAGTCCGAAAGTCGAACTACGGATAACTCCACTTATTCCTAAAGCTGAAGTAAACAGTAAAAGACCGGTGACAGGTTCAGGCACGGCCGCGGCCATACTTCCAGCGCCTGCACCGAGATTATCTCGCCAGACGACGTAGTCAGCCGCATCTACGATGCCATCCCGATTGCCATCGGCTGCTGGTGCATTCGAACCGAAGGCCGCCCTCCAAGCCTCGTAATCGGCCGCGTCCACGATTCCATTGCGGTCATAATCGCCGGGCAAATCCGCCTCGAAAGCTAGCAGCTCACTAATAAAAATCCAGGTATTAGGAGTATGTACATCGATGGCGATGTGCGATGCCGAGACGCCGCCCAAACTGAGAATAATGGAACGCATCTCAAAAGCGTTGTTAGACAAGTCGGTAGCCCACGGCGTAAAATTGTTGGTCGACGCAGCTTCGATAAAAGTAGTTCCGTCGGTGCTCGTTGTAACGACCACCGCATCGGCGACGCCAGAAATCTGTTGCGGCGCGTAAATAGAGGGACTGGCGGCGACCAAGTAGAACAACTCCACCGCCTCGACCAATAACTCCCCGCCGAGGTCGAACACGACACGCGGTTGCGGGTCTCCAAGCGAGTTATTGTTTCCAAAGCCGACCCAAGTGCCGTTGGCGAATGCTCCATTTGCGCCGCCGCTGAGCGAGCCCGTATTTCCGTCGATCAATCGTAAATTGCCGGGATCGGGCGCTAGGTTATGCACCCACGTGGTGGCGGGGTTCTCATATGAATAGCTGGCGATCTCGATTTGCCGAGGAGCCAACACAACTGACTCAAAATACGCTTTGTAATCCTGATAGAGCGCGTTCGTGGCGGCCGTGTTCTGGGGACTCATGTAGTGCAAGAATTCGAACGTGATTGACTTTTCAACGAACGAATTCGTCGATTCAATTTGCGCAACGAAGAAACCTATGCCCGTTGGTTCCGCCGCCCAAGGTTGGCCATCGATCGGCCAACCGTGAATCTGATTGAACGATTCGTTGTTAGCCCAGAACTCGACGCCGTGATTCGCCATCACCGGCGCCAAGGCTTGGAACACGGTTTGTGACTCGGCGATCGTTGTTCGATGCGTTCCTACTCCGTCCTGCATGGCCACGATGTCGATGCCTGTTTGCGGCAGGCCCGTTGTGTTCCACCAATTGGCATACGCTGCCGCGTTGGGATTTTGGCCAAAGAACGGCGAAATCATCATGGGCAACCCGCTCGATGCATGAGCTTGGTTTGTCACGGTGCTTGTGTAGGTGATGATGTCGTCGCGGAGCTGCGGCTGGTTGAAAACCATATAGTCGCTGAATTCCTGGGGCATGTACCAGCCGGCGAGCGACGCGTGGCCGCCATAGCGCGTCCACAACTCGCTCAGTTCCGCCTGCCCCTGGGCCAGATTTGCCTGAAGATCGAAGGTGCTGGAAGTGAATTGGTCGGGGTCCAAGTGCAGGCCAAGGTAGACTTTCATCCCCTGTTGATCGGCCGCATCCATGATGCGCTCAATCGAATCGACGGCAAACGGCGAGCCTCCGGGAACGCTCGTCGGATAAAAATAGAAGTTGTCATACGCGACATAGTTAACGACCACCGTATCCATTCCGATGCGTTTCATCGATGCTAGTTCGGCCTGCCACCACGCGGCACTGTTCGAAGCAAATCCCGCATGCACTTGGATAAAAGCGCCGGTTGCTAGTGGCAGCGAGGGATCGACCGGAAACGGTTGAGCGGCCAGCGGCAAACAGCAGCAACTCCCTGCAATCACACACTGAAGAGCGGCCGGAAGGCTCGCCGTCCTCGTGATGGATTGTGTTCTGTGCATGTCGGCGCTCAAACCTTGAAGCAGAGAGATATCTGTTGCTAGGAGCACTTCCGAACCGTGAGTAGCAGACTGCCAAGCCCGAACAGAAAGATGGAAGCTGGCTCAGGCACGGCAGTTGTCGCCGACCCGATTCCCGAGCCCAAAGAGCTGCCGAAGTTGGCCCGCCAATCGTCGTACCCCTGCTGGCCATTAATGTTGGTGTCGCGCCACACGACATAGTCGGCCGCATCGACCGATCCATCGCCGTTGTAGTCGCCAGACAGACCGCCGACACGCGTGCCATCCACGACGATTTCACTCAGGAATATCCACGACCACGGCGTCCGGATATCGATACTGACGTGCGATGCGGTCGATCCGGTCAGATCGATCGTCGCGATGCGCACCTCGGAGACGTCGGTGCCGACGTCGCCTCCGGGTCCGAAAACTGGAACGAAATCGTTGGTGAACCCAAATTCGCTAAAATTCTCGCCGTCCGTGCTTCCAGAAACCGTGAGTGCGTTGAACTCCATCCCTTGGGAATTCGATATCTGTTGTGGTGAATAGATCGAAGGTCTGTCTTCAACGAGATAGTGCAAGGTGAAGGAATTAAGATTGAACGTACCGCCCAGGTCGACATCAATCTTTGGCTGTGGCGCACCACCAATGCCGTCATTTCGGAAGCCGGCGTACGTCGTGTTGTTGAACCTGCAGCAACCGAGGTTGGGATCCCCGATTACGTCGCTACCGAAGTCGCCATCGGTTAACAGGCCTCGGCTCGTGACCGCGGTTGAGTCGGTGGCATCGTCAGTGTCATCGGCGGCCGCTTCAGGATGAGGCGCGGTGAAGAAGCCCGTAAACGGATCCGACTGACTCAGGTCGTACGTGTACGTCATGCCCGTAATTGGATCCGCCGATACAATAGCGGCTCCCAACACTACAGTCACGCAAGCGATTGCACATCCGCCAAAACGGTAATAGATAGTCATAGCCACCTCAATGGATTTGGAGGAGCCATCCAAGTGATGAAAAACTGTTCTGCCGACTTCGCACTGAGCCAGCATTCCGGATGTGTTATTCATCCGGAATGCTGACCGATGAACGCTATTCCCCCGCCCGTAGCTCCCAGGATCGTCGATGGCGGACGGCGAGGCAGAACCCCATCAAGCCAAGGCCAAGCAAGGCGATCGAGGACGGCTCGGGAACCGCGTTGACGGTGATCTCGCTCATGAAGAAAAACGTGGCCCAAGTTCGCACGTCGACCCGAATATGAGTGGCCGTTGTGCCGCCGGGGCCAAAATCAAAAACAGCAGACTGCACCCCCGTGTGCTGGGCCGCCTGCGACTGGGCCACAGTCGGAAAGTCAACTCCAACGACTTTTGACCCGATCAAGCTGAAGTTCGTACCATCGGTGCTGCCAAGGATATCCATGCCGATCTGTGGTGCAAATATCCCCGACACGTAGTCGATTATATAGTTCACTTCGAGTGATTCGACCTGGAACGTGCCGCCCAGATCGAGATCCACCATGGGGATCGCGTCAGCCGATGTACCGGGTGGATTGTGTTGGTAGCCCACTGCCACCTGGTTTGCAAAACTCCACGGCCCCACCACCCCATCAGTTAGTCGTTTCACCGTTTGCCCGTTTTCGTTCGGATCCGAACTCCAATGGAGCGCCCATTCCGCTGGATTTTGGTAGACATACGAGTCCACCGCGATTGGCGCGGCAGACGCCGATGCCGCTCCGAGAAGCAACGCCGTCATGGCGAAAACTACGTTCCGAGAGATGTAATTCATCAGTCCCCCCTTACTTTCGCTTAAGCGACATTTCCCATATGGGCTGAGCCTGGAACCGATCCAGGCTCGCAATAGCCACGAGTGTATCACACAACGCGCCTCCCCGCGTCTAGCGCGTGGCGAATTTTTCTCCGTTTTTCTCCTGGCCACCGCGGTTCTTTGGTTCCCATGGATGGAATCAAGCCCCGACGCCTTCTTTGTCGAACAGGGGCGAGCGTCTCGTTGGTAGGTAGAATCTGCATTGACGCCTTCGAACCGGGTGGCTGGGGTCGGAGCCAGCAGGCGCGGCCCCCAGCGAACCCTGTGTAACTGATGAATTCCATCGCAGCGCCCGTGGACTGCCGGCATCGGTTCGAACTTCTGCTGGGGGCTTCGGCTACCGCCTCCGATCCCAGCCACTCCCCGCATATTCCACCGACAATTGTGACGCTCACCTCGAACAGGGGTCGTACCGCTTAGTCACCGCCCATGCCTCTGCCGTTCAACCCTCTCGAAGGTAATACCATCAACCGGAGAGCCGGATGCAGGAAATCGGCATGTCCCACTCAAATTGCCTTAAGTCCAAATCGCATCACTATTGACCGCCAGCGGGTGACCGCGACAACAACGTCCAAAGACGATTGCCAATTGCGCGCGGTTCTGCTTTGATAGAGGTATCCGGAGCAGGCGTCTCCGGACCCCGCCCAATACTTCCTTCCTCGAGCGGCGCATGCGGCATTCGTTCACGCATCGACAATTTGGCCGAGCAGTATCGTTAGGACTCGCTTGGATGCTGCTCTCGGCGCCCGGGTGCAACCGGTCGCCCGCGGTCGTCGATGCTACCGGTGCTCCTGCGAAAGCCGGTGTTCCCAAGCAAGTGGTCGTCGCCCACGCGCAGCTTCAGCCTTGGCCGACGACGTTGCGAGTGCAGGGGAGCCTTCTGGCCGACGAAGACGCCCTGATTGGCACGAAGATCGCTGGTCGAGTCGAGACGGTGACGGTCGACCTTGGCTCGATTGTCAAGCAGGGCCAGCCAATGGTCACGCTCGACCGCCGCGAACTCGAGCTGCTCGTGGCACAGGCCGAAGCAGAACTACAGCAAGCATGTGCTGCGATTGGAATGACTCCCCAGGAGGATGAGACGAAACTCGACTACAAGGGTTCCCCGCCTGTGATGCTCGAGCAAGCCCTGGTGGACGAGGCCCAAGCCGCAATGAAGCGCGGCGAGCAGCTTTTGCCGAACAAGGCGCTGTCGCGCGGCGAGTACGACACGCTGGTAGCACAACTGAAAACGGCCCAGGCGCGGTATCTCTCGGCGCTCAATGGCGTGAGCGAGCAAGTTTCGCTAATTGGCGTTCGTCGGGCCAATCTCGATCTCGCGCGACAGCACCTAACGGACGCCCAGATCGTCGCTCCATTCGACGCCGTGCTGTCGATGCGCCACGTCGCGCCTGGCGAGTACGTGCAGACCGGCTCGCCACTCGTCACACTCGTCCGTGCCGATCGACTGCGGTTCACGGCCGGCGTGCCGGAAAGCAAGGCCGCAGGGATCGCCATCGGTCAGAAAGTGGAGATTAGCGTCGCAGGCCGAACCCAGCCGATCGAAGCTGCGATTTCGCGGGTCAGCCCGATCGTTATCCTCTCCAGCCGATCGATGCGCATCGAAGCCGATGTCGCCAATCCCCAGCTCGAGTTGCAACCCGGTCTGTTTGGCGAGGCTGAGATCATTGTCGATTCGGAAGCGAAAGCGCTGGCGGTTCCTGCCGCCGCGGTAAGTCAATTCGCCGGAGTGCAAAAGGTCTGGCTCGTCACCGATGGTCAAGCCAAGCAGCAAACCGTCCGCACCGGGCGCACCGCCGCGGACCGGGTAGAGATCTTGGAGGGCCTAGTAGGCGGCGAATCGGTGGTCGCGAATGCGGCCGAAGGACACGCCGGCCCCGTCGTGGCGATCGACGCGCCCGCGCACGTCGGACTTCAAGCGCACATTCCCGACCCGGAGTCCGTCGCGCCGGTTTACGAATGATTTGGCTATCGGCTATCGGCTCTCGGCCTGAAGAGGGCCATCCTTTTTCTGGCCGATAGCTGATAGCCGATAGCCAACAGCCTCCGAAGGAGTTTTCTCTATGCAGTGGCTGGCCCAAATCTGCGTTCGTCGGCCAGTCTTTGCGCTGATGCTCATTGCGGCGGTGGTGGTTGCCGGTGCCGCGTCGTACTCGCAGTTGGGAATTGACCGTTTCCCCAACATCGATCTGCCCGCCCTGCGCGTGGCGACGAACTATCCCGGCGCCGCATCGGCCGAAGTCGAGTCGGAGGTCACCCAGCCGCTGGAAGACGCCGTCGCGACGGTCGCCGGTCTCGACGAGCTTCGGTCGATCACCAACGACGGCGTATCGATGCTGATCCTCACCTTCCGGCTCGATCAGGACATCAACGTCGCGGCCCAGGACACGCGCGACGCCGTTTCGTCGGTGCTCAACCGCCTGCCGCCCGACATCGATCCGCCGATCGTGCAGAAGCAAGACCTCGATGCCTCGCCGATCATGACGCTGGCCGTCTCGGGTCCGCGCGATACCCGCGAGCTGTACGTAATCGCCGACCGCAGCGTGAAAAGCGTGATTGAATCGGCTCGGGGCGTGGGCCAGGTGATGATTGAAGGCGCCACGGAGCGGGCAATCCAAATCGACATCAACGCCCAGCAATTGGCCGCTCACCGCTTGTCGATCCTGCAAGTTCACGACGCAATTGTAGCCCAAAACGCCGAGATTCCGGCGGGCCGTGTGGACGCCGGCTTTCGCGAATTGAGCCTGCGCACGCTGGGCCGGATGCCCGAATCGAGCGATTTTGAGAACCTGGTCGTCGCGACGGTCGATGATGTCCCGCTACGCATCAAAGAGCTTGGCCGGGCGGTAGACCTTACCAAAGAGCGTCGGACGGCCGCCTGGTTTAATGGTGAACCGGCGGTCGTCCTTCAAGTGCAACGTCAGTCGGGAGAGAACACCGTCGAAGTTATCGACGGAATTAAGGAACGCCTCGCACAAGTCCGGGCACTACTGCCGCCGGACGTGAAGGTGGAAATCTTGCAGGATCAATCGCGGTACATCCGCGCTGCGCTGCACGAAATTCAGAACCACCTCGTTTCGGGCAGCATTCTGGCAAGCGTCGTCGTGCTTATCTTCATGCGGTCCTGGCGTTCGACAGTGATTGCGGCGATCGCGATTCCGACCTCGATCATCGGCGCGTTCGCCATCATGAAGATGATGGACTTCACCCTCAACAACGTCACGATGCTCGCGCTGGTGCTGATGGTCGGCGTGGTGATCGACGACGCGATCATCGTGCTCGAAAACGTTTTCCGCATGATCGAAGAAAAGGGCATGGATCCCACTACGGCCGCCATTGAGGGAACTCGCGAAATCGGCTTGGCGGTGCTCGCCACCACGCTATCGCTGGTCATCGTGTTTCTGCCCGTATCATTTCTGTCGAGCGTCACAGGCCGCCTGCTGTTTCAATTTGGCATCACGGCGAGCGTTGCGGTGCTGATCTCGATGCTGGTCAGTTTTTCGCTGACGCCCATGCTCTGTAGTCGGATGCTCGCGCCGGCCGACCCGGCCGCGGCATCGCGACCTGCCTCACGGCGAGGATTCTACGCGATTATTGAAACCAGCTACATGTGGTGCTTGCGGCTGTCGATGCGATTCCGCTGGTTGGTGCTTGCGGTCTCGATTGCGGTGGTGCTGACTTCCATTCCGCTCTACGAAATGGTGCGGAAGGACTACATTCCCACGAATGTCGATGAATCGGAGTTCGAAGCCCGTGTTACTGCACCCGATGGAGTCACGGTGGAGTCGATGGAAAAAGTGATCGAGGCAATCGAACCGCGCGTGAGGGCGATCCCCGGCGTCAAGAATGTACTGTCAACTGTCGGGGGCAGTGGCATCCGCAGCGCTGGCTCCGCCAGTGTGTACGTCCGACTGGGAGATGTGGAGGAGCGAACCTTTACCTGGTCGCGGTTGTGGCATGGCCTTCTCGCCGGTAACCCACGGCAAGCCTTCGAGGGCAACTTCGACCAACGCGACAAGATGCGCGAGGTCCGCGAGATCATCAACGACTATCCCGACCTGCGGGCATCGGTGCGGAATCTCACTTCGTTCCGGCAAGGCGCGCCGGTGGACATCGACTTCGTGGTGACCGGTCCCGATCTGATCACACTGGCAGAGATCGGCGTAAAGTTGCGCGACAAGGTGTCGCAAATTCCCGGCATCGTGGACGTCGATAACACGCTTCGCATGGATAAGCCGAACCTGCTGGCGCACATCGATCGCGAACGGGCCGCGGCATTGGGGGTCGATGTCCGCGAGATTGCCGACACGCTGCGCGTGGCCGTTGGCGGCGATGACCGCGTTTCGCGATTTTACGATGCCTCGGCCGACGACGCTTACGACGTGGAACTTCGGCTGGTGGGCGTCGATCGCGCTGACATCACCGCGATCTCGCAGCTTTACGTCCGCGCCGGGGCACCCGCCGCAGCGGCCGCCGCGGCGCTGCTCGAAGCCTCCGGCGCGCTGCTCATCTCAGGGTTGGGCTACGAACGAGATTCGACGCCACTCACCCGGCTCGACAACGTGGTTACGTTCGAGGAAACCTTTAGCCCCTCGCGCATCGACCGGCTTGATCGGCAACGAATGGTTGCGATTCGCGCCAACTTAGTGCCGGGCTACGCGCTCGGCGACAGCGTCGGCAAAGTGCAACAAGCAGCGACGGAGATCGACCTGCCGCCCGGCTACAACACTCGCGTGATGGGCGGCGCACGCGAGCTGGAGCGGACCTTTCAGGATTTCTTGTGGACCTTCTTCCTGTCGTTCGTCTTCATGTACATCGTGCTGGCGGCGCAGTACGAGCACTTGATTCACCCGCTCACGATTCTCGCGTCGCTGCCGATCGCGGTTCCCTTCGGCCTGCTGGCGCTCTGGTTGGGCAATGAAAGTCTCAATCTTTACTCGGCGCTAGGCATTCTCGTGCTTTTCGGCGTGGTAAAGAAAACATCGATCTTGCAGATTGACCACACGAACCAGTTGCGCGCCGCGGGCATGGACCGCGATGCCGCCATCCTGCAAGCCAACCGCGACCGCCTGCGACCGATCTTGATGACTGCCATCGCCTTCATCGCCGGCATGATCCCGCTATTGCTCGCCACCGGTCCCGGCGCCGAAGAACGCCGCTCCATCGCCGTGCTGGTCGTCGGCGGCCAGGCCCTCTCGCTGCTTCTCACGCTGTTGGCCGTGCCAGTCATCTATTCGCTGCTCGACGATTTCGGAAACTTCGTGAGCCGACGGCGTGCGACGTAGCGCCGCCGCTTGCGGCTTCGCGGAAACTCAATGCAACTCGAACTAATCCTCAACAACGACCGCCGATTTCTGTCCAGCATCGCGGCGTTCACGCGCGAGGCGCTGCGCCAGTGGCCGCTGGTGGAAACCGAAGCCAAGAAACTCGGGGAGTTGGTCCTTGCCGCAGCGGCCGACGCAATCAACCATGCCTACCCGACAGGCGAGGAAGGCACGATCAAGCTGACCGTCTGCGAGGAACACGGGAAGTTGGAATTTCTGGTCCGCGATTATGGACTACCGCAGGATGTCGCGGCGCTGGAGCGGCGGTTGCACGATCCGAGCGCGGCTGGCGTCGCTAATTCGCTTGATTGGCCGGGGGCCGACGCCGCCGATGAAATTCACTGGATCGGTTATGGCCGTGAAGGGAAGGCGATCCAGATTGTAAAGTGGCTCCATGCGACTCACGTTTCAGAAAGCGGGGCGGAACTGGCGTCGTTCAAAGACGATGTCCCTCTCGCGCCCGAGCAAGAGTATACGATCCGTCGGATGCTGCCCGACGAAGCGATCCAAGTTTCGCAGCTCATGTATCGCGCTTACGGCAATACCTATTTCAATGAGGACGTGTACTACCCCGATCGCGTGGCTGCTCAAAATGCGAACGGCAGCGTCCTGTCCTTCGTCGCAGCGGGTGCCGACGGCCGACTGGCAGGACATTATGCACTGGAGCTTAATCAAGAAGGCCCCGTCGCTGAGGGTGGCCAGGCCGTGGTCGATCCGGCCCACCGCGGCCGCGGACTGCTCGATCGCATGAAAGACGCCGCCCTCGATGAGGCGCAGCGCCTCGAGCTTGCCGGCTGGTACGCCGACGCCGTGTCGGTCCACACGATGACGCAACAGTCGAATCTCAAGCACGGCGCCCGGCTCACTTGCGCCGACCTCGCCATTGCCCCGGCGACCGAGCAGTTTCGCAATATCTCGACCGACATGCCGCAACGAGTCACCTGCTTGTTGTTTTTCCACTGGCTACGACCGACGACGACGCGGACGGTGTTCGTGCCGGCACGGCATCGCGACATCGTGGCGGCGATCTACGCCAACCTCGCATGTCCGGTCGAGCTCGGCACCCCTGCGCCAGCCACGGGCCACGGCACGCTTAAAGTATCGATCGACGCTGGCGCGGCCAAAGCCTCGATCCGCGCCGAACAACTCGGCGCTGACTCGGCTCATTTGATCCGCCATGCAAAGCGCGAGATTGTCGAGCGCTCCCACGCGGAAGTGGTCTACGCTGAATTGCCGCTATCCGACCCGGCCACGCCCGGCATCGCAGAGGAATTGGAAGCCGAAGGCTTTGGTTTTCTCGGCATCGCCCCCTGCTTCGGGGCCCGAGGCGACCTGTTGCGGCTGGCGTACCTGGTCGAACCACTCCAGCGCGAGCCAATCAAGACGGTTGACGACTTCACGGGGAAGCTGGTCGACTACGCTCTCGCCGAACAGGCCCGCGTGCAGGCGGCGTTGTAGAGAGCAGTCCGCGATGATCCAAGAAGTCGTTCCATTGCTGTTTGTCGAGGACATCAACCGCTCGGTCGCCTTCTATAAGGACAAGCTTGGGTTTGAGCTCGCCATGAAATGGGAGCCAGAGGGTCAACTCTCGTGGTGCCGCATGGAGCGCGACGGTGCCGCGATGATGCTGCAACAGGCCTGCGAGGAAGACGGCCCCGCGACTGGCCGGGGCCGCGGCGTAGGGTTCTTCTTCAATTGCGACGACGTAAACGCGCTCCACGTGGAGCTCCATGGAGTCTAGTACTGGTGAGATGAGCTAAGGCACGCACAACAAGGCCGATGCGGCTCAACCCGATTTATTTGGCCCAATGTCAACCGCCAACAAACGATGAACTAGTTGCACGGTACTGGCACCGAAGCATTGCCGGTGGACCCGTTAGTCGCGCTTCTCTATCGGATGGATCTCCTGGCCGGCGCGACAACACTTCGCCGCTGCTGGAGGCGGGTAATGGAAGCTAACAGCCCGTTGAAATTCTCTCCAAGCCGCTTACCATATGTCCACGGGATTC
>JBBDYG010000089.1:0-70283 GCA_040901765.1 Pirellulales bacterium
AATCCCGTGGACATATGGTAAGCGGCTTGGAGAGAATTTCAACGGGCTGCTAGGGAGCAAGGTCGAAATCTAAGTTGTCCTCGTCCTGGCCCGACTGGAGCGTTACTTTCAGTTCGGATTCTTTATTATACTTTTTGGGAAGCAATTGCCTGACGGGCGGCGCGCCCGGACCCGTCGGTGCATTGGCGTATTCTTCACCATCATAGCCCAGGATCTCCACGCGGTGCGTGCCGACCGGAACCCCTCCGGTGTTTTCGGTGGTATAGTACCCGTCGTCAATCGGATCGACGGTGAGGGGGCCTTGGGTGCCGTCCGTCGGAATGAATCGAATCTGCCCCTTTTCCACCGGCTGGCCGTTGTAGCTTACGTTGCCCGACACCATCACGCGGTCGATCTCGTCGCCACCGCGACAACCGAGCGTGACCAACAGCACCGAACATCCAAGCAGACTAACGATTCGGATTGGTACCATAGAAGTGAACCCGTCGATGAGGCGCGATGGTTGGGAAGAACCGGCTGGAAGCCGAATGTATTATTGGTTATAACAATACTGCATTCAACTACAAGCCTATTTTTGCAGCGGATAACACTCAGTCACCCCCATGGCCCCGTGACCAGTCCCTCCGAACCATACAAAGTTTAGGACGCCTTTAAGTGAAATTAAAGCCCTACATCTGCTCTGCGATCGGTACGCCACTCGATGTCGAAGAGCAACTCGATCCGAACGGTTTGCGGGCGCATTTCGAGGACCAGGCGCGAGCCGGCATCCACGGCGTTCTAGTGGGGGGCACGATGGGCGCCATGCCGCTACTGACGTGGCGAACCTACGAACAGCTTGTGCGAGCGAGCGCCGATTACTGGCCAGTCCATGGAGAATTGCTCGTCGGCGTGAGCGACCTGAGCTTCGCCCGCACTCGCGAGCGAATTCAACTGGTCAACGAGTTGCCGATTGATGGCGCCGTGGCTCTCGCGCCCTATTTTTTAAGCTACTCTCAAGCGGATTTAATTCAGTACTTCGAGGCGTTGGCGGCCGAATCGCGAGCACCCTTGTTTTTGTACGATCTTCCGCAGCGGACCGGCATTGCGCTAACGGTGGAGACCGTGCTGCGGTTGAGCGAGCATCCGAACATCGCGGGCATCAAATGCTCGGGCGACCTATCGGAAGCCCGACGGTTGATCGACTCACTGCGTGGTTCGGACTTTCGTGTGATCGTGGCGCAGGCGCCGCTGTTGGACGTGTTGCTCCGCACCGGCATGAATCAGCACGTGGATGGCGTGTATTGCTTGGTACCGCAATTGACGCGCAGAATCGCTGAGGCCGCCACCCGCGGCGATGGCGAGACCGCGGCCGAGCTGACGCGCCGCCTTTGCAGCCTGCTGCTGATGTTGCGAAAGTACGGTGTGTTTCCGGCAATGACCGCGCTGCTCAACACGCGTGGCATTTCCGGCAGCTTCGCTCCCCGGCCGCATCAACCACTCACGTCCGCCGTCCGAGAGTCGCTTCTCGCCGAGGGGGCGGTGCGCGACGCGCTGACGTTCGAGGAGTCGCCGGTAGCTGCCATAGTTTGACCTCCTGCCAAGGGGCTTTCGATGCGTTGCGGCATTCTCGCATTTCTTCACGAATCCAATACCTTCGTTAGCGCGAAGACGACATGGGCGGATTTCGCATCCGACGTGCTCGCGTGCGGCGAGGCGGTGCGCGAACGTTTCACAAGCTCGCCGCATGAAATCGGTGGGTTTTTCGCCGGACTAGAGCAGGAACGTATTACCGCGGTGCCGGTGATGGCCGCCCGCGCCCTGCCCAACGGGGTGATTGAGGCTGGGACGTTTGAGCGCCTGCTCGGAATGATGATCGACGAATTGGAACGTGCCCTACCGCTCGACGCGGTGCTCGTTGCCCCGCATGGCGCGACGGTCAGCGAGCAGGCCCTCGACGCCGACGGGTATTGGCTCAGCCAGATTCGACGCCGACTGGGACCGCAGGTTCCGATCATTGGCACGATCGACCCGCACGCGAATCTCAGCCAGCAAATGGTGGACGCTTGCGATGCGCTGATTGCGTATCGAACGAATCCGCATATCGACCAGCGTGAGCGGGGTGAAGAAGCCGCTCGGCTGCTCGGGCGGACGTTACGAGGTGAGATACGTCCGACGATGGCCGCCGCATTCCCGCCGCTCGCGATTCGGATCGACTGCCAAGCAACCGACGAACCACCCTGTCGCGATTGGTTCCAACTCGCAGAGGAAATCCGTAGGGCTCCGGGGGTACTCTCCGCGAGCATCGTCCTGGGCTTTCCCTACGCCGATGTACCGGAGATGGGTACATCGACCATGGTGGTGACGGACAACGACGGCAAACTGGCGCAACAGTACGCCGATCAATTAGCGTTAGCCATCTGGAACGATCGATCGCAATTGCTAGGTCCGTCGCTTGATGTCGAACACGCGATTGATCGAGCGCTTGCAGCCGAGCCGCCGGTGTGCCTGCTGGATATGGGCGACAACGTCGGCGGCGGTTCGCCAGCGGACAGCACGTGGCTGGCCGCGGCGCTACACAGGCGGCGCGTCGCTCGATCACTCGTGGTGCTCCACGACCCGACTGCCGCGACGGCAGCAAAGGCGGCCGGCGTCGGCAGCCGCTTGATGCTGGAAGTGGGCGGCAAGAGCGGACCATTAAGCGGCTCGCCCCTGGCCGCGGAGTTCGTCGTGCGCGGTCTCTACGATGGGACTTTTTCCGAAGCCCAGCCGACGCATGGCGGATTCACGACGTTCGATCAAGGCCTGACAGCGGTCCTCACCACCGACAGCGACCTGACCGCGATCGTTACCTCGCGACGGATGGTGCCCTTCAGCCTGGGGCAACTCACAAGCTGCGGGATCGACCCCGCGGCGTATCGTGTCCTCGTTGCCAAAGGCGTAAATGCACCCATCGCGGCGTATATCAAGGTGTGCCGAACCTTTATTCGAGTCGACACGCCTGGCGTCACCGCGGCCGATATGACCCAATTGTCGTACCAGCATCGTCGTCGGCCAATGTTTCCCTTTGAACCCGAAGGCAACTGGCTCGCTTCTAACCCCACGGCTTGCGCGAGATAACTGTTCATGCTCGTACACTTCGAAATCGTCGTGGGCGAACGTCCCGGTCCGCATTTGCTGATCGTGGCCGGCGTGCATGGCGACGAGTGGGAGCCAATGGAGGCCGTGCGACAGTTGGCAAGTGAAACCCAACCACGCGAGCTGAACGGCCGGCTCACTCTCGTTCCAATTGTCAATGAACCTGCGTACCGTTTCGGACGGCGAGTCGCCGAGGACAACCTCGATTTGGCTCGCGTGTGTCCGGGTCGAGCGGATGGCAGCATCACCGAACAAATTGCCTTCGAGCTGGCTGGGCTAATTCGCGGGGCGGATTACTTCATCGATTTGCACACGGGCGGCACGAACCTGCGAATTTGGCCCTTGGCCGGTTATTTGATTCACTCTGAAAGCTTCGTGCTCGAGAAACAGCGGCTCATGGCGCGAAGTTTTCACCTGCCCGTGGTGTGGGGGACCGATCCGACGCTCGAGGGCCGCACCTTGTCGGTCGCACGCGACGCCTCCATTCCAGCCATTTATGTCGAATACCAGGGATCGATCCCGTTTTGCCATGCGGCGGTGGAAGCGATGCGGTGCGGCTGCCAGAATGTGATGCATGCCCTGGGGATGTTGCCGGGCGACGCGCTGCCCGACGCAACGCAGTTTTTTGCGGAAGACTCGCGGCCAAACTCCGGGCATTTGCAGATCTGTTACCCCGCGCCGGCGGAAGGTCTGTTCGTGGCGACCGTTGAAGTCGGCGACAAGATATTCGAAGGCGACACCATCGGCTTCTTCACGGATGATGTCGATTTCCGTCGCACAATAGTGCGGGCGGAGTCGTCGGGCCGCGTGGTCGCCCTTCGCAGCATGCCGCGGGTGAGCGCGGGTGAAGGGCTAGCCGTGATCGCACAATTCGAGGAGATACATAGATGAGCGAACAGCCGGTAGCGTTGATAACGGGCGCATCGCGGGGAATCGGCGCGGCGACCGCGCGGCAGTTTGCCCGAGCGGGATATCGCGTCGCATTGACCGCCGCTACGCCCGAGACGCTCGAGCAAACCGCGGCGGCGATTGGTGCCGAAGGCGGCGCGACGCACGCCCTGGCGGGCGATCTTGCGGATTTGGACTTCGCCCGGCGAGTCGTAGACAGCACGCTGGAAGCATTCGGTCACATCGACGTGCTCGTGAACAACGCGGCCACGCGCGACATCGTGTCGATGCGGCGCATCACCCCCGATTCATGGGACCGCACGCTCCGGGTGTGCCTTACGACGCCGGCGTTTTTGGCGCGATGGGTCGCCGCCGACATGGAGCGACGGTCGCGGGGCACGATCATCAACGTGTCGAGCGTTATGTCGCAACAGGCCGCCGGCATCTCGCCCGCCTACGTCGCGAGCAAGGGCGGACTCGACGCACTTACCTATGAACTGGCGTCGCTCTACGGTCCAAGCAGCATCCGCGTCGTGGGCCTCCAAGTCGGCGCCGTTGATACGGAGCTAAGCCGCGGGTTGAGCGATGCAGACCAAGGCGTCGACGCCATTCGCGCTTTCAGCGAAGAGATGATTATGCTGCGCCGCTGGGCAAAGCCGGAAGAAATTGCCAAGGTCATCTTGTTCCTGGCCGGCGACGATGCCTCCTATATCACCGGCACGAATCTAACGGTCGATGGCGGGTGGCTGCACCAGCACTTTCCGCTGTCGCTCAAGCGGCGAAACTTTGCGGACGACTACCCATGAGCATCTGGAACTTTCGCGAGTTATTGCCGGATATCCCGCGGGAACACCAAATCTCGCTGGGCGAGGGGAACACGCCGCTGCTCAAGTCGCGGCGCATCGGCCCCAGTGCCGGGCTGCATCGGCTTTATTTCAAGCTCGAAAGCAGCAACCCCACCGGTTCGTACAAAGACCGCTTCGCCGCGGCCGCCGTTTCGCACATGCGCGCCGCCGGCCAGACGCTGTGCGTAGCCACGTCGAGCGGCAACACAGGATCGGCGCTTGCCGCTTATTGCGCGGCAGCGGCGATCGACTGCCGCATCGCCATCGTCGAAACGGCGCCCGAGGCCAAGCTGCTGCAGATGCTGGCCTACGGCGCGAAGTTATTCCGAGTGCGTGGATTCGGGATCGATCCGCAAATTACCGACAGCACGTTTTCTACGTTGGCAACTTTAGCCGATCGTCCCGGCGCAGCGCTGCAGATCAGCGCGTTCAAGTACAGCCCACGGGGTATGGCCGGGGTGCAAACCATCGCCTACGAAATCGAAAATCAATTGGAATCGCCACAGCACGTTTTCTCGCCTGCCGGCGGGGGCGGGCTGACCCTGGCTGTTGCGCGTGGCTTCCAACAAATACGCGTTGCCGGTCGCCATGCGGCGCCGAAAATCCACTGCGTTCAGCCGGCCGGCAACGACACCATCGCCGGACCGATGCGAGCGGGCAAGAACCGGTCCGCGGCGGTTCGATGCACCACGACTATCAGCGGCCTGCAAGTGCCGAGTGTGATCGACGGGAACGAGGTCATCGAGGCGTGCCGCACAAGCGGCGGCACCGGCCACACGGTGACCGACGACGAGGTTTTCGCGATGCAGCAGCGGCTGGCGCGAGAGGAAGGCATCTTTTGCGAGCCAGCCGGGGCCGTGGCCGCCGCCGGGGCCTTGGCGGCCGCCGCCCGCGACGAAATCGGCTCCGAGGATGCAGTCGTTTGCCTCGTCACCGGCAGCGGCTTCAAGGATTTGGCGTCAGCCGAGCGTTTGACGGACGGCGCAGCCTGCGAAACGATCAATTGTGGCCAACTCAGCGATTACTTCAACCCACACTCGCCGTGATTTCGCGAACCGTTCACAACATCGACCTAAACGTTTTAGGCCGACAGCCGAGGAGCAAAGAAATGCTTAACAGACGCTTTAGCCGCCGGGCGTTGTTGCGTGGAATGGCCGGTGGAGTGGCAGCGACCGCACTGACGGCCGCCACGCCCCGACCGAGCGTTGCCGCCCGCCCGCAGAGCCGTCCCACCGATCCGGCCCAGTTCAAGGCCCTGGTGCGCGGTGCGATCCTGTCGATCCCCACGCCGTTCACGGCCTCGCTCGACGTCGATTACGACGGCGTACGGACCATGATTCGCCGCGCGCTGCCGCACAACATCCGTATCTTCTCTCTCACATCCGGCAACAGCCAGTACGCATCGCTCAAGCACGACGAAATCCTGGAGCTAACCCGTGTCATGGTCGAGGCGGCCGGCGATGAAGGCTTAACCATTGCCGCGACCGACTTGTGGGATGAGCCGAAAACCATCGAGTACGCTCGCTTCGCCGAATCTGTCGGCGCCAGCGCCGTCCAGATTATCCGCCCGGAAACGGACGACGACGAACTGGTGTTTCAGTTCTTCAAGAACGTCGCGCCCCAAACCAAGTTGCCGATTGTGTTGCATGGCAATTTCTCGATGCCGCTGCTGGAGAAACTGGTAACCATTGAATCCGTCGTCGCCTTGAAGGAGGATGTGGGGCTGGAGTACTACATACAGGTGCAACGCAAATTTGGCGACAGGTTAGCAGTTTTCGAGGGTGGACCCGAATACGCGTACCTCGTGGCGTACCCCTACGGCTCGCCCGCCTCTTACACCACGCTGGGAACTTTCGCGCCGCAACTCACGCGGCAGTTCTGGCAGGCAGTCGAACGAAAGGATCTTGGGGCTGCATACGACATGGTCATCAAGTACGAACATCCGTTCTTCGACCGCTGGTCGCACGCCTTCTGGCGGGCCTCGCTCGAGCATTTCGGCGTTGCCGACCGCTACCTGCGACCGCCGCACGAATCCTTTAACGACGAGCAAATGCGCGAGGTTGCCAAGTTCTATTCGGATCTCGGCTTGTCATAACGGACATGTCGCCAATGCATTAGCGAGGAGCTAACCCATGTTGCAGCACATCCAGGCGGGAGCGGTTTCGACCCTGCCGTTCAGTTCCGCCGTGGTGGTGAACGATTTGGTGTTCGTCTCGGGCCAGGCGTCAGTCGATTCCGAGACCGGCGCCATTGTGACCGACAGCTTTGAGGGCGAAATGAGCCGGTCGTTCGAGAACCTCGAGCGCGTATTGGCCGCGGTGCAGTGCGACCTGTCGCACCTCGTCAGCGTGCGATGTTATGTCGATCATCAGCAACGGCTCGAGGAGTTCAATCGCCTGTACCGCGAACTTCTGCCGTCGCCGTATCCGGCGCGGACGACGTTGATCGGAGTGTTAGGCGACGACTTCCTGAAGTTCGAAGTTGATGCTATCGCCCGTCGAACGACCAAGTAGCATTGGCAGACCGGTTTCCCACGCCAAGGGCCAAGAAATCTGATAAACTATCGGAATCGCACAAATGCATAGGGGAACAATTCGATGTTGGTTCATCTCTTGATCGGTCAAGCTTTTCGCGCCACCAGCCTGATGGCGAACGTCATCGCATTGGTGCTATGTCTCCTCACCGCACCGGAGGTTTCCGGGGCGGAGCTTGCGGCCCGGCATGTGAATGTCTATGCGGAACCGGGCCGCTTCGGTGGCTGGCCCGCCAACCACGGCATTTGGTCGTGGGGCGATGAAATCCTCGTGGGGTTTAGCGCCGGATATTTCAAAGACAACGGCCCCGATCGCCACGCCATCGATCACGACCGGCCCGAAGAGCACCTGCTGGCGCGCAGCGGCGATGGGGGGGAAACGTGGACCATCGAAAATCCAGCCGAGCAAGGATCGCTGATTCCGGTTGGCACAGCACTGCACGGAATCACGCCGCCGGGGCTGGAGGAGCGCCCGTGGGCCGACTGCCCGGGGGGTATCGACTTCACGCACCCCGATTTCGCCCTGACAGTTCGCATGACCGATTCGGACGCGGGCGCTTCGCGATTTTCCTATTCGACGGATCGCGGGCATACCTGGCTGGGTCCGTTTCGACTGCCGCTATTCGGCCAGCCAGGAATCGCGGCGCGGACCGATTATGTAGTTAACGGCAAGCACGACTGCATGTTGTTTCTGACCGCCGCCAAGGGCAATGGCCGAGAAGGCCGGCCGCTGTGCGTGCGGACGACCGATGGCGGCAAAACATGGCAATTCGTTTCTTGGATCGCCGAGGAGCCGAAGGGCTACGCCATCATGCCCTCAACCGTTCTGCTGAACGAATTGGAACTATTATCCGCCATTCGCTGCCGCGATGCATCGCGAAGTTGGATTGACACCTACCGATCGCCCGATCTTGGCAAGAGCTGGACGCTCGATCAAACACCCGCCCCTGACATTGGCGAAGGCAATCCGCCGAGCATGATTCAGTTGAAAGACGGCCGCATCTGCCTCACGTATGGCTATCGCGCGGAGCCATACGGAATTCGCGCCCGCCTGAGCGCCGACGGCGGCCGCACTTGGGATCCCGAAATCATCCTCCGCGCCGATGGCGGCGGCCGCGACCTTGGCTACCCCCGCAGCGTGCAACGGACCGATGGCAAGATCGTGACTGTCTATTATTATCACGACGAACCCCGGTCGGATCGTTACATTGCGGCCACGATCTGGGAGCCGATATGAATCGGACCCTTACGCAGTTAACTCGCCGCATTTCTACAGAAAGAATACGTTGGGCGATGACTTGTCGTAATTACGGTGTAGTTGCATGCCTCGGACTCGCGTTCGTTTCCCAGACCGTGCATGCGGAGATTGAGCGGCCTAAGGATGCTCCACCGGCGCTATCGCCGGAAGAGACCACAAGGTTGATTCACGTTCCGGAGGGGTTCCGAGTAGAACTCGTGGCGAGCGAGCCACTGATCCGCGAGCCGTCTGGCGTTTGCTGGGATGAACGAGGCCGACTCTTCGTGTGCGAGCTGCATGGATACAATCTCGAAGGGCAGTACGACATCGAGGAACTCAACAAGACCGGCCAACTCGATCGGGTTGTACAACGCATCCAAGCTAATGACGGCGCAAAGCGGAAGGCCGAAGACGGTACCTACGGCACCGTGAAAGTGCTATACGACACGGATGGCGACGGTCGTATGGATCGAGTCGAGGTATGGGCCGACCGCTTGCCGCCGTGCTACGGAATTTGCCCGGCACGAGGCGGCGTTATCGTGGCGTGCGCTCCGGACATTATTTACCTCGCGGACCGTGATGGCAACGGCCGTGCCGAGGTCCACGAGGTGCTCTTCACAGGGTTTCCAACCGGCGCGCTCGAACGCGGTATCAGCGCTCCCCAATGGGGATATGACGATTGGATCTACGTCGGCGCCGGTCACGGCGGAGGCACCATATCCGGCCCGCGGCTCAAGCAGCCGGTAAATCTGCCGAACAGCGATTTTCGCATCAAGGCGGACGGCTCGCTGATCGAGCCTATCAGCGGCCGCACCGGCACCTTCGGGTTTTCCTTTACCGAATCCGGCGAACGTTTTGTGGTCAATACGCGTTCGCCCCTGCTTGTAGCGGCGTTGCCGTGGAGGTACTTAGCTCGCAATCCCGATGCCGCGGCACCCGCCCTGGAGTATTCCGTTCTGCCCTACCATCAAGTCTTTCCACGCAGCCAGCCCCATCCGTGGCGCGCGCGGCGAGCGCAAGACCCCGCGTTCTCTAAGTTTTACACCGATCGCTATGGCTCCGAGGAGGCCACGCCCAACGGCTTTTTCACATCGAGTTGCTCGCCGCTGGTCTATCAGGACGCGGCATTGCCCGGTTTGCACGGCCAGTTGTTCGTATGCGAACCGGCACAGAACCTGGTGCATCGCGCAATCCTCGAGCGGGATGGTTCGAGCCTGTCGGCGCATCGTGTATTGGGCGAAGAACAATCGGAGTTTCTTGCGTCGAGCGACCCCTGGTTTCACCCGATGGCGTTGTCGCATGGGCCGGAGGGCGCCATTTGGATTGTCGATTTTTACCGCGAGATTATCGAAGACTATTCGGCCATTCCGCGCTACTTGCAACAGCAATACGGCCTGCACAACGGCCACGATCGGGGCAGGATTTACCGCCTGGTTCACAACACGACGGCAATGCCACCCACAGATATGTCGCGGCTGGCAGACGATGAATTGGTGGATGAGGTAAGCAGTCCGTTATTATGGCGGCGGCAGACAGCCCGGCGCTTGCTTGTCGAGAGAGGCGGAGCGGCCCCTGCGACCAGTTTGGCGGAAATCGTTCGGACCGCTGAGGATCCAGCCACCACTCTCAATGCGTTGCATACGCTCGACGCTTTGAGCGCACTCGAAAACGACCATTTGAAGATCGCCCTAACTCACCCCGCTCCGAGTGTCCGCGTCCATGCACTGCGGCTGATGGATCAGAGGTTTAATGATGCACCGGTGCTGTTGGATGCCGCACTGCGGCTGGTCGACGATCCGAACCCCAGAGTGCATTTGCAATTGGCACTCTCGTTGGGCGAATCGCACGACCGGCGCGTCTTGCCCACTCTGTGCCGACTGGCGCGCGAGCACGGCGAGGTGCGCTGGTTGCATGACGCCATTCTCAGTTCGTTGGCAGGCCGAGCAGGCGAGATGCTGACGGAGTTGTTGCGAGAGAATGAAATCGGACCTGCGCTGGCACTCGTCGAACCGCTGTGCGCTGCCATTGCCGCACGGCGCAATCCGCAGGAAATGTCAAACGTGGTGTTGCAGATTGCCGCGGCCCGGGCTCCCGCTGTGCAAGTGGCATGTTTGCGAGGCTTCCGTAGCCGGGTTCCGGAGCCAATTAGTATCATGCTATCCGATGGCGCGCGGCAGGCATTTAAAGGATTAACCGCGAGCGACGATGAGGACGTCCGTGCCGCTGCTCAATCACTCGTGGGCGTTCTCCGAATCGAATCTCCGGCCGAGCGCCATTTGCGGTTGGAAAAGGCGGCCGGTGAAATGGTGGATCCGCAGTTGCCTCTCGACGATCGGCTGGCGGCTATCGCCGAATTGGCGACCGAGCAAGATTCCGAAATCACTGCGATGCTCATACAGGCGTTTACGGATGGCACTCCGCCGATTCGCGATGCCATTCTCGAAGCGCTCTTTCGTCGCCGCGACCGTCTGACTGAAGTCGTGGCGGCCTTAGAGAACGGCGTCATACTCGCATCTGCTCTCAATGGCGTACAACGTGCGTCCTTGCTCGAGAATTCGGACTCCGCGATTAGCGAACGCGCCGCCAAGCTGTTGAAGGCCCCGAGCCACGCGCTTGAAGCGCATCTTCCGCGATTTGTTGCCGCGCTCGAAGTGCCGCGCGATGCTGCCCGAGGCGAAATAGTGTTTCGTGAGAAGTGCGCGAACTGCCATCAGGCGCATGGCGTCGGGCACGCGGTCGGGCCCGACTTAGCGTCGGAATTCCAGCGAGCAGAGGAAACCATCATCCGCGACATACTCACCCCAAGTGCGGTCATTGCTTCCGGATACACGACATACATTGTGGAGACTACTGCCGGCCTGGTTCACACGGGATTGATCGCTGGCGAATCGGCCAACAGTATTCATCTGCGCGAGCCTGAGGGCAAACATCAGACGATCCTCCGCAAGGACATCGCGAGCTTGAACGCCTCGTCAGTATCCCTGATGCCCGAAGATCTCCATAAGACGCTGAATCCCCAACAACTTGCCGACGCATTGGCTTGGCTGCGTCGGCCGCCGACGCGAGTGGTGCTAATTGACGACGACGCGACCTTAGCGACTGTTCTCAGCAGTGGCGATGGGAAGGCGCAATTTGTCACCACCGATAAACTGGTTGGTCAGTTCGCACTGCGCATCACTCCGTTGCAACGGCACTCGCCGCGCATACCCGGCTGGTCGTATCGCATCCGCGAAGAACCGACCGAGGGTGAATATCGCTTCGTGAGATTTGCGTGGAAGTGCGACGGTGCGCACGGGGTGATGATTGAACTGGCCAACAACGGGCGGTGGCCCGCCGCCGACGCTGCGCAGTTTCGCTATTACGCGGGCAGAAATAGCACGCCTTGGCTTGCCACTGAAGTCTCGTCACAAGTCCCTGTAGAATGGACTTTCGTGACTCGCGACCTCTGGAAAGACTTCGGCGACTGCACGCTGACGGGCATCGCACCCACCGCGATGGGCGGGGCGGCCCTGTTTGATGCGATTCAATTGCTTCGCACCAACGAAGGTGCGCCCTGACGCGCCTGGCTTCACTCGCCAGCCAATTGCTTCGCTTTTGCACGGCAGTGGCCAATAATGGCTGAATACGAGATGACCTGGCTGGTTCCTCTCGGGACGGTCCTCCGAAAATTCGGGCGTCGCCAGCCGCTTGCCTGGGGATGCGATGCTTAAACACGGGATATTTCGAACCTCAACACTGGGTGTCCTTCTAGGTTTCGTGACCTCGTCCTGCAACGCCGACGTGGTGGTCATCGCCAACCGGGCACCTCAGGCGGTGACATTTCAACTGTCGCCGCAGACGGCCGCCCCTTGGAACGCGTCGCTTGAAAGCGGCGAAGTTCGGCCGATATTTTCCGACGAGCCTTTGCGAATTGCGTTCAATGCCGGAAGGGAGCGGAAAAGTTACGCCACCGATCCCAATTGCGCGTATTTTTTTGCCGCGTCGGCCCAAGGCGACATCGACTTGCAGAAGATCGGCCTGCGGGAGGACGCCGCCACCCTCAACGGCCGAACGCTGCCGGGTTCCGCACGCAATGCACCGGTCGCAATTCTACCCGTAAAAATCGTGGTCGACGACGAGGAGCCCGCGCGTCAGGAGATTTGGCAGCGCCGGCTACGAAGCCGGATCGACGCGGCATCCGCGATCCTGATCCAGCACTGCGGCGTCGGTTTCCGCGCGGTCGCGACCGAGCGTTGGGATTCCGACGACACGACGAATGACTTCAACGAGAGTTTTCGCGAACTGGAGCAGGAAGTAAGCCTCGACAACGCTCAGGTAGCGATCGCATTTTCCAATCAGTACGAACTGCCCCAGGGAAGGTTCCACATGGGCGGCACGAAAGGGCCGTTTCATTCGCATATTCTGCTACGCGAGTGGTCGAAACACGCCTCGGAGAACGAGCGGCTGGAGTTGTTGGTTCACGAACTGGGCCATTTGCTTGGCGCGGCACACAGTCCCGAGCCAGACAGCGTGATGCGCCCCCTATTGAGCGATCGCCAGGCACGGCGGGTCGGGTTTAAGATTCACTTCGACCCGGTCAACACGCTAGCGATGTCGTTGGTGGGCGAGGAAGTGCGGCGGCGGCGAGTGACATCGTTTGCAAACCTGAGCCCTGGCACGCGAAAACGCTTAGGGCAGATTTACGCAGCGCTCGCCCCCTCATTGCCGAACGACCCTGCGGCGAAGCAGTTCCAGCAACTGGTGGCTACCAGCCCGGAAGTGACCTTGCCGGCGGCGACCAAGCGGGTGGTAGCGGCGATCGCCCAGATCGCGCTTCATAATCGGAACCAAACGCAGGCCGGCAGTGCGAAGCAGGACGACGCGCTGACGGAACTCTACGTGCGAACCGCCGCGCAGTCGGCGGCCGAATTTCCGCCGGAGATCGCTCCCCAAGCGTTTCTGCGCGCGTTAGGGATTGTATTGGACGCGACAGGCTCCCTGGCAAAGCTGCCCTCGGAGCGGTCGTTCGTCGCCTCGGTGGAAACCGCGGCGGAACGAACGGCGCGGGCTGCGAACATGGGCGATCCCACCGTGCGCGGACGTACAGACTTAACCCTGCATTTCGCCGTCTCGGCATATATCGCCGCGTCTTCCGGTCCGGCCGCCGCCGGCGCCGCTGGCTTGACGAAGGAAGTTCTCGATGCCCAGGGCGGCAGCGGGTTCAGCTTCGCCGATCTAGCGGCTGACCGCGCGGGAATTCGATTCGCCGAAGGAGTTCTAAAAAACCGCTTGCGATTGCCGACTCTAGCAAGCAGCTTCACCATCCGCGATTTCGTGCCCCCCATCGACGGCCTGCCGGAGGAATTGCAATCGGCCGATCTGCTAAGCGACTTTGGCGGCTTGGGCGACGCACGTTTCGACGCCCAAATGCGCCAGATCGAGCAGCGGATCGACGCGCTCGCACCATACAAATAGCCGTTAGCCGCGACGCGCAGTTCCGACAGAGCGGAGCGCGCAATGGGCCTCAATCTCCCCTTCGTGTCCTTTGTGCCGTTGTGGTAGATTGCTTTAGGTGAGATTACTCGTCAGTCTCGAAGGAGCATCGCGATGCCCGTCCAACAAAAGGTGCTGAGCACTTCGCCGGAAAATCGGGAGACCCCGCTGGCGGAAGTGCAAAGCTGGGTGACGCCCAATCGCTGGTTCTTTGTGCGGAGCCATTTCGAGACGCCCCAGATCGAACTGGATCAATGGCGATTGTCCGTAGGAGGCTGCGTGCTGCGGGAGCTAGTTCTCACTTGGGAGCAGCTTCAGTCGCTGCCGCGGCGGTCAATCTTCGCCACGATCGAGTGTGCCGGAAATGGCCGGTCGTTCTTGAAGCCGACCGTCGAGGGAGTGCAATGGACGGCCGGCGCGGTCGGCCACGCCGAGTGGGCGGGAGTGCCGCTGCACTACGTACTCGATCAAGTCGGCGTGAAGCCGGAGACGATGGAGATTGTTTTTCATGGCGCCGATGGGGGCGTCGACCACGGTCACGAATTGTCGTTCGCCCGTAGCTTGCCGCCGGCGAAGGCGCTCCATCCCGATACGCTGCTGGCGACGCACATGAACGGCGAGCCGCTGGAGCCGAGCCACGGCTACCCTGTGCGGCTTCTCGTGCCCGGGTGGTACGGGGTAGCAAGCGTAAAGTGGCTCACGCGAATCGAGGCGATTCCCGAGCCGTTTCAGGGTTACTACCAGACCGCGAAGTACACGATCACCCGCCAAACCGGCCGCGGTCCGTTTACCGAGGTGGTCGGACCGATGCCGGTGAAATCCGAAATCGTGCGGCCGGCAGAGGGTGCGGTGCTGGGTATCGGCGGCAATGGTGTCTTTGGAATGGCCTGGGCGGGTGAATACGCCGTCTCGGCGGTCGAGGTCAGCATTGATGGCGGCGCAAGCTGGCAACGGGCGGCATTGCACGGTCCCTCGGCGCCCTATTCCTGGACCCCCTGGGAATTTTTGTGGGAAGTAGTGACCCCCGGCGCGTATACCATTCTAGCGAGGGCAATCGCCGCGGACGGCCAGGTGCAACCCGCTCAGCACGACTACGATCGGGGCGGATACTTGATCAACTTCAGCCGGCCGGTGGATGTCCGTGTCGACGCCAGCCGCCAAAGTCACGATCTGGTCGGGAATGTCCGCACGCTACAGCGGGAAATGGCCGCGGTCGCCCGCGACCGGGCGTCGATGCAGCTCGACGCCGATCTAGAATTCGCCAGCGGTGCCGGGATTTGACCAGTTCGTACTATTCCCGCGGAAAATTCGTCGCGGGGTCGTTCCCTCGGCCCGGCTATCCTAAAATGACGGATAGAATCCGCGTCGAGCGGACATTTACTAGAAGACGTACTAGAAGACGCGTCCATCCTTGCATCTGGCGACTTAACCGGGGTAATTCATGCGGCAATGGTTTCAACTCATCGCTCTTGGCGTCGTACTGGTGACACAGTCGCGAACTGGCGTCGCAGCCGAGCCGGTCGATTTTGCGCATGACGTGCTCCCCATTCTGCGGCAACATTGCGCGACCTGCCACACGAACGGTCGATACGAGGGCGAACTGTCCCTCGACACCCGCGAAGCAATTCTCGAATCGGAAGTTGCGATCCCGGGCAAAAGCCACGAGAGCACGCTGCTCGAACGACTGTCGAGCGACGACCCCGATGTACGGATGCCGGCCGAAGCGGAGCCGCTTTCCGAAGAACAGATCGCGATCGTGGCCCGCTGGATTGACGCGGACCTGCCGTGGGAGGAAGGCTTTACGTTTAAAGAACAGCGATACGTCGCGCTACTCAAGCCGCGCCGCCCCGAGGTTCCAACGGTGGGGCCAAGCGGCGAACACCCGATCGATCGATTCCTCGACGCGTATTATAGCGAATACAACATCACGCTCCCCGCCGCGATTGACGATGCCGTGTTCCTGCGGCGGGTGTCAATCGACCTCGTCGGACTGCTACCGACGCCCGACGCGGTTTTTGCGTTTGTGAAGGACCACGACCCACAGAAGCGCCAGCACCTGGTTCGCGCGCTTCTCGAAGACCGGGAAGTCTACACGCAGCACTGGCTCACGTTTTGGAACGACCTGCTTCGAAACGACTACGAAGGGACGGGTTTCATCGACGGTGGCCGCAGCCAAATCTCGCACTGGCTCTACCAAGCGCTGCGCGACAACACGCCCTACGACCAATTCGTGCGGCAGCTCATCAGTCCAAAACCCGAATCGGAGGGCTTTATTAAAGGCATCGTTTGGCGTGGCCGGGTGAACGCGAGCCAAGTGCCCGAGGTCCAATTCGCGCAGAACGTTGGCCAAGTGTTTTTGGGGCTTAACCTAAAGTGCGCGTCGTGCCACGACAGCTTCATCGACGACTGGAAGCTTACCGACTCCTATGGCATGGCCGCGATCATCAGCGACAAGCCGCTGGAGTTGCACCGTTGCGACAAGCCCACGGGCGAGATGGCCCATGCGAAGTTCTTGTTTCCCGAGCTGGGAACGATCGATGCCGCCGCGCCGCGCGAAGAACGGCTGGCCCAGCTTGCCGATTTGTTGACGCACGAGGACAACGGCCGGCTGACGCGGACGATGGTCAACCGCCTGTGGGATCGGCTGATGGGCCGCGGCCTGGTGCATCCCGTCGATTCAATGGGCAGTCCGCCGTGGAACGCCGATCTGCTCGATTACCTGGCGTGCTTTTTGGCCGATCACGATTACGACCTCAAGCAACTGCTGGCACACGTCGCAACATCGAGGGCCTACCAATCACAATCGGCGGTGCTCGAAGAGGAACCGATCGCTGGCGAATTCGTCTACACGGGGCCGATTGCCCGGCGGCTGACCGCCGAGCAGTTCATGGACGCCATTTGGCAGATCACCGGCACCGGTCCCAACGACCCCCACAAGGCGATCGAACAATTGGTGTCAAAGTCGAAACAGGGACCGACGGTGCGGGCCTCGTTGGTGACCGCGAATCTGCTCATGCGGAGCCTTGGCCGGCCAAATCGCGAACAAGTGGTGACGACTCGCCCCGACCAACTCACGACGCTGGAAGCGCTTGATTTGAGCAATGGCGAGATTTTGGCCGAACTAGCAAGCCAGGGCGCCGCCAATCTGCGAAAAGAGCATCCCGACTGGGACGCGGAGCGGATGATCGACCATGTCTACCGAAGCGCGCTGAGCCGCGCTCCAACGCCGCCGGAGCGTGAGTTATGCATTCAGCTTTGTGGATCGCCAATAACCGACGACGGACTGGCCGATGTCCTGTGGTCGGTGTTTATGCTGCCGGAGTTCCAGTTGATTCGATGAAATGTAAGTGGCCAGTGGATAGTGGCCAGTGGCCAGCAATTAGCAATTCGCCAACCCATCAATTTCTCTACCAATCACCAATTACCATGACTTCTTCCACGGAAACCCGTCGCGAATTCCTGCGTCAGATGAGTGCCGCGTCGCTGGCGACACTCGGTATGGGCGCGCCCCGGTTGGCAACCGCTAACACCGCGAGCGTTGCACCGAAGCCGACCGCTGATGCGTGCATCTTGTTGTGGATGGCGGGCGGAATGGCGGGGCCGGAGACATTTGATCCCAAACGCTACGAGCCGTTTAAGGTTGGCCTCGCCGCGGAAAAAATCATCAGCACGTTTCCAGCGATTGATTCCTCGGTCGATAACATCAAGCTGTCGCAGGGATTGGAGAACGTCGCAAAAGTAATGGACCGTGGCACGCTGATTCGCACGCACGTGCTGCCCGATCTGGGGAGCATCCTTCATTCGCGGCATCAGTATCACTGGCATACCGGCTATGTCCCGCCGCAGACGGTGGCGGCGCCCCACATTGGCGCGTGGATTTCGCGGGTGCTGGGGCCGCGGAACCCGGTGATTCCGGCCTTTATCGACATTGGCCAGCGGCTGGAAGGGGTTGGCGAAAAAGAGGAACTCAAGGCGTTTCACACCGCCGGGTTCTTGGGCAGCGAGTATGGGCCATTCCTGATTCCCTATCCGCAAGAAGCAGTCGCCGCCGTCAGGCCCCCCAAGGGGATGACGCCCGAGCGGTTCGAATCCCGCTACAAAAAGTACCGCGAACTGGTGGCGGCCAGTCCCGCAGGGCAACAAGCCAGCGATTACCACCAAGAATCGATGACCCGCTCGCTAGAGAACGCTTATCGGCTGCTCAGCTCGCCGGAGCGAACGGCATTCGATCTGGAGCTAGAAACGCAGCAAAGCCGCGAGGCCTACGGCGACAGCCGCTTCGGCCAAGGTTGCCTGCTAGCGCGGCGACTCGTCGAATCCGGAGCGCGGTTCATCGAAGTCACGACCGAGTACGTTCCTTTCGAAACCTGGGACACCCACGAGAACGGCCACGAGACCGCTCAACGCATGAAGCAGGTGATCGACCGGCCGATTGCTCAATTGATTCTGGACCTTGAGACGCGCGGGCTACTCGATCGAACCCTCGTCGTCCTAGCCACGGAGTTCAGCCGCGACATGATGATCGAAGGCGTGCCCGGCAGCGTCGCGAAGGACCAATCACGGGCCAAGGCCGACCACATGGAACAGATGATTCATTACGGCCTGCACCGCCACTTCACTGGCGCGAGCACTGTCGTGCTGTGGGGTGGCGGCATGAAACGCGGCTTCCTCTACGGTGACACGGCCGATGAGCGCCCCCTGCTGCCACTCAAAAACCCGATCGGCGTCTCCGACATGCACGCGACAATCCTAACCGCAATGGGCATCGCGCCCGACACGAGCTTCCTCGTCGAAAAGCGGCCGTTCTACGTCACCGAAGACGGCAAAGGAAAACCGGCGATGGAATTGTTCGCATAGCGTGGCACCTTAGTTAACTATACCGCCTGAATCTCTCTTGCGTGCGTCATGTCGCGCCCCGTGACTGGACGCACCTGAGCCGATTCGAGCGTTACCACGGCTCTCGTATTGCCATCAAGCGCGACGAACTCGACCTCGTAGGCCATCCCGCCGCGGTAAACATGTACGACCGCGCCGACGTCGCCAGCTTCGAGACCTTCCGAGGGGACGGATGAAGTAAGCACCACTCGGTCATGTTCATGTATCATCGTCGTTTGTTTCCATCTTGCGAGATTGCGTAGTGGTTCGACCACGAATTGGTGGGTGCCACTGGCTCTGCCAGTGAATTGCACTGGCACAGCCAGTGGCACCCGGCGTGAATTGATCCATTGAATATCTGCGCGAATCTGCGACATCTGCGGACTCAAATCATCGCTGCACCCGCGCCGAGCCGCCCTTCGCCAGCGCTTCCACTTCGGCCAGCGAAGCCATCGACACGTCGCCGGGGAACGTAGTTATCAGCGCCCCGTGAGCCCAGCCCAGCCGGAGCGATTCTTCGGGTTTGCGTCCCGATAGCAGGCCGTAGATGAGACCCGATGCGAACCCATCGCCGCCGCCGATGCGGTCGTGAACGTCGAGTTCCATTGTCGGCGTGACGAAGCGCTCGCCATCCAGCCACAGCACCGCGCCCCAGGTATGACGATAGGTCGAATGGACTTCGCGGAGCGTGGTGGCCACGGCCTTCACGCTCGGAAACTGCTCGCGCACAGCGTCGATCATTCCGAAGAACTTCTCGGGGTCGAGCTTTGAAGCGCTCTTTTCGACCTGCGGTCCAGCCACGCCCAGTGACATTTGCAGGTCTTCTTCATTGCCGATCAGCACATCGACGTTCTCGACAATGCGGCGGTTCATCTTGCGACCGCGGTCCTGACCACCGATCGTGGACCAGAGTTTGGCGCGATAGTTCAAATCGTAGGAAATGATGGCGCCTGCGGCTTTCGCGGCTTGCATCGCTTCGATGATCACCTCGGAGGTCGTCTCGCTCAGCGCCGAAAAGATTCCGCCGGAGTGGAACCACCGCACGCCGCGGGAAAACACGTACTCCCAATCGAAGTCGCCCGGTTTGAGCAGGCCGGCAGCTTCGTTGCTGCGATTGTAAAACACCACCGGCGGCCGGACGCCGCAGCCGCGGTCGCTGTAAACGGTGGCGATATTCGGCCCCCGCACTCCGTCGTGCTCGAACCACTTGTAAATCGGCGCAACGCCCATCTCGCGCACCCGAGCCTGCACTAGCTCGCCGATGCCGTAGTTGACCATTGCGGTCGCGACGGCAGTGCGCTGGCCAAAGCAAGCTGCCAAATTTGCCGCGACGTTGTACTCGCCGCCCGAGACGTGAATATCAAACGACCTCGCCCGGCGAAACGGAATCACGCCCGGGTCGAGCCGGTGAACCAAGGCGCCCAGCGCGAGAAGATCGACTTGCGAAGTTTCTGCGTTACGAATACTCAGACCGGCCATGAATACTCCTCGTAGCCTGACACTTCCCGATAACCCTGTGTCAGGCAGAGCCTGACCTACATGCGTATTGCACCCACAGAATAATGCATCCGCCGCAATCGTTCAACGATGGTTCGGACCATTGACCCTGGCGGGCCGCTTTCCGATGATTGTCGGTGTTGGTTTGCGGTTTTTTCGCGTGGCTAGCAGTCGAGGAACGTTGTGACCGAAGCATGTGACATCGGCCTGGTGGGCCTGGCGGTAATGGGCGAGAACCTCGCTCTGAACATCGAAAGCCGCGGGTACCGCGTGGCAGTGTTCAACCGCACGACGGACGTCGTGGATGATTTCATTGCCGGCCCGGCCAAGGGCAAGAAGTTCGTCGGATGCTATTCACTCGAAGAACTGGTAAAGGCGCTGAAGGTTCCGCGCAAGGTGATGCTGATGATCAAGGCCGGGCCGCCGGTCGATCAGACGATCGAAGCGCTCGTGCCATTGCTATCGAAGGGCGACATCATCATCGACGGCGGAAATACTTACTACGCCGATACGGAGCGGCGCACCAAATATGTCGAAGAAAAGGGGCTTCTCTACATCGGAACAGGCGTTTCCGGCGGAGAGGAAGGGGCGCTCAAAGGTCCGAGCATCATGCCCGGCGGCAGCGAAGCGGCTTGGCCCGAAGTGCGGCCAATCTTCCAGGCGATCGCCGCCAAGGTCGGACCGAAGAACGACATCCCCTGCTGCGAGTGGGTCGGCCCGCGGGGCGCGGGGCACTATGTGAAGATGGTCCACAACGGCATCGAGTACGGCGACATGCAGCTTATCTGCGAAGCCTACTGGATGCTCAAGAACGCGTTGGGGCTGACCAACGACGAACAGTACGACGTGTTTGCGGACTGGAATCGCGGCGAGCTCGACAGCTACCTGATCGAGATTACCCGCGACATCTTCAGTGTGAAGGATCCGGAAACAGGCAATTATCTGGTGGACCAGATTCTCGACCGGGCCGGTGCCAAGGGGACCGGCAAATGGATGAGCCAGCTTGCGCTCGATTTGGGCGTGCCGAGCACGCTCGTGACTGAGGCCGTTTACGCTCGCTCGCTGTCTGCTATGAAAGATGCCCGCGTCCGCGCGAGCAAAGTGCTTGCTGGACCTCGATCGAAGTACGACGGCCCCCGCGAGAAGTTCGTCGAGCAGATTCGCCAGGCGCTCTACGCTTCGAAGATCGTGAGCTACGCCCAAGGCTTTGTGCAGCTTCGTGCGGCGGCCGAGGAGCACGATTGGCCGCTGAATTTAGGCGATTGCGCATTGTTGTGGCGTGGCGGTTGCATCATTCGGGCGGTATTCCTCGACCGCATTAAGGAGGCCTTCGACGCGAAGCCGGAATTGGAGAATTTGCTGCTGGCCCCGTATTTCCGCAAGGCCGTCGCCGACGCACAGGACTCCTGGCGGCACGTAGTCGCCACGGCCGCACAGCTTGGAATCCCCGTGCCGGCATTTGCGACGGCACTCGCCTATTACGACGGGTACCGTAGCGAGCGCTTGCCGGCCAACTTGCTCCAAGCGCAACGCGATTACTTCGGCGCCCACACCTACGAGCGCGTCGATCAATCGGGCGCATTCCACACCGATTGGATCCGCGAGCGCCGCGAACCAACCGGTTAGCCGCGACGCGAAGTTCCTACGGAGCGGAGCGCGTATTTGTAAACAGGACGCGAATTATCTACCATGAGCGCCAGTTATCTCCAACGCTTGTTCAGTCTCGATCACCAAGTTGTCGTCGTCATCGGCGGCACGGGTGTACTGGGCGGCGCGCTTGCGGACGGTTTGGCCCAGGCCGGGGCACATGTCGTTGTCGCCGGTCGCAGTCGCGAGCGGGGGGAGGCACGCGTGGATGCGATCGACGCCGCCGGCGGAAAGGCCTCGTTTGCCGAAGTCGATGCCGGCGACCGAAACTCCATGCAGGCATTGCTCAACGACAATGTCGAGACCTTCGGACGGATCCACGCGGTGGTGAATTGCGCCGGCGTGAATTCACCGACACCCTACTTCGACATCGAGGACGAAGAATTCGATCGCATTGTCCGGGGAAATCTTTTCGCGACTCACTTGGGCTGCCAGATTTTCGGCAAGCACTTGGTCGAAGCAGGTGGCGGGGCGATCCTGAACATCGGCAGCGTGACGTCCTATCGGCCGTTGTCGCGGGTGTTTACTTACTCGGCGACGAAGGCGGCGGTGCTGAGCTTGACGCAGAATCTGGCCCGCGAATTGGCACCACACAAAGTCCGCGTGAACTGCCTGTGCCCCGGGTTTTTCCCAGCCGAGCAGAATCGTCGCATCCTCGACGAGACGCGCACCGCCAGTATCATGCGCCACACGCCCATGCACCGCTTTGGCGATCCTGAAGAGCTTGTGGGAGCGGCACTGTTGCTCCTCGCGCCAGTGGCGGGAAGTTTTATGACCGGCGAAGCCGTGTACGTCGACGGCGGCTTCACCGCAATGACGATCTGATGACTGTCCGTTAGCCGCGTTCGCTTACGACGCGCTTCCGGAAATCGCGTCGCAAGCGAACGCGGCTAAGATTGTGATCCCTCAATGCCTCACACGATTGTTATCTTTGGCGCGTCGGGCGATCTCACCAGCCGGAAATTGATCCCCGCGCTCTACCAACTCGCCCGCAAGGGTCGGTTGCCGCGTGACACGCGAGTGGTCGGTTTCTCCCGCACCCGGTTCTCGCACGATGAGTGGCGGAAGCAACTCGCACAGTCCACCGCAAAGCACGTGGGACACCACTTCCACGCCGATCGGTGGGCCGAGTTTGCACCGCGGTTGTTCTACCAACCCGGCGACATTGGCGAGCCGGCTGACTTCGACAGACTCGCGACGTTCCTCGACGAACTCGAACATCACGAGCCGAGCGTTCGGCTGTACTATCTCGCCACGGCGCCGGAGTTCTACGAATCGGCGATCGCGGAGCTTGGCCGCGCGGGGCTGGCCCGTGAAACGGACGGCAGCGAGCGGCGGGTGATCGTCGAGAAACCGTTCGGCACCGATTTAGAATCGGCGCGGCGCCTCAATATCTTTATCCACGAGGTTTTCAAAGAGCGCCAGGTTTACCGCATCGATCACTATCTCGGCAAGGAGACGGTCCAGAACCTGCTCGTCTTGCGGTTCGGCAACACGATCTTCGAGCCGCTGTGGAATCGAAACTACGTCGATCACGTGCAGATCACCGTGGCCGAAGAAGTCGAAGTCGGCAAACGCGCCGCGTATTACGACAACGCCGGCGTGATTCGCGACATGGTTCAGAATCACCTTCTGCAGCTTATGATGGTAACCGCGATGGAAGCTCCGGTGCGCTACCGAGCCGATCCCGTGCGCGACGAGAAGGTGAAGGTGCTGGAGGCGATTCGCCCGATGCGGGCCGAGCAAGTGCATCGCAACACAGTCCGCGGACAGTATCGCGGCTACGCAACGACGCCGGGCGTCGCGCCGGCGAGCCAAACGGCGACATTTTCGGCGGTGAAGCTGTGGGTCGATAATTGGCGCTGGCAGGGCGTGCCGTTTTATTTGCGGAGCGGCAAGGCGATGTCGTGCCGCACGACGCAGATCGTGGTCCAGTTCCGGGAACCGCCTCACATGCTGTTTCCCGACGGGCCGCGAAATGCGACGGAGTCGAACCGCCTCGTGATTCAAGTGCAGCCGGCCGAGGGAATTCAGCTTCACTTCCAAACCAAGGTTCCCGACGCCGGCATGAAGATGCGGCAAACCGATTTGGACTTCAGCTATCGCCGAGAGTTCCAAGGTTCCATTCCCGAGGCTTACGAGCGGCTATTGCTCGATGCAATCGAAGGCGACGCCAGCCTTTTCGCTCGCGCCGACGAAGTGGAATGCGCCTGGTCAATCTGCGACCCGATCCTCAAGGCGTGGGAGCAAGGGAATCGCCCCCCGCTGTGGATTTACGAACCCGACGGCTGGGGGCCTGAGGAAAGTGCCGAATGGATGGTACAACAAGGTCGTCACTGGTTCGATGCCTGTCCCGTGTTGCAGTAGGCGGAGGGCAGCAGGCAGAGGGCAGTGTGAAGAAGTCGCGTTGCGACTCTCGCAATCCGCAATCCGCAATCCGCAATCCGCAATCCGCAATGCCTTCCGGCCTTCCCGATAACATCCGCTCCGTGCAGCCAGGTGGCGGCGTATGTTATCGGTTGGAACTTGCGTGGGGCCGATGGCGGCGCTGGTATCTTAAGCACTTTCGGCCCTCTTATGTCGCGCGGATGGAGTTGCTACGCCGCGGCGATGTGACGGGAGCGCCCCACGAAGTTCTCGATCCACGCGATTTGAAGTATTGTGCGAATCAATGCACGGCCCACTGGCTGCCGGATGACGAACCGTTTCGCTGGCGCGAAAAGCTGCCGTTTGCACGCTGGGGGCTGGCGGAACTACAGATCATGGGCTGGCCGCTATTGGCGGCGACGGTTGCGCTGGCCCTCGCGGGCGGCTGGTGGCGATGGCTAGCGGTTGTGCCGGGCGTTGTGTTGGTACTGGTGGTATGGTTTTTCCGCGACCCGCCCCGCCGCGTGCCGGAGGAGCCGGGCGTCTATCTCGCGCCGGCCGATGGCACGATCGCCGAGATTACGCGGCTGGAGCACTATGATTTTCTCGACGGACCGGCGATTCGGATCGGCGTCTTTCTGTCAATCTTTAACGTTCACATCAACCGTGCGCCCCGCGCTGGGCGGGTGGCGGACATGCATTACAAGCCCGGTCAATTTCTCAACGCGATCAATCCTCAAAGCACAATCCTCAACGAGTTCATGTGGATCGGCTTTGAGGACGAAGAAGAACCGAGCCGAAGATTCGCCGTGCGGCAGATTTCCGGCCTGTTCGCCCGGCGAATCGTCTGCAACCTACGGCCCGGCGAGGCTGTCAGTCGCGGCCACAAATTTGGTATGATCAAGCTCGGCTCCCGGACTGAGTTGATTGTGCCCGCCGATGTCGAAGTAACCGTCCAACCGGGCGATAGAATCCAAGCCGGACGAACAATCATCGCACGGCACAAGTAAGTTGTGCGCGGGTCTCCCGACCCCGCACCGCATGCGACCGCAGGTCTCCGATGCCGGAAGCTGGGAGACCTACGGTCGTTGCCGTGACACGGTCGGGAGACCGTGCCACAACTGGAGTCAGAATTTCCAACGATGAAGCCAATTCGCGCCGTTGCCGTCTTGCCGACGCTGTTCACGCTGGGGAACCTCGTGTGTGGGTTCTTTGCGATCGTGGTGGTGTCGCGAATCACCGGCGCTGATATTGTAGAGTTCGTCCGCTCGCCCGAATTGGAATCGGTGCGGCAACTCATTCGCAGCACCGATCCGACCCACAATCTAGTCCTCGCGGGCGGGCTGATTTTTTTGGCGATGCTGTTCGACACGTTCGATGGCCAGGTCGCCCGACTTACGCGCGTCACGAGCGATTTCGGCGCGCAGCTCGACAGCCTGTGTGATGCGGTCTCGTTCGGCGTGGCGCCGGCGATCCTGCTGGTGAAGATGTGCCCGCAGTTTACGAGCGTCCACAAGGAAGCGGTGTGGAGCATTGCCGCCTTGTTCGCCGGCTGCGCGGTACTGCGACTTGCCCGCTACAATGTCGAACTCGATGACGAGGTCGATGATCACACGGTCTTCGTCGGCCTGCCCGCTCCGGCCGCCGCGGCGGTGATTGCCAGTTTCGCCGTGCTTTCCTACTCTCTACGCAACGAAATCAATTTTGAACGATACGAACAATTCGATTATTGGCTGCAACGGTTGCTGCCCCCATTCGCACTGCTGCTGGCTTTACTGATGGTCTCGCGATTCCCGTACCCGCACATCGTGACGCAGGTTCTCCGCGGCCAGCGAAGCTTTGCGCACGTCGTGGCGGTCGTCTTTTCGCTGATGGCGCTGCTGATCGTCCGCGCTTACGCCCTTCCCATCGTCTGTGTGATATTTGTGCTAGGTCCACCCTGCCGTTACCTGTGGAATCTGGCGTGGCACCGCCAGACGCAGCAGGAACCGTTGTTTTGAAAAGCTCTTAGCTTTTTAGCCGTCAGCTATCAGCCAGAGGGAGAAAATGCGGCGGCATGTTTACTGGCCTCGTGCAAAGTCTCGCGGAAGTTACGAATGTAGAGCCGGAAGGCCCAGGCGTGCGGCTCGTGGTGCGTGATCCGAACATTGCAGCCAAGGCGACTGTAGGCGACAGCGTGGCCGTGAATGGGTGCTGCTTGACGGTAGTCGCGATCGGCGACGAGAAGATTTCCTTCCAAGCTGGTGAGGAAACTCTATCGCGAACGAATCTGGGCGAGTTGCGGCCCGGTTCGCGCGTCAATTTGGAAACGTCGCTCCGCGTCGGCGACCAGTTGGGCGGCCACTACGTCTCGGGGCACATCGACGCGGTCGGCACGCTTGACGAGCGGCGCGACGACGCCGAGTGGTCTACCATGTGGTTTCGGGTACCTGCGATACTAATGCGCCAGATTGCCAGCAAGGGATCCGTGGTCGTCGATGGCGTCAGTCTTACGGTCGTTGAAGTGGAAGCAGAACGGTTCAGCGTAGCGCTCATTCCCCACACCCTGGCGATGACAACGCTCGGCACGCGGCGTGCAGGGGATCGAGTGAATATTGAGACCGATGTGTTGGCCAAGTACGTCGAGCGGCAGTTGGGCGGCACGAAACCATGATCCGCCAAACCAAGACCTTTCTGATGCAGCGGTTTCGCGAGATTGGGCTCGAACCGGCGTCGCGGCATGGCCAAAATTTTCTCATCGACCTGAATCTTGTCGAATTGCTCGTCGCATCGGCGGAACTTGGCGAGCACGACGTCGTGCTGGAAGTCGGCACGGGCACTGGTTCGCTCACGGCGATGATGGCCGAGCGCGCCGCCGCGGTGGTGACGGTCGAGATCGACGCCCATTTGTTCGAGCTGGCCAGCGAAGAGCTACTGCGGTTCGACAACGTGACAATGCTCCGCTTCGACGCGCTGAAGAACAAGAACCTATTCGATCCGCGGGTTATGGAAGCGGTCGGCGCGGCACTCTCCGCCGCGCCGGGGCGGCGGCTGAAGCTCGTCGCCAATCTGCCTTACAACATCGCAACGCCGGTTCTCTCCAATTTGTTGCTCACCGAGCACGTGCCGCACCTGATGGTCGCCACGATTCAGAAGGAATTGGCCGACCGGATCGTAGCCCAGCCGTGGACCAAAGACTACGGGGCGCTCAGCGTCTGGATGCAGAGCCAATGCGCCGCGGAGATCGTGCGAGTAATGCCGCCGTCGGTGTTTTGGCCCATGCCTAAGGTAAACTCGGCGATTGTGAAACTGGTAATCGATCCGAAAAAACGCGCCGCGATTCCAGACCTCGAGTATTTTCACCAGTTCATTCGCGCCATCTTCTTCCACCGGCGCAAATACCTGCGGGCGAACGTCCTTTCCGCGCTGAAACAGCATCTCTCGAAAGAGCAGGTCGACGCGATCTTAGCGGAAATGAACTTCCAGACCGACACCCGCACCGAGCAACTGGATGTGCCCACGCTGTTGGCGCTAACGGAACGCGTCCGCGCGGCGGCACCCGAGTGGCGACTCTAGGACTGGCCTGTGGTCGCGTCTCTCCGAGACGCGATTCGAGTCTCGGAGAGACTCGTCCACTTTGCTACAACTGCAGCAAGAAAGCCACCAACGCTTTCTTCTCCTCGGCGTTGAGCTTTAGCTCCTGCACCAGGTTAAAGAACTCGACGGTGTCTTCGAGCGTCATCAGCCGGCCATCGTGCATGTAGGGCGGCGAGTCTTTGATGCCCCGTAATGAGAACGTCTTGATCGGACCATCGGCTTTCATCAAGTGATTGTTCGACACATGCTCCGCGAAAAACCGCTCCAGCTTCAGGTCGTGCATCTTGTCGTCGAGGTAAAAGGGCGCTGGATGGCACACCGAACATTGGGCCTTGCCGAAGAACAGTTCCTGTCCTTTTATTTCCTCGCGCGTGGCAAGCTTAGGATCGAGCTTGCCCGTGATGAGCAGCTTGGGCGCGGGCGGGAAATCGAACATGGTCTGCATCTGGGCCATCAGCGAAACCTGCGTCGCGCGGTCTGGTTCGTTCACGCCCTTCTTGGCAGCGGTCACCTGATCGCCGTCGAAATACGCCGTCCGCTGCTCGAACTCGGTGAAATCTTCAATGGATCGCAGCGAACGCTTCGAACCGTGAATCTGCTGGTTAAACATCCCCCGTAGGCTCGGCGTGTCGAGGCGGAAGCGGGCGATCTGCGGCCGCACGTCGGGCGTCAGGTGGAATGCCGAATTCGTATGGCCGTTGGTGTGGCAATCGAGGCACGTCACTCCTAGGCCCGCTTCGACCGTTTTTCGGTCGTGCGTTTGGTTAAACTGCTGCTGCGGGAAGGGTGTGAGCAACTGCCGCAATCCGTCCATCTGCACGGGTGTCAGGATGCCATCGAGAATCGCAAAATAGTTCTTGATGCTCAGCACCTTGCCTTGCGACACGTCGCCCAAGTCGGGCCGGCTCGTTAAGAAAATCGGCGGCGGGAACTCCGGTTGGAAGTGTTCGGGGATGTCGGTATCGACGTCGAACCGTTCGAGATCCCGGGCTTCGAGCTTTTGCATCGACTCAATCTGCGTCGCCGGGAAAACCATACCGCCTTGCTCGTGCTTCACGTGCGGCAGCGGCAGAAAGCCCGGCGGAAGAAGCTTCTCCTCGCGGATTTGCTCCGCAGTCATGCCGGCAAGTTTTTCCCACGTTACGCCTTCCGGCAGCTTTACCCGCACCCCCTGCTGCACCGGCTTGCCGCCCGACATGGCGACGCCCGGCGCAGGCTTGTCGGCCAAGTCGTACCGCGTTTCGAGCAACTTCCGCTGCGTATCCATCACACCCGGCCTGGCCTGCACATCCTTTTCCATGGCCTCCTTGAAAGTCGCGCCATCGACAACCAGGAAATAGGTCGTGCCGCCGGGAGCGCCCGTGCCACGAACTTTGTACTCACCCAAGAAATCTTGCACATTGGGTGGTTGCTCGGCGGGCGGACTGGTGGCTCGACCAACGGCCTCCTCGGTCGCCTCACTGACGGACCGTTCTTGGGTCCGTTGGGCGAGGGCGTAACTCACGACGGACGTAGCTAAAACGAGCACCAACAGCGAAATTCGGGCAGGCGCGCAGGTCATTTCAGGTATCCTCCGGGTGAAAAGGTGCGAACCGCTGCGGGAAAGAGCAAAAACGGTGCCGCCTTGGCAAGAGTTCGCTGGCGGAATCGGTCTCATCCGCTAGAATCAAACCCGACCGTGGCGAACGGCGCGCGGAAGAATAGTGCCAGAAAAACAAGGAAACCGACCAGTGTCGTTTATTGAAATGACGGGCGCCATGCTCGACCGGATCATCGCGGAGGATGAGCTTCATCACGATAACCTCGATGAGGCGGGGGTGAAGTCCGATACGATCGTGCGTATCAACCGCCAGGGCGACATCGAGGTCCGCCGCTCGGAAGGCTGGGACGTGATCGGCGGCCTGATCGGCGAATTCGAGTCCCGCGTAAAGCACGAAACCGGCCTCGATTGGGCGTGAACCGTAGGTCAGGCTGTGCCTGACGATACGCTTCGTTGGACGCCGTAACTTAACACTCGTCAGGCACAGCCGGACCTACCTGTCGAACTTCGCCTTTCCAGAGCGTGTCTCTATCGGTTGTGCCGCCCGCGGCGGTCGCACGACCGGTCGATTGGTTTGATCCAACCGGTTCTGCGCCCGTCTGCTCTTTCTAAACTGGTACGATATCTCAGGGAATTCTCCGCGCGCTCGGGTGCCACTGGCTCGGCCAGCGAATTCGCTGGCAAAGCCAGTGGCACCCCAAAACCGGCCGTCGCCATGCCTCGCACCGCAACCATCGACCGTAAGACGAACGAGACCCATGTCCAGCTTGAGCTGGACTTAGACGGCTCGGGCAATGCCGACATCGAAACCGGAGTTGGGTTTCTCGATCACATGCTTACGCTATTCGCGAAGCACGGAGCGCTTGATCTAAAAGTTCACGCTCAAGGCGATCTGCAAGTTGACGCGCACCACACGGTGGAAGACGTCGGCATCTGCCTGGGCCAAGCAATCCGCCAGGCACTCGGCGACAAGGCCGGCATCCGCCGCTACGGGCACTTCACGTTGCCGATGGAAGAAACCCTCGTGACCGTCGCGCTCGACTTGAGCGGCCGCTATTACCTCGTGTTCCAGGCGCCAATTCCTGCGTCAAAGATCGGCGACTTTGACACTGAATTGGTGGAAGATTTCTGGCAAGCGGTTGCCGCCAACGCGCTGTGCAATCTGCACGTCGTGCTGCACCACGGCCGCAACAGCCACCACATCGCCGAGGCGATCTTCAAGGGCGCGGCCCGAGCGCTGCGCATGGCCGCTGAGCACGATGCCCGCATGCCCGGCGTGCCCAGCACAAAAGGGACGCTCGGCAGTTAGCAGCGACACCGTAGCTGTATTCGCCGCAAGAATTCAACCAATTTCGGGTTCCTGAATTCTTGCAAAATCAGCTACGCGAAAGACTGCCTCACTCCCCAAACTCTTCCACATAATCCGCCATCGCGGCTTGCACCACCTCGAACGCGTGCTCTCGGCCGTACATTTTGTCGACCTTTACGTTCATGTCTTCGAGGTTGAGCGACTTGTAGGTGGCGAAGTAGTGCCGCAGCCGATCGACGAGCGCGACCGGAAGTTCGGAAATATCCTGTACGCTGCCCCACATGCTGTCGCGTTCGAGAATGGCAATGATCTTGTCGTCCGCTTCGCCGTTATCGAGCATCGGCAATCCGCCGACCACCCGGGCCTTGAGCACAATCTCGGAGTTAGAAATCATCCGCTCGCTCAGCACGCAGATGTCGAGCGGATCGCCATCGCCCTTAACGGCCGGCGGCATCATGTTGCCGACCCGCTTTCCGCAAAACGTGCGGGGGATAAAACCGTAAAGCGTCGGCGCCGAGGAGGACGTAAGGTTCGGCCGATCGACGACCAGGTAGCCGGTCTTCTTATCGATTTCGTATTTCACGCGATCGTAGGGCGTAAGCTCGATATACGCATGAACGAGCTGCGGCGGATTCGGCCCGGTCTCCAGACCATGCCAAGGGTGCGGACGCCAGCGGTAGAATGGATGGGGGAACGACATATTGGGAGGTGTGTTCTAAGTGGGTGGCACGCCCTGAGTCCGCGAAGGGCGTGGGGAAGCTAATACGAGTCGCACCATGCCCTTCGCAAACACGCAGGGCGTGCCACCCGGAATTTTCACCGCGCCAGATCCTCTTCGTTCACATACGTCTCCAGAAACCTCGTCAGCTTGTGGAAGTCGCTGTCGGGTTCGACGTAGCGTACCACCGTGACCAGCGTTTCGGGATCGACCAGTTCCGCAAAGGGCACATACTCAAGCTGCAACTGCCCGGAGCAGGAGATCATCACGCCGTCGAGACCATTTTCCACGAGTGCCCGGTACGCCCCGACGCCAAGCTGGCTGCCGAGCATCGCGTCGAATGCATGGGGGATCGCACAGCGCGCTTCGTAGCCGAGTTGCAGCGGCGTAATCTTGCGCTTGTTGCCCGTCTGCCGGGTATATTCGGCGCTGATCGCCTTGGCGAAAATCTCGTGGAGCTTCACCGCGGCGATATTGATGTGCCCATGCTCGTCGCGGCTCACGCCTTCGACGTACTTTTGCGGGAGGTACTCCGCCAAGCCCTCGGCCATGACGATCACGCCGTATTCTTTGCCTTCACGCTCGCGGGCGGTGATCGTCAGCACGATCCGGCGGACCACTTGTTCGAGCTTCATCACGGGCCGAAGGCGCAACTCGCCAGTCGCTGGATCGGTTACCTCTTCTTCGTCGCGAAAGCGGCCGATGATGTCCTCGACGCTGATCACGAGGCTCGCCTCGCCGGCAATCGCCACGCCGTAGGCGAGCCAACCGGCGCTGCGGCCCATCGATTCGCACAGGAAGTAGCTGCGGTTCGCCTCGGCGTCGGCCAAGAGATTGCGGACCTCGCGGGCCAAAAAATCGACCGCCGTGAAGTAACCGAACGTAAAATCGATGCCTCGGTAATCGTTGTCGATCGTCTTGGGCAGATGAACGATCGGAATTCGCGGCTCACTAGCGGGCAGACGTTCTTGGAACATCTTGAACTTGTTGGCCGTCTTGAGTGTGTCGTCGCCGCCAATCGAGATCAGCGCATCGACTCCCAGGGAGCGCAGTCCGTCGTACACCGCCCGCAGCGGCGCGACCCGCTCGGGGTCGTCAAAGTGCGCCGGACTGGACACCAGCTTGCCCGGGTTGGTGCGGGCGGTGCCGATCATGATGCCCGTCCGGCTGCGAGTCCGGCCGAGCATTTTATGATCGATCATCACGTAGTCTTTGCCCTGCTCCAGCGGCTGGTCGGGCTTGTAGTTGGCAAGCGCCGAGTAGCCGTACTTAATGCCGACGATCTCGATGTCGTTACGCAGAAACGAGACGGCCGCGGCGGAAATGACCGCATTGGCCCCCGGGGCCGGACCGCCGGCAAACAAAATCGCCGCGCGGCGAAAACTGTGGTTCATCCGCCGCGGACGAGAAAGAGCGTCTTCTTCCATGGCAAGACTATCAAATGGTGAGCGAATTCCCTTAGCGACTACGCCTGCTCAATTTACCACAATGGCGGTACTGCGGCGAATGGGCCAACGATTTCGGTGGCGGCGCGCCCGGAACTGTTTGACGGCACGCCCTTGCGGAACCTACCATATCGGTTGCCGTCGTCCGCCGAACTAGTAATGCTCAAGCCCGGAGTTCCTCATGCACGCTCCCTCGCTCCGCCCGCCTGGTTGGTCCCTGCGCGTAATCCTCGCCTGGGCGATGTTGCTCTCCCCGCTGACGGCCGTGCAGGCCCAGAAGCCCGATCGGCCCAGCGCCAAGCCCGAAACGCTCGATACGACTTGGCTCACGCCCGAGACCGTCGCCGTGGGTTATTTGCGACTGCGGCAGGTGCTCACCGCCGAGGGGGCGGAACTTTTGCCGCTGGAAATCTTCGATGCCGCCGCGAAGAAGTACCTCAGCGTCGGCGCGGCTGATATCGAATCGATTACATTTGTCGGCCATCCAAAGAGCGACGAGGACGAGCCATTACTCGCGACGATCTTCAAATTCAGTAAGCCATTTGATCTATCGGGAATCTCGTCCGAACTTACGGAGCATACGGAACCAGCTGAGCTAAACGGTAAGTTGTATCTTAAGAGCCGCACACACAACCCCAGCTTTTACCTTCACGATGAAACGACTTTGATCGCGGCCCCGGAGCCGATGCTGCAAAAGCTGCTCCAACAAGCGAACGAGCCAGCTACCGGACCGCTCATCGACGAAGTCAAGAACCGCCCCGCGACGGACGACCTCTATATGGCGGTGGACTTGAAATCGCTGCGCCCACTGATTGACGCGGCGCTAGCCGAACAAGCGGCCCAGATACCACCGCAGTTTCAGAAATACCTTGGTGCGCTCGACCTGATTCGGTCGGCCGAGTTTGCATTCAACATCTCGAAATCCGAACCGCCTTTGTTGAACGTCTACGGCAACGATGAACAAGCGGCCGAAGCGCTCGCGGCACTGATCGACGAAGGCATGGCCGAGGTCCGGCAGCAAATGGCCGTCGGCATGGCCCAGCAGATGTCGGACGATCCCGTCGAGCAGGCATTGATGGCCTACAGCGCGCGGCGAACCGACGCCACGATGGAAGCTCTGAAACCGGTTGTCGATGGCAACAAGCTCACGTTCTTCCCGGCCGACCCCGATAACCCGAACCCCAGCGTAGCGCAGTTGCAGAAAATCGCGGTGATTGGCTTTCTCGTGGCGCTGCTGCTGCCGGCGGTGCAGGCCGCGCGCGAGGCGGCCCGGCGGAATACGTCAATCAATGAACTTAGGAATATAATGCTTGCCATGCATAACTACCACGACACAAAGGGGCAACTTCCAGCGCACGCTAGCTATAGCGATGACGGTAAGCCACTTTTGAGTTGGCGAGTTCACGTTCTTCCATATCTCGAACAGCAAGAACTGTACAACCAGTTCCATCTCGACGAGCCGTGGGATAGCGAACACAACAAGCAGCTTATCGCCAAGATGCCGGATTTTTATTTGTGCCCGTCCTCGCGGCACGACGTACAAGAAGGGAAAACAACCTTTCTGGCTCCGATCGGCGACGGCTTGATCTTCGACGGCACGAAGGATGGAGCTCGTTTCAAAACCGTAACCGATGGCCTTTCGAAGACAATCATGCTAGTCGATGCCAGCGACGACCGGGCCGTTATTTGGACTAAACCCGACGACTTGGCATACGATCCACAAGACCCGATTGCTGGACTTGCCGGGCATCACGCCGGGATTTTCAACGCGGCGTTTGCGGACGGCAGCGTGCAAGCAATCAGCCTCGATATCGACTTGGATGATTTACGAGCGCTGTTAACCAAAAGCGGTGATGAAGTGGTCGATCGCTAACCAGTTGCCCCGCGAGCCGGTCGCGAAAGCGGTCGGAGCAAATCCCAATCGCTGTTTCCTGCTGAACGAATCACAACAAACTAGGAGCGAGCCGTGCATACCTTTTTTTCCCTCCGCACCCCCAATTGGGCCCCTCGCGTCATTCTTGCCTGGGCCATGCTTCTCTCGCCGCTCGCGGCGGCGCGGGCGCAGACGCCCAAACGAAATGCTCTCGCAGTGGAAACCCCTGCAACGGCCCTGAATCCGGAGGAGTCGGACGACGTGCTCCTCGCCAAGCCCACGGCTGGCATGGTCGATACCACCTGGCTCACGCCGCAGAGCGTGGCGGTGGCCTACTTGCGACCGCGGCAGATTCTCACCGCGGAAAACTCGGAAATGCTGCCGGTCGAGGTCTTCGCCGCGGCGGGAATCAAATTCATGGGGGTCGATCCAATCGACATTGAGACCGTCACGGCCATCGCCGAGCCAATGCTCGGCGTGCAGCCGTTCTATGCCCTGGTGTTCGAGTTCAACCAGCCGTTCACGCTCGAAGGGTTGTCGCCCGAGTTCATTATTCACGCCGAGCCGGCGCAGCTTGATGGCATGCCGTACCTAAAGAGCCGCGAAGCGGCCGCGCCGAGCCTTTACATGAAGGACGACAAGACGCTGATCGTGGCCACCGAGCCGATGCTTCGCAAGCTGCTCAAGCAGGGTGACAAGCCGAAAACCAGTCTCCTGCTGAGCGAGATCAAAGACCGACCTGCCATTGATGATTTCTACCTGGCGGTCGATACGAAGTCGCTCCGGCCACTAATCACGATGGGCCTCGGCGCCGCGTCCAACGAAATGCCGCCGCAGTTCCAGAAATACCTCAAGGCCCCGCAGCACATTCGCGCGGTGGAGTTTGCCGTGAGCTTCTCAGCGCCGCTGCCGCCGCTGGTCAATATTCACGCGGACGACGAGGCCGCCGGGGAGAAACTCGAAGAATTAATCGAAGAAGGAATAACGGACGCTCGCACGCAACTGGCAGCCGAGATGGCCCGCCAGCAGTCGGACGATCCCGTCGAGCAGGCAGCAATGGCCTACAGCCAGCGGATGCTGGACTATTGGCTCGACTTCGTCCGGCCCGTTCGTGAAGGCGACAAGCTTGCATTCTTTCCGATCGATCCCGATAAACAGGGCAAGAACGGCAACGAGCTGCAAATGATGGCGGTCGTCGGCATCCTGGTGGCACTGTTGCTCCCAGCGGTGCAAGCCGCCCGCGAAGCCGCCCGGCGAGCGCAGTCGTCGAATAATCTCAAGCAGCTCATGCTGGCCATGCACAATTACCACGCTACTCAAAACGAGTTTCCCGCGCATGCCAACTATAGCGACGATGACAAACCGTTGTTGAGCTGGAGAGTTCACATTCTGCCCTACCTTGAGCAGCAAGGGCAAGGGCTCTATGAACAATTTCACCTCGACGAACCCTGGGACAGCGAACACAACAAGCAGCTTATCGCCAAGATGCCGCAGGTTTATCTCTGCCCGTCGTCGCACTTAAACCAAGCCGACGGCAAGACCACATACGTAGCGCCCGTCGGCGACGAATTGATTTTCGACGGCACCAAGGATGGAGCCAGACTCCAACGAATTACCGACGGCACATCCAAGACGATTATGCTCGTCGACGCCAGTGACGATGCAGCCGTTGTGTGGACGAAACCCGACGATCTTGAGTACGACGCCGAGAATCCCTTGAAAGGACTCACCGGGCACCATCCCGGCATCTTCAACGCCGGCTACGCCGACGGCAGCGTCCGCGCCATCAGCCTGGACATCGATCTCGACATGCTACGGGCACTCTTTACCAAGGACGGCGGTGAAGTTATCAACGACGTGCCGTGAGAAAGCAGGCAGAGGGCAGCAGGCGGTAGGCAGAGGGCAGCAAAACACTCGCACGGCGTTACTACGGCGCGGGCCGACCACTTCGGGGTGCCCGCGCCGCCGCTCGCGTTCTTTCAATCCCCAATCCCCAATACCCAATACCCCATACCCAATGTCTTTACTGGTCGTCGGCTCCGTCGCCATCGATAACGTCGAAACCCCCCTGGACCGCTGCGACAACCTACTCGGCGGCTCGGCGACGCACTTCTCGCTGGCGGCGAGTTTCTTCACGAGTGTCCACCTCGTCGGCGTCGTGGGCGAAGATTGGCCGCCGGAGCACACCAAGCTGCTTCAAAGCCACGGCATCGACACCGCAGGGCTGAACGTCGTGCCGGGCGGACGGACCTTCCGCTGGACGGGCCGTTACGAGCCGAACATGAACGACCGCGAGACGCTCGATGTGCAACTCAACGTGTTTGGTGAGTTCGACCCCAACCTGCCCGAGCATTACCGCCGCGCGCAGTACGTCTTCCTGGCCAATGGCGTGCCGGGCGTGCAGCTCAAGGTCTTGTCGCAGGTTCCCGGCCGCCGGCTGGCAGTGGCCGACACGATGGACCTCTGGATCCAAACCCAGCGGCAAGATCTCGATCGGCTGATGGATCAGCTCGACGGCCTGGTGCTCAACGACAGCGAAGCGAAGCTGCTCACCGGCACGGAGAACCTGGTCGCAGCCGGCCACGCGGTGCGCGAGATGGGGCCGAAGTTTGTGATCATCAAGAAGGGCGAGCACGGCGCGATGTTCTTCAGCGAGTACGAGACCTACGTGCTGCCCGCCTACCCCACGCCAAAGGTGATCGACCCCACCGGCGCCGGCGACAGCTTCGCCGGCGGCATGATGGGCTACCTCGCCCAACAAGACAGCTTCGAGCCAGAAACGCTCAAAACCGCGATGGCCTACGGCATCCTGGTCGCCAGCTTCAACGTCGAAGGTTTCGGCGTGAGCCGCGTGCGCGAAATCAAGCGCGCCGACATCGAGGAGCGGATGGGAGCGTATAAGAAGATGTTGAGCTTCTGATGGCCGCTGGGGTGACGTAGAATGAAAGAAGCCGACCCCACGGGAGTCCACCTGCCATGAATGCTACGCTGAGATTATCGATCGACGAAGAGAAGCTCCGCGAATTCTGCCGCAAATGGATGATCTCGGAGCTTGCAGTCTTCGGCTCCGTATTGCGGGATGACTTTGGTCCGGACAGCGACGTGGATTTTCTCGTGACTTTTTCCGCCGCTGCTCCTTGGAATGTGCTCCATCATGTGCATATGGAAGATGAGTTAAGCATGATCGTCGGTCGTCCAGTTGACCTTGTGGATCGATGCGCTGTGGAGAAAGCCAGAAATCCCTTCAGGCGACGCTCTATTCTCGAATCAGCCCAGGTGCTGCATGTCGGATGAGCGCACTGCGTTAGCGGACATCGTCGACGAGTGCGACCTCGTGTCGGAATTCATCAATGACCGCAGCGAATCGGATTTTCACACGGATTTATTGCTTCAATCGGCAGTACTGTATCGCTTGCTCGTATTGGGTGAGGCGGTAACCCGAGTTTCTGACGAGACGCGGTTGCTGCATTCAACGGTCGACTGGCGAGGATTCGCCGGTTTGCGCAATGTGCTGATTCACCAATACCACAAGGTCGATTTGGCGCGAGTCTGGAAAATTGTCGGCGACGAACTCTCGCAACTTCGCCGTCAGGTTTCGGACATATTGGCCGGTGGGAAACAGCCGTAAGGGTATTGCGGACGATTTCCAAATTCGCATGAAGACCCGCACGTTCATCGCCGTGGAGGCCAGCGACGCTATCCGCTCCGGCGCGCTCGCGGCAGCGGACCGACTGCGCCGCGTTGCCGAGGGCGTGAAATGGGTCGAACCGGAGAATCTCCACTGGACGCTGCAATTCCTGGGGGACATCGACGACGCGGAGATCGCCGAGGTTTGCCAGCGAGTGGGCGAAGCGTCGGCGGCGACACCCGCCTTCTCGCTCGCCGTCGCGGGAGTTGGCGCGTTCCCCGATTTGGATCGGCCCAAGACGCTGTGGGTGGGTGCCCACGAGGGAGCCGCGGAAATGACGGCCTTACAAGGCGCGATCGAGGCGAGCCTCGCCGACATGGGCTTTCGCGGCGACCGTCGGCGGTACGTGCCGCACCTCACCATCGGTCGCGTTAGCGGCCGCGGCCTCACGTCCAACCCGGACCTGGCCGCCCGCCTCGCCAAGCTCACCGACCTACCAATTGGCGAGATGCTCGTCGACGAGGTGACGGTCTACGCCAGTCGCCTGGCGCGCGCCGGCTCGGCGTACACCGTGCTGGCGCGGTTGGAGCTGGCGTAGGTCAGGCTTTCCCGCCTGACTTGACGCGGTGACGCCGTCTCCTCCGCATCAAGTCAGGCGGGAAAGCCTGACCTACACCCAAGCCCACCCAAATTATTTTCCAAAACTTTGGCTAGCTGCGATTGCACGTCTTGCCGAAACTTACTACGCTGCGATTATTGAATTCGAGCACATTGCCGAAATCAATTCTCTTGAGGACGGTCTCACTGATTCTTCTGGCCCCCGGGTACTGACAGGCCCGTGCAACTGACAGGCAGGTGGAGTGAACGCGAACTTATTCGCCCACACCTCGAACGCATGTCACCGCCCGTTAGCGTGGCGGCTCTGGTTGCGTCAGCATGTCGCCCAACAAGTTATCGACCGCCACATTTTCATTGATCATTTGGCCCTTCGTATCCGTGTGGCCCTCTGCTCGCTGAACTGGAAGTGCCGCATTCGGCGTTGAGTCGCCCCCGCTAAGCCCCTTCTTGGGGCCGCCTGCCGTTACTGCCCGAGAAGCCGCGGATGATCCGCCGGGCAGGTTCTTTCCCAGTATTCGTGCTCCGCTCCGAAGACACCGCATCGCGGCCGCTGCCGTGGAGCCATAGGTCACGGGCAGTCTTTTGGCGGCTTCGCCAAGGAAGGATTTCTCTCCATGAAGGTTACCGAACAAGAAGTAATTGTGCGCAACTGGCTCGACGGAGGTTCGCCGCTGGTGAACCTACGGGCGGCGGTCGATTCCGCCTGCGGTCGCAAGTCGGCTCCGATCCGACTGGCCGTTGTGGGCAAGAATCGCGAAGGGCACATCTGCGAGATGGAAGCCGTTGCGACCAGCGGTCGGGGCAAGCCTGCCCTTCCCTCCAGCGTGTTCGACTATCGCCAGCGTAAGTTTGGCCGCACCTCGGCGTTCAACGCCGTGATGCTGATCCCGACCGGCGTGGACTGCGCTATCGGCGGTCACGCCGGGGACGCCACCCCGGCGGCCCGGCTACTCGCATCGCAGTGCGACCACCTGGTGCTCCATCCCAATGTCGTCAATGCCTCCGACATCAACGAGCAGTCCGACAACAGCCTGTACGTTGAAGGAAGCATCATCTGCCGGCTGATGATGGGCACCGTGGGCCTGCGCAAGGTTCGCCAGAACCGCGTGCTGCTCGTCACCGAGGCCCGGCCCGATGCGCCAAACGTGGTCGATCAAACGATCAACTGCGCTGAAGGCGCCCGGGCGACTCTGGGCATGGATCTCCGCGACGTGATCGTGCTCGAAGAGGGTTTGCTCATGCAGACCGGTGTGGCCGACTCGGGTCGCGTAACCGGTCAGATTGATCGCATGGCCAATCTTATCGAGCTACTGAAGGATCGCCGCGACAGCTACGATGCCGTAGCATTGGCGACTCGCATCACGCCTCACATTGACACGGTCGAGCTGCACCGCGCCTACTTCGGCGACGGGGGCCCGAACCCGTGGGGAGGCGTCGAGGCAGTGTTGACCCATACGCTGTCGACGATCCTTAACGTGCCAACCGCTCATGCTCCGACGATGAGCAGCGAGGCCCTGCGGACCGAAAGCTGGGGCGTGGTCGAACCGCGCAAGGCGGCCGAGATCATCTCGACCACCTACCTGTTCTGCGTCCTCAAGGGCCTCAACCGGGCGCCGCGGATTGTCGAAACGCCGACCGAGGCATTCGATCCTTCGGTTCTGAACGTCGAGGACATATCGTGCCTGGTGATTCCCGATGGCTGCGTCGGCTTGCCCACCTTGGCGGCTGTCGAGCAAGGGATTCCCGTTATCGCGGTTCGGAGCAACACGAACCTGATGCGGAACGATCTCAACGACCTGCCGTTCCGGGCCGGCCAATTGCTGTACGCCGAGAATTACTACGAGGCGGCGGGTATCATGGCGGCGCTCAAGAACGGTATCGCTCCGGCGTCGCTGGAGCGGCCCATGCAGTCGATGCGCGTCGAGCGGTACTCGGCGGTCGCCAAGACCAACGGTCACACCAATGGGCACTCCACGCCGGTGCGGGCCAAGAACGGTAAGGCGAACGGCCGCACGAATGGTCACACCAACGGCGCCGAACTCGTGGGAGCACTCGGGTCGTGACGGACGTAGGCGACCAGAACCGGACGCCGATTCTCGACACGCTCGCGGACTATCTCGCGAAGGACATCTACCCGTTTCACACGCCGGGTCACAAAGGAGGCCGATTCGTGCCCCCCGAGCTGACCCGGCTGTGGGGCGCGGACGTGCTCGCGTTCGATCTGCCGGCGATGACCGCCACCGACAACACGCTCCACCCCACGGGTTGCGTGCTCGAAGCCCAGCAGCTTGCGGCGGAACTGTTCGGAGCGGCGGAAACCTTCTACCTCGGCAGTGGCTCGACCACGGCCGTGGCAGCAATGCTGCTCGCGGCCGTGCCACCTGGCGAGACAGTGCTCATTCCACGGAATGTCCACCGCAGCGTCGCCTCGGCGCTCGTGCTCTCCGGTGCGCGTCCCAAGTTCCTACCGCATGAGGTGCTGCCGGAGTGCGGGGCGCTCGCGGTGTCGGTCGAAGCGGTTGCGGCGGCGCTCCGCGAAGAGCCAAGGCCCGTGGCAGTGCTGCTCACGCGGCCGAGTTACTACGGGCTGGCGAGCGATCTCACGCCGATTGCCGAGGCGTGTCATGCCGTCGGCGTTCCGCTAATCGTGGATGAGGCGCACGGCGCCCACCTGGCGTTCCTGCCGCCGGGCGGCCTGCGGCCGGCGCTGGAGTGCGGCGCGGACCTCGTCGCGCAAAGCTCGCACAAGACGCTTGGCTCGCTCGTAGGCTCGGCGCAGCTTCACGTAGGGCACCATTCGCCAGTCCCCGCGGCGCAAGTTCGCGATGCACTCAACTTGCTGCAGACCACCAGCCCCAATTACCTGCAACTCGCGTCGCTCGACGCCGTGCGGCGGCACTTGTGGCTGCACGGCGCGGAATTATTCCGCGGCGCGGTCGAAGAAGCGGAGCGACTGGCCGATGAAATTGACGCAGTGCCGGGCCTACGCGTCCTGCGCCCCGAGAGCGTCCCGAAGCTTGCTGGCCATCTTCGCGACCCCCTGCGACTCGTTGTGAACGTCGTCGGTACCGGCTGGACGGGCTACGAGGTGGAACGTTATCTGCGAATGAAGCATCGCGTCGAGGATGAAATGGCCGACTGGTTCAACATCGTGTTGATCCTCAGCCCGCACGACGACCCACAGGCGCGCGAGCGGTTGATCGCAGGGCTGCGCAGTGTAAGCGAGCAACCGCGGGAGCAACCTGAGTCAGCAATCGCCCAAGCGATCCACCTATTACAACCGGCAATTCCACCGTTGATTATGACTCCGCGTGAAGCGGCGCTCGGTAAGAAAGAAATCGTGATGCGATCAACAGCGGTCGATCGCGTCTGCGCCGAGACGATCACGTTTTATCCCCCCGGAATACCACTGATCATGCCGGGCGAGCGAATCACCGCGGAAACGCTTGCCGTATGCGATGCCCTGCTTGCCGGCGGTGCCCACTGCTACGCGAGCGATCCTACACTTGGTACCATACGTGTCGCAAAGTAGTCCTCTCGCTCCGCGAGTGGACCGTCATCTCACGGAGTGAGATGGCTACTATGTGCCCAAATCTGAAATCATAAACTGTCGATGCCCAGCACCCTGCCCCGCCCCGAAGCAAAGCCCCGTGCGGCCACGAGCGCGATGGGCTTGCCCGTTTCTTGGTACTTTGATCCCGAAATCTGGGAGATCGAGCGCTGCAAGCTATTCGATCGTGGACACGGCTACGTTGGGCATGCGGCGATGGTCCCCAACGAAGGTGATTACATCGCACTGGCCTCCGCTAATGACGGTTGGCTGCTCACGCGCAGCCGCGGTGAAGTGCATGCGGTCTCCAACGTCTGCCGCCATCGCCAGGCGCGGATGCTCGACAGTCGTGGCACGGCCAAGCGGATCGTCTGCCCGGTTCACAATTGGGCTTACGACTGCCGAGGCCGCCAAGTGGCCGCTCCTCACTTCGACGAGAATCCTTGCTTGAACCTTGAGACTCGCGAACTGACCGAGTGGAACGGTTTGCTCTATGCCGGCCCTCACGACCCGCGCCGCGATTTCGCGCCGCTGACAGGCTCATTCGCGTTCGATGACGATGATTACGTGCTCGACCGGATCGACATTGAGGAGTATTCGATCAACTGGAAGGCAATCATCGAGGTGTTTGTCGAGGATTACCACATTGGCGCGGTGCATCCCGGCTTCCGGGCGTTTGTCGATACGGGCCACGTTCGCTCGGGCGGAGATTCGCAGCTTGGCAGTCGGTTCTTTCTTGAAAAAGTCCGCACCCGCTGGCCGCCCGGAGCCGCGGGATCGAAGCAGTTTGCCGAGTATCAACGGCTACTTCTGGACATCGACGGCGGCCGTGAGCCTGAATTCGGCGCCGTATGGCTTTGCTATTTCCCCAACCAACTCATCGAGATCTATCCGCATGCGTTTGTAGTGAGCACCTACGAAAGCCTCGCGCCCGAGCGAACGCGGGTCTGCTCCGAGTACTATTTCCGTCGCGAAGTTTACGAGACGCGCCAGGATTTCGTGGAAGTCGCCAACGCCGTATTCGCCGAGGTCTCAGCTGAAGATCAGGAAGTAAGCGAGCGGCTCCACGCCGGCCGCAGCGCCCTATACCGTCGCGGCGTCGATCAGCCGGGGCCATATCAGCAGCCGATGGAGCAAGGCCTGGCCCACTTCCACGAATTCTTGCGCAACGCGTGCGCATAAAGCCGCGACCGCTGGTCGCGGAATCCAGTGCGACCAGCGGTCGCGGCTTTATGTCTCGGTTGACACCGCTCGCGGATTCACCATCATAGTTCCAGCGGCCAATTGTCCAAACCGGAGGCACTGATGCACGACTTGCCTGAATTTTCGGGTGCCGATAACGGCGGAACCGACAACGTCCCGTGGTGGAAACTTCTCAACAGTTACCACTGGTTCGTCTTGATTGTTGCGGCCCTCGGTTGGCTCTTCGACACGATGGACCAGCAGCTTTTTTTGCTGGCTCGTGTCGATGCGATGCGCGAATTACTAGGCTCCCAAGTAGTCCCGCCGGGAAGAGAGCTAAAAGGTTTAATCACTGAGTATAGTGGATACGCCACGTCCATCTTTATGTTGGGATGGGCCGCGGGAGGACTGTTATTTGGTGTCTTAGGCGATCGCATCGGTCGAGCCAAAACGATGATGATCACCATTTTGATGTACTCGATTTTCACAGGTCTCAGTGCGTTCTCAATCGGTTTCTGGGATTTTGCCGTTTACCGCTTTCTCACTGGGCTGGGTGTTGGCGGCGAGTTTGCGGTCGGTGTGTCGCTCGTCGCGGAAGTCATGCCCGTGAAGGCCCGCCCCTATGCGCTCGGCCTGCTGCAGGCGCTGTCCGCAGTGGGTAATATGACGGCCGCGCTAATTAGCATGAGTCTGGGCCATTTAGAAGAAAGTGGCGGACTGCAGGGTTTGGAATTGTTTGGCACTCAACTTAATGCATGGCGGCTGATGTTTATTGTCGGCATACTTCCCGCGCTGCTCGTGATTGTGATTCGACGCCGGCTGAAGGAGCCAGAGCAATGGAAGTCCTCGGTGCAGTCAGGCAAGACTCAGCAGAAGGCGGGTTCCTACGCTGCGCTCTTCAGCGATCCCCGCTGGAGAAAGAATGCTATTGTCGGCGTGATTCTCGCGTCGTCTGGTGTGGTGGGCTTGTGGGGCATCGGGTTTTTCTTTCCCGACTTGATCGACTCGGTGTTTCGCAAGTCTCTAGCTGACAAGGGCATGACGGATGTAGAACTCAATGGCACCATCACGCGGTGGAAGGGCATTGCATCGTTGATGACGAATTTAGGTGCGTTCTTCGGAATCTACGGATTCGCAATTCTTACGCAGCGGATTGGTCGTCGTCCGGCATTTCTGATCGCGTTTCTAGCCGCGATGGGAAGTACGCTGCTGGTGTTCGGACGGCTGAGTACACCCACGGATGTCTTTTGGATGCTGCCCCTCATGGGATTCTGCCAACTGGCACTATTCGGGGGCTACGCAATTTACTTCCCCGAACTTTTCCCGACGTACCTCCGCAGTACCGGTATCTCGTTCTGCTACAACGTCGGCCGGATCGTGGCGGCGTTTGGCCCGTCGCTGCTCGGTCAACTCAGTAGCAACGTCTTTAGCGATTACGCGGAGCCGATGCGGCCGGCGGCAATGGTCATGTGCAGCGTATTCGTAATCGGCATTCTCGCCCTCCCCTTCGCGCCTGAAACCAAAGACAAGCCGCTGCCGGAATAGATAGCCGACCCATCCTGGGTCGGCGAAAAAAAACGCCGACCAGGATGGTCGGGCTAGGTGAGCGCATTCCAAATCCACGCCAAGATCGTATACGCTGCGATCACACTCCCGATTAGCAGCAGGACGAGCATCGCCATCAGACCGATCACAAACAGCCGGTCGCCCCATTCGAGCCGGCGTTCTTGGCTCGGCGTGGCTTGGGCGTGGCGGCGCATCAACTCGACATTGCGGTTGTTCGCCTTCCAATAGACATCGAACAAGTCGCCCACAATGGGCACAATCCCCACCACGTAGTCCAGCGCGATGTTGAGCGCCATCCGCGCCACGGTGACGCGCGGCACACCAGCTTTGGTCGCCGCCTGCAGGATGTACAGCGAAATGAGCGAGGTTGCCGTGTCGCCAAAGCCAGGGATTAGCCCCAGCAACACGTCCAGCCCGAACCGAATATTAAGTCCGGGAATGCGAAAGACGCTATCGAGCCAGTGAGCAAGCAGTTCCAAATCGGCTGCCCGCTCCCGCTTGGTAGCGCCCTTGCCCGGAATGATCAATTCCTGCTCGGGCCGGACGGAAGAGGCCACGTGGCTCATTCGACACTCGATTCCTTAGACGCGTTTGCCAACTTGCATGAACAACAGGATCGCGATCACGGCGCCAATGGTGGACATGATCCAGCCGGCCGGTTCATAAATATTCGCTTCGCCGCTGAAGATCCAGGAAATCATGCCGCCCACCAGCGATCCGACCACGCCGAGCAGCATGGTCATCAACATGCCCATCGGCTGCCGTCCCGGCACGAGGAACCGCGCGATGGCACCGACAATCAGTCCGAAGACCGCCCAGGCGATAATTGCAACGAGTGTTTCCATAGTTATGACTCCGTCAAAATGCGTGAAGGGGCGTACCGACGCCGAATTCATGGCAAATGACGTGCCAACAGGTCATTGTGAATCACAGCTTCCGCACCACCAAATCGCGAAATTGCGCTTCGTAGCCCGCCTTGTTTTGCAACTTGAATGCCCCCTCGCGCAGTTCGCCAAAGGGCGTCAAGCGGCGGAACTTGCTGTCGGCGAGTTGCGCCTGCCACTCGGGCGAGCCAAATTCGTAGGTCAACACCCGCACTCCGTTGAGCCAATGCTCAACCTTCGGGCCGACTGCCACGATTCGCGAATGGTGCCACTGGTCGCAGTCGCAAATTGGCTTGTGAGCGAGCGGTCCAAAAAGATCGACGTTCGCCCCAGTGGCGGACTTGTCGGTGGGGCGGATGCGCCGGGTCACTTCATCGATGAGTTGGTACTCCGGCCCGAGCAGAATGTATTTGTAATCGGCCACGCGATAGAAAATGCCGCTATTGCCGCGACGGCAAACTTTCCAATCGCACTCGAAGTCGAAATCCTCGAACTTCTGCGTGGACAGGGCATCGTCGCCCCGGCCCACAATCGTCAGCGCGCCATCCACAACGTCCCAACCGGTCGGCGGGCCGCCCTCTTCCGGCGCTACCCAACCGTTTAGTGTTTTTCCGTCGAACAGCGAAACGCGATTCGGATGGGGTTCGCCCAGTAGCTCCCCGACCTTCACCTCGAGGGCGTCGGCCCAGCGCTCGTAGCCTGCGGGCGACAGATGCAGAAAATCGGGCATAATGCTCTTGTCGAGCCGCCCATCCGCTTCGGTGAATTTCGGACCAATATCGAGGAAATGGACGTTTTCCCAATCGGCCAGTTGAGCGATTTCCTGATTCACCGCGGCAACGCTGCCGCGAATCGGATCGTCAGGCTTCTCGCCGCGCGGAAAGATGCCCAACAGCAGAATTTTGGAATCGGGCATCTCCTTCCGCAGAAGTTCCACAATCTCGGTCACCCCGGCTGCCGTTTCTGACGGGTTGCTGCGGCCGTCGGGCAAATTGTTCGTGCCAATCATGATCACGAACAGTTTAGGGTTGATTCCTTCCAAATTGCCGTTCTGAAGCCGCCACAGGACGTGCTGCGTCTGGTCGCCGGAAATGCCGAAATTAGCCGCCTTTCGCTTAGCAAAATGGGCGTCCCACGCTTCTTTACCCGCCCCTTCCCAGCCCTGGGTGATCGAGTCGCCCAGAAACACCACGTCGATGTCCCCCTGTTTGGCCAGCTTGTTGAAGCTTTCATGCCGGTCCAACCAGCCGCCCTCGCGCGGCACGGGCGTGACCGAGGCAGGTGCTTCGGTGGTGGGTTGCGCCAATAAGCTGGCTGGCCAAAGGGCGGAGAGGGCAAATAGGATGCGGAAAAGCAAACGGCTCATGATTTGGTGTCCTTGAGATGACTGGCTCCGAGGAAAATCAAGGGGCAAAGCCCCGGCAAAAGCAGTCCCCCAGTTTACCGCTTCGGTCTCAGCGGGTCAGCCGAACGGTTTTGGGCCTGTTTCCGCACACGTACAAACAAAGTGTGAACATCCAGCATCGGAGAACGATTTCAAGGATTTCCGTCCAGGAGCTGCAAAGTCCGCAAGATTGTAGCAGGCACGCTCCGTGGGGCGGCGCACCATCCGCGACCAACGGTCGCGGCTTTATGGGGCACCCGGCGACCCGAATTACACCGAGAGCAGGCATGTAAACCCCGCCTGCTGGAAATCGCGGTCGCTGGTGAACGCTTCAGTCATGCCGCGATCCTGCATCACGATAAAACTCGCGCAATCCACGAGGCCCCACGTCTTGTCCGAATATCGGCGGTAGTGATCGGTGGCTCGAACGATCAGTGCTTGATCAACCACCACGATATCAACAACGGGACTTTGCCAAAATTGATCCAATGCGTCCGCGAAATGCGTCTTAGCTTGCGACCGAGCGAGTCCGTTTCCTGTTTCGGCGATCACCCAGTCGGTCAGCACAACGCGATAGCCAAGGAGACCCAGTTCAATCCATCGCTCGTCAGCCTGCTCATGCAATTCCTCCGTGGCATTCAACAGCGCGATCCAGCCGTTCGTGTCGAGAAAGAGGCTACGGGACATCCTTAACCTTTGGGTGGCCGTACAGATAATGATTAATGTTTACGGCTAAATCCGGGATGCCAGTGTCTACAGCCAGCTCGCCCATGCGGAAAACCGGGTCTAATTGACTCTTGTCAATCTTGGTTTTCTTGTTTTCGGTCGGCTGCGTAAGTAGCTCGACGCGCACGGGCGCGCCCTCCGGCAATTGAACGCCGTCGTCTAGGAGTAACATGCCGTTTTGGATGATGCCTTGATAGACCATGGGATTCGGCTCCGCGAGGGTAGATCAATTCTACACCACGCGACGCGTTTCTACAAAATCGCGACCATTTTTGTGGGACGGCACCCATCAGCGGGAAGGCCTGGCGCGGAGATTTCAGTTCGCGGTCCCGCCTCACATGCGATCGACTTGGATCGATGGCTGTCCCTGTGACTCGCACAGTTATCGAGAGCAATTTGCTCAGCCCGCGGTTACGCCACTTCCGTTGCTAGGAGTGCTCCTTTGGTGGTTGTCACCTGGACTTGACGACCAAGGCGGTAGAGGAACTTGGTGAGCCTGTCGGCAGACATCTGGGATATTTTGCCGTTGAGCAACTCGCTAGCCCTGGACTGGGGGATGTCGAGTAGCTTCTCTAATTGCCTGGAAGTCAGTTTTTGCTTCTCCACCACCTTCATGATTTCGTTGTGCAGCGCAAGCTTTAATTCGAGTACAGCAGCTTGCTCCTTGGAGAAGCCCAGATCCTCGAACAACTTGTCTGTCGACACGTGCGTGGGTTTACTTGTTTTTGCGTGCATTTTTCTTCTCCTCCGCGAGTCTTGCCCGAACGGCATTCAGTCGGTTCGATGCGATCGCTAAATCGTTTCGGCTGGTCTTGGCCGATTTCTTGGTAAATCCGTGCAACATGTAAAGTGTGTCGCCCACGCGAGTGAGGTAGATGAGACGATACCAACCATTGCCGTCTCGCTGCCTCAATTCAAAGACCCCTTTTCCAATGGACTGCATGGGGCGACTATCGTGCGGCATCGTTCCTTGCTGCAAACGCCGAATCTCGAGGCCGATTTCCTGCCGAATGGCGCTGGGGAAAGCCCTCACCACGTCGAGGCTATCTCCTTCTCAAGCAACTTTTGCATCCGCATTTTTCTTCTCACCTGCCATTGCTATCCTAAATATAGTATGCTAAATATGGGATATTTGTCAACTGGAAAGGAGCGCGCCCAAGAGGAATAAGAGGATATTGTTTGGTGTGCCATTGGGTGTGGCCTGGGACAGCCATCCTGGCGAGTGTTTCGGGGCACGGGCGATTCGCCCGTGCGGTCCGAAAACACCCCAGCCGCCCCTCCTCCGGGATTCGCAAAAAATCCGCATTTTCTCCCTTGCCAGGCGGATGGAGACCGATATACTAATCAAGCGTACACTATACGGCAGCCGCTTCGCCTCGCCTTGCCGGGGCAAAAAGGTCCGGCCACCGCTTGCAACTTTTCCACCCATCTACCATAACCGGAGGCGTTTTCCACATGGTTGCCACCGCTAACCCCAATCATCGCATGGCCAAGAAAGACAAATCGCCCGGAAAAAAACCGGGTAAATCGGAAGATGGGCAGGAGCGGACCAAGCGTGCCGCTGCCGCCAATATTCTGGAACACAGCACCGAACTGCGCCATACCGTTGCCGCCATCGAAAAACAGTTCGGCGAGGGAGCGATTATGCCCCTCGGGGCCGAATCGGACCGGCAAATTGAGGGGATTTCCACCGGCAGCCTGTCGCTCGACATTGCTCTGGGCGGTCAGGGAGTCCCCCGTGGCCGGGTCATCGAAATCTTCGGACCCGAATCGAGCGGCAAGACGACTCTCGCCCTGCACGTGGTGGCCCAGGCTCAAAAGGCCGGTGGAATTACCGCTTTTATCGACGCCGAGCATGCCATTGACCCCAGTTGGGCCAAAAAGTTAGGCGTCGATTTGGAAACCCTGCTGGTCAGCCAGCCGGGCCACGGCGAAGAGGCGATGCAAATCACCGAAATGCTCGTCAAAAGCAATGCAGTGGACGTGGTCGTGATCGATTCCGTCGCAGCTCTGGTGCCCAAGAAGGAACTCGATGGCGAAATTGGCGATAGCCACGTCGGCTTGCAGGCCCGGCTCATGAGCCAGACCATGCGGAAGCTCACCGGCGCGATCTCCAAGTCGAAGACAACTGTGATTTTCATCAACCAAATCCGCGAGAAGATCGGCGTGATGTTTGGCAGCCCCGAGACCACTCCGGGCGGCCGGGCGCTGAAGTTCTATGCCTCTTGCCGCATCGATGTCCGCCGCATCGGCCAACTGAAGGACGGCGAGGAGGTCGTCGGCCAGCGGGTCCGGGCGAAGGTCGTCAAGAATAAGGTCGCCCCCCCGTTTCGCGTGGCTGAGTTTGATATGATGCACAAGGACGGCATCAGCTACGAGGGCGACATCCTCGATCTGGGAACCGAGAAGAAGATCATTGGACGCACAGGATCATGGCTCCGATATGGTGACTTGCAGCTTGGACAAGGCAAGGAAAAAGCGAGAATCTATCTCCGTGAGAATCCTCAGCTTACGGCTGAGATACGAGAGAAAATCCTCGGTGCCGGCGGCTTCGACGGACTCCTTTCCCAACCGAGTGCGGCCAGCGACGATGACGAATCAGTCGGCGACGACGAGTAGCTGGTTCGCCACGCTTATCGCCGGGTTGTGGCTCGCCGCCACCTCAACGGGTCAGGAAGCCGCTTCCGTTCCGGACGGCCCCGCCGCCGTCATGGCAATTGAGTCGGTGCTGGTCGACGTGATCGCGCGCGCCGAGCAGAGTGTCGTTGCGATATCCCGCTCCGCCCCGGTTCCGGTGCCCGCCAACCGTGCCCCTGCGGTGATCGAGTTCGGCCGGGATCCGTTCGAGCGAATTCGGAACAATGCCGCGCAGCCGCTGCCCCATGCGTCGGGCGCTGGCGTGATCATTGATCCCGCGGGACTTATCCTCACGCAGTACCTTGTGGTCCACGCGGGCGACGTGCATACCGTCAGCACGGTCGATGGAAAAACCTATGCAGCGGAAATTCGCGGGGCCGATCCTCACAGCGGACTAGCCGTCTTGGCCGTGAAGGCGAGCGATCTGCCCGCGATCGCGATGGGAGACGCGACTTCCCTTCGCAAAGGGCAGATGGTCGTGTCGCTCAGCAATCCTCATGTGATCCAAAGCGATGGCCAACCGACCGCGAGTTGGGGAATTGTTTCGAATCTGGCGCGCAAGGCCGCGCCGCACGACAACTTCAACAACGTGAACGACCCGACTGGAACGTTTCGTTCGTCGATCCACCACTTTGGCACTTTAATTCAAACCGACGCGCGTCTCGGTTGGGGGGCGAGCGGAGGAGCGCTGATCAATATGCGAGGCGAACTGATCGGAGTGACCAGTGCCGTGGACACGATTTCTGGGCACGAGGCAGCGGCGGGCTACGCCATCCCCATGAATGCCCCGATGCGGCGGATCATAGACGACCTAAAGCAAGGCCGCGAGGTGGAATATGGGCTGCTGGGAATCTCCTTCAACGCCGACGCGACAGCCCCCACGTCCACTGGCGATCAGGGAGTGATCGTCACCCAAGTTATCTTGGGCAGCCCCGCCGCAAGAGCGGGGATCCAAGCGAATGACGTCATTACCCACGTGGGCGACCAGCCGGTTCCCGATCCCGACCGGCTGCAGTTGGTGGTTCGCAATTTGTCGCCGTCCGAACGAGCGCCCATCCGTTTCGAACGTCAGGGATCTCCTCAACAGACGGAGGTGATTGCCGGCAAGTATCATGTCGCTGGCGAGAAGGTGATCACCGAAAATCCGGTAAGCTGGCGCGGCATCCGCGTCGATCATTCCACCGCGATTCCCGCGTTCCAGTTGCAGCAGAGTGCGCAACTGGGCGAAATCGATCCCGAGGGGTGCGTGGTGGTGTCCGAAGTCGCCGAGGAGAGTCCGGCTTGGTCCGCCGGCGTGCGACCGGGCATGTTCATTAGCCACGTGGGCGAACACCGAGTTGCAACTCCCGACGAATTCCACAAGGCGGTGGAGTCTGCCGCGGGGCCAGTTTCCCTGCGTTTCGTGCAATCGGCCCGGCAGACCGAAGGAGAAGCCGTTCGCGAGATTCCAGCAAACCCGTAACCTTCGACTATTATTTCTTTCGGCGACTGAAAATCCTTAGCGCGATGAAACCGCACGCCAACAGGGCGACCGACGCCGGCTCGGGAATCGTCGCGGATGCGATTCCCACCCCGCCCGCCATGCCTGCTGGTCCGATGCTTCCCGGTGGGGCAATCGGGCCGACACTGCCCGCTTGGCTCAGCCAGATCAGGTAGTCGCGGCCATTCACGACTCCATCTTTGTCGGCGTCGCCGAGAGACGTGCATCCGCTGAGGAAGCACACCCGCCATAACGGAAGATCCTTCCGATCGACCCGCAAGTCGCTGTCAAAATCGGCGGCGAAGCTCTCGTAAGTAGGCGTTATCGGCGTGGATTCTCCATTGTCTTGAATGATCAATATCTCCAAATCTTGGAGGCGAAAGGGATCCCATGCTAAACCGAGCGAGACGACCTGACCGGGGTCGAGCGACCCGCCATCGCCAACGAACTCTCCCTCCGCCAAGCTAGTGGCCATGCTGGAGATGGGCGTCCAATTATCGTTGGGATCGATCAGCCCACCGTCGTTGGCATCGTAGTTGTTAAATATCGAAAGCCAGTTGCCCGCCAAGAGCGACCCACTTTCCGAATTGATTGAATAACCCACAATAGCTGCGGAACTTGCAGCGGGGTTGACCATCGAAATCTCGCCCGTGACGCGACTGACGATGAAGTCAATCGCCGCGCTACAATTGGCGATGCTCCACGCAGCGAAAATCAGTGTCGTGCGGCAGAAGGTATATCGTAAATCGGCGCGCATGGGAGGGGCATGAAGTAGGTTGGCGGGGCCGTCCGCACAGGCGCTGAGGACAGTCCCTGGAAAGCCGGATAAACACACGGTCCAGATTCAGGATAGCGACCCAGGTACAGTTTCTCAACGATTTGGTGAACCGCGCGAACCGATTCCTTCGTAAAAATCGCATTTATCGGTCGGATCTATCGCGCAGCCGACCAGCCGCGTCGGCCTGCCAAATCTCGCCCGTGCCGACTTCCAAGGCAGTCAATAAGCCCCCGCCGTGGCAATAGGTGTCGATGCACAGAAGGTAATCCAGATCGAGGATTTCCCCTGTTTTCTGCGAAGTATGGCCGACGACAGCGGTTTTCCCGCTTTGGTGCGGACCGGGCATCGACACCCGCAAAGGCTCCCACCGCCAGAATTCCCAGGTCTGCTGATTGAGCGGGATATCCGCCGCGTAATTGGCGTGGGCAAAAAAGTGAGTCCCAGTTTCGTAATAGTCGCCCCAGGTGCGGATGTAGTCCACATGCTCTCTCGGTAGACGTGCCGGATCGCTTACCCCGTAAGACCGCAGCGTTGCCTCTCCTCCGCAGGCCAGCCAATCGTCGAGCGTGAATGGCCGCGCGATCGCCGTGAGAAGCATTTCTTCGTGGTTGCCTATAATCGGTACGATCCGGCATTTTTCACGCCAATCGAGCAACAGTTGCACCGACCGTTTGCTATCCCGTCCACGGTCAATCCAATCGCCCAGCACAACCAACGTATCGTCCCGTTGCGGTTTGATGGCGGCAAGCAGAGATTCAAGCGCAGCGGCGCAGCCGTGGACATCACCTATGGCAATAACTCGCTTCATAAGATGGAATAAGCGCCTCGCGAATTGCGCCGGTGCCATGCACCAAAGTGCTTGCTCTGATTGTCGGCACGATCGAGGCTGGCGACAAGCGCAACATCCGGGCACGTTCAGTGTTCAGGTCCGCGCGCCGACCGACCCATTGTTGACACTACATCCCGAACCATTAGGATGTACAGAACTACTGGCTCCACAAGAGGTTGCGCGAATTATTGGCAATCCGCCATGGCGCGACGCTCATCGCCTATTGCAGAAGGGCACCCAGGAATATGCACTCCCCAATCACTCAGCTCGAACACGCGCAAGCCGGCTCGATTACTCCCGAAATGGAGTTTGTCGCCAAACGAGAGAAACTCGAGCCGAAGACAATCCGCGAAGAGGTTGCAGCCGGTCGGATGGTAATTCCCGCCAACACGGTCCACCTGGCCGACCGGCTGGAGCCAATGTGCATCGGAATTTCATCCACTTGCAAGGTGAATGCCAACATCGGCAATTCGGCCGTCACCAGCGATCTCGATGGCGAGCTTGAAAAGCTGCACACTGCCGTCCATTACGGGGCCGACACGGTGATGGACCTTTCGACCGGCAAGAACATCGATGAAATCCGCGCGGCGATTATCGCCGCGTCGCCCGTGCCGATTGGGACCGTGCCGATCTATCAGATGCTCGAAGAACTGGGCGGCAACATCGAGGACATGCGGCCGCAACACTTTCTCGACATGGTCGAGCACCAGGCGAAGCAAGGTGTCGATTACATGACGGTCCACTGCGGCGTGATGCTCGAACACCTGCCGTATACAACTGGACGAGTGACCGGCATCGTCAGTCGCGGCGGGTCGCTCATCGCCAAGTGGATGATGACCCATCGCAAACCGAACCCATTGTACGAAAGTTTCGACGACCTGTGCGACATCATGCGGCAATACGACGTGACTTGGAGCTTGGGCGATGGCCTGCGGCCGGGCTGCCTCGCCGACGCCAGCGACAAGGCGCAGTTCGCGGAGCTTGACGTGCTGGGAGAACTTACCCGTCGCGGCCAGCAGCGCGGCACGCAGGTGATGGTCGAAGGTCCCGGACACATTCCCATGGACCAAATCCGTATGAACGTCGAGAAGCAAATCGAGATTTGCGACGGTGCGCCCTTCTACGTCCTAGGCCCGCTGGTGACGGACATTGCCCCCGGGTACGACCACATCACGAGTGCGATCGGCGCGGCGCTCGCCGGTTGGGCCGGCGCGGCAATGCTGTGCTACGTCACCCCCAAAGAGCATCTCGGCCTGCCGGAGCGGGAGGACGTGAAGCAGGGCATGGTCGCCTACAAGATTGCCGCGCACGCTGCGGACGTGGCTCGCCAACGGCCCGGCGCGCGGGACCGCGACGATGCGCTTTCCAAGGCCCGGTTCGAGTTCGATTGGAACGAGCAGTTCCGGCTGTCGCTCGACCCCGAAACCGCCCGCGCCTACCACGACGAAACCTTGCCGCAGGATACCTTTAAGAGCGCCCACTTCTGCAGCATGTGCGGGCCGAAGTATTGCTCGATGAAAATCACGCAGGACATTCGGGAGATGGCGGCGAAGGGGGAGTTGGTGGAGTTGGCGAAGTAGGAGGGTGCAAACGAGACAGCAATCGGAAGTGCGACATGCCGTTAGATCAATTTGAAAAGCACGTGACTGATCCAGCGCCTGGATTTCGTTGCTACAACAGCCGAGATAAGTCCGCAGCGCCGGCATTTATCGCTCGCGTAAAGAACCATATCGGTGATCCAGCAACTCCTGATGCTATAGCCATTATTTCCGCGACTTGTGGCCCTGCTGCATTGCAGCTCAGAAACTTTGCTGCACTACATGACGGTGTAATGTTATATCGGGATCGGAAATCCGAAGCGGCTGGCATTTCCTTTTTCCCGGTAGCGGAATGGAAGGCGAAGACAGATGAAATGCGCGAATCGATGGTCGCGATGGACTTCGACGAGCAAGAGATGCCAGACTGGATGCAAACGGGTGTAGTATTTGGCGAGATTCCCGAATCGGCAAATTATTTCGTGATCCAGCCAAGCGGAAGTGAGGCTGGCCACGTGTTTTACTGCGATCACGATGATTTCACTGAGGTGATGTCAAACTTCAAATGCGACAACTTTGAGGCTGAGTCGCGGGCTGATTTTCGAAGCTGCTAGCAGTTCGGCTCTAGAATTTTCGGGGAATCGTGAACAAACGTCGAAAACCCCTTCAAATCCAGGGCGTTTGGCTTGTTGCATTTGAAGTTTGAACTCACCCTGATGAACCGATTACAACTTCTTTTGAAGAGTTTTTGGACTTGATCGTGATGAATCCACCTGGGTTTCTTATGGAACGTGGATGCTACACGCGGTATTCGGATGGCAAGACCGACATTCAGTGGATTCCAAAGGAGTATATTCCAGATTGCGGTGCCATCAATTGACGGTGAGTTCAAACTTCAAATGCAACAAGCCAAACGCCCTGGATTTGAAGGGGTTTTCGACGTTTGTTCACGATTCCCCGAAAATTCTAGAGCCGAACTGCTAGCAGCTTCGAAAATCAGCCCGCGACTCAGCCTCAAAGTTGTCGCATTTGAAGTTTGACATCACCGACTGTAAAACATCTGCTATCCTTCTCTTATGAGAACCACCACTCTTGTTACCGCCGACGAGTTACTAGCCATGCCAACCGGCATGGGCAAGCGCTACGAGCTTTTGGCAGGAGAACTCCGCGAAATGTTACCTTCCGGATGGCGGCATGGCAAAGTCGCCAGCAGATTGAATGCAAGACTCGATACCTATGTCGAAGAACATGATCTGGGTGTAGTGTTTGGTGCGGAGACGGGATTCCGACTCGCGAGCGATCCCGATACGGTTCGCGCTCCCGATGTTTCGTTTATATCCAAACAAAACATGCCGGAGCGAGAACCGAACGACGGATTCTGGCCGGGCGCGCCGGACCTTGCTGTCGAAGTCCTCTCGCCGAGTGATCGAACTGGCGAAGTGAATGAAAAGACCGACTTTTGGCTGAGTGCTGGCTGCAAAGCGGTGTGGGTGGTCGATCCCAAGCGCAAAACCGTAACGATTTATAGTTCGCAAGCGGATGTCCAAGTGAAGACGGCTGACGAAGTGTTGCAAGGCGACCCGGTCGTACCGGGGTTTTCGTGTGCAGTTGCTGAGTTGTTCCGATGAGTCGCGGCGGACTGCCAATAAAATCAAAAGGGTGGTGCGATGAGCGAATTTGTCATCTGCATCGACAACGAGAGCAATCCGGCAAGCCTGATCGTCGGGAAAGTGTACCGCCGGTTGCCGGATTCACAAGCGGAGTTGCACCAAATGCTCCGCATCGTGGACGAAGACATATCGGAGCCTGACGGGTATATTTACCCTGCGCCCCTGTTTGTGCCCGTTGAGCTGCCGGAAGAAGCAAAGCAGGTACTGATATGGCGGCGGGGGGCTAAGCGGTAAATGCAACAAGAGCAGAGGTCGGGCATGCGCGGCTCATTGCAAACGGATGCCGAACTGCTAGCGAATATTCAAGCTCGCTTGCCCGAACTGGATAAGCTTCTTGAAGAGATTAATTCGCACTGGGTGTACGAAGATCTCGTTTACCGTTTTTACCACCAATCCTTCAAAGTCTACGGAATCCAGGCCGAGACCAAAAGAATCGTCGAGATGCTGCGCAGTGTGGCACCAAGTGAAGCGAGTGCCAATCCGATGTTTGAAGAGATCTATCAAGCCGGTGCGAGCGGCAAGCAATTTGAGGTCTCGCATAACAAGCATTGGACGGAACATACCCGTGTATTCGTCGAAGCATTTTTTCATGCCAAGTACTTTCTAGAAATGGCTGTGAAGTACGGCAAGCAATTACAAGAAGCACCAACCACTTTGCCATCCGGCTGGGCGGCGTTGCTCTATTTTTATAATATTCGGTAAGGGAATGAGTCACGCGCGGGTTGAATTGGAATAAGCCGAGTAAATACGTTTAATAACGAAACTGGAGAAGTGGCTATGTGTTCGCGACTATATTCTGTGGCTCTAGTGGCATTGTCCATCGCGCTCTCCGGATGCGCAGAGGCAACAAATGACGTGACCGCAGTCGCTACGGAGTCCGCAACTCCCGCGGCTTTCAACGTCACCGGCGCCCCGATGATCGAGTTCAGCGTCCCTGACATGATGTGCGAGGAAGGCTGCGGAGCGGCAACACGGGAAATCTTGGCCGAACAAGCAGGCGTCAAAGAAGTGAAGATCGACTTTCCATCCAAGCTCGCTGTGGTGGCCGTCGATCAAGAGAAATTCAACGTAGACAAGGCGTTGGCCGAGCTAATCGACCACGGTTTCGACAAGAGCACGCTCAAAGCGAGCGCCGCCCAGTAGCCGGCGGCCCACGGCCGCCATGGCCAGGATGGTCACGCCAACTGTTGCTCTTTCGGCCGGTAAAACAACGCCACCGGCAGCATCAGCGCCGCGGTCACGCCGAAGACCACGTTCCGCGGTTGGCCCGTGTAGTCGAGCGCGATCGTGCAGAGCTTGAATAGAATCGCGCCCACGATGATGCCGATCCAATTGCATTGATTCATCAACGCAATCGTGCGGCCCTTCTCCCCAGCCGGTGGCAACGCTTGCAGCGACACCTGCACGGGCACGATGAACATGCCGGTGCTGACTCCCAACAGCACCAGCACCGGCGCACTCCCCCAGAACCCGAGCAGGTGTTGATGTTCGCCACCTCGGAGACTCATTAGCGCAAGGGCGGTCACAATTCCCACGGCACCGGCAGTCACCACGCGTGGATTGATACTGCCGCGAGAGAGAAACCCGCCCAGCAAGCAACCTATCGGGATGCCGATCCCGAGCATCGCCGTGAGTGCGCTAGTCCATCCGTCGCTTAGTCCCAATTGCGTTTTGCCGAGCGCATTCACCGCGGGTTGCACGACACCGCCCAGCAGCCAAAAGAGGCTCGTAACGAGTAAAGCCAGCAACAGTTGTCGATTCCGTGCCACTAGGCGCACCATTTCGGGCGGCACAAATGCATCGCTCCAGCGGAATCGAGCGTTTGGATCGGCGACGGGAACCCGCCGAACCCAGAGCGCGGTGATCGTTCCCGCAACGGCAATCACCACGCACCACGCGGACCACTTCCAAATCGATTCCAAATGGGTGGTCATCACGCCGGCGATCGCCGTGCCGAAGACGATGGCTAGGAAGGTGAACATCAAAAAGATGCCGTTCGCTCGCGGTAGGTCGCGCTCGCGAATCATTTCGGGAAGAATCCCGTATTTCGCCGGACCGAAGAACGCGCTTTGCAGACCCATGAAGAAAAGCACCACCATCATTCCCCACAGGCCGACGACCTGATAGTAGTAAAACCCAATCATCCCGGCGAGCATCACGACAATTTCGGCGGCCTTCGACCAGACGACAATGCTGCGTTTGCTATAGCGTTCACTCAGCCAGCCCGCGTAACCGGAGAATAAAAGAAATGCTCCGGCGAAAACGATCATCGCCTCTGCCTGGCGATCGGGCTTCTCGCCGACCGCGAGCTGCATGGCGGTCGGAGTTGCCAGCAGCAGCACGAGTTGCTTGAACAGGTTGTCGTTGAAAGCGCCCAAAAATTGCGTGACGGCCATGCCCCAGAAGCTAGAGTCTCGCTCGAGCGGCGGCAGCGCTTGATGATCCAGCGTCGCGCCGCCAGGGGTGCTTACCCTAGTTGATCCACTGGCAGAGCCAGTGGCACCCGGCGTTGTGGCATGCGAGATCATGCCGCGGATTATGACCGACTCGAAGATGAGTCCACAAGGTCGATTGACAAACGGCTTATTCGATCCCTACTGCCTTTGTCTTGATCTCGGCCAACACTTCCGGTAACGGATACCCAATAATCGGCGTTTCACTGCCGCGCAGCTCAACCAGCCGCCGCCACCCGCGGGTGACGAGCATTTCCTGATCGCGGACGAACTTCCGATCGAGGCCACGCTTGTCAAACGCTCCTTCCGCTGTAACCGGGGCGAACCGCTCGTCTACAATGTATTGCGCCAGTGCCGGATTGCATCGGATATGCCGCTCCTTGGTCGTGTGCAGCACCTCGGGATCGAGCAGGCCGATCACGTACCGCAGATAGAGATCGCTATCGGTCAGCTCGGCGACATCCTCGTCGCAAACATCGCAAAGGTAACCTTCGTCGCACTTGGCCATAAGGGAATGTTCGGTTATCCGAAACTACGAAACCTAGCGTGAAAGAAGGATTTCTAAACCGGCTTGTTCAAAATGGTGATCGGTCGAGAGCGCTTCCAATATCCTTCGGTCGTTCATGACAGTCATGCTGGCGCAGTCAGTCATTCCCAGTTCTTATCGGGCCGCTCTTCAAATAGCGGCCAAGCTCGATCTTCGAGATGCTTATCCGATTGAACGATTTCGATCCGGTTGGAAGTGCGAAGTGCAAGGCAAATCTGCAGAGCCATCGAGCGAAAGTCCACTCTCGACAAGCCATCGCCAATTTCAATTAGCACGAGTGACGTGGTAACGAGCGCGACAGGGGACGCGAGCAATTCGCGCCAGACACGTTCCGCTTCGGAGTGCCATTGATCGTCGGTGTTAACGACTGCAATTAGCCCTGCGGTATCGAGAAAAACCTGTTTCACGGCGAACGCCTGCCAAAGCGGTAATCGTCAAAATTCTCAGCGAGATCAGGAATGCCGGTTGCAACCCGTACATTGGCCAACGGATCACCTGAACTGGCGCCGGTCGTTAAGCCATCCGGCTCCACGGTATCCACCGTTAGCCGCACTCGTTCATTGTCAGCAAGCTGCGGCATGCCGAGTGGCCGAAAAACACCGTTTTCAAAAATCGCATTAATGACCTGAGACATAAGGACTACCTCAGAGCTTCCCGCGGTCTGAATTTACAACCCCAGCACGTCCTGCATATTATACAACCCCGCTGGCTGCTGAGATAACCAACTCGCGGCCACCAAGGCCCCATGGGCGTAACAATCGCGGCTGGTTGCCGCGACACGTAGTTCGAGCGTCTCGCCCAGCAGGCCGAAGATGATCGTGTGCTCGCCGGGGTTGTCGCCGGCCCGGACAGCGTGGTAGCCAATCTCGTCGTGAGGCCGCGACCCCGGCCGGCCCTCGCGGCCGTGAACGTGCTGCGACTGGCCCATGGCGTCGGCGATAATCCTTCCAAACGCCAATGCCGTGCCGCTGGGCGCGTCTTCCTTGAAGCGGTGATGCCTTTCGACAATCTCCACGTCCGCGCCGGTCGGATGCTCGGCCAGCGCCCGGCCGGCAATCTCGCAGAGCTTCATTGCCAGGTTCACGGTGAGGCTCATGCTCGGCGCCCAACAAAGCGGAATCCTCTGCGCAGCATCACGAATTGTTTGCTGCTCGTCGTCATTAAAACCGGTGGTGGCGAGCACCAAGCGAGTGCTACGGTCCACGCACTTGGCAAGCAAAGTCATGGAAGCGGCCGGTACTGAAAAATCAATCACCGCGTCGACCGGCCCCTGCCAGTCGGTCGCGATCGGCACGCCGATGTCGCCAATCCCCGCCAGCATCCCCGCGTCACGACCCTGTTCGGGATGCCCCGCCGACTCTAACGCGCCGACGACTTTCAGTTTGGGGTCGGCACTCGCCAGCGCGACCAGCCGCCGACCCATCCGCCCTGCAGCGCCGTGTATTACGATCCGCAATGCCATCCATGAGCTCCTGTGAATTGTGGAAACAGGAGGAAGCAGAAACGCAGAGATATAATTCGCAACCTTACTTAACGACCTCTGCTTTCTCTGCTACCTCTTGTCAATCTACCCAAACCGCATACTAACGGTCTCGATCGGCTTGTTCGGTTTTTTAGCTATTGAGTTGAATCGCACGGACGATCTCATCGAGATCGTTGCCAACTTGCACAGCGCGGTTGGCATAAGTCGCCCGGCTTACGCCGCGGCTCCCCAGCACGCGATTGAACTCCGCCTGGTCGGCCGTGTGATAAGCGACGGTCGCCGTCGGATCTTTAAGCTGATGGCCGGTAAGGATGCACACCACCCGCTCGTCAGGTGAGACGATTCCCTGTTCGCGCAACAGCTTCGCACCGGCGACGCTGGCAGCGCTGGCCGGTTCGCAGCCGAAGCCGCTGGCCCCCACTTGCGCTTTTGCATCAAGCATCTCTTGATCGCTAACCTCTCGCACGACTCCGTCGCAACACTCCAGCGCCCGTAGGCACTTGAACAGGTTTACCGGCCGATTGATCTCGATGGCGCTTGCAATCGTCGAGGCCCGCCGCGCCGCGCTGTCGAGCTCGGCGTAGTATCCGTCGACGATTTGCATATTGGGCTGGCCGGAATTCCAGCGCAACCCGCGCCGCTCGTAAAGTTCGTAGAGCGTGTTCGCACCAGCGGCGTTAATGACCGCCAGCCGCGGGATGCGGTCGATAAGCCCCAATTCGTGCAACTCGTGGAACGCTTTGCCGAACGCGCTGCTGTTGCCTAAATTGCCGCCCGGCACAACGATCCAATCCGGCACTTCCCAGTCAAGGCTTTCCAACACGCGATACATGATCGTCTTCTGCCCTTCCAGTCGAAAGGGGTTGACGCTGTTCACCAAGTAGATGCCCAGTTGTTTACTGACCTGCTGCACCCGCAGCATGGCATCGTCGAAGTCGCCCGCGATTTGCATCGTCAAAGCGCCATAGTCGAGCGCTTGCGACAGCTTGCCATAGGAGATTTTGCCAGTGCCGATAAAGATGATCGCCTGCATCAGCTTGCTCACGCAGCAGTAGAGAGCGAGCGAAGCGCTGGTATTGCCGGTCGAGGCACAGGCGGCCCGTTTGGCGCCGATCCGATGGGCGTGCGTAAAGGCTGCGGTCATTCCGTTGTCTTTGAAACTGCCGGAGGGATTCATCCCCTCGTATTGCAACAGCAGGCGGCCAGGCCTGACACCGACATACGCGGCGACGCCGTCGGACGGAAGGAGCGGCGTCTGTCCCTCCCCGACCGTGACGACATACTCCGGGAGAGTGAATGGGAGCAGCTCGCGGAATCGCCAGACCCCGCTCCGGCAGAGCGGCTCATTGCGGCGTGCCCACTTTTGCTCGAAAAACCGCAAAGAATCGGGGACCGGAAGCGAATCCCACTCGTAGGCGACATCAAGCAGCGAGCCGCACCGATCGCACGTCGTGCGGACTTCTCCCACATCGTATGTAGCCCCGCAACCAGGCAAAATGCAACGCTGGTACGCCAGTTCAGTCTTCGTTCGCGTGACCGTTGCCAAGGCGCGTCTCAGCTTTAAAAAGGACGGTTTTGGGTGACTGCTGTTGCACTAAGCATTTACTGCGGAACAACTTATCGACATTCTACTGTGCAAAACCACGGTTCGCAACAAAGGCCGGGAGCGGGGCATTCTAGTTGAACTTAGTAGACGTACGCTTAAAATCCGCTTAAAATAGCGAGTCTAGCCGCAACGCAGCGTTCGACGCACTAGCGGCGGTCGTTTCCATTGGAGATCCTCGATGAAGAAAGCGGAATCTGATCTGTATAGAGAGCGCCTCTTGCTGCTGCGGTCTCGATTGCGCGGAGATGTTTCGGCGATGGCCGATGTGGCGCTGCGGAAAGCGGGCATGCAAGGGGCCGATTCCTCCGCCATGCCGATCCACATGGCCGAACTTGGCAGCGATAACTTTGAGCAGGAGTTTACGCTCAGTCTCATGCAGACAGAAGAGGATACGTTAGGTCTTATTGAGGAAGCGCTGATCCGCATTGAGGATGGCGATTACGGCAAGTGCATCGAATGCGACAGTGGAATCCCCAAGATGCGCCTCAACGCCCTGCCCTTCACGCCCCTGTGCATCCGCTGCGCGGAGAAGCTGGAAAGCCACTAAGTTGCCGAACACGGAGAGTGGAAGATGTCTGTACACGATTGGACGCGGGTGGAAGCGGGTATCTTCCATGATTTCCACACCGCTTGGATAGGGGAAATCCGATCGGCTCTCAACGAGGGTCTGTTGCCCGAGGGCTACTATGCTTTAGCGGAGCAACACGTGGGTCGTTCGGTAGCAGATATTTTGACCCTTCATGCTCGGCCTGAATCTTCGGAGTCGCCGGCGTACGCGTCCCACTCGGGAGGAACGGCGCTCGCCGAGGCGCCGCCCAAAGTTCGACGGCGGGAAATGATCCAGCCGGCCGGGTTTTTCCGACGACGAACACTGACAATTCGCCACGTGAGTGGCCATCGCGCGGTTGCTATTCTGGAGATCGTCTCACCTTCGAACAAGGATCGTCGAGAGCACGTTCACGATTTCGCAGAAAAAGCGGTGAGCGCTCTGGATCACGGCGTCAACGTACTTGTGGTGGACTTGTTCCCGCCAGGTCCACACGACCCGCACGGAATGCATGGCGTGATTCGCCCCATGTTGGACCTCTCCGACGAGCCATACGATCTGCCGGAAAATGAGCAATTAACGCTCGCTAGCTATGCGGTGGGAAATGGAGTTGAAATCTTTCTGGAGCATCTGGCCCCAGGGGCTGCGCTCGCGAAAATGCCACTGTTTCTAAGTTCGGAACGTTATATCAACGCGCCGCTCGAATCGACCTACGAATCGGCCTACCGCGGCATGCCCGCGTTTTGGCGCGATGTTCTCGAAGGACGTTTGCCTGATGTGGGCTAGCGCGAGGACCGAGCAGCATCTCAAATCTGGTCGAATGGCAAAAGCTACCTCTTGCAACTAGTCCCGCCGAATGGAATCTCTTCCCCCCGTTCCATTACAACGTTACATCCTGTTCGCTTCCATTGCGGCGATCGGCTGCGCCGCGGACTTGGCAACCAAGTCGTTCGCTTTTTCACGGCTTTCGTGGGGCCAGGTGCATTGGGTTTGGCCCGAGCATGTCGGTTTCCAGCTTAGCCTCAACGAGGGCGCGCTCTTCGGCATGGGGCAAGGCAAGGTCTGGTGGTTCGCCGTCCTGAGTGTGGTTGCCGCCATCGCTATTCCGGTTTGGTTATTCGTTTACCGTGCGGCGAACGACTGGTTGTTGACCGTCGCGCTGGGGGCAGTGACGGGCGGCATCTTTGGCAATCTTTACGACCGGCTTGGCATGCACGGTGTTATTTGGCCGTGGCCGCCGGAGCGCGCCGGACTGCCCGCCTACGCGGTCCGAGACTGGATACTTTGGCAGTACAACGATCAGTGGCGCTGGCCGAACTTCAATATCGCCGACTCCCTGCTCGTTGTGGGAGCGGGGGCAATACTTCTCCGCGCGATGCGTGCCGAGTCACCCGAGAAGACTCAATAGCGGCATCGGGCGGCCGCGTGGTTGAGATGGACCTCAACTGAATTCGCTATTGCGCGGACGACTTGGTCCCGCTCGGCGAGCCACCGATCGGGATGCCCGCGGGCAACGGCCGGGCTGCCGTCGCATAACCGCGCTGGAACAGCGCTTCTTTCATCGCGCGGAATTGCGGGAAGCTATCGGGGTAGACCCAAATGGTGATCGTCGTGCGCTCGGGGGCAAACCGAGCCAGGCGAGCGAACAATTCCGAACCTTCCATCAACGATTGCTCAACGGGTTCACCAATTTGCGCCGAAGTGGGCACGAGTTGCCAGCGTGCCAATTGCACAAGGGTTGCGGTTCCCCGACCCGGCACTGCGAGCTGGGTTTTTCGCAGGAAGTAGCGCAGGCGAAAGTCTCCGATCGGGCCGATCGTGTTGGAGGCCTCCGTTTGATTGTCGAGTCGCCATAAATTCTGTTTAGCGTCGGTCTGAAACGCCTCAAGCAACTGATCGAGCGGAATGAAAGCAACATGGCCGCTTGCCAGGCGCAAGTGTACTTCATCGCCGCTCACGGTTTCCGCCAGCGGCGTCGGCAAGCTCTTGACTTGTTCCACCTCGGAGGTCACGTCGATCATGCCCAACTCGCGCCGGCTTAAATCCTCGAGCTTGATATTTGCTTCCGCAAGCTGGCGGCGCAGGTCGAAGTCTTGCTGCTCCTCGGCGCTAAGATCCTTTCGCTGCCGCTCGATCTCGGCAGACACGGCGGAGACTAAAGTTTGCAATCGCATCCGTTCGCTATCGCGTCGAACCGATTCTAGATGCATGTTTGCGGTCCGCTGAATGATTTCCTCGACGTCGGCACGAGATTTAGCCGCTTGATGAACCGCCGCTTTTAGTTCCGCCGCACCTGGCCCGGCGAGTTTCGCAGGCTCGTCCTTTGCGGAGACCGGCGTCAACGCGGCGCGCGCACCCACAACCATCACCAACAGGATCAGAATCCCGACGATGTTGGCGACCACGTCGAGAAACGAGTCTTGGCCAACCGCTTCTTCCTCTTCATCTTGGCGTCGCATGGCTCGGCTGGTCCGTCCGTTGGGCGGTGTCGCTCGCGCGTACTTCGACACCGCTGTTGCGAAGGAGTTGCGTAAGCTCGGCGGCCCGTCGTTCGCCGCCGGGCGCCACATTGAGCACGAGAATCGGCTTCCAATACAGGCCGTTGCCCGCAATGCCCCACTGTTCCATGTGCTCCCATAGCCCAGACACAAACGTTTCGACTGGAATTGTTCGAGCCGCGTTCACGGAAAGCATTTTCCCAACCGGGTCTTGAACGACCGGGCCGGTCTGGACACGGTCGGGCAAGATCGCGATTTGTTCCGCACGGACAACCACCTGCACGGTGCGGCGGATAGCCACGTTGGAAGGGGTCGCGTCGCGAATCGCCCAATCCTTGCCGCGGTTTCGGGCGGCTTTGGGTGTAATGTCGAGACTCGCCGAGGCTCCGCTAGTATCCCCGCCCGGCCCGCTGGACGCGCTTTGGGAAGCAACGGGTGAACCGTCTGCGGCTGCGGACTGCATCCCCATTTGGCTGCCTTGAGCACCGCCAGCCGCGCCGGCTTGAGAGTTTTCGGACGTTGATCCGCCTCCTTGAGTGGGACTTTCGCCGGCTTGCTGCGGGGAACCCCCTGGTCCGCCGCGCTGCGCTGCGAGCTTTGCGTCGCTGCCCTGCCCAGCCTCTGACGGGGCGTCAGCGCTTCCGGATGCAGTTCCGTCCAATTCGTCAGAAGGAGTTGCGGCCGGCCCGTTTCCGCCGCCAAGTCGACCGGCTGTGGAATCGCCTCCGCTGGCGCCACCGTGGACGAGCGCCGGACCTGAAAACGCCCCCGCTGGCGACGATTCGGTGGCGACCATTTCCGCAAGTCCCGTCTGGCCACCGGGCGACACTCCGCCGTGGACGCCGATGTCGGCATTCGACGGTGTAATTCCATCGGAGCCGGCCCCGTCGCCGATCCCTGGTTGGTCGTTCGAGCCAAACCCGGTGCCCGAACCTTCATTCGGTCCCCCGCTCGCATAACCTTCGCCCGAGCCGTTTGTGTCCTCTTCCTCGATATCGAACGATCCACCGGCCGTTCCATAGGCTTTGGGTGCGGCCTCGGCAAGCAATTGCCGCCGTGCCCGCGCCTCATCAATGGCTCGCTGCTCCCGCCGCGTCAGTTCCGGGTTGGGTGCTGGATAGGTGAGGTTCCAATCGCCGTCGACCAACTCGTAGCCGAAGTCCGCTTCCCACCCGCGAAGGGCCGCTCGGACCTTATAGTACGCGCCGACCCCATTGGGACGAACGAGGATCAATGGATACGGTTCGACATCGTCGCCGTTGGCACCGGTGGAATTTGCCGCCAGTATGTATTCCCGCGCCGCGCGCATCGCCGCGGCCAACGGGTTCCCCGCGCCCAGCGGCGCCTGAAAATCGGCCGGCTGAAGTTCCACACCTTCGGGCTGAAGAATTACGCGGTCCTCCCTGCACTCGACATAGATGGTCGGGCGATGGGTTCCGTTGCGGCCTTCGTAGGGCACAATCGCATACGACTTTCCCTTCCCACGCTGCTCCTCCTGAAGCTGATCGATCCGCTCCTGTAGCTCGTCGGATAGCCGATTTATCCGTGCAAGCTCGCTTTGAGCTTGAGCGCGATCATCGGTGTGCTCGCTGGCCATTGCCTCCAATTCCATGGCGGCGATTTGCAGCGTGCCCAGCTCATCCTTCAGCCGTCGCATGTGGTCTTCGAGATGGCTGAGCCGGGCCTGATCCTCGCGCATCCGGGCCGTCGCGGTCGAGCGTACCGTCTCCAATTGCGCGGTGTACTGCTGAATCTCCACAAGCTGGCTGGCCGTCTTCGGTGGCGGGTCGTTCTTCGCCGCGCTCGCCTGTCGCACGGCTTCCTGCTTCGACACGCGGTCGTTTCCGGCCTTGGTGAGTCCCATCAGCAGTACTAGCAGCGCACCCATCAAGCACAGGAGCACCGCCAGAAAGGGAAACAGCGAGAAATTGTCAGATGAATCGCGCGCGGCACGGCTCATGCGGCTTGACTCTTACGAGAACTCGGATCGACCTCAATGATCGTGCGCGGCGCCGGCTCGCGTCCCACCCGAGCGCACAGAAGCTGGATCGCGGCTGACAGGCTGAGCAGCGTCTCCTCGAAATTGTGAGCGCGACCGAGTGAAGAGAGATTGCTGTTCAAGGTCTCCTCGAGTTGCTTGACCTGGCCCGTCGCATCGACGACCTTCAGCAATATTTCGCCCTGCTGGACAAGCTGCTCTTGGTGCTCGATGGTGGCACCAGCCGCCGCCACGAGGGCGACTTGCATTTCCTTGAGCAAGTCTTCGCTCCGTCGGATGAGTTTTTCCTGCCGATCGGCGGCCACCACCATTGCTTCGCCCAGGGCCGCTTCCACCTCTCCCAAGTGTTTGCGATTCTCGCGGGCCAGTTCGTCCTCCGCAGCGGTGAGTAGCTCGCCGTGCTTTTGCAAGGCCTCCACGAGCAATTCCGCCATCTTCTCCAGGCCGTCGCGGAGCTGGCCGATCATTTGGCCCGAACCGCGAGAGATTTCTTGCGCGTGCTGAGCGACGCCCTTGTTCAATGCGTCGACCTGCCGCTCCACCGATTGATCGAGAAGCTGCAAATGCTGCTGCTGTCCATGCGCCAGCGTGGCCGCGTGCTCGCGCAAGCTCTTGGAAAGTGACTCGTCCAAAACCTTCCCGGTAGACGAGGTAACGAGCGACCACTGCTGATGCGTTTCGTCGATCGTGGTTTTCCACAGTTGAATCTGACGGGCGGTCACCGTTTCCACGGCTCGAATCACTTGATCCGACATGCGACGTATCGCCGCGACGTTCGGATCGTTGGATGACCCATCGAGTTGGAACCGCCCAATAATCTCCTGCTCGGTACGGCTGTTGACCGCCGACAGTAACCGATTCTCCACGCGTTCGGCGCAAAACTTGGTGAACATCAAAGCCATCGAAAGGGCCAACGCCAGCGCGGTCGTGTCGAATGCCACACCCAGGCCGGCGACCACTTTGGGCATCGACTCTTCGAGCGCCTGCGGGTTTAGCTCCGTGATGCCATCGGTGATGCCGATGACTGTGCCCAAGAATCCTAGAATCGGAATCGCCCAGATGACAATGCGAACCAGGGCGTAGCCGCTCGAAGCCCGATCCAGATCGGCGTCTTCCAGATGCCGCAAATGGGCTTCGATCGTGTCGGCGGAATCTTTGCGGCGCACGTGCTCAATCGCGTCTCGAATCCGCCGGACAAGGTAGGTTTCCTGCAGATAGCGTGGCAACGCGGCAAGCTCGTCGAGCATACTGCCGGCCGAACTGGCCGGCTGCCCACCCGTTGGTACCGCCGACAGCAGATCGCGACGCAGCGCGCCGAATTCTCCGGTCAGCCAGAGCAATCGAAGCACCAAGGCCGCCAAGCCGATGAATCCAAACGCGACTTCGATCCGCTCGACGGGGTGCCCGATGCAGTATCGAACCAGCATGGGACTATCGATATAGCCACTGCTAAGCAGAAGCTCGAAACCCAGATATGCCAGGCAGCCCCACAACAGAGGCAATCGAAGCAGCCAATCGCAGAACGACGAAATGCGCGACACAGCGGGCATCCTTTCCCGTGAAGTGCTAGCAGGAGCGCCGGGGTGGCGGCGCAGCGGAGCTTATCGGGGCATTCCCTGCCCCCCGTTAACATCGGCATAACCGGAAAAGTTGATGAATCTTTCCACCGAGAGTGGCGACGGACATGCGCAAAGCCGCAACTCAAGATTAGCGGGGGGGGGGGGGGGGGGGGGGGGGGGGGGGGGGG
>JBBDYG010000089.1:70293-93856 GCA_040901765.1 Pirellulales bacterium
GAGACGCGCTAGGAGCGCGTCTCAAGCGAACGCGGCTAATCGTTTCGCACCGTCGCATAGCAATTGGGGGTTTCCCACAAGCGGGCTTCAACAATGGGAAATCCCGCGTCGCGAGTCACTTCGAAAATAACCCGTGCGATGTTCTCCGCCGTCGGGTTTACATCCAGCAGGTAAAGCGGCTCGCCTAGCTTTTCGAGGGCTGAAATCGCCGGATCCTCGCGACAGAGGATCATCCGATGGTCGAGATTTTCGTCGATCCAGGTGCTGACAAACCGCTTGATGTCGCTGAAATCCATGACCATACCGCGGTGGTCAAGTTGCGGAGACTCGATCGTAATTACGGCCTTCCCGTTATGACCGTGCAGGTGCCGGCACTTGCCCTCGTAGTTCAGCAGCCGGTGCCCGTAGCAGAAATCGATTTCGCGTGTCACTCGATACATAGCGGGCCTGCGCCGTAGGTCAGGCTTTCCAGCCTGACATGTGTTTTGCTTGCGTCAGGCTGGAAAGCCTGACGTACTGGCTCGCGTCAGGCTGGAAAGCCTGACCTACTGCTGACTCTAGCGCCCCGCGAGGCGTTTCGCAACCGCCGTGAGCCAATTGGACGGGTGTTGCGGCCAATGCTGGCTCGTTCGGTTACCCGAAGAATTCTCCGCCTCGCACAAAAACACGTAATCAAACGCGTGCCAGCAGGGGAGAAGATGGCTATAATCAGGACTGGAATCGTCGCCGGCACCGGCCGGGGCTTTCTAGGGGCTGCCTCTTCGCACCGGCTTGGAACAGAGTTTACAACGATGCAGAATTCTTTGCAAAATCGTGTCGTGCTGCGTCAGGGTTGCCTGAGCGCACTTCTGTTGGTGGGGATCACGGGAGTTCCTCGAACCGGCGATGCAATGATCGTCTCCCGTTTCAATCCGAGTAATCCCTCAGCGGATTACAACACGACGGCCCCCGCTGACGATCCGGGTTGGTACAACGTCAGTGACAATTCATCGGCTCCCAGCGGCAGTTACATTTACCTGGGAAATCAATGGGTGCTCACCGCCGGACACGTAGGCGTACCCACAAGCTCAGGCCTCCAACTAGCCAACGGTTTGTTTCCAGTAATTCCTGGTACCGACGTCCGTCTCACGAACCCCACCGGAGACTACTGGCAACGCAAGCGAGTCAACAATCAGGATGTTTCGGTCTTCGAGCCGTTGACCACCAATTCTGATCTCCGCATGTTCCGAGTGAACACCGACGTGACCACTGGCTTGCGGCCCGAAGATCTGAATCCCGGAATCAAACAGATATCGATCGCCAGTACCGCGCCAAGTATCGGCACTAATCTGGTGATGGTCGGCCTGGGGCGCGACCGAATCGTGAACACCGACGATGTCGGGCAGCAGGGATTGTTTCACTATGATGTGGACAAATCGGCCAACCTCTGGACTTGGTCGAGCCCTTTAGACGAGGGAGGGGACTACCACGGTTTCCATGTGAATAACAACGACGACCTCCGCAGAAAACGTTGGGGAACGAATGCGGTATCGCCGGATGATCAACTCGAACAGGGCTGGAACATCTCCGACACCAACAACCAAATTGTCACTACCATTAACAATGGTAACGACGTCCTCAGCCTCATCGCGAAGTTCGATCAATTGGGGATCACGTCGAACGAGGCGATGGCCGCCGCGGGAGATTCCGGAGGGCCTGTGTTTTTTAAGGACGCTGCGGGGCAATGGCAACTCGCAGGCGTCATGCACGCCATCTACATATTGTCCGGCCAACACACACTCCGAGCAGTTTACGGCGATTGGACCGCTTTCTCCGATCTCTCCAATCCGCACTACTACCAGCAGATTGCCGGCAAGCGCGCCGAGTCCAACTACTCGGCTTTGGGCGATATTAATCTCGATGGCATCGTATCGGGCAACGGCGCCGGCGCTTGGGCAGCGGATGACGTCACCGCGTTTGTCCAAGGCTGGCTCTACGAGCAGGCCGAAGGCGACATCCTTTCGTGGAAAAGAGGGGATCTCAATCAAGACGGCATTACCGACCTCAACGATTTCGCGCTCCTGCGCACCGCCTTGGGAGGTTCGATTGCGACCGCCGACCTCCAAGCACTATTGAGCGGTTCTGCTGGGGGGAATACCGTGCCCGAGCCGGGTAGCTTCGTCTTAATGCTGGGAATTTTCAGTGGCCTGCTGTGGCTCTTCCGGCCGCGCCGCCGTTGGGCCTTGGCCCGCGTTCGCCGCCCCGCGTAATTCCCGCTGTGTGGCACGTCCAGAGTCTTCGATGGGCGTGGCGGAGTGGGTACCAACGTCACCACGCCCTTCGCGGACTCAGGGTATACCGCCCTACGTCAGCCGCGCCTTGCCAAGGCCCCGCTGAATCTCGATATTAACGCTGGCATTATTTTGCCGCGTCCCCCCCAGGGATTTTGCATAGGAGTCTGCCCGCCCCGATGTCCGTTCACGAAGCTCGCCGAAAACGGTTGCGTCAACAAGTTCGAGCAACCAAGGTCGATGGCCTGTTGGTCACCAACTTCGTTAATGTCACCTATCTCACAGGCTTCACGGGAGACGATAGCTATTTGCTGGTCACGCACGACGGGGTGCAGCTCGTCACCGACATGCGGTACACGACCCAACTCGAGGACGAATGCCCGGGTCTGAAACTTCAGGTTCGCTCCCCCGGCGAAAAGATGCTCGATACGACCGCCGATGTGATCAAGCGCGCCAAGGTCGATCGGCTCGGTGTCGAAGCAAGTTCGATGACCGTCGGGTTGAATAACGCCCTCCAAGAGAAACTGCCCAAGACGAAGCTCGAACCGACCGAAGACTTGGTCGAAGGCTTGCGCGCCGTGAAGGACAAAGACGAAGTCGCCGCGATCCGCCTGGCGTGTCACCATGCGAAACGGGCCTTTGAAGCGGTTCGCGCCGCGGTAACGCCGACAATGACCGAGAGCCAAGTTGCGGCGGACCTCGAGTATCAAGCGCGTCGATTTGGCGCAAAAGGCTTGAGCTTCGAGCCGATTGTCGCCGTTGGCGCGCGGTCGGCGCTGCCGCATGGTCGGCCAACGCAACTGCAATTGGCAGAAAGCGATTTTACACTGGTCGATTGGGGGGCCCGCACCGGCCAATACGTGAGCGACTTGACCCGTATGTGGGTAACCGGTAAAATTTCGCCCAAATTCCGCAAGATTTACGAGGTGGTCCTCCAGGCCCAGCTCGCGGCGATCGACGCCATCCGGCCGGGAAGTAAATGCGAGGAGGTCGATGCCGTCGCCCGCGGCATCATCACCAAGGCCGGCTACGGCAAGCAGTTCGGGCATGGGCTGGGGCATGGCATTGGACTGGAAGTTCACGAAGCGCCGCGACTGACGAAACAGCAGGCCGTCGAGTTGCAGTCCGGGATGGTAGTTACTGTCGAGCCGGGTATTTATTTTCCTGGCTGGGGTGGTATCCGGATTGAAGATGATGTACTGGTTACACCGTCGGGGCATGAGGTGCTCACGGATGTGCCAAAACAGTTAGACGATTGTCTCTTGTCGTGACGCGAATGAATTGCGTTGACCTCCCCGGCCCACATCGGGCGCTTTTCACCAGTGGCAAGCTCTTCTCCGGAGAATGGTATGGGTAGCAACCCAGGCACTAATTCGGGCGACCTTTTCGACGTGCGAAAGCTCCGCCGATTGGTGGAGTTGATGAACGAGCACGAACTTACCGAATTAGATTTGCGACAAGGCGATCAACGCATCCGCATCCGTCGCGGTCACGATCCGGTGTTCGTGAGCGGCCCCCCTCTGGCGGCGTCGGCCGCGACGGCGGCCCCTCGCGCGGCAGAGCAACCTGCGGCGGCCGGCGCTATCGACAACCCCAACCACGTTCTCATCAAGAGCCCGATGGTGGGAACGTTCTATGCCGCGGCAAACCCCGATTCCGCGCCGTTCGTCCGCGTGGGCGATCAAGTCGGTCGCGATACGACCGTCTGTATCATCGAAGCGATGAAGGTCTTCAACGAAATCCCCGCCGAGTGTTCGGGCCGGATCGTGGCCATGCTCGTCGAATCGGGCGACGCCGTCGAGTTCGGCCAGCCCCTATTCAAAGTCGAGAAGTAACGCATGAAACGGGCTGTCGGCTATCAGCTATTAGGCCAGACGTTGGCCGTAAGTGTTTCTGGCCGACAGCCGATAGCCAATAGCCGACAGCCTCCTCACATCAATAATGTATCAACGCATCCTCATTGCCAATCGTGGTGAAATCGCCCTGCGAATCATCCGGGCTTGCCGCGAAATGGGCATCGAGACGGTGGCCATCTACAGCGAAGCCGATCGCGGCGCGAACTACCTGCAACTGGCCGATGAATCGTTCTGCGTTGGTCCCGCGAAGCCGGCCGACAGCTATCTCAAAATCGCCAGCGTGATTAGCGCCGCCGAAGTTGGCAATGTGCAGGCGATCCACCCCGGTTATGGCTTTTTGGCCGAGAATGCCCACTTCAACGAAATCTGCCGCAGTTGCAACATCGACTTCATCGGTCCCACGCCCGAGGCGATGAGCAAGCTCGGCGACAAAAATGTTGCTCGCGAACTTGCTCGCCAAGCAAATGTTCCCGTAGTGCCCGGCAGCGCGGGAGTTATTGAGTCTGAAGAAGAGGCACTACGGTTCGCCCACGAAGTCGGCTTTCCCGTGTTGATCAAAGCCGTCGCCGGCGGCGGCGGACGCGGGATGCGGGTGGCGTCGAACGATCTGGCCCTCAAGTCGGCACTCCAGCAGGCCCGGGCTGAAGCCGAAGCGGCCTTCGGAAACGGAACCGTCTACCTGGAAAAATACATCGAGCGCCCGCGGCACGTCGAAGTCCAGGTGCTGGCCGACCACCACGGCAACGCGGTCCATTTGTGGGAACGCGACTGCTCAGTGCAGCGCCGTCATCAGAAGCTAATCGAGGAAAGCCCAAGTACGAGCATCAGCCCCGAAACGCGGCAGGCCATGTGCGAAGCCGCCCGCCGCCTGATTCACTCCGCCAATTACACCAATGCCGCGACCGTCGAGTTCATCGTCGATCAGGACGGTAAGTTCTACTTCATAGAAGTCAACGCCCGCATCCAGGTCGAGCATCCCGTCACCGAGATGATCACCGGCATCGACCTCATCAAATCGCAAATTCGCATCGCCGCGGGCGAGCCGCTGCCGGTCACGCAGGAAGAGGTCATCTCGCGCGGCGCGGCAATCGAGTGTCGCATCAACGCCGAAGACCCCAAGCGGAATTTCCAGCCTTCGCCCGGGCGGATCGAGCGCTTGATCGCTCCCGGCGGGTTCGGTGTGCGGTTCGATAGCCACGCCCACAGCGGCTACGTGGTGCCGCCCTACTACGACTCGATGATCGGCAAACTGATCGTCCACCAACCGACCCGCGCCGACGCCATCGCCTGCATGCAGCGGGCACTGGCCGAGCTGCGAGTCGAGGGAATCAAAACCACCGTGTCGCTCCACCAAGAGATTCTTAGCCACGCGGCGTTCGTCGAAGGCCGCATCGATACGACATTCGTCGAACGCACGTTTACGAGTGGAGCGTGATCGGACCGGTCAGCTTGCACTGCGCCGCTATCAATCGGGCTGCCATTCAGGGTTGGAATCCGCCCCTAGAATTTTGCGGTTGAGAAGGCCGCCGGTGGAAACCAACTCCTCAATGGCTTGGTCCACGTCATTCTGCAGCAACTTTGGCGTGGTGGTATGCGGGGTGCATTCCAAGTGAAATTGAATCGCTCGCCGCATCAATTCCTTGATAAATGCGGCACTTACCCCTTCGGTGCGCTTTGCTGTATCGGCGATAACTTGTTCAGTGATTTGCGCACAGCAAGCGTAAAGGCGGATTAGTTTCTCACGACCTCGCAAATTGGGGAGTGGGAACTCGACCGCCTGATCGATTCGCCCCGGCCGCGCTGCAAGAGCCGCTTCCAATTCCTCGGGTCGATTCGTCGTCAATAAGAACAGGATTTCCGCATCCTCGCGCAGGCCATCCATCTCATTCAGCAGCCGATTCAAAATTGACTGCTCGCAGACCGACGACGTGCTGCGGTCGCGACCGATCAGATCGACGTCTTCGATAACGACTGTACTTGGCTGCAAAAGTCGGGCCAGCGTCAGGTATTCGGTGAGCGCTCCAATCTGCTCGGCGGTAATCAGCAGCGTGGTGTGGCCGTTGAGCGCACTAATCAAATAGTGCAACGTATGTGTCTTGCCGGTGCCCGGCGGCCCGTAAAACAACAGGCCCTTCTTGGTCGGCATTCCCAACTTGGCCAGTGCCGGCCGTTGCTCGACGAAGCGAATCACATTTCGATCGAGCACCCGAACCGTCTCCTCAGGCAAGATGACATCCTCGCGATTGACCTGATGGAGCTTATGAATCCTAAGCCCGCTGGCATTTCCCGAATAACTTTCGCCCGACTCGAACGAGAGAATCTTTCCTCGATAAGCAGCAGATCGTTGCACGCTTCGCTCGATTTCTCCTAAGAACTTCTCGATGATCGGCTCCGCGAAGTCGCTCTTTTTGCAAGCGATCGAGATCCGCAACTGCTGAGAAACCCCACTGGCTGTGTGCTGAAGGCTGCCAGTCCAAAACGCGGCGCATCGAGCATCGCCTACGCGGAATGTCCACAGCGCATGTCGCGGGCATTCCACCGATTTTACTTCTCCGATGTCGAATGACTCAAAATCGACAGCGCCGGGCGACATGGGTTGTTCCCGCGGCGCAAGCAGCGTGCCGATGCCAATTTCGGAAAAATAAACGTCCGTGACCGGCACGCCGAAGATGGCAACGTCGACGGCATTCTCGGCTAACCACGAGTCAATCGCTGCTTTCGCGTCGGGGCTTACGCGAGCGGGAAACTTGCGTTCGCGCACGATCGACTGCTCGGGAGCTGAAATCGCCAAATGCCGTTGCAAGAGTTTATCGAGCGTCGGCCCGCGCGAGTTTCGCCAACGAACTCCCGCAAGCATGGCCAATGCGCCCACCACGGCTCCCAGGGCCAGAAAGCCAACATTCAGCATGAGCTTGTGTTCCGCAACGAACGATGACAAGATTGAACGTTCTCCGGCGAATTCCTATCGGCCCATTGTAACCTTGAGCCTTGCCGCTGCCCACAGGTTCGCGCCCAACGCCTCCAGGCTGCCATGCCCACCTACCCCTGCGAAAACTGCGGAGCGCCGATCGAAGTTCGACCACGCGAGTTGGCAATCGTCTGCCGCGAGTGTGGCTACGAGCAGCGGCTGTCGGGCGTCGATCCGGGCCTTGAACCGGCGAGGCAGCAAGAGCTGAAGACTTCTCCGGTCGCAACGGCAGAACCGCTGGAACCGTTAGTTCCTCAGCCCAGCGGCGTGCTCATTGACGACGATGGCTACCGTCTGCGAATTCGCCGGCGTTGGTTTAGCTTTGGGTACATCCCCCTGCTCTTCTTTTGCATCGCCTGGGATTCATTCCTTTTCTTCTGGTACGCAGCGGCCTTCGGCGACCCCAATGCGCCTTGGCTGATGGTCCTATTCCCGGTCTTTCACGTGGCGATTGGCGTCGGCCTCACCTATGCCGTGCTCGCTGGGTTGCTCAACACAACCACGATCACTGCCGACCCTCAGGAACTAGTAGTACGCCATCGACCCATTCCCTGGAGCGGCAACCTCAATCTTCCGGTCCAGGAAATCCGTCAACTCTTCGTCAAACGCGAAAAGGCCCGGCGTAATAACAGTGAAGCGTACAGTCTGCACGCACTCCGAACCAACCGCCGCCAGGTCAAGCTGTTGTCGGGTTTGGTCGACGCGAGCCAAGGCCAGTACATCGAGCAGGAAGTCGAGCGGCACCTCGGCATCGCGCCCGAGCGCGTGAAAGGCGAAGTGAAACACTGAGGCGCCAAACGCACCTTTATGAGCGGCGCGACGTGCGTCTCGACGCTCGTGGATGAAGAAGTGAACTGCCGTTCCGCGCGAGGGGTCGTAATTTGTGCCACGCGCCACCGGTTTGTGCCACGTTGCCGGCGTCCGCTGAGTCGCAAGTCCAACGAGCAGAGGAGTTTACTGCGTTTGTGCCAACTTTGTGCCACGCTGCGCGCACGCTATAGTGGCACAAACGACATGTTGCAAAATTGGACAGCCGAGTTGGCGCAAAGGCCTGGGGGTTGGGATTGCGGAATAGCGCAAGCACGTTCACTCAAATTCAAAGAAAACGGTTCCTGATACCTTGACCCCTTTTCTGTCGCCTTTTCGGAAGTTTTGTCAGCTCATGGTGCCGTCGGCTCCACGGGAAGGTTTATGATTTCACCTTGGCGAGCGATGTACCAGAATACTCCCATGACGGAGACCACTACCCCGAGTTGAGCCATCATACGCGACCAATCCAACGCGATCCCGCGTAACCGACTCCTGGTGCCATCCGGAGAGAGTTCGGGTTCAGGCGGGGATAGCAAGAATGCATATCCAGCCGGAGTACGGACTTGGCTTATACCCTGAATCTGATACGTATGGGTCCATGGGGGGAATAACAAAGACATCGCAAACAGTAAACCACCCACAAACAGAACTGCATTCGAGCTAATTCGCATTGGATTGTGGCGCCTCCACGATCTAAGTCGAGAAATTGATTTTCCACACTTTTCGTAAGCTACAGCCAGCAATAGAAGTAGAAAAAAGACAACAGAGAAACCGACGACCAGGCACAGTACGACCGTCCCGATTTGATCGCTGTATGCACTTCCCTCCACCCAAGCACCAACTCCGCCTATCGCTAACGTCCCAACTGCTAACACGGCGCAACCCAGGAGCGCCGATTTATCGGCTTCTTCGGCTCGATCGACAGGCAGCTCGAAGATAGCGCCACACTTGCGACAAGTTGTGAGCCGTCCCGACTTGCCTGACCAATGGGTTGCGGTCCCTCGGCATTTCGGACAAGCGACGATCATCTTCGAGTTCTTTAACGAAGCGTCTCTCAGTGAGAATTAGAAGTTCTCCATTGTAACGCATCGTCGCTGGGCCGTATCGGGGTGGCCCCAATCATCTGCGCTCGTTAGGGCGCAAATGCGGAGGCCGGATTCAGCCTGAGTCTACTGAGCGGACCACTCTAATTCCGCAAACTCGTTAGTCATCCGTAATTTCTGCACATTAGTTTCAGTCACATCATCGCACGTACCCAAGCTCTTCCAGAATTGAAAACTTGTTTCCCATGTCGCGATACTCATTTGAGTTAAGACAAAATGTCTCGAAGCGGCGATACCAATACCGAGTGCTACAAGGTGGGTAATGAGCGACATTGCGACAGCGTATCGCGAAACCAGATGCACCGCCATCCGGCAGGCGATCTGTTTCGAGTGAAGGAAAACCTTCCCAAGCAATTAGGGAGGTTTAGGACAGGGGCGGACAATTTACTGTTTTGTGTAATAGGTCCGGTGGAGGTGGGCTGTAACGTGGGCAGGCAATCGGCTCGTTATGCCGTAATGCGCGTGCGGATGGCCTTGCAAGCTACATCATACAACTCATCGACCTTTATAAATGCACCCGCATTCTCATCATCTAATGCGGAGGACTTGCTCGCATATCGGTCGCTCTCCATGGGAGTTGCATGTGACTGTCGCTCTTGAAAATCCTCCTGCTTTCCAATATTGAACACAATTAACCGTGCCTTTCCGCTAATGTCGCGGACGGGGGCGTATATGGACTCATGCATGAATGGCTCTCCCTTTCGCACGAATCCCTGGAAGACATTGAAATGCTCAATCACTTGCGCGCCGTGGTTTGCTGCGGCCGTATTTCCGGGATCCTCAACAAGCTGGCCCAATGCTCGACGCAACTCAAAAAGTGCGTCCCAAAGATGCGTGTACACGGAATACTCTTTTTCCATCCGCAGGCGATGGTCGAATTCCCGCTTTTGTGCCCGCCGCCCGGTAATGGCCATAATCAACGAGCCGAGAAGTACTCCGAGTACACCGGACATGCCACTCGCGAGAACCGAGACAAGGCCAGTGTCTTCCATCGCTAACAAACAAACCGCCATCGGATCAATTCCTCCTGAAACAGGATGTACGGCGGGGAACCTTCCCGCACCATTCAATTGTCCGCCCTATCCCCCGAATCAAATAAGGGTAGAAAAGGGGTCAGAACTGGGTCAGAACTAATTATTTAGATTTTCTTGGTCGCCCTGGGGCTGGATCGTCAGATCGAGATTGAAGCATGGTGATTTCGCGAGCTCATCGACGACGCACATAGCCGTTAGCTCGGTGTCTTTGCATCGTCCGTGGGAAGCGCCAGCGTCACTAGCAACCGATCAATTCGCGTGCCGTCCATGTCGACCACTTCGATTCGCACGGTGCCGTTAAGGACGACATCGCTAATCTTCGGCAATCGCTCCAAGCTTCCCATCACCAGTCCGGCAACGGTGCTGTATTCGGCGGCTTCTTCCGTTAGCTTTGCGCCGTCCGGCAAGTTTTCCAGCAACTCATGCACGGGCAACTGGCCATCGACGAGCCAGCTTGTATCGTCGCGGCGGATGACCCGTTGCTCTTCGTCGCGGCGGTGTTCGTCGTGGATTTCCCCGACCAACTCCTCCAGTATGTCCTCAAACGTAATCATGCCGCTCGTGCCGCCGAACTCGTCGAGCACGATGGCAAGCTGTGTGCGGCGCTCTTGGAACATCAACAGCAGGCGGTCGAGGGCCAAGCTTTCCGGCACAAACAGCGGCGCATGGAGCAGGCGGCGAAGCTCAATCTTGCGGCCGAGGTAGTGCTGTTGAAAGATGTCCTTGTTATAAACAAAGCCCACCACGTGATCGAGGTTATCTTCATACACGGGCAGGCGGGAAAACCCCGACATGGCGACCGCGCCGACCACTTCTTCAGCCGGGGTTTCGATATCGACGGCGTCTACGTCGATCCGCGGCCGCATTACGTCGCGCACGCGGCGATTGCGCAACTGCAATGCTTCCATCGCCACTTCGTGCTCCGAGTGCTTTAGAATTCCTTGCTCCATTCCGGTCTCAATCAGATGCTCAATGTCGGCGATGCTGACCATGGAGTTATCGGGGGTCTTGATCCGCAGCACGGCCAGAACAGCACCAGTCGCCGCGCTGATGATCGCAACGGCTGGGCGGGCCACGGTGCTTAGCAGCCACATCGGATAGGCCACAAGAGCCGCTAACTGCTCGGCATACGCGAGCGCGATTCGCTTGGGAACGAGTTCGCCAAGAACGAGCGCCGTGAAGGCGATGCCGCACGTCACCAGCGCCAGAGCTATCCCTTCGCTGTGCTGCGCAACGAACGCCGTCGGCGACCCGGCGAGCGACGCTGCCAGTTCTTTCACGAGGCTCACGCCGCCATAAGTTGCGGCGAGTGTGCCCACGCCGGTAATGCCAACTTGCACGGTCGATAGGAACCGACTCGCGTCCGCCGATAACTCGAGCGCAACGCGAGCGCCTCGATTCCCTGCCACCGCCAACTGTTCCAAACGGTTGCGCCGCGCGGTGATGATGGCAATCTCCGCACCTGCGAAAAAGCCATTGAGCAAAATGAGAATGAGAATAATAACGAGTTCGGTAAGTGATTCCACAACAGTGCTCTGAGAAATTGAAACAAGGTCAGCCTCCGAGCCGTCGCACCACGTGCGACACGGATTGCCAGACAGCATAGCATAAGCAAGCCGTTTCGCCGCGATGCTATGTCGAAAGCTGCCGCTAGTTCTTCTCCGACTCTTTTGCCCAAGTGTCGCGGAGCGTGACCGTGCGGTTAAAAACCGGCTTCCCAGGTTTCGATTCGACGAGGTCGGTGAAAAAATATCCCATCCGCTCGAATTGAAAATGGCTGGCAGGAGCCGCCGTCGCGAGGCTCGGCTCAAGCTTCGCATCGGTGACGACGTCCAGCGAGTTATGATTGATGTTATCCAGGAATGTTCCCCCCGCGGGCACAACATCGGGGTTCTCCACTCGAAATAAATAGTCGTATAGCCGCACGGGCACGGTGATCGCGTGCGCGGCGCTGACCCAATGGATCGTGCCTTTCACCTTTCGCGAGTGGTCGGGGTCGAACGTACAACGTAGCTCGACCACGCGGTCGCCCTCTTTAACCACTTCGTCGCAGCGAATGATGCCCGCGTAACGCAAGCGGACCTCACCGCCCGGTTTAAGCCGGAAGAATTTCTTCGGTGCGTCCTCCATGAAATCGTCCTGCTCGATGAACAGCTCGCCCGAAAGCGGAACCAGCCGCGTGCCTAGCTCAGGCCGCTGTGGGTGGTTCACCGCTTCAATCTGCTCGACAGTTCCCGGCGGCCAGTTTGTGAGCACTACCTTCAGCGGTCGCAACACTGCCATTGCCCGAGACGCCCGCTCGTTGAGGTCTTCGCGAATCGCGTCCTCGAGCCACGCCATGTCGATCGTGCTGCCAGACTTCGCTACGCCAATCCGCTCGCAGAACGCGCGAACTGCCTCGGGCGTATAGCCGCGGCGACGCAGCCCGCGAATCGTAAGCATCCGCGGGTCGTCCCACCCCGCGACGTGCTGCTCCTGAACAAGCTGCAATAGCTTGCGCTTGCTCATCACCGTATAGCTCAGATTCAACCGCGCAAATTCGATCTGTTGCGGATGGTGAATACCTAGCTCCCGGCAGAACCAGTCGTAGAGCGGCCGGTGGTTCTCGAATTCCAATGTGCAGATCGAGTGGGTGATCCCCTCGATCGAATCGCTCTGCCCATGCGTGTAGTCGTACGACGGATAGATGCACCACTTGTCTCCCGTGCGATGATGCGATGCGTGCTTGATGCGGTACATGACCGGGTCGCGCAAATTCAGATTGGGCGACGCCATGTCGATCTTCGCCCGCAGAGTTCGCGCGCCGTCCGGGAACTCACCGGCGCGCATTCGCTCGAAGAAGTCGAGATTCTCCGCAATCGAGCGATCGCGGAATGGGCTGTCCTGGCCCGGTTCGGACAATGTGCCGCGGTACTGGCGCATTTCCTCGGCCGACAAGTCGCAGACATACGCTTTACCGGCATTGATAAGTTGAATCGCCCAATCGTAAAGCTGCTGGAAATAATCGGATGCGTAGAACAGCCGATCTTCCCATTCGCCGCCCAACCAGCGGACGTCGTCGATGATCGAGTCGACATATTCCTGCTCCTCTTTGGCGGGATTGGTGTCGTCGAACCGCAGATTGAACTTACCGCCGTACTCCCGCGCCAAGCCAAAGTTCAGGCAGATGCTCTTGGCGTGGCCGATGTGCAAATATCCATTCGGCTCGGGCGGAAACCGCGTGTGAACCCGCCCGCCATGCTTCCCCGCGGCGCGGTCGGCGTCGATGATCTGCTCGATGAAGTTGCGGGATGCGGGCTTTTCGGGCGAAGTATCTTCCGTGGGCATTTGGTTCTTGCTCTTGGCGGCTGGGAACACCGATCATCAATTGCCCAAATTATCGCGGGGCAACCCGATAATGAGCAAGGGCGCTTCGCCGAAACTCTAAAGCGCCACCACGCTTCGCTCCACAATCAGCACATCCACCTGGCCAAGCTCCGCCTTGAGCCGCTCCTTCAGCCCGACGAAAAACTCACGGGCCTTCGTCGACTCTGGCGCCAGAACTCGATAGATGATCACTTCGTCGCGATAGGTGATGTCGCCCAGCTTGCAGAACCCCAGGTTCGGCTGCGGGAACGACGTGATGCCGCCGAACTCCGCCAGCAGTTCCTGCCGAACTTCCTGCAACCGGTCGGGGTCGATCCGCATCCCGTCGTTCTTCCACAGCGGGAGGAAGATGTCGTATTCTTTCATTTTGCTTCCAACTCGGGGGCTTATTGCGAGATTATACGACTCGGAAGCCCGACCGCCACAGGGGCAGTGGCCCAAGTTGGGCGTTTGGCCTGGAGGAAAACGCGGGACTAGCTGTAGTATTTGCGATAGATTCTGTCAGCATGAGGTTGTCAAGTTAGAACAATTGGTGTACAAAGAAATAGTTTATGGGCTTTGGCCTGGGAGATAAACGCTATGGCACAGGCCTCTTCCATCGAATGGACTGAAGCGACCTGGAATCCAGTAACGGGCTGCACGAAGATTAGTCCGGGATGCAAGTACTGCTACGCAGAGCGTATGGCCAACCGCCTTCAGGCGATGGGACAGCCGCGCTATCAAAACGGATTTGAACTCGCCCTTCAAGAAGACGTCGTTGAACTTCCGCTTCATTGGAAGCAACCGCGAGTAATCTTTGTCAACTCGATGAGCGACCTGTTTCACAGGGATGTCCCGGAAATCTTCATTCGAAAGTGCTTCGAGACAATGACGGCAGCGTCGCAGCATACATTTCAAGTGCTCACGAAGCGGCCCGAACGAGTCGCCGAACTTGCTAGGTCTCTCCCTTGGCCCAGCAATGTTTGGATGGGCACCAGTGTGGAGAACGTCGAATACGTTTGGCGTGTCGGCGAGCTCAAGAAAGTGCCGGCGGCAGTGCGGTTTCTTTCTGTCGAGCCATTGCTCGGACCAATTCCCCGATTGCCGCTACAAAGAATTGACTGGGTAATCGTCGGAGGGGAATCGGGCCCAGGAGCGCGATCAATGGAGGAGTCATGGGTTACGGCAATCAGGGACCGCTGCGTTCGGTACCAAGTACCATTCTTTTTCAAGCAGTGGGGAGGCGTACATAAGTCACGAACAGGGCGGACGCTTGATGGCCGGACATGGGACGAAATGCCAATAATTGAAGGTGGAAATAATGGCACGAAAGAAAGACCGCTGGCCCGAGCTATGTGAATTGGTAGTCGAGGACGATGGGCTACCGGTGCGTGAAGCGGGGGCGTGGACTGAGGATAAGCTCTGGGTTTGGAATAGATATATCGAAATCACCACTTCTGCGATGGTGGGCAATCCAAAATGGAAAGGCGGACTCGCATACGTCGATCTATTCGGTGGTTCTGGAGTCTGCAAAGTTGCCGGAAGGCGAATTCCCGGTTCAATTTTGCTCGCGGCAATGGCTCCGAAGCAATTCAGTAAGATCATCGTCTGCGAGAAAAAGCGTTCGTTGGCTAATGCCTGCGAGCAGAGGCTGACCCATTTCGGTGCAGCCGGTGTTTCCAATGTTCTGATCGGCGATTGTAATCGGTTGATCGATGATGTCGTCGCATGCATCCCAAGTCAGTCGCTGTCGCTCGCATTTATTGATCCCGAAGGACTTCATGCCGAGTTCAATACTGTTGCCAAGTTGACCAGTGGTCGGCAGGCCGATCTTCTAATTCTATTTGGCGATAAGATGGACATCGCCAGAAACGTCGATCTTTACGCGGGCCAAAAGGAATCGAAGCTCGACCGTTTTATGGGACTCGATTGCCCGTGGCGAAATGAATGGCTCGCGCTCAATAGCCAAGACGCGGATTTAGTATGTCAGCTTTTTGTGAAGTTATACAAAGCGCAACTCGAAACGAAGCTCGGCTACAAAGCTTTCGCAGACCAGGTAATGCGTTCCTCCAAGAGTGCTATTTACCGCGTGATCTTTGCAACTAAACATCCGCGCGGCGAGGAGTTCTGGAAGAAAATCAGCAAAATCGACCGTCAGGGGCAACGCAGTCTCTTCGATTGATCGGCTTTAAATCGCCTATTGCTTCACGCGCCGATCGGTGGCGCTCCTGTGTCGAATCTTCGCCAACTCCGCCGCCATTTCCGCGACCTTCTCTGGTCGCTCCTTCGTCAGATTGTGCCGCTCGCCTGGGTCGCTGGCAAGATCGTATAGCGCCCCCGTCGCCACGAGTCCCGTTTCAATTCCAACTGCCGGGGAGAACGCGGGACCATTGGCCGGCGCGATGTACTTCCAATCGCCTTGCCGCAGCGCCAGCGTTCGGGCGTGTTCGACCAGTTGCTTTCGCCCCTGTTTCGTCTTGCCCGCGAACGCCTCGAGCTGGTTCTCACTGTCGGGCGCGTCGCCCGCCTCGATCGGCACATCGACAAGCGCAGCCACGCAGCGCAGAAAATCGATCTGGCAAACCAGCGCGTCCGACTCTCCCGGTGCGACATGCCCCGGCCAGCGCACGATAAACGGCACCCGCGTGCCGCCTTCAAACGCACTATATTTCCCGCCGCGTAGCGGCCCTGCCGGCCGGTGCGCGCCGAGCTTTTCGACAGCGTCGTCGCGGTAGCCGTCATCAACCACCGGGCCGTTGTCGCTGGTGAAAATCACCAGAGTTTCGTCCGCGATGTCGAGCCGATCGAGCGTAGCCGTTATTTGGCCGACGCACCAGTTGAGTTGCAAGATTGCATCGCCGCGCGGTCCCATGCCGCTTTGCCCGACGAAACGCGAATGAGGCACACGCGGTACGTGAATGTCGTGGAGCGAGAAGAACAGGAAGAATGGTTCCGCGTGCGAACGCTCGATGAACCCGACGGCTTTATCTGTCAGCGTATCGGCCATTTCTTCATCCACCCAACGCGCCGCTTGGCCGCCGCTCATGTAACCAATCCGACTGATGCCGTTCACGATTGTCATGTCGTGCCCATGACTCGGATGGATCTTCAGCAGCTCCGGCAGTTCTTTGCCAGTCGGCTCATCTCCGACGGGGGCGTCGTAGCGAACTTCGATTGGGCCATCCGGCTCCAGCCCCACTACGCGATGGTTCTCTACATACACGCACGGCACGCGATCGCCAGTCGCCGGCACCAAGTAGCAGTAATCGAAGCCGATCTCCAGCGGCCCCGGTTTGATCTCGCCGTTCCAATCCAAATTGCCATCGCCCAAACCGAGATGCCACTTGCCGACGACGCCGGTCTTGTACCCCGCACTTTGCAGCACAGACGCGAGCGTCGTACGGCCCGGCTCGATGATCAGCCTCGCGTTCCCGGGCAGCACGCCCGTCCCTTTGCGTCGCCACGCATACTCGCCGGTCAACATTGCGTAGCGCGACGGCGTGCAGGTCGCCGAAGCCGAATGCCCATCGGTGAGCCGCAGCCCCTCGCGTGCCAATTGATCAATGTTCGGCGTCGCGATTTCCGTCGCGCCGTAACAACTTACATCACCGTACCCGAGGTCGTCGGCGTAAATCAACACAATATGCGGCCGCTCGGCGGCTAGTAACGAATCGACCCCTAACACGAGAATGCCAACCCACGAGAGTACCGTCAGGAAAGTTCGAGCGATGATGGACATAAATCGGATCGCTGAATTCGAGTGCCGCGATGCATACAGCTACCGCTAGTCTACTTTGTCCTCGAACGCCCGGAAACGGACCGATATAGGCTGTGAAGGCTGTCGGCTGGCAGCTATCGGCCAGAACTAGCGTGTGCCTTCTCTGGCCGACAGCCAATAGCCGACAGCCGATAGCCTCCTCCGCGTTGTGCCCGTCGTGCCGTTGTGGTTCAATCCTATATTGAATCGTCCTTCGCCAATCGCACGATGCTCGCCAATTCAAGTCCAACTCGCTCCGGCCAATCTCGGGTGACTTCGCGGCGGCAAAGCCGTGTCGTACCGGTCGATCAAGTGCCGCCACAGATCGCCACCTGCGAAACCACGCTCCGAAATTTCGCCGGCCGACTGCTGCGCGAGCGGTCCGTGCGGTCGGTGATCGTCCATCGCGAGCGCAGCGAAGTCGTCGTAAACACCTCATGCGAAATCTCGACGACCATCGAACCCGCAGACATCCCCGTCGAGGTTCTCGCCTGGAACGACCCCCAGCAGCCCTACATCTACTGCATCCGCGCTCCGCAGGCCGTGACTGGCTGGCGACGCGCGTTGTTCCTGGCTGGCGGGGCAATTTCCGCCGCGCTTGCAGCCCTGGGCGTGATCCTGCCCGGTCTACCGACAACGCCCTTCGTGCTGCTGGCGAGCTACTGCCTGCTCCGCTCGTCGCGCCACTGGCACGAGCGCCTGCTCCGTAACCGCCTGTTCGGCGGCGTGCTCCGCGACTGGTATCTCCACCGCGGCCTACGGCCGCACATCCGCTACAAGGCCCTCGCCATGCTCGTGCTGGTTGTCGCCGCATCGCTCTACTGGGGCGGGCTGCCCTGGTGGGCCAACCTCTTCCTCGTCGCCATCGCCGCATTCGGCGCGGTCTATGTCTGGCGATTGCCGGATGTAGTGGAGTAAGGTGGGTACCGCGCGCCATCACCATCCGCGTTTAGCCGCGTTCGCTTGCGATGCGCTCCAGAGCGCGTCGCAAGCGAACGCGGCTAACACGCTAATTGCCAGGCTATGCAGCGTCCTGATTAGCGAAGCTTAGCGCCGATTAGCGTTCCTGCTTTTTCTGAATCAGAGAAGAGTTAGGAACACTGATCGGACGGGTGGCTGGGGTCGCAGCGAAGCGCAGCCCCCAGCGAACCCTGAGAAGATGCCGTTTGCCAATCCGCTGTTTCTCAGCGCACGCTTTGCGTATTGAGTTCGATGATGGCCGCGGACGCGCTTCTGCTGGGGGCTGCGGCTAGCGCCTACGACCCCAGCCACCCCGCCGCCGAATTTCCCATTAGCGAAGATTAGCGCCGATTAGCGTTCCCGTTCTTTTCTGAATCAGAGAAGAATTGGGAACACTGATCGACGCTAATTGGCGCTAATTCAGAGTAGTCACTCCAACTTCCGCACCGGAACGCGAATTTCTGCCGTCTCGCCCTCAACGAGGCTCACAGTTGGCATTTTCTCCAAATCTGCCATGCGCCACAACGTCCCGTCCGGCGAATAGAGCGTGCCAATCGAAATCTGATGCTCACCCGCCGTAAGTCGCGCTTCGATCACTCCCTCCACGCTGCACGGTAATTCGTTCGCAATTAGTTCCGGCACAGGGCGCGTGTGACCAATAATGCTCGCCATGCTCCCTTGGGGAAACGCGATCGGCTCGTCTGATTCCGCATCGACGCACTGAATCCGCAACCTACCGCCAGCGGTCAACTTGATGTCCGGAACCGTGACTTGCTCGCCAGCTTCCACCGCCAATTCATCGACGCCTCGCGTGACCAGCTTTGGAGCTTCAATCCGAATCCGATAACCGTTCGCGGGAACCGAATCGAAGCGATAGCGCCCTTCATCGTCGGTCCGGGTTTGCGCTTGATAGTGCTGAGCAAGCTGCTCACCGATCGATCTTGATCCGCCCTCCAGCTTGATTGGCTGACCAACAACCGACATCAATCGCACGAGTGCTTCTGCCACCGGTTTACCATTCGCGTCGGTCACTCGGCCTTCGATTACCGCGGCGGGCTGTAGCTGAACGTCGATCTCGCCCGGCACTTCCTCGTAGGTTGCGCGTTTTGTCGCGTAGTCGGGATGCGAGAACGTAACGACGCGATTGGCGGCTACAAACGTTCCGGTCGCCGTGGATTTCGCAGCGAGAGACTGTTCAAGTTGCTTTGCTTGCCTGGCCTGCTCTTCCTCCCGATTCAACGGTTCCAGGTCGCCAATCTCGTAGTGTCCGTCTCGATCGGTTACCGCGGAAAACACTCTTTGCTCTGCCGGAAGTCTCATAAGTCCCGCGGAGACTTGTACTCCCGCTACCGGCTGGCCATCCGCATCGGTGACCTTGCCGCGGAGCGTCGCCGCTGGGGGCATCCGCAACGTTGCCGAGTGACCGCTACGCGCGACCCGCTCTAGCGATTCCGAAACGTGCGCTGTGGCTCGCCCCTCAGAACGTGCCAGCGCAGTGTAGATCAATCTCGGGACGAATGGAAACCGCTCCGGCAGGCCGTCCGGATACTCCTTCGCGATATCTACGACGTGCTCGAACCGAAATGTCCCGTCCGCGCCGGTTGTCACCTCGCTGACCAAATTCGTTTCTTTTAAATTCGGAGTCATCGAAAACAGCGCCAACTTCACCCCACCCAGCGGCTGGCCCTGCTCATCGACGCAGCGCCCGGTGATCGTATTGGGCTGGGGCTTGTCGGCAGCAGGCGCTCTGTCGCTTGGTTCGCCAGCGGTTTCAATTTCTGCTTTTTGAAGCGCCGCTGGTGCAAGCTTGATCGTCCCCAAATCATTCTCGCCCGGTTTGATCGCGACCTTAAACCGCCCGCGCGGCCAATTCTCCGTGCTCAGGTAGCCGACTCGCTCGTGCCAGGCAACGAACTCCCACTCGCCCGGCGGGAGGTTTTCAATGCGGATCGTTCCTTGGTTGTCGCTGACGCCAAAATACGGATTCGGCACGGGGAACAAAGTGGCATTCAGCCAGGGATGAAGATTCGCTGATAGGCGAACCGGTATTGGTTCGGGTTCGGCTTTGAACGAGTACTGCTCGCCAGGCCGGACGACGACGTTTCTGGGAGATCGAAAACCGTGATAGTGAAAATTGCAGGCAACACCGTCCTCAACTTTGAACACGACTTCCCTCGGCGCCGACGCTCGCGACTCGAACGCCAAAGCGTGAGGCACATACCGTCCGTTCTTCACCGATACGGTTACCGGCGACAATTTCGTCGCCGGCGGCGTGGGAATATCCTTGCTGCGGACCCACACGAACACATTGGCAATGCCCCCATCGTCACCGACGGTCAGCGATTCATCTACGGGCTTCGTTTCGTTGAAGTAATCTTCGTCAACAACAAATTCGCGTCCATCGCGCGTCCGTGTGACCGGCACTGGAATTTCTTTGGGTTTGGGGGGAGTACCGTCGTAAACAAAACGGCCGACGAGTGTACCCGTAGTGGAGGGATCGATGGTGTTGGGCTGAGACTTGGCGGCAGCAGCAGGATCGGCGGCCTTCGGCGCTTCGGCAGGCTCCGCCGTCATCGACTGTTCCACTTGGCAATTCTCAAAACCGAGTTGCTCGGCGAACGCCTTTAGTCCTTCGCGATCTTTGACCCACGCTTCAAGGCGGTCTTTCGCCGACTCCACATAACGAACTTCGAACAGTAAAGTCTGTTTCTTCTCGTACGTTAGCTGCGGAACAAACTGCTGCAACTCGACAACGAAGTCCTCAGGAAAGCGATTGCCATTTGTATTCTGCAGGACAGGAGCGACGAGGACGACACCGTCGGCATCCACCAGCAGCCGCGATAGAAATGTTCGCACGGGAAACACTTTGATACGTTCATCGCCGATCGAGTCTTCGAACGCCGACTTCGCACTTTCTGCGGCAGCGTCAGCCTTGGCGACGAAGTCTGCCCAGTTAAAGTCACCGCTCTTGTACGCCTGAGTACTTCTCACGGACTTGTACCCAGCTCCGCGGCCGAGCAGCTCACACAGTTCGGATAGTGACACCGCTCGGTCTCGTACGGTGTCGAACGAAACATCGCGCGAAACGGACGATTGAATCTTGAAAAACACCTGCCGATTGTCTTGGGTTGCAAGCTCCTCAAGCCGGTCCGCGAGCGAAACAAACTCGGGTAACGCCGCATCGATCTGCTCGTCGGTGAACGCCATGCCGTTCACAAACACGCACAGCGACGCCTCGGTTGCTGGCTTTGTGATTTCTCCCAACAGACTGCGCTGCAGGTCCGTGGTGACGCGGCATAGGACGAAGTGGTCGCCGATTATCTCGTGAGCGTTGCGTTTTGTAGTGGCGTCGGGCTGGGATGTTTCATCCGCCGGCTGCGGTCCCTGCGGCTCGTCCGCCTCGCCACCAATAACACTGGCTTCCTTCGGCTCCAGTGTGACGTGCACCTCGCTGATCAAGCCGGGCTCCAATTTCGCTTCGACTTCGCGGACAGGTCGGCCACTTTGCTCCACGATCGGTAATTGATAGGCGGGGTGCTCAACATTGATCGTAAAGGGCGAAAAAGGCGGCACGTTCGCAAGCTGAGCCATCCCCTCCTCGTCGCTGGTTGCCTGGTAAGGAAAGTCCTCTTGCCAGCGTTTAAGAGTATGATCCCAATCGGCCGTTCCGCGCAGAAAATCTAGAGACCGGTGTAGCGGGTATGCAAAGACCGTATTGCCATTGGTCCAACTGGCATTGGGGGGCATACTGACGCAAGCGCCGGACACCGGCTCGCCCGCCGGGTCGCGCAGCGTCACAAGACATGTCGCCGTTGGTATCATCGCGAGCACCACCCGGCTAATCTCATCGCCGAGCGGCGCTGTCTGGGGCAGGCCGCGGAACCCTTCGTTCTCCGCGCCGGGGGGTGGCTCGGAGACAAACCCCTCGCAGATCGCAATGAGCTGCGCAACTTCCCCTTCGTCGCGCGGCAGTGACTCGAACTCGAAGCTGCCGTCTTCTTTGATCTCCGTCCAGTCGATCCAATCGGTCTCTCCCGGCGAATCGATCCGGACGAGTACTTTCCCATCGACCACTGGCCGCGGCACCGCATCACCCACTTTTCCCACAAGCCGCGTCCCAGGCCGAAGTTCAATCCGAACCGACTCCGACTCGCCCTCGATAATGTTCACACGCTCCACGCGGCTGAAGTGGGTTGGTCCCTTCTCGGGAAACCACACACCACGGAACTCCTGCTCGCCCGCCTCCAGTTGGGGCGAACGAATCTTGCCGTCGTCGAGGCGCTTCCACGTCGTCTCGAACTCTCCGCTTTCTCCCAACGCATGGAGCTTCTCAAGCGGCGCGTCTTGGCCTTCGATGAACCCCTGAATCTCGACCGCCCCTCCCGTCGACAGCGCAATCTGATGCTCTTCATCCGCCACGGGCAGATCCTGTGAATTGCTCACAAACTGGGGATGGCTCAATTTCAGCGACACGGCATGCGTTGCTCGCCGCTCTTCGATGTAACGGGGATAAGGCACCGCGGCAAAGCCATCTTCGCCGGTGGTCACGGTCTCCGGCGCGCCACGCCCCTCCATTTCGTTAAACCAGTAGTAGTGGCTACCGTCGTTCTCCGCCCGCAGTCCGGAGGGCTTCACGGTGGCACTTGAAATCGGATTTCCTGATTCATCGACAACGCGCACGCGAAGCGTCTCCATCGGAACCGGAGCAGGCTTGGCGGCGTTCTCCTTAATTTCTTTGTCGGCGGATGGTGTATCTTCCGCGGCACTCGCTTGCGACGGGGTGCCAGGCTCCAGCGTCACCAGCGACAACCCCACCGCCACTGCCGCACACACCGCGAGCGAAGCGAGCCGCCACTTTCGGGAACATTCGCGCCAGATGGTGAGCCGCTCATCGAGCAGCACCGCGATGCGGTGGCGGAGTTGCGACGGGCTTTCCCACAAACCCACCGCGGCGGCGAGGGCCGGTGGCCGATTGGTCGCGAAACGCTTGGCCCAATCGACAAGTTGCTCGGCGTACTGGTGGCGCGTCGACACCTCAGCGGCCGCAGCGTCGGCGAGCGTTTCCTGGTCGAGCCGCAGCCGGCGGCGCAGCAGCCAAAACAGCGGGTTGGCCCACAGCAACACGAACAGCCCGCGACACAGCGCCAGCAACAACAAATCGCCGTGGCGAATGTGAGCCAGCTCGTGCGCCAGGATCGTGCGGAGCGCGATCGGATCGGCGGCGTCGATAAGCTGCTGCGGCAAGAGAATCGTCGGCCGGAAAATGCCGAGCGCGACGGCGGTGGGGAGTGCGGGACTGACGACCAGGAGCGGAGTCGCTTGAGGGGTAAGAACCCCCACCCCAACCCTCCCCCGCGTACGGGGGTGGGGAAACAATCGAGGTGGCTGGGGTCGCAGCGCAGCGAAGCCCCCAGCGGCGGCGCGCTGGGGGCTCGCCTGCTGGCTCGACCCACATCGGAA
>JBBDYG010000090.1:0-18812 GCA_040901765.1 Pirellulales bacterium
TCCAGCGGAAGTAATTGCCAAGTACCTCTGTTGCAATTGATTCTTGACATCACCTCTCTTATTAGCGTCGATTAGCGTTCATTAGCGGTTACTCTTCTTCCGTGTTCAATCCGTGTTTCATCCGTGGCTCACGCCTTCTTATTCTTGCCCCAGCTTGCGACCCAGCGGTCGACGCCGCTTTCGGGCGGGGCGGCGGACTCGATGACCTTGGCGATCTCATCGGCCGTCATGCCGCGGTCGAGCATGTCCCGCTTCAGATCGGCCTCGAGCCGACGGCGATGCATCGCATTGGCCACGTTCCAACCGACGCACCCAAAGGTGATCACGATCAACGTCAACGCGCCGAGTGACGCAAATAGCAGCCCAGCTTTGGCTGCTGGTTCAATCTCGGAGAACATTCCGCTCGCCGACTGCGCGACCAACGACAACTGGGTAAGTGCGGACATGATTCAGTCCTCCCGTGTGAAATGGATTAGCGATTACGCTGTTCTTCGTGAGCGTCGAGAACGCCTTCCGTGGCGGCTTTGGTGAACGCCCGCACGCCGGGCTGGGTATGTTCGCCCATGTAGTTGACCACATCCTTGGCGACCGGGGCCGACTCGCCGGCAATGTACCGCTGAAACGCGCCGAAGTAGCCGAACATGGTCATCACGGCGCCGACGAACAAGAGCGGCATGCCCACGAAGCCGCACCAGAAGTAGCGCGGTGGCTCGAAGCTCCCCATCGATGCGAAGAAGCTGGCCAGCCCGATCGCCACGAGCAGCAACCCCAGTGCTAGCAACAGGGGACCGCCCACGCGGAGGATGGTTCTAGCCGAGCCGTGGCGAGGCGATTGCAGATCGCGGTCATGCATGAATAAACTCCGAGGGATTTGAACCGAAGATCACCAAGGTCGCCTTCCATTTTCGCCCCCGCAGCCGGACGAACCGCAAGAGTCTTTCGGAAAATTTGGAAAAGAGAACCGCTAATAAACGCTAATAGGATAGCCATTAGCTACCAGCTTTTAGCCAGACCAATTCCTATTTCTTGATTAGCGCCAATTAGCGTTCATTAGCGGTTTCTCTTCTTCCGTGTTCAATCCGTGTTTCATCCGTGGCTCTACACCTCTTGCCCGAGGGGGGCGTCGACCGCTGGATAGAAAGTCTGCCTTTGCGAACTTTGCGGCCTTCTGTTCACCATGTTCTACAGCATTTTCGCTGTGGCTTGCGAAATCTTGCCCGGAATCTCGCCCATTGGGTAAGCTTTGCGCAAAATCGAGATCAAAACTTTTTGTGCCAACTTGTTGCGCGCACAGCGTGGCACAGTGGCACAAACTGTGAAAGAGGCTTGATTCTTACTAATGCCGCGCCTGCCCAATTATTAGGCGGCCGCTGCCCGGCGCTGGTTGACATCGCGACGTAAGCCTTTTACTGTGAATGGGTTGAACCCGTCCGCAGCTCATGCCTGACACGCTCCGCTCCGAAGACTACGCGTCGCGGCTAACCACTATGACCACGAAGCCTTGGGGCGGTGTTTTCGAGCAGGCCACCGACCAGCGGGTCGAGCGGTTCACCGAGAGCGTGAGCTATGACCGGCGGCTGGCGGCACATGACATCCGCGGCTCGATAGCCCACGCTCGGATGCTCGCCCACATCGGCCTACTGACCCCCGGCGAGCGGGACGCCATTTTGGGCGGGCTGGAGCAAATTGGCCAGGAGATCGCCGCGGGCGACTTCTCGTTCCGCCAGGAACTGGAAGACGTTCACATGAACATCGAGCGGGCGCTGATCGACCGGATCGGCGACACCGGCCGAAAACTCCACACCGGCCGCAGCCGAAACGATCAGGTCTCCACCGACCTGCGGCTGTGGATGCGGGACGAAATTGACGGCCTCGACGCCTTGCTTCGCGACTTGCAGCGGGCGTTTGTTGGCCGGACCGAACAGGACGCGGACGTCATTTTACCCGGCTACACCCACCTGCAACGGGCACAGCCCGTGCTCGCTGCCCATTATTGGCTGGCTTACACCGAAAAACTCGAGCGCGAGCGCGAGCGGCTAGCCGACTGCCGAAAGCGGGTAAACTTGCTGCCGCTGGGCACTGCGGCACTGGCCGGCACGACGTTCGAGGTCGATCGGCAGTTCGTCGCCCGAGAACTTGGTTTTGGCGGTGTTCTGGCCAACAGCCTCGATTCTTCGAGCGACCGCGACTTTGCGATCGAGTTCGCCGGCTGCCTCGCGCAGGTTGCCCTGCACCTCAGCGGTTGGGCTGAGGAGTGGATCCTGTGGACCACGAGCGAGTTCTCGTTCCTCAAGTTGCCGCAACCCTTCTGCACGGGGTCGTCGATCATGCCCCAAAAAATCAACCCCGACGTGCTAGAGCTAATCCGCGGCAAAAGCGCCCGCGTGGTGGGTAACCTGGTGAGCTTGATGGTGCTCGTGAAAGGTCTGCCGCTGGCCTACAACCGCGACCTTCAGGAAGACAAGGAGCGGGCGTTCGACTCGGCCGATACCGTGCGAGCGTGCTTGGAACTAGCTGCGCCGCTCGTGGCCGATACCGAGTTGAACCGGCCGGCAATCAGCGAGCGTCTCGACCGCGGTTATCTCGACGCCACGACGCTGATGGAGCACCTGATCGCCCGCGGCGTGCCGCAGCGGACGGCGCACGAAATCATCGGCAAACTAGTGGCGCAAGCAATGGGGCAGGGGGTCCGGCTGGCCGATTTACCGCTGGCCGATTTCCAAGCCGCCCATGCGTCGCTCGACAAAACGTTGTTCGACATACTGGGCGTGGAACAGGCCGTGCGGGCATTCCGCAGCGAAGGCTCCACCCATCCCGACAGGGTGGCGGCACAGGTAGCAGCGTGGCGCGAACGGCTGGCACTCGAATGAACTACGAGGTTCAAATGAATGACGAAACCCGAATGACGAATGACGAATGGAAGAAGAACTGCCTGGTCACGGCTGCGCCCAGCGTCTTTCCGTCATTCGTCATTCGTCATTCGTCATTCGTCATTTCCCCGCTTGTCATTCGTCATTCGTCATTCGTCATTCTTCTAGCTGCCGCAACGGGGGCATTCCCGGCGCTCCACGCGCAGGAGCCTCAACCCGTGGAGGCCGCGCCCGACCTGATCACCAATCCCGCGGTGCGAGCGGCTTTGGAAGAGCCGCGGACCGAGCCGCTCGACTACGTGCGAGCAATTTTGGTGCTGGTCGATTTGGGCGAAGCTCCGCGGGCCGTGCCGATTATGGAGGAGTTGGCCACGCTGCAACTCACCGACGAGCAGCGGGCCGAATTGGTGAACGAGCTCGGTTCGGCCGCAATGCTGCGGCTGGCGCGCATCGAGACGCTAGGCCCGGCGGCAAAAGAATTCGCCGAAACGACCATGGCCGCCGCGGCAAGCGCGGCAAGTTCACCCGAGCGACTGGGACAACTGGTCGAGCAACTTGGCGGGCCGTCGCCCGATGCCCGCCGCGCGGCGGCCGTCGAACTAGCAAGCAGCGGAATCGCCGGGGTGAAGTTCCTCATCGCCGCGCTCGCCGAAGCCCCGGACGAAACGAAACGCGCCGGCCTGCGGCAGGCGCTCGTGGGCCTTGCGCCCTTGTCCGCGCCCCCGCTCTTGGCGGTGCTGCATTCGGGCGATGACCCATTGCGAGCCGACGCGATCGCGGTGTTGGCCGAAATCGGCGGCGATCAGGTCGCTGCGCTGATCGCTGTGCCAGCCTTGCTGGAACCGGGCGACTCGATCGTCGGCCAAACGGCGCGCCAGGCGTTCGAGCGAATCACGAATCAACACGTCGAGCCGGCGCTCGCCGAGCAGTTGCTCCGCCGCGCGCTGAAAAACTATCTTGCGGGATCTCCGCCGTTTCGGCCGGGCGAGGATGGCCTCGTGGAAATGTGGCTGTGGAACGCCGAGCAGAAGCAATTAAACGCAGTGCGGCTGACCGTCGAGGATGCGGCGCTTTTGCGGGCGGCACGTCTGGCCGATGACCTCGCCCGACTAACTCTGGGCGATGCGGACGCCAAACGGCAAGCTTTGCTGTTGGGGCTGGAAGCGAACTGGATACTCGGCGCTGATGCCGCCGAGCCGCTCGACTTGGCCAGTACCAATCCGCTCGAACTCAGCCAAACGCTTGTCGACGCGCTGACCGATCGCCGCCACGGGGCAGCAATCGCCATCGCCGCGGAGCTGGGCGAGCGGGGCGAAGCGGCAGTGCTGTACTCAGCCGATGGGAAACCTTCGCCGCTCGCGGCGGCGCTTAACAGCCCCCATCCTCAGGTTCGGTACACGGCCCTGGCGGCGATTCTGCAGATCGACCCGCGGTCGCCGTTCCCCGGCTCAAGCCGCGTGGCGGAAGTGCTGACGCGACTCGCTCGCAGTACGGGCGCGCAACGAGCAGTGGTCGCCATGCCGCCGATCGAACGCGCCGCCACGCTCGCCGGCCAACTCGCCGCGCAGCAGATCGACGCGATACCCGTCGAACTCGGTGGAGACGCGGTCGCCGAGTCGTCGCAGTCGCCCGACGTGGAGTTGGTACTAGTGGATATGGCGATTGATCGACCCGATTTACGCGAAGTGCTGTTCCAATTGCGTCGTACGGCGGCAACGGGTGCGGTGCCCATTGGAATTCTCGCCCCCGCCGGACGACTGGCGGATGCCGAGGCATTAGCGGGCGAGCATGAAGGCGTGCTTGCTTTTTCGCGGCCCCACACGCCGGAGGCCAACGCGGCGATCGTCGCGGAGCTTCGCCTCGCCCTACCGCGCGGATGGCCGACCGCCGAAGAGCGCCGCGTGCAGGCGGCCCAGTCGCTCGCATGGATCGATCGGCTGCTCAGTGAGCGCCGACGGTTTTACAATTTGCGCGGCCGTCCGGCCGCGATCGAAGCAGCGCTGACAACTTCCGCCGTGCCGACGGAAGGCCATCTGATGGCACTCGCAAAAGTCGGCAACGCGGCGAGCCAGCGGACGCTGGTGAACTACATCAATCAATCGGTCCTTCCGATCGAGACGCGCGAGCAAGCCGCCGCGGCGTTCGCGGAGGCGGTCGATCGCCACGGGCTGCTGCTCACCAGTGACGAAATTCGCCAACAGTACGACCAATACAACGCCAGCGAAACCGCCGACGCCGCCACGCAGCAGGTACTGGGCGCGGTGCTCGACGCGATTGAGAAGAAAAGCAGGCAGCAGGCAGAGGGCAGTCGGCAGTCGGCAGTCGGAAAATGAGGCGGCGCAGCCGCAGTAATCCCCCCCCCCCGCGGGGGGGTGTGGGGCTTGGGGTGGGGGCTCCGCGTTTATCGTGGGGCAGCCCCCTCTCCTAACCCCTCCCCCGAGTACGGAGGAGGGGGGACCGGACGCCACGGCTCACCAATTCCAAATCCCAAATCTGACATCCCAAATCCCAAATCCCTCCGTGTCTTCCCTTAACGGACAACTTGTTATCGAGCCGCCGCTGCCGGGCATCATCGGTGCTAGCCGGGCGATGCAAGAGGTCTATCGGCTGACGCGGCAAGTCGCCAAGAGCAAAGCCTCGGTGCTGCTGCTTGGTGAGACGGGAACCGGCAAGGAGTTGATCGCCAAGGCGATTCACGAGTTGAGTCAACGCCGCAACAAGCCGTTTGTTCGGGTCAATTGCGGAGCGCTCAGCGAAAGCCTGCTGGAGAGCGAGTTATTTGGCCACGTGCGGGGCGCGTTCACCGGCGCGATCGACCATCGCACGGGCCGGTTCGAGGCGGCCCATTCGGGAACCATTTTTCTCGATGAGATTAACAGCACCACGCCACTGTTGCAGGTGAAGTTGCTACGCGTGCTTCAAGAACAAGAGTTTGAGCGGGTGGGCGACACGCAGACAATCCGCGTCGATACACGCGTGGTGGCCGCAAGTAATCGCGATTTACTCGAAGAGTCGGCAGAGGGCCGGTTCCGCGAGGATCTGTATTACCGGCTCAATGTGGTGCCGATCCATTTGCCACCGCTGCGCGACCGGCGGGAGGACATCCCGCAACTCGTGGGGCACTTCTTGGAAATCTACAACGAGCAAAACGACCGCTACGTGGTCCACGTCGAGCCGCGGGCGGTGGCTGCGCTTCAGGAATACCACTGGCCCGGCAATGTGCGCGAATTGCAAAACTACGTCGAGCGGGCCGTCGTCATGGCGACCGGCGATGAACTGTCGTTCGACCTTCTGCCGCCGATCGTCCGCGGCGAGGCGGAGCCGCGCAGTATGGGTCTGCGGCGGATGGATTTTGAATCGCTCGCCAGCGAAGTGGTGGTGGAAGGTTTGCGGACCGCCGAAGAGGAAGCCGAGGACCTTCACAGCCGAATAGTCGATCGCGTCGAGCGGGAAGTAATCGCCCAGGTGCTGGCGCAGTGCGAAGGCGTGCAGATTAAAGCGGCTCAGCGGCTCGGCATCAACCGCAACACGCTGCATAAGAAGCTGAAGGACTACGGACTTAATGACGAATGACGGAGGAAGTAAATGACGAATGACGAATGACGAATGACGAATGGAAGAAGTCCGAAGTGGTCCACTTTCATTTGTCATTCGTCATTCGGGAATTCGTCATTCCCACATGCTCTCTGGCATCACCATTCTCTGTTTCGGCGCTAGCTACACGGTGGCGCTTGCGCTGGAGGTCGTGGGGCTGAGGTTTCGTTTCGGCTGGCATCGGCTTGTAATGCTGTTGTTCGCGATGGCGGGGCTATTTGCTCACACCTTGTACTTGGCGATGCGGGTCGGTGCGGAGGCATCGCCCCTCGCAAGCCCGGCGGATTGGTTCTTGCTGGCGGCCTGGCTGGTGGCGGCGATTTACGTCGTCGCAGCATTGTGGTTTCCGCGGTCGGCCGTGGGGTTGTTCATTTTGCCGCTGGTGCTGGCGCTGATCGGGGCGTCGCTCGTTGCGAGCGATGCGCCGTTCACGGGCGGCAATGCCAGTCGCGCTTGGGGACTCATGCATGGCTGGCTGCTGCTACTGGCGACGATCGCCGTCAGTGTCGGTTTTCTCGCGGGGCTGATGTACCTCATTCAAAGCTGGCGGCTGAAGCACAAAATGCCGCCGTCGCCCCGATTCCGCCTGCCGAGCCTTGAATGGTTGGAGCACGTCAACAGCCGCGCCCTGGCGATTTCGGCCGTGCTGGTCGCCGGCGGATTCCTATCAGGCCTGGCGCTGTTGCGTCTCAAGCACCGTGGCGAAACCGATTACAATTTGTGGAGCGACCCTGTGGTGCTCAGCCTCGCCGCGATGTTTCTCTGGTTAGTGGCGGCGGAGATTTTTCGTTGGCTCTACCCCCCGGCCCGCCGCGGCCGCAAAGTCGCCTACCTGACGCTCGCGTCGTTTGTGTTTCTGGTGATCGCGCTCGCGTCGGTGACGCTCGTCGACACATTGCACGGAGAGGCGAGGAGCGAGGAGCGAGGAGCGAGCGAGGAAGTTCGCAGCAGTACGTGGACGAGTCTCTCCGAGACTCGATTCGCGTCTCGGAGAGACGCGGCCACATTGCATCCGACATTCGTCATTCGTCATTCGTCATTCGTCATTCCCTCGCCCCTCCCCCCTCGCCCCTCATCCCTCCAATGACCCTCCGCATGGTAGGTTGTTCGCACCGCCAGATTGGGGTCGCGGTGCGCGAACGGCTGGCATTTACGCCCAGCCAAATTGAGGAGGCCCTTAAAGGGTGGCGCGATCGGCACCCCGCGACCGAGGCGGTGCTCCTCTCGACATGTAATCGCGTCGAACTCTACACCGCGGCGGAACAACCGGAGCATCAGCTCTCGTCGCAGAATCTCACGGCGTATCTGGCCGAATCGCACGCCTTGCCCGTGGAAGAAGTCCGCGGGCAGCTTGTCACGCTCGATGACACCGAAGTAGTTCGGCACTTATTTCGAGTGGCGGCGAGCCTCGACAGCATGGTGCTGGGCGAGCCGCAGATCATGGCCCAAGTAAAAGAGGCCTATGATCTCGCGAGCCGGCTGGGAAGCGCCGGGCCACTCACGCACGGCTGTTTTCAATCTGCACTTCGCGTGGCCCGGCGGGTGGCCCACGAAACGGCCCTCCACAGGCATCGCGTGAGCATCCCCAGCGTGGCGATAGCCGACTTCGCTTCACAGATTTTCGAGCGGTTCGACGATAAGCGGGTGCTGGTGATCGGCGCGGGCGAAATGGCCGATGAAACGATCCGCTATCTAGTCGACGCCGGGGCGCGACAACTCGTGATCCTCAATCGCGACCCACAACGGGCACATCACTTGGCGACTCATTGGCAGGGACAAGCCGCGCCTTGGAGTGAACTACTGCCGCAACTGGTGCGGGCGGACCTCGTGATCAGCACCACCGCCGCGGGCCAACCGATCGTTACGCTGGCCGATTTTCGCCGCGAAGTCGAACCGCGCCGGCAACAGCGGCCGCTGTTTGTCCTGGACCTCGCGATGCCGCGTGATTTCGACCCGGCCATTAGCGACCAACTGGGGACGTATCTGTATTCAATCGATGATCTCTCGCTGGCGTGCGCGCGTAATCGCACGGCCCGCGAGGAAGAAGTTCCGCGGGCCGAGTCGATCATCACCGAGGAGGTGCAGCGATTCGTCGCCGATAGCCGCCACCGCGCCAGCGCGGCGGTGCTCGCGCGGCTATGGGACGAGTTGGAGCGACCCAAGCAGGCAGAACTGGAGCGCTTATTCAACAAACTGCCGGAGCTTGACGACCGGCAGCGGCAAGAGATCCTCAAGTTCGCCGATCGACTCGTGAACAAGGTGATGCATCCGCCGATGGCATCGGTTCGCGACGACGCGGCGGAAGGGAAGCACGGCCTGTTGGAAGCGCTCGGGCGGTTATTTCAGATCCGCGAGTAGGACGGGATTGCCGACAGCGTATGGAAAAAGCCGCGATCTCGGTCGCGGCTTGAGCAAAGTTGGTTTTGCGGGCGTCCTCAAAAGCCTTCGACTTCTTCCTCCTCTTCCTCGTCCTCATCGTCGTCGAAGTCATCATCGTCGTCGTCATCGTCGTCGTCGAAGTCGTCGTCGTCGACTTCTTCCCAATCATCGTCCTCCTCGTCGTCGAACTCGTCGTCATCTTCATCGTCGAGCTCGTCGTCGTCATCCTCATCGTCATCGTCGAACTCATCTTCGAATTCTTCGCCCTCCACTTCTTCGTCCTTGGCGACGGCGATTAGTCCGCGCATCCATGGTCGTTCCAGTTCGGTTTCGAGCCAACTCATTTGGGCGTCCTCCCTTAGCTTAGACAGTCGAAAATGTATCAGATGCAACGCCGTGCCGGAGGAATTGATTCCGACACGGCATTGGCAAGAACTCGGTGTGGATTTTGGAGATCAAAGGCGGAAGCCGGGAAAGGCGGGCCGACGACCGCCGTGCATGGTGGATTCGTCATTTGCCCGACGTGACTTCAACCGATTATTCTGCGACCCCCAGTTTTCTCGATGTCTGATCTTTACGCAACTTGGCTGCGTGTGGCAAGTCATCGAGGCTGCCGAGGCCGTTCATGTGAAGGAATCGTCGGGTCGTTCCGTAGAGAAGCGGGCGGCCCAGTTCATCCGACCGCCCGACGATACGCAATAAATCGCGATCCATCAACTGCCGTAACAATTCCCCGCATTGGACGCCGCGAATGGCCTCGATTTCCGCGCGGCCCACGGGCTGACGGTAGGCGACAACAGCGAGTGTTTCAAGAGCCGGCTGGCTAAGACGCACTTCCTGTGCCGCCGGAGCGATCTTCCTGAGCCAGGGGGCGAATTTTGGCCGAGTCAGTAGTTGATAACCTCCCGCAACCCGTTCGACGATGAAAGAGCTGTTCCGTCGGTCGAGCTGCCGGATTAATTCACCGACAAGTGTCCGAGCTTCGGTGGCGTCCGAAAGGCTGGCGAGTTGCGCTAGCCGCCGCGTCGATAGGGGTTCTCGCGCCACGAACAGCGCCGCTTCCAGGCGCGCGAGCCGCGAGGCCGAACGCTCCGGGGACGAACCGATCCCGTGTTTTCGGCGACGAATAACGACGTGCGGGACGGCTCGCAACGGGCGTCGGCCGCTGTAGCGGCATGCCACGCTGCGCAACTGCACGGCGGCTGGAATGGGTTGCCTAGCTCGCATCCCTGCTCCTATTAATTGGGCGGACGATTCCGAAATCGCTCCACTTCAGCGAGAACCTGCTCGACCGCCGCCTGGGCGTCGGTGGCAATCGCATCGAAGTGCCGCACCAAGCCCGGGTTGTCCGCCACCGCCAGATGACACTGGCAGCGATAGGTCTGGCCCGCGCTGCCCCACGGCTTCAATTCCGCGTCGGTCGCCCCAAGCGAGTGAAGTCGGTCCAGCAATTTGTCGAGACTTTCCACTGTGGAATCGTCAGCAAAAGTCGCCGGCGCTACTTCCTCATCCACTCGCAGTGCTACCCCCGGTGGGAGACGCGTGGCGGAGGCATCACCGATCGCTGCAAACTGTGGTGCCGGGAGAGCGGGCGCGACAGGTTCAGTCCGCTCGCGACCGAATGTCTGGTTGACTAGCTCGACGGCTCGATTCACAACGGGCGCGAGCCGTTCCGGCGGAGGTCCGTAAACCAGCCAGGCCATGACTCCCACCGCCAAGGTGCCGAGCATGATGACCGTTCGCGTGACTGCCTGGTAGGTATTCATGGCGGGGCGGCCCGTGTTTTAGGGAGGGAGGGGCGGCGATCTTAGGTCAGCACCGAATCTTGCAGCAATGGCAATCTGGAGAGGAGTCAGGGGTCGGGGGAGAGAGCAGGCGGCGAAGCCGCAGTTGCATTTCCCCTGACCCCTGAATCCTGACCCCTTTATAATGCCTCGATGTCCCCAATTTACCTGGACCACAATTCGACCACGCCGCTTGCTCCCGCTGTGGCGGAGGCGATGGCGGCCGCCTGGGCCGCGGTTCCGGGGAATCCTGCCAGCCAGCACCGCTTTGGCAGAGAGGCTCGGCACCGGCTTGAGGAGGCCCGAGAGGGGATTGCGGAAATCTTGGGGGCGAAGATCACCGGCATGGACGCCGATCGGCTGATCTTCACGAGCGGCGGCACCGAAGCAAACCATCTCGCCCTGCGTGGCTTGGCCGGGAAGCCCGGTCACTTGATTACGTCGGCAATCGAGCACCCCAGCGTGCTAGCGACCGCCAAGCAGCTCGAAAAGGACGGTTGGCAGGTGGATCGCCTGCCGGCGGACAATAACGGAGTCGTGCAAATCGACCGCTTGGCCGATCTGATTCAACCAAGCACCCGGCTCGTCAGCCTGATGCTTGGCAATAACGAAACAGGGGTCATACAGCCAGTTGCCGAAGCGGGCCGCATTTGCGAGCGGCACGTTGTGCCGTTGCATACCGACGCGGTGCAGGTCGTTGGAAAGTTGCCGGTCCACTTTAGCGAGCTTGGCGTCGCGGCGTTAAGCTGCGCGGCCCACAAGTTCCACGGCCCCCAGGGCGTCGGCGCGCTGCTCGTCCGGCACGGGGTGGCAATTGAACCGCAGATGCGGGGCGGCTTTCAACAGGAAGGCCTGCGCCCCGGCACCGAACCGGTCGCGCTCGCGGTGGGAATGCACCATGCACTGCGACTCTGGCGGGACGAGCAACACGAGCGAGGCACGCGAATGACGCTGCTTCGCGACCGACTGGAGCAGCAAATTGTTGCCAGCGTGCGCCGAGCGGTGGTCGTCGGGGGCGAAGCACCACGATTGCCGCATACCACGAACATCGCGTTTGTGGGTCACGATCGGCAGGCACTTTTCATGGCCATCGACCTGGCCGGCGTCGCTTGCTCGACCGGTTCGGCGTGCGCGAGCGGGTCGAGCGAACCCTCGCACGTGCTGGTGGAGATGGGGTGCGCGGAGGCCATAATTCGCGGCTCCTTGCGGTTCAGTTTGGGGGCCTTTACCACAGTGGCGGAGGTCGACGAGGCCGCCGCGCGCATCGTTAAGGCGTGCAACGATTTAGGGCGAGCAAATTAACTGCCAAATTTCGCCTCGCCACCTCCCTTTCTCGGGGTGAATCCGGTAGAATCGGGGTTCGATTTTTGCTCTTCCCCGACGTTGATAACGCGGCCCGTGGTCGCCGTGTTTTGGACGGAGCCAACTGTGGTGCCAGCCGTTACGATCATTCCGCTCACCGCGCGTTTGCGGAGCTTCAAGGAGGGGACCGATGCGCGCCTCGCGGGACGGCCAAAAAACGGCAGCGGCTTTGTGGCCGGTCCAGAGAATCGGCTCGTCGGCCAAATCTTCCAGCAAATGGTCGCTACTGCGAAGCTGCCCGCCGCGGTTAGCACGCTAGTGCTCGTCGGTCCCAGCGGCAGCGGCAAGACGCATCTCGCCAGTGGCATCGCTAACTTGTGGGCGGAGCGCCGAGATCATTCGTCTGCGTCGGTTGCTAGGCAGGCGACGTATCTCACCGCCCCTGATTTTCGCCGACAGCTCGATCAGGCGATCGAGTCGCGTACCATCGCGCGGTTCCGCGAGCAGCTTCGCACGAGCCGCCTCCTCGTGCTCGACGATCTGCATCGCTTGCCACCCGCGCCCTACGTGCAAGAGGAGTTGCTCAGCACGCTCGACGCGCTGCCCGGCGACAGCCTGCTGTTGGTGACCAGTTCGCAGCTACCGGTGTTGATCGCGGGATTATTGCCGGCCATTAGCAGCCGCCTTGCTGCCGGGCTAACGCTGCAATTGGCGCCACTCGGCCCGCAGGCCCGCAGCGAATTGCTGTCGCAATGCTTGGCGTCGCTCGAACGTTCCATCGAGTCGGCCGCTATCGAGTTGTACGCCAGCCGTGTGGAAGGCGAAGCCCCGCAAGTTTTGCGAGCGGTCTCGGAGTTATGCACTTTCGTCCCGCGGCATGGGTCGATCGACGGCGGGCAAATGAAACGCTTTCTCGACGATCGCGAAAGCCGGTCGCACACGACCGTCGACGAGATCGTGAAACTTGTAGCCCGTTACCACAAACTTTCGCCCAAGCTGCTGACCAGCAGTACCCGCCGCCGCACCTTGGTCGAAGCCCGTGGCGTGGTGATTTACCTCGCGCGGCACGTGCTGGGCACCAGCTTCGAGCAATTGGGGCAGGCCCTTGGCGGTCGCGATCACTCGACCATTATGCACAGTTTACGACGAATTGAGGAAACCTTGCCGCACGACCCGCGGTTGCAATCGTGCGTTGACGAACTGAAGCGTCTGTTGAGAGCCGCCTGAACCCTCCTGTGGAGAACCCGTAGATGCGATGTCGGCAATTTGTGGAAAGCGGCCGATACGGTACGCGCCGAACAACGACATTCAAAATACCAATCGGTTATGAACCATGGCCCGACCGTGAGTTGACGGGCCATCGGCACGTTTTCCACACCACGAGAACATGTGCGAAGTCGAAACGAGTCTTGTAGTTAGATCGCGTGCAGCTTCCGTCTACCAACAGTTTAAGGCAACACTCTAATACAATTACGAGTTCTATTTAAGAAGAAGTTATTGATACGCGGCTCCACACCATTGCCGCATCGCCAGAAAGGATTACTTCGATGAGGATTATCTGCAATCGAGAAAAGTTGCTCCATGCATTCCAAACGGTGGCCGCCGTCGCACCGTCGCGCAGCCCCAAGCCGATCTTGCAGAACGTGAAGTTGGAAGTCGGCGGCGACGCGGGGGTACTCATGGCCACCGATCTGGAAGTCGGTATGCGATATCAAGTGGCCGGTATCGAAGTCGAGGCCCCCGGCGCGGCGCTGTTGCCCGTGGGGCGGTTTGGAATGATTCTCCGCGAAAGCGTCGACGAAACATTTCGATTGGAAACGGATGGAAACCACACCGTCGTGCGAGGTGAGCGCAGCCAGTTCAACCTGTCGGCGGAAAACCCGCAAGAGTTTCCGCCCGTCGCCAGTTTCGACGAGCGGAACTTCTACGAAACTTCAGCTCGGCTGTTTCGTGAACTTATCCGCCGCACGATCTATGCCACCGATAACGAGAGCAGCCGCTACGCGCTCGGTGGCATCAAGCTCGAATGGCAGGACGGCGTACTGACGGCGGCCGCAACCGATGGCCGCCGGTTGGCCAAGATGCAAGGCCCCGTGCAAGCCGTTGGCGAGCCTGCCCCGTTTGGCGAAGCAACCATCGTACCGGCACGATCGATGCAACTTGTCGAACGGGCCGTCTCCGATGACGACGGCGAGGTGCAGATCGCCATCCGTCAGAACGAGTTTTTGGTGAAGAGTCCCCGGGCAGTGATTTACTCACGGCTGCTCGAAGGTCGCTTCCCGCGCTGGCGCGATGTGTTTCCCGAGCGGCGTGACTCGACCAAGATCGAAATGACGGTCGGCCCGTTCTATGCGGCGGTTCGCCAGGCCGGCATTTTTACTAGCGAAGAGAGTCGCGGCGTCGATTTCACCTTCGGCGGAGGAACCCTGGTGTTGGCCGGCCAAGCGGCCGAGGTCGGCCAATCCCGCGTCGAATTACCCATTGCCTACGACGGTAGCCCCATCGGCATCACGCTCGACCCGCGGTTCCTGGGCGATTTCCTCAAGACGCTCGACACCGAACGTACCTTCACGCTCGACCTGATCGACGGCGACGCCGCGGCCGTCTGCACCACCGACGACGGCTACGGCTACGTGATCATGCCGCTAGCGCGCGATCGCTAAGACAAACCATGAGCAGGGTGGCACGCCCTGAGGCTCGGCGAAGGGCGTGTTGAAGGAGGTACTCGCGTCACCATGCCCTTCGAGGACTCAGGGCGTGCCACCCGCAACTAATGAACAATCCCACCCTCGAACAACTTGAGTACTTAGCGAAGCGAACGGCCCAGCAGCGCCGGCGGTTCTATGCCCGCCAGCCCAAGAAATTGTCCGACGTGATGGCCCAACTGGTGGTCAAACGCGGACTCGGCAAGAAGCAATCGAACGAGCAACTGCAAGCCGCCTGGCAAGCGGCGGCCGGCCCGACACTCGGCAAGTTCAGCCAAGCGGTCGCCGTCCGCCGCGGGAAGCTCGAAGTGCTGGTCGCAAGTTCGCTGACAATGCAGGAAATCGGCTTCGCCCGGGTCCGCGTCCTTGCCGAACTGCAGCAGAAACTTCCCGAAGCCAAAATTAGCGATCTCAAATTGCGCGTCGGTCGCATCGACTAACGTCTAGCTGTCAGCCCTCAGCTATCAGCGGTCAGCCAGAGGAACCACATCTTCTGGCTGATGACTGATAGCTGACAGCCCCACACACAACGGAGACCCATGTCTGACGAAACGCCCGATAACGCGAACGGCAATGCCGAGTATTCCGCCAAGGATTTGGAACACCTGAGCGATCTGGAGCACGTCCGCGAGCGGCCGAGCATGTACATCGGCGACACGACGATCCGCGGTCTGCACCACCTGGTCTACGAGGTGGTCGACAACTCGATCGACGAAGCGATGGCCCGCTACGCCACGCGCGTGAACGTCTCGATCAACGTCGACGATTCGGTGACTGTCGAGGACGACGGCCGCGGTATCCCGGTCGAGCGGCACGAGCAGCTTTCGGAGCAGATGGATCGCGACGTCTCGACGCTGGAAGGCGTGATGACGGTCCTCAAGTTCGGCGGCAAGTTCACCAAAGGCGCCTATCAAACTTCTGGCGGTTTGCACGGCGTCGGCGTGACGGTCGTAAACTTTCTTTCCGAATGGTGCGAAGTCGAAGTCTGCCGCGACGGCGGCGCGTACCACCAGGAATACGAGCGCGGCGTTCCCAAGGGCGATGTCCGCCGGGTCGGCAATTCAAACAAACGCGGCACGAAGACCACGTTCAAGCCCGATCCGCAGATATTCCCGGTCACGAAGTTCATCTATACGACGCTCGTGAAGCGACTGCAGGAGCTTGCGTTCTTGAACCAGGGCGTGCTGATCACGATCACCGACGCCCGCACCGGCGAGAGCGAATCGTTCCAGTACGACGAGGGAATCAAGCAGTACATCGCCCACCTCAATCGCGCCAGCGAAGCGGTCCACCCCGATATTCTCTACATGAACGCCGAAGAAGAAGGCGTGAGCATGGAGATCGCCATCCAGTACTCGGGCGAATACACCGAAAATGTTCACACCTACGTGAACAACATCAGCACCACCGAGGGGGGCACCCACCTCTCCGGCTTTCGATCCGCGCTGACACGGACGCTTAACGCCTACGGAAAAAAAGAGAATATGTTCAAAGACCTCGTCCCCACGGGCGACGATGTCCGCGAAGGTCTCACCGCCGTCATCAGTTGCCGCATCCCACATCCCCAGTTTGAAGGGCAGACAAAAACGAAGCTCGGCAACAGCGAGATCGAGGGGATCGTCAATTCGCTGTTTGGCGACTTCCTGTCGAAGTATCTGGAAGAGAACCCCCGCACGGCGAAGGCGATCGTCAAGAAAGGCCTGCTCGCGGCCGAAGCCCGCGAGAGCGCCCGCAAGGCCCGGCAACTGGTGCGCGAGCGGAAGGGCGCCCTCTCGGGCGGCGGCCTGCCGGGCAAGCTGCGCGATTGCTCCAGCCGGGAAGTCGATAAGTGTGAGCTGTACCTCGTGGAAGGTGATTCGGCCGGCGGCAGCGCCGAGGGTGGCCGGCTACGCGAGTTCCAGGCGATTCTTCCGCTTCGCGGAAAGATCATCAACGCCTACAAAAGCCGCGAAGACAAAGTGCTCGCCAACGAAGAAATCCGCAGCATGATCTCGGCCATCGGCACCGGCATCGGCGAAGATCAAGACCTCAGCAAGCGTCGTTACGGGCGGATCGTCATCATGACCGACGCCGACGTGGACGGCAGCCATATTCGCACGCTGCTGCTCACGTTCTTTTATCGCCAGATGTACGACCTTGTCGCGAAGGGCCACGTCTACGTTGCCCAGCCGCCGCTGTTCCGCGTTCGCAAGGGGAAGGAGACCTACTACGTCCAGACCGAGGAGGAGATGAAGGCGCAGCTTCTCGATATGGGCCTGGGGGAAGCGGTGTTCGACGCCGGTGGTGGCCGCGTCGTCGAGGGCGACCAGATGACCCGGCTCGTGAAGGCGATGGCCGCCATCGAACAATCGCTCGTGGCGCTAGAGCGCCGCGGCATCGGGCTGAAGGTTCACGGCAACCGCATGGACGTGGCCACCGGCAAGCTCCCCGTCTATCAAGTCACCGACGGCCCGCGCGAGCATTGGTTCACCACCCGCGAAGAGCTTGACCGCTTCGTGCAGGAACAGGAAGCGGCCACCGGCGGCAGCGTGACGGTCGATGTCGGCCCCGCTTCGGCACCCACAACCAACGGCGAAGCGGTAGACGGCCCGCCGGCACCGAAGTTGCGCATCGTCGAATTGCATGAAGTGCGGGCGATTAACAACCTGCTCGTCGAACTGGCCGCGATCGGCTTCGACATGGAGGATCTCATGCGGCAAGAACGCACCGGCGAAGAAGGCTCGCGATTCGTTGTCCGCCGCGGCGAGAACGACACCGGCCTGGAAGACCTCCGCGGCCTCCCCGCCGCCATCCGCGCCGCGGGCGAAAAGGGCCTACAGATCACCCGCTTCAAAGGCCTGGGCGAAATGAACGCCGAAGAACTAAGAGAAACGACCCTCGACCCCGCCAACCGCACCCTGCTGCGCGTCCGCATGGAAGACGCCGGCGCCGCCGACGATTTGTTTCGAGTCCTGATGGGCGACCAGGTCGAACCGCGGCGGGAGTTTATTCAGAAGCATGCGCTGGATGTTAGGAATTTGGATGTGTGAGGGCTCGAACTGATTCCCACCTTATGTCTACGATAGCCCTCGGAGGTGAAATGACGCTGCAACAGTGTTTGCTCAAACTGGACATGGAGGAAGTCGCTGAGGTTTACGCGAGGCGGGTCCAAACTCATCGCGAATTGCGACGACTCTTCGAAGCGGAGAACATCAAAGAGTTTGTCGACTTAGCATTGGGCATTTCTGATTCAACGGGCAATTATAGTGCAACAGAACACAAAGTTCAGATGGGTAGTCTGATTCTCTCCGAATGTCAGCCGTGGGATGTCTTTGAACTTGCACGAAAACTTGATCAGGTTGAGAAGAAATATCTACCCCTCACCATTCAAAACGAAGATATCCGTAACTTGAAGATTAGCATCGGCAGTGAAATGGCAATGATGTTAAGGCCAAATGAGTTGTGGGTGGGCAACAAGCGGACGTATTGGGCCAGTTTGCTCGTTGAGCACGGGAACCATCAAAGGGCGAACGAAGAGCTGGAGCTTTACTACGATCGAGAAGGCGAGATGCCCTACGAAATTTGGAGTTACCTCTACCTGCGTGTCGAAAGCCAACTTCTCGATTTAGGTCGCGAAGCTGCGAAGGTTGCTGGGAAATCCGGAATAAAGCCAGGATCACTTTGTTTCATGTGGGCTGATGCAGTGGCCACTAATCTATTTGGAACGCTCGCATTCAAGCCGTAGCGAAGATAACTGTACGCAATTAATTGATCTGCGGCATGTGCGATTCTTGCGATCAACTGCTCAAGCGTCGTCGTGATGACCTAGGCACCATCTACCTAAACACCACGCTGCTTTGTGGCCTACCTCGTTGAGCCCCTTTGGATGCGTAGATAAGAATTCGTCAGCCGAACCTTTGAAGGCTGCCGAGCGTCGCTACTAGGTGATTCCAGATTTCGTACAAACGCTCGCTCTACCAAGGTTTGAGAATGCCTGACAAGCCCGTTGTTACTTGGTGTTGCGCCGTATTTGATCGGCGTACAAAACAACTGCCTCTTGGCAGAAAATGGCGAATTCTCGACTGGTCCCGAGTTCCCCCAGACAAGAGCGCAAAGCTTGAGGCGGTATTGGAGGCATCGCAGCGGGCTAGCAGCCCGTTGAAATTCTCTCCAAGCCGCTTACCATATGTCCACGGGAT
>JBBDYG010000091.1:0-93310 GCA_040901765.1 Pirellulales bacterium
CCCCCCCCCCCCCCCCCCCCCCCCCCCCCCCCCCCCCCCCCCCCCCCCCACGGCGGCTTCGCCGCCTCATTCACTGCCCTCTGCCTGCTGCCCTCTTATGCGCGATTTCTTCTTGTGACCAAATATTCCATCAGCGCCCGGTCAAACGGCATGCTCGTATCGAGCGGCACGTAGTCGATGCCGCTTTGAAAACACTCGCGGCGATACGTTTCGCGGAAGCCACGTACTTCGGCCAGGTAATCGCGACGGAAGCTGTCGGCGTCTACTTCTAGCTTTTGGCTAGTTTCAGGCTCCTCCAGTTCTACGAGACCCGTGAATGGAAAGTCCACTTCCGCCTCGTCGAGAATGTGGAACAGAATCACGTCGTGCCGACCATGCCGCAGCCGACGGAGCGCCGAAATCACCGGCTCCGGATCGGTCAGCAAATCGCTGAAGATCATCACCAGGCTCGAATGCTTGAGCATCGCGGCGAGCTGCGTCAGGCTGCGACCGATGTCGGTCTTTCCTTCGGGCTTCAGCTTCGCGAGCAGCGACAACACGGTGCCAATTTGTTGCCGCTTCGACTTGGGCGGCAAGCTCTGGGTGATCTTCTCGCCAAACGTGACCAAGCCCACGGGATCGTTTTGGTGCACCATCAAATAACAAAGAGCCGCGGCCAGGCAGATTGCATAGTCGAACTTCGACAAGTCTTGGCGATACGTGTAGGCCATCGATCGGCTGAGATCCATTGCCAAATAGCCCGTGATGTTCGTCTCGGCTTCAAACTTCTTGATGTAGTACTTGTCGGTCTTGGCGTAGACGAGCCAGTCGATGTCCTGTGGATTATCGCCCTGCGTGTACTTGCGATGCTCGCTGAATTCGACGGAGAACCCGTGATAGGGACTGGCATGAAGACCTTGCAGAAACCCCTTCACAATAAACTGCGCGCGCAAATCGAGCCGCGAAATTTGGCGGATGACTTCGGGCTTGAGGTACTGTTCAACAGCGGCCATTGTTAGGTTAGGAATAGGTCGCGGATGAACACGGATTGAGCGGATGATCGCGGATCAGGCAAACTAAGAGGATTTCTTTGAATCTGCGTCCATCCGCCAGATCCGCGTTCTTCCGCGACTGATTCCTCACCCTGCGAATTTGGGAATCTCCGGGACTGGAATCTCTTTCAATAATCGCTCGACCAAATCCTCGTTGGTCATCCCTTCGGCCTGCGCTTGGAAGTTGGTGCTAACGCGGTGGCGCAGCACGGGGATGGCGATTTTTTGGACGTCGTCGATGGCCACGCTAAAGCGGCCATCCATCGCGGCCAAGGCTTTACCGCCGTGGATAAGGAACTGTCCCGCCCGGGGGCCGGCTCCCCAGTCGACCAGTTCGCGGACGAATTGTGGGGCGGTGGTGTCTTTCGGCCGCGTTGCGCGTACCAAGGTCGCCACGTACTTGATGATGTACTCGCTCACCGCCACCGAGCCGACGAGCTTTTGTAAATTCAGGATCGCTTTGGCCGAGAGAACCTTCCCCACCTCCGGTTTTTCCCCGCGGGTCGTCGAGGCGAGAATCCGCTCCTCTTCGGCCAGCGACGGGTAATCGACCTTGATGTTGAACATGAACCGGTCGAGCTGCGCTTCCGGGAGCGGATAGGTGCCTTCCTGCTCGATCGGGTTCTGCGTGGCGATGACGAAGAAAGGATCCGGCAGCGAATACGTCGCCTGGCCGACGGTCGCTTCGCGTTCCTGCATCGCCTGCAACAGCGCGGCCTGCGTCTTAGGCGGAGTGCGGTTGATCTCGTCGGCCAGCAAGATGTTCGTGAAGATCGGTCCTTCGACAAACCGGAACGAACGCCGCCCCTGGTCGTCTTCGTCCAGCACGTTGGTGCCGGTGATGTCCGATGGCATCAAATCGGGCGTGAACTGGATGCGTTTAAAGCTCAGGTCCAAAATCCGCGACAGCGTGCTGACCATCAAGGTCTTCGCCAGTCCAGGCACGCCTTCGAGCAGGCAGTGGCCCCGGGTGAAGATCGCTGCGAAGATTTGTTCGATCACGGCGTCCTGGCCGATGATCACCTTCTGCAATTCCTGCTGCATCACGTAACGATGCTGGCGAAATTCTTGCAGAATATCGCCCAAGTTGCGGCTCTTGGGGGCGGCGGGGGTCGAAACTGTTGACAATGCATCCCTTTCAATAATCTTCGACCAACCGCTAATCGACGCTAATGAACGCTAATCGGAAGAAGTTTCATTAGCGTCGATTAGCGTTTATCAGCAGTTCTCTGTCTGGGCCAAGCGGTTTCAATCCGAGATGCCGCATTTTATAGCTGGATTGCATGGCGGACAATCGGACGGTCGGTTCGGGTTTGCCGACCCAAGTCCCGAAACCTACAATATTTACGTCAAGTTTACCGACCACTATTGCGGGAGCCCGGCCATGGAACGACGCCGCTTGCGGTGGACGCTGTTTTTACTTCCGATCGTGCTGTTTGCGACGGTCAGACCCGCCCGCGGGCAGGCGGTTGACGAACCACTCGATGCGGCCCAAGTTCTGGAGGCGATCGAGCGCGCCACGGCATATCTCAAGCGCGAGCAAAATCCGCGCGGCCAGTGGGACGACATGCCCTCCTACGAAGCGGGCGTTACGTCGCTGTGTACGCTCGCGCTGCTGAGCGCCGGTGTCGAGCCGACCGATCCCATCGTGAGCAAAGCGCTCGGTTATCTCCGCAGCATCGAGCTAGAAAAAACTTACACCGTTTCGCTACAAACGATGGCCCTTTGCGCGGGCGAGCCGAAGAAGGATTTGGTGCATATCCAGCGCAACGTCGAGTGGCTCGAGCGCCATCAGTCGAAGGATGGCCACCGGAGCGGCAGTTGGTCGTATCCAGGCCCCGGCGGCGACAACAGCAACACCCAGTTCGCGGTGCTGGCGCTGCACGACGCCCAGCAGGTGGGCGCGAAGGTCCGCCGCGAGACCTGGGAGCGCTCGGCGAACTACTGGCGGAGTTCTCAGAATGCCGACGGCTCGTGGGGATATATTCCCGGCGCGCCGGGCACCGGCAGCATGACTTGCGCGGGGATTAGCGCCGTGGTGATTTCTTCGCTCGCTTTGGAAGCGGGCGACGCGGCGGTGAAAGACGGTCAAGCGAATTGTTGCTTGCCGCATCGCGACGACGAGGAGCTAGACAAGGCGCTCGATTGGTTCGGCCGCAAGTTCACCGTGCGGAATAATCCAGGCGTGGGAAACACTTGGCACTACTATTATCTCTACGGCGTGGAGCGCGTTGGCCGGCTCACCGCGCGGCGATTTATCGGCGATCACGATTGGTACCGCGAGGGAGCCGACTTTCTGGTCCAGGAACAAGACCCGCTCACGCAGTACTGGAAAGGGAGCGGCCACGCGGAAAACAATCCCCATATAAGTACGGCGCTGGGTCTGCTATTCCTCTCTAAAGGCCGCTGGCCGATCTTGATGGGAAAAATGAAGTACGGCGACGACGACGGTTGGAACAACCATCGCCACGACGCGGCCCATCTCACGGCCTTCACCGAGAAGGTGTGGAACATGCCGCTCACCTGGCAGGTGCTCGACCCGAAGACCGCGTCGGTCGAAGACTTGTTGCAAGCACCGGTGCTGTACATCAGCGGCGACGAGACGCCGGCGCTCATGGACGTCGCGGCGAAGCTGCGCGATTACGTCGATCGCGGCGGGTTCATCTTTGCCGAAGCGAGCTGTACAAACTCGCAAGCATTCGATGCTGGGTTTCGTAAGTTAATCGAAGCGATGTTTCCCGAGCCGGAGTACCGCTTGCAGCAACTTCGGCCGGCGCACCCATTGTGGCGGATGGAAAAGCTTGTGCGGCCCGATTCGCCGTATGTCGGCAAGCTGTGGGCGGTGGAATATGGCTGCCGCACCTGCATTGTCTATTCGCAAGAAGACCTCTCGTGTTATTGGGAACTGGACGTGCCCGCCCGGATCGACGCTTATCCGCCCGAAGTGCGGCAGCATGTCGATGACGCCAACACGATTGGCATTAACGTGCTCACCTACGCCACCAACCGCGAACCGAAGGGAAAAGAGCATAGCTTTGTGATGGAGTTAGACGACGACGCTTCCTCGAAGCCGGGCGCTCGGGGCGTGATTCAAGTCGCCAAGCTCCGCCACGGCGGCGGCTGCGACGACGCGCCGGGAGCGCTGGTGAACCTGATGCGCGCCGCGGCGCAGGGCGAGACCAAACTTCGCGTCAGCAGTGCAGACGAACTTATCGGCATCGGCGATTCGGCGCTGTTTGACTATCACCTCGTGTTCATGCACGGCCGGCACGACTTCCGGCTCACTCCGCAGGAACGCGAGCAACTGCGGCTCTACCTCACGGAGCGTCAGGGGACGCTGCTTGCCGATTCGATCTGCGCGAGCAAGGCGTTCACCGCTGCGCTTCGCCGCGAGTTAGCTGCCGCGCTGCCCGAAGGTCGCCTCGAGCAAATTCCGCCCGACGATCCCATCTTCACCGACGCTTACGGCGGCTACGATATTCGGCGCGTGGAGCTGCGCGATCCACAACCGCAAACTGACGACCGCCCGCTGGCAGCCCGCGTGCGGCGGACCGAGCCGCAGTTAGAAGGCATCCGCGTCGACGACCGATGGGCCGTCATCTTTTCGCCGTTCGACATTAGTTGCGCGCTTGAAAAGCACGAAGCGGTCGAGTGCCGCGGCTACAGCCGCGAAGACGCCGCGCGGATCGGGCTGAACGTGCTGCTCTATTCGCTGAATCAGTAGCCGCAGAGCGGCGACACCGACAATCTCAAACGCGATGTCGCCGCTTCGGCTGGCAGACGCCTCGCCCTCCGACAACGCCGGAGTCCGCCTATTCCTCCGCGGGATTCGGCCGGAAACCGCAAGATTTCGCCAAACTGGCGACTATTTCGTTGCTTTGCTTCCTCTGGCAACTAAAATCAATGGTGGCGTGGGCAATATGCGCCCCGCGGGCCAGTTTTCACCTTCCATCGAAAAGGCAGGACTAATGAGCTTCATGCGCTACCGAGGGTAGCGTCTTCTCGCTCGGTTTGGTCGTGAATTGTTCGCGGCCAGTTCTTAGTCCTCGATGGAATTGCACCCATGTTGATACACCGCCTGTTGGGGCGGTGGCGTGCGCTGTTGGTGGGTTCGCTCCTCGCCAGCGGTCTATTGCATGTCACTGCCACGGCTCCTGCTTCCGCAGCCAGTCAGCTCGGAGGCTGGGTCTATATTGATCGAAATAATGACAGCGTACTTGCCTTCGCCGACGATCCGCAACCGGAATTCGTGATCGGCGACGTTGAAATCAAGCTCTTCTTGCAGACGCTGGGGGAAGACGTGCTTGTGGCGACGACACTCACCGATGAGTTTGGCCGCTACGTGTTTCCCGGACTCGACCCCGGAACCTATGCGCTTTTGCAAACGCAACCGGTGGAATATCTCGACGGCCTCGACACGCTGGGCATTCTGCGAAGCCTGAACGATCAGCCCGTGCCGGGAAGCGCTTCGGCGGGCGTCGCCCTGAACAATGCCTTTCGCGACATTGTCTTGACGGACAACCTATTCGGCGACTTTTACACGTTCGGCGAGCGCGGCCTGTTGCCCGGGTTTGTGTCCAAGCGATTTTTGCTCGCCTCCTCGCCACCGCTGCCACAAGCAATTCCCGAGCCGGCGAGTGCGATGTTAGCAATTGTCGCCGTCGCGGGAGGATTGTTATTGCGAAGGCGGCGAAGTAATCACTTAAACTGAAATCGGTCGTGATTGAACCACGGATTCCGCTGATTTCACGGATCGGAATCGCCACGAAAAGACACAAAGAGGAAGAGGGTCCGCAGATGAACGCAGATAGTCGCAGATGAAAAGCAATCGAGCGATCGGAAAAGCATTCGGAATTCTATCTGCGAACATCTGCGTCATCTGTGGACAAATCTCTAAACATGCGCAGCTCAGTAGGCGTATTGCAGGCCGACGTCCAGGCCGTGCGCCACTAGTTGCGTTCCGCGGAGACCGGGGAACGCGGGATCGGGTCCGCCGCCGGCGGTCACCGGGGGGATGTTGCGTGGATCGACCTTTAATCCCGGCGGCAAATGGGATGCCGCGCGGACCACGTCGCTCCAGATGATCACGTTGTAACCCGCGCGGGCACTGAGCCGGGGCGTGAGTTGCATCCCCAGGCCGATTCGCAATTCGGGGATGACCTCCAATCGCGTATCGCTGTAGCGGCCGATGTTGGTGACTTCTGAAGTCAATAGTCCGCCGACAAACGACGCCGTCCCCGCGCCAGGAACGGTGTTCACCGTTTCGCCGTCAATCGTCACGACGCGGCGATGACCGCCGATCGCCAATTTGGCCATGCCGTCGAGCCACCACCAGCACTGGGTCATGCGGCCCTGCGCGCCAATCTCGCCGCCGTTGAACGTGCTGCGGGAGTTGAACTGGTCGCGGACAAAGATTTCCGTGCCGGGCACCAAGGGTGTAGTCGTGCCGGGCAGCACGGTGAGATTTTCGGTGATTAACAGTTGCGACTCGTAATTGTAGTAGCGATATCCGCCGAGCATGTCCCACTGAGCGCTGTATCCACACGGCTCGCAGCACCGCCACATGCACTTTTGCAGGGTGACTGCGGCGCCTTGGAAGTCGTCGTAGCCGGAGATGCTCACCAAGCCGTCAAGTTCATTCGGCACCGAGATAAGCTGCGCATCGGGCGCATTGGTTTCGGTGTTGAAGAAGGGCCGGGTAATGATTAGACCCGCGTTGGAACCTTGCGTGAACTGATAGTCTTCGTTGTCGAGCTCGAAATACTCGGCGCTGATGCCGATCGTCTGACAACAATCGAGCCAGACCCCACCGTAGATGCGGAAGCCGCTTCGCAAATCGTCGCCAACGTTCTCGTTGCCAAACAGGATTTGGGTGGAGGGATCGCCGAGCACGCCCGCTTGCGCGAGCGGTGTGCCGACCGGGCTGGCGGTAATTAGTGGCGGCAGGCGGACATCGTCGAGTTGCCAGGCGAGGTAGTCGGCGCCGATCCACCAGGACCAGCCGCTGCGACTTTGCGATAGCGGCACCTGGACGCAGTCTCCGCAATCGGCCTGAACGCAGTCGCCGCAATCGGGCGGTGCGTTCTCATAACCTTCTTGGGCGAAAGTGCTGGCGGCAAAGCCCAGAACGGCGCCCAACGTCCACACCCGTAGCGCGGCGGTCCGGCCGCGCCGGCCGCTAGCGTGCAATTTCATCATGTTTCCCCCCTCAAAGCGGCGGTCGGCGAAGCTGAAAATGCAGCACGTAACGATTACGCCGATTCCGCTCTCATTTCCTATCGGCTCGACCGGGCCGACATTTGAGCAGAAATTTGGTCGCGGAGAAACGCAGATTGGGCGGATGAAGACGGATCGGGCAACATGAACTAGAAACGGTCGCCAATTCGCAATCTCCGCGTACATCCGCTTGATCGGCGTCCATCCGCGACCGATTCTCAGAGCAATCGCTCTACTGCCGCTTGGATGTCGGAGAATTCCAGCGGCGGTGCGTCGGGGCCGGGTTCAAAAGTTTCCACCAGTTCGCCGGCGCGATTGTAGAGCCGGTAGTGGGGTATAAGATCGATCTCGAATTCTTCGAGCGACTTCGGGCTGGAACCGAATTTCGAGATCAGATGCCGTCCTGCCGCGCCGCGTTCTCGCAAGAATGCTTGAATCTCCGCGGCGGCGTCGGGGTCGTCCATGCTGAGCGTGATGACTCGCAGGCCGCGGTCTCGAAGCTCTTTTTGCAACGCCAGAACGGCCGGCAATTTCTCGACGCACGGCACGCACGATGTGGACCAATAGTCGACCAGCACCACGTTGCCCCGGTGCGCGGCTAGCATATCGTCAAGCGCCGCGCGGTCGGCGATTTCGAGAGTGGCGTCTTCGATCGGAGCAACGGCTTTGACGGTTGGCGGGGTCGAGTCAGGCGCTTGGCTACACGCGGCGCACAGTAACGCGGCGAGAATTGAAAGTGCGGGCACGGGCCGTAATGAACTCATCGACGCAAGACTCCAACCGTCAGCACGAGTGCCAGTCTGTTTGAGAAAGGCAGTGAAACGTCGTTTTTCATCCCAGCGGGATGACAGCCATTAGCCGGTGGTCGCGCAGCGCACCACCGGGAAGCAAATGAATTGTTGCACGACCCCGGCAGGGGTCGCAGCAATCTCACGTCCCGCGAGCGTGCTGGCACTCCTGCCGGGGTGCTTCAACTCATTGCTCATCGTGCCGGTGGTGGCGCTTCGCTTACCACCGGCTAATCGCTATCAAGCCTCCGGCTTGAATGCACGAATGCTTTTTGCAAGGGCAACGGCGTAGGGTGCCACGCTTGCCTCGATCGGCAAGCGTGGCACGTCGCAACGGATTACTTTTCCCAATGAATGCCGCAACCAAAGGCCTTGGATTCGGTCACTTCGGGGGCACGACCGGCAAGCAGGGCATCGACCGCGTCGCGGACATAGTGGACTTCAACCTTGTCCGCGTCTTGATTGTCGTCGATGGCGCCAACATAAGCGATCTTGCGATCCTTATCGAGCACGAACACATGGGGCGTCACACGAGCGCCGCATTGGCGGGCCGATTCTTGCGATGGGTCGTCGAGGTAGGCGAAGTTGAACTCTTGCTTCTCGGCCCGCTCTTTCATCGCGGGCAGTTCTTCGCGCTCGCCATTGTTGACATTGATCGCGACTACGCGGACGCCTTTGTCTTCGTAAGCCTTCTGTAGTTCGACGAGCCTTGGCTCGTAATCCTTGGCCACGGGGCAACCGTTGCAGGTGAAGACTTGGACGATCACCTCCACGTCTTCCAGGTCGGCCAGGCTGTGTGACTTGTCGTCAACGCCCATGAGGCCTTCCCACTGCGGGGCCTTGTCGCCGACGGTGAGTCCCTTCTTTTCTTTCGCCCCCTTTTCCTTGTCGCCTGGTGCCGCGAGTGCGATCGCGCTCACGCCGATTCCGAGCGCCAGCACCACTAGCAGGCTTACGAACTTGTAACTCTTCATGCGTTCCTCCTTAAGCAAACTGTTCTTGGGCGTTACGCGGGTGGCTGCTTCAGGGAACATCCCCGATCGTGCGTCAGCCATCCACGCTCAGTCAGTGTCACCCAATTGCCGTGTATACGCAACGAGTACCCCATGGTTTGCGCCGGAAAGCCGCAACTGTGGCGGATCGAGATCGAGCCGCGCCGCCGATCGGGGCACAACATGGTGCGATGTAAAGAGTTGCGCGTTGTGCTAGCGACCGCAAAGCGTCTTGACGCTGGCAAACGGGCGTCCTTATAATCCGCGGCCCGTTTCGGCGGCGTCGTATGCGCTGCAAGTGACGTTGTTGCAAGGCGTTACGCAACTCGCGCTGAGGCGGTGGAACTCCTCTGTTTTCGGCAAGGAAGCCCGTCTGAACTTCATCCGACCGGATGCGCGAACCGCATCGCCGGCGTGCCCGCCCCGCACGCACCGCAGGGGGGGTCCGCGCGCGTGCAGTGATCCACGTGGTCGCGTCTTTCCGAGACGCGAATGCGAGTCCGCCGCGGCGGACGCGCCTACGTGGCGCGGGGCGTGCAAACTGGTAACGCTCGCGCTGATTGCGATTGGGTTCTGTTCGTGCATCGCGCCCGCGCGTGGCGAAATCTTTCTGCCGCCGCCGACCATTTCCTCACCGATTACGGTGCGGGCCGATCAGGCGGCACGATGGCAGCAAGGGGTGTACGACGTGTGGCATCTGCGCGGGCGGTGCGAAGTCGTGCAGGGGCCGACCGTGGCGCGGGCCAGCGAAGCGGTGTTGTGGGTGGCGCGGCAAACGGAGGAGAATCCGCAGAAGCCGACGCTGGTGATTGCTTACCTGGAAGGCGAGAAAGGTGCGCCGGTAACGCTCGCACATGGGGATGCGAGTACGAATCGCCAAGTGCTGTCGCAATGGTTCGGCGAGTTTCACACGCAGGCCAACATTGACTGGCGCGTGCCGCAGCCGACGTCGCCCGCTACGCCGCCGGATATTCATCGCCGCGGGATGGCCCACTTCGATTCGCCACCGCAAGCGGCGCACGCCGCGCCTGATCCCGCCGTGCAACCGGCGCAGTTTGGGCAGGTTGTTCCCGCACCGACAACGCAAACGCAGCCGGTCGGGCCGGGCGTCCGCCGCTTGGATTTCTTCCCGCGTGGCGACGTTGGCACGAATCTTGATATGCCCATGATTAACGGCGAACGCGTGGTCGTACTTACGGGGGGCATGAACTTAGTGATTCAAGGAATTGACGTCAATCAGCTTGGGATACCGTCGGAGTTGGGGCAAATTGACACGGTGGACATTGAAACGGACCGGGCGGTGATTTGGAGCGGCGGTAGCAATCCATTTAGCGGTACGACGCTCGAGCAAAGCAGCGATGAACCACTGGAATTCTATCTGGAAGGCAACATCGTTTTCCGCCAAGGCGACCGCACGGTTTACGCCGACCGGATGTACTACGATGCCCGCCGCAAGCTGGGAATTGTGCTCAACGCGGAACTGCTCACGCCGCTACCGAAGATCGACAACTATCAGTACCAGGGTCTCGTGCGGCTAAAAGCCCGCGTCTTACAGCAACTCGATGAGTCGCGATTTGTGGCGCAAGAGGCGCTGTTCACGACGAGCCGCTTGGAGGAGCCGAGCTATAGCTTGCAGGCGGATACAGTTTCGTTCGAAGATCAACAACGGGCGATCATCGATCCGTTCACCGGTCAGCCAGCCATCAACCCTTACACCAACGAACCCGTGTACGATCACGCCAGTTTAGCGCGCAGCCAAAACAACTTCGTTTATCTGGGGAACGTGCCGGTCTTCTGGTGGCCCACGTTCACCACGAATCTGGAGGAGCCGCGGTTCTACGTCGATAGCATCCGCTTCCGCAACGATCGGGTGTTCGGCTTCCAAACACTGCTCGATCTCGACGTGTATCAACTCATGGGGGCGGAGCCGCCGCCGGGGACCAACTGGATTGCCAGCCTCGATTATTTGAGCGAGCGCGGCTTCGGTGCCGGCAGCACCTACGAGTACGACCGAGACAGCTTCTTCGGCGTGCCCGGTCCCGTGCAGGGTTGGGCCGATGCGTGGTTCATCAAGGACGACGGCGAGGACAACCTGGGCTTCGGCCGGCGGAACATCGTGCCGGAGAAATCGTTCCGTGGCCGCGCGTTTTGGAACCATCGACAGAAACTCGTCGATGGATTGCTTCAAGATTGGACGGTGCAAGCCCAAGTCGGCTGGATTAGCGACCGCACCTTCATGGAGCAGTATTATGAGAATGAATGGGACGATAATCCCGACCAACTCACCGGCGTGCGACTCAAACGACTGTTCGACAATCAATCGCTGTCGATCGAAGCGAACGGGCGGATCAACAATTTCTTCACGCAAACGCAGTGGCTGCCGCGGCTCGATCACTACCTGCTCGGTCAGGAGCTGATGGGCGACACGTTCACGTGGTTTGCCCATTCGCAGGCGGCCTACGCAAATATCGGCATCGCCAGCGAGCCGACCAACATGACCTTGCGGGACCAGTTTTCGCTCTTCCCGTGGGAAGAGGATGATTTGGGCAATGCGATCGACGGCAACGGCGAACGATTCGTGACGCGGCAGGAGATCGACCTGCCGATCGATCTTTCGCCGTTCAAGGTCGTGCCGTTCGCGCTGGGCGAAGCGGCGCATTGGGGGGCCGACTGCAACGGCAATGACATCCAGCGGCTGTACTTTAACACGGGCGTCCGCGCGAGCATTCCGTTCTGGGCCGTCAATCCAGAAATCCGCGACCCGCTGTTTAACCTCAACGGTCTCGCGCACAAGGTGGTGTTCGACGCCGAGGCCTCGTACGCCGATGCCAACCGCAACTACGACCAATTCCCGCTGTACGACGAGATCGACGACGACTCGATCGAAGACTTTCGCCGGCGGCTGTTCTTCTCGCCGTTCGGCGGGGCGCTCGCGGGAACCTTCTACGATCCGGGGCCGCCAGCGTCGATTGACGCTAAGTTCGATCCGCGGTACTACCTCATTCGATCGAACACCCAGCGGTGGGTTACGTCGCCGACGACGGAGCTTGTCGAAGATTTAGCGCTCGTGCGATTGGGAATGCGGCATAGGTTGCAAACGAAGCGCGGCGGCCCGGCGACGCAGCATATCGTCGATTGGCTCACGCTGGACGCCAACATTAGCTACTTTCCCGAAGCGGAGCGCGACAACTTTGGTTACGATCTGGGCTTGGCCGACTACGACCTGCGGTGGCATTTGGGCGATCGGTTCTCGATCGTTTCCGACGGCGCGGCCGACTTCTTCGGCGACGGTCTGCGGACGGCCTCAATCGGAATGGTGATCAACCGCCCCGCGCGCGGCAATGCCTACTTCGGCTACCGCTCGATCCACGGCCCCTTCACGTCCGACGTGTTGCTGGCCAACTTCAATTACCGCTTCGGACCGAAGTGGATTGGCTCCGTAAGCTCGTCGGTCGATCTTGGCGAAGGAGGGAACATCGGCCAGTCGCTCAACTTCAGCCGCATCGGCGAATCTTTGATCATGACGCTCGGCGCGAATTACGACGAATCGAAGGACAACATCGGCTTCGCCTTCATGCTCGAGCCGCGATTCCTGCCCCGCAACAACGTAAGCCGCCGCACGGGCATCGACATCCCGCCCGCGGGCGCGTTTGGATTGGAGTAACGGCGGGAGGCTGTCAGCTATCAGCCGTCAGCTTTCAGCCAGATCAAGAATTCTTCTCTGGCTGAACGCTGATAGCTGACGGCTGAAAGCCTTCCCTCAAGCCACGCCCATCGAAGACTCTGGGCGTGCCACCCTCGTTGTCACCTTTTCAACCATGCATATCCCTCACAAAACTTCCTGGCTTCGCAAATTTGCCTGCGCTTTCCGCGGCATCGCCGTCGGCATCCGTGCGCAGAATAGCTTTTACGTTCACATTCCCGTGACGGCGGGTGCGATCGCCGCGGCATGGTGGCTCGACGTAAGCCGCATCGAGTGGTGCCTGCTGGTGCTGTGCATCGGCGCGGTGGTGGCGAGCGAGATGTTCAACACGGCGATCGAAGATTTAGCGAAAGCGATCACCCGCGAGCAGAACCCGCACTTGCGCGACGCGCTCGACGCGGCGAGCGGCGCGGTGCTGATTGGGGCGCTGACGGCGGCGGGAGTGGGAGCCTTGGTGCTGGTCAGCCACTTTTGGTCGTGAACCGCGGCGGCAATTTCATGCGTTCAACTGGGCCGAATCCCCATGAAAAACGCCAACTGGTCGGTGCGTGAACAGGAGAATTTCCCGTTAAAATGCCCGTCACCCGGCACCCGATAGCGAACATTCCTCGTGGGTGCAGCCATTCGCTGCTGAATAAATGGATATTCTTCAAGCACGAGCGCGACGCGGAGTCTGCAAGGGATCGTGATGGATCGCCAAACGCGTCAGTTTGTGCGGGAACGGGCCGGCAATCGATGCGAGTATTGCCACCTGCCGCAGCCGTTGTCGCCCGTGGCCCAACTGCAAATCGAACACATCGTTCCTCGCAAGCACGGCGGTGGCGACGAAGACCAGAATCTGGCGATGGCCTGTGTCGACTGCAATTTGGCCAAATCAAGCAACCTGGCCGGCATCGACCCTACCGCCGGGCAGACCGTGCTTCTCTTCAATCCCCGTCCCAGGTTTGGGACGATCACACGGTAGTAGCGTCGAGAGTACGCGCTCGTGTCAAAATGCAAATTCTCCCATGACAGTGCTTTTCTTCCCCACCCTTTTTCTTCCCGCATGAGCACACCCTTGGGCTTGCTAAGCTCCCGGCCGCACTGGGTGCCGGCTTGATCTCTATGACATGCATCCAGCCCCCTGTGGAGCGGGATGGCCTGCCGGGAAATTTGCCACTTGCGGCGCTTGCCGCCGCACCAAGCCGGCCGCGATCAGCCCGCACGCGATGCCAATGAGCGCGAACGACGAAGGCTCCGGCACGGCACCTACGCCATTGAGGCTGGCGCCGCTGCCCGCGACGTTGCCGAAGTTGGCCTTCCACAGATTGTATCCGGCAATCGTGTCGTCGGAGCTTCCGCCGTCACGCCAGACGGTGTAGTCGGCCGCGTTGACGACGCCATCCTCGTTGTAGTCGCCGACCAATCCGGGCGGCACGGTCGCCTCAATTAGCGACGTAAGCGCATAGTTATCTTGCCCCGGCGAACCGGTGACGGTAAAGAAGTTGTCGAAATTGGCCGGTTGCAGTATTCTCGGATTGTTGCTGTCGCTCCAGGCCTCTCCCGTCGCGCCGCTCAGGCCGTTGGCTTTGAGAATGCCCTGGTTCCAGAGGTCCTGGTACGAGACCTGCACGTCTCTGCCAGTCCAATCGGCGTCCGGATCCCCCGGATTGGCCGGCGCAGGCTGCCGAAGCACGCGGATGCCGGCGCTATCGACGGTGATCGAGCCGGGACCCGAGAAGTTGATTTCGAACTCCTCGTTTTGGAACCCGCTCGGCGCGTCGGGAAACAAGGGATTGTCATACACTTTGTGGTCGTAAAAGAAGGCCAGATCGCCGACGACTCCTCCCAGTGCGGTCATCTCGCCGTTTTCGATCGGGATCCCGCCGCCGGTGAGGTCCATGTGACCGTCGTTAATGGTGAAGCTGACTCGCGTATTGTACGAGGATTCCCCATCCGTGCCGAACCACAACTGGCCCTCGTTCTCGAACCGGCCGCCGTTCTTGATTTCGACCTTGGCCCGCGGCGGCAAGGTCCCTAAGCGTTCTAGATTGTTGTCATCGTTATACGAGCCGAAGATGGCGTTTCCACCGCCTTCGGGGCTGAACGTGCCCGTGCGACGGAACGTGCCGTTGTCGAGGATCAACTCGGACGGGTCGCAGCGGCACTCGAAAGACCCTGCGGGCTGCGTAGGAATGTCCGAGACGTCCTGCACCCAGGTGGCGCCGTCCTTGATGGTGAGGGTCGTGCCCTGCCGCAGCCGCATGGCTTGTGTAAAGTTTAGGTTGTTGTAGTCCACCGTAGCGCCGCCGCCAATGACGATGTGGCGGGCAGCGGTTAGCGCGGGGTCGATGTTGTTCATACCCTCGCTGCCGCGGTTAGTGCCCATCAGCGTCGTTGCATCGCCGGTCACTCCGGTCGTCGTGTTCCGCCATGCGTTCGCGTTGTTCCACTCGCCGCTCGCACCGCCGATCCACTCAATCGTAGGTATCGTCGTGGCCGGCTTGGCCGTGAGCGTATAACCGTCCGTGCCCGGCGAACCGGTGACGGTAAAGAAGTTGTCGAAATTGGCCGGTTGCAGTATTCTCGGATTGTTGCTGTCGCTCCAGGCCTCTCCCGTCGCGCCGCTCAGGCCGTTGGCTTTGAGAATGCCCTGGTTCCAGAGGTCCTGGTACGAGACCTGCACGTCTCTGCCAGTCCAATCGGCGTCCGGATCCCCCGGATTGGCCGGCGCAGGCTGCCGAAGCACGCGGATGCCGGCGCTATCGACGGTGATCGAGCCGGGACCCGAGAAGTTGATTTCGAACTCCTCGTTTTGGAACCCGCTCGGCGCGTCGGGAAACAAGGGATTGTCATACACTTTGTGGTCGTAAAAGAAGGCCAGATCGCCGACGACTCCTCCCAGTGCGGTCATCTCGCCGTTTTCGATCGGGATCCCGCCGCCGGTGAGGTCCATGTGACCGTCGTTAATGGTGAAGCTGACTCGCGTATTGTACGAGGATTCCCCATCCGTGCCGAACCACAACTGGCCCTCGTTCTCGAACCGGCCGCCGTTCTTGATTTCGACCTTGGCCCGCGGCGGCAAGGTCCCTAAGCGTTCTAGATTGTTGTCATCGTTATACGAGCCGAAGATGGCGTTTCCACCGCCTTCGGGGCTGAACGTGCCCGTGCGACGGAACGTGCCGTTGTCGAGGATCAACTCGGACGGGTCGCAGCGGCACTCGAAAGACCCTGCGGGCTGCGTAGGAATGTCCGAGACGTCCTGCACCCAGGTGGCGCCGTCCTTGATGGTGAGGGTCGTGCCCTGCCGCAGCCGCATGGCTTGTGTAAAGTTTAGGTTGTTGTAGTCCACCGTAGCGCCGCCGCCAATGACGATGTGGCGGGCAGCGGTTAGCGCGGGGTCGATGTTGTTCATACCCTCGCTGCCGCGGTTAGTGCCCATCAGCGTCGTTGCATCGCCGGTCACTCCGGTCGTCGTGTTCCGCCATGCGTTCGCGTTGTTCCACTCGCCGCTCGCACCGCCGATCCACTCGACGGTATTCACCGGCGCTATTGCCATAGCGCGATGGCTCGACATCCCGAGAATCACGATCGCGAACGCGATCGCCAATGTGCTGCTGCGGATCATGAAAGCACCTTCCTTCATTCAAAGTGACCAGTAAAAGTAAAGAAAACCAGCACTGAGATTGACGCGAACTGAAGAGCGCTTAAGCATCGCCGGTCAACATACACCGGCTAGCATAACAGAAAATATGTAAGAATCGCTGTTTTTTTGATTTGTGCCGAATTTTTTCTCAAATTTTCTTGGTTCTTCGGACGAGCCAGTGGGTGAGAATTTACGCCTTTGAGAGGTTGGCTTTCGAGGGATAAGTGGCAAAAAAGCAGGAATTTCGCGTGAATGTGTGGTCAAGTTTTATGGGACGGCATCCATGTTCGGCAGAACCCGAAACCCGTCCCCAAAAAACAGACGCCCGGGGCCTCAAGGCAAAGGGCATCAGGCATGCGGCGGATCACAAATCGGCTTAAAACTGGAATTCGTCCGAGCGGGTGCCCATGTGGTTCCACACCTCGATGTTGATATTCTCGTCGATCGTCTGCACCGAACCGTCGCACATGACCACCTGGGTGATCCCAGGATGATTGCTGGAGAAGGAGATTTGCAGGCCGAAACAATCGTAACAGCCGACGATGTGGGAGCCGCCGCCGATCACCGTATCGTCGTCGAGGTCACTCGTGACACCGCTCGCTATCAACCCTTCAAATGTGCTAAATTCAGCACCCTCGCAATTTCCCACGGCTGCGGAAGACTTATGCAAGTTTGGCGGGCACCCCGTCGAGCCGAGGGCCTCGCTGGGGTCGCCGGGTTCGGCGGCACCAATGCTGTCACTACCCACGGCCCAGTGGTCCTTGCGAGTTCCGCCACGGCGCTCCGGCCGGGCATATCCATCGGCGCCGGTCCGGCCGACCAGCCCGACGTCAAAGACCGCTTCGCCGACGGCCACCGTCTTGGACGTGCCGTCCGTGATTTTGGCGATGCTGATTGTGTTTGTTCCGTAGGTCTTTGGGCTGGCGCCGGGCAGGGGCGGCTTATGCACATAGACGCCTGACATTACGCCATCGAGTTGCTCCATCCAACCGTGAAACTCGCCGGGACCTAATTGCCAATTTTGTTGATTGTCGACGATGCCCGATGCGCAAGCGATATACGAAGCGGGCACGCGGTCTCGAACATAATGACCGCCAACGTGCGCTCGATCCGGCATGCGCTCCGGGAGGGCATTAGTTGGGCAGCGCATGGTCGGGATCACTGTCTCGAGGGCAATCACGTTCCTGTATGCACCGGTGGGCGTGGTATAATTTGGATCGGTATGGTAATAGTAGTGCTCGATGTTGGGCTTGATCGTCAGCAGGTCTGCGAGCGCCTGCTCTTCCATGAACGGAAGTAGAAAACCGGACCACGTCGTGCCCTCTTGGAGCGCGGCCCCCACGGGGAAGGTCTTGTGCGCGCTGTGAAAGTTCTGCAGAGCGATGCCGATCTGTTTGAGATTGTTCATGCATTGCGCACGCCGGGCCGACTCTCTGGCCGACTGAACCGCTGGCAACAAGAGCGCAACCAGGATGCCGATAATCGCAATCACAACAAGTAGTTCCACCAGCGTAAACGCGGCGTGTGGCCTACGCCTTCGGCAACGTGAAGATCTTCGCATCATAATAGCCTCTGTCTTGCAAAAACAAGTCCGAATCCGTGCCGCGGTAATCTGGCACACGGAACTACGCCCTGGCCGGCGTGCCCCTAATGTCCACCTTGGTGGGTATACTCATTCGTGTGACCGGATCCATCATCCACAGCCTTCTCGATCTTGCAGCACCCCGGCGAGCCCTTGTGCAATCCGCATTTGGGACAAATCGCAAGGCCCTCTTGGCAGCATTTGTTCGTAAAGGCTTTTTCGCCACACTTGCTGCAGAGAATTACGTCTCGAGGGGCGCCGCTGAATGCCGTGCTGCAGCACAGGATAGAACCTTTGTGCAAACCGCACTTCGGACAAATCTTTGCCCCTTCTTTGCAAACGTGACCCTCCTGCTTGACGTCGCCGCATAGGCCACACAGCGTGACCTCAAACTCGGGGTGGTGAGTGTGCGGAGTGGCCACGACTCGCTCCTCGCCGCACCCGCAAGCCATGAACAGCAATCCCGCCAGACAAACTGGCATCAGGCATGACCATTGTGTCATAGTCGAGCTCCTTGATCATAGGACTCTGTGAAAAGACCACTTTATGAGAATGTAAGCACGCGTCGGTGTCAACGACCGCCTTCAATATTCCATACTCCGAACTCTGATTCAATAGAAAAATCCTGATTCAATAGGATTTTCAAGAGCCGCCGCTTCCCAACAGCGGATACGCCCCTCTTATGTCATCCGATATTTCCTAGATGGACTGTGCCTGGAACCGAATTAGACGCGACATCGCTACCATAGTAACATCGCGCCCCCCCCTCGCGACTAGCGCCCAGTGAATTTTCCTCGATTTTTTCACCCAACCCTCCGGCTTCTGAATTCCTACGGCCGGAGCCATGCCCCACAAGGTGCTTTCAGCTATTCGGCGCCGGCAGTGCGCGGACCGCCCCCTGAGTCCGAAGCCTTTTCCGCTCCGTCGCGGCGTTCTACGCAGGCATCCGGCCGGCGACAACTGGCGGCGGCATCGCCAACCGCGCGATGCGGTCGAGGATCGCCGCGAACAAGTTCCGCGTCACAGCCACTTCCGCCAGCTGGAATGTCACGTACTTCGCGTGCCGCGTTACTTTGGCCCCGATCTTGATCAGCTTTTCTCGCAGCGTCGTCAGCGACCAGTGCCGGATCGGTTTCGGCAATGCCAGTCGCCGCAGGAAGTTGCCCAGGTTGTAGGCCAACGCGAAGAGTTGCAGCCGCGTCTGGTTGTCCTTGAACGTGCGGCAGGAGAGCTTGGTCCACTTCACGGCGTTCTTGCCTTCCTTGATCCACTGCTCGGCCGTGCCGCGACCGTTGTAGAATTTGACCACGTTTTTGGACCGATGGTTCAAGTTCGTCACGATGAACCCCACTCGCGCGAACAACTCGCCCGCGTGCCACTCGACCTTGGCCACCACGCGGCGTGCTTGCTGCCAGGACTTCGCCTGGTACTGGAAGCTGTGATAGAAGACCTTGGGCTGATGCGAAGGTCGCCCCACCGGGCGTGTGAGCAAGTGCGCGATTTCCCGCTCCAGCACGGCGTTGGCTTTGAGGCGAATGGCGTACAGATAACCCTCTTTCTCCAATAGTCGGTACAGCGCCGGATTGGCGAAGGCCGCGTCGCCGCGAAAGAACTTGGGGATGCTCAAGTGACGATACCGCTCGATCACTGGCAAGAGCACCCGTCGCCAGTACTTAGCGCTGGCGTTGTTGCCCCGCCGCAGCATGGCCCATTCCAGATCGCCGAACTGGTTGAACAGAAACAGCGGATGGTAGCAGGTGCATTCAAAGTGCCCGTTGTAGGCCGTGCCCTCCTGCTTTCCGTAGGTCTCGCTGACCGAGCTGTCCATATCGAGGATCAGTTGCTTGAGCGGCTGCCGCCGGTGGACCTGGTCTATCCACCTGCCGGAGAGATTCATCAGCGCCGTGAGATTCTCCTTCGTGCTGAGGATCTCCGTCTCGAATCGGCCGACCTCGCTGGTCGAGGCCGCTTGCTTCTCCGGCAACGTCGCATGCCCGCCGACGACGTGCCGCATCGCCGGGTCCACGCACAACCGCTCCGCGTCGTTCACATCTTCATAACCTGCTAGGCGGCTGTAGATCGACTGACGCAACAGCGGCAACAGGCCGTGTTGCTTGTTGTCCCCCACGCGGCTGTCCTTGAGCGCGCCTGGGGCCATTTCAGTCAGCCCGAGCGTCTCATCGAGTTCGCGGTAGGCCAGCAGCCCGCCGTCGGTCGTGACCTGGCTGCCCAAGAACTTGAGCTTTAGACGGCTGTCAAAACCGACCCGCAAATCCTCGTTTTGGCAGTCACCCATTGGGTTCCCCTGTCAGCATGGCTTGAATTGGCAGAACATCCCTGTTTTTCAAGCGTGTAGCGCAAATCGCATGCCGAAGCGGCGGAAGTCATCTGGGGAATGCGGGATAAAGGATGCTGGCACGCCCTTCGGGTGCTTATATCTATATCGTTCGTTTACCAGCGGTGGCGCTGGCGCTTACCGCCGGCTTATCGCTGCCGAGCCTCTGGCTTGACGACTATTCCGTCCCCCTTTTCTGGCACAACGTCACCATTTTGACTAAAATCACCAACGTAAACGCTCGCATTTTAATGGTCGTAGTGGGGGGAACCACAGAATGACTCGCGGACTGTTCGCCATCTTGAGTTGCATGGTGTTGCTGGTTGCGATCGATCGCGCTGAGGCGCAGACCGTTAACCTTAGTTTGAACCTGCAATACACGAACCCTGCGAACCCTGCCCTGGGGGGGGCTTGGACGCTCGTTGCTAAGACCAACAGCGCCAGTGGCATCGCGGCGATTAGCGCCATTTTGGCCAATATCAACGCCGCCGGCATTACTGCCCAGGCCGGGATCGGATCGGTGTTAGATGGCGGCAGTCCGTTCGTAATCACCAATGGTAGTACGGTCGAGGTTCTCTATTTCCAAGATTTAAGTATCCCAGCCAGCGTGGTGACCAATGTTGGCCGCGGCGCGGGTACCCCAGGCAATCTCCCCGTGGATCCATTGAATGATCCACTGTGGAACAACTCGGCCAGAATTTTTTCGGGAACTTTTGGCGCTTCGACGCCCGCGTTCACTACAAATAACGATGTTATTCCTAACGCGACCGATGCTAACGTCCTGGCCACGGGAGCGCCTCCGTATTCTACGACTGCGGCTGCGTCGCTCACCACCATTGTCCGCGACAACCTTGGCAACATACTGGGAGACTACAATCTCAACGGGACCGTCGACGCGGCTGACTATACGGTCTGGCGTAACACGCTCGGGGCAGCGGGCGCTGGCCTCGCCGCCGACGGCAGCGGAAATAACTTAATCGACCAAGCTGACTACGGAGTTTGGCGAAGTCGATTCGGCGCGAACAGCGGGAGCGGTGCCGCGCTTGGCACAGGAACTGACACCGCCGTCCCCGAGCCGGGCGCGTGGACCTTTATTACTGCTTTGATGGCCTTCGCTGGCCTGCTGTTCTCCAGACGGATAGTTTTTCATGCGTCAATAGCGCTCACGGGAGTGTATTCCGCGGTTAGGAGCTCGCGTGGCGTTGTCCGACGACTAACAGGGATTGTGTGGACAATTCTCGCGAGTGCCGAATTCGTTGCCGACTGCGCGGCAATCCTGTCGGAGAAACTCGCCAAGCGACTTCTACGCTGTTCGTTAGGGCTAATCTTGGCCGTTGTTTTGACGGGTGGCACTCCGGTCTTCGCCCAGGTTTCGTGGGACAACGGCGCCGGGACGTTTCTCTGGGGCGACTTCAACAATTGGAACCCCAATGGCAACCCGACTGGCGACCCCGTCTCGATTGGCAATCTCGTGGCCGCGGCCAACGACACGACGTTGGTGGACGCTGTGTACGTCATCAGCTCGCTCACGATCACCGCTGGAGCCGACGTCATCAACAGTCACAATGGCGGAACGACCGATTTCGAGTTGGAAGTTACCGGCGCCACGTCCATTTCCGGAGTTGGCAGCTCAATCATTGTGTACGGCGGCAATCCCGACGGTTTGGACACGGGCACGCTGACCATCAACAATGGCGGCGACCTGATTCTCAATTCGCAAGAAGCTGTGGGCACCGCCGTCGTCGAAGTGGATAGCGGCGCGCTCACGAACAACGTCGGCGGGCTAGTGGTGGGCAACGGCCGAATTGATTTGGAGCAATCGGTTGGCGCCGGCACGGTCCTCTTCAACAACGAAGGGACGCTCACGGCGGGTTACGTTGGCGCCATTTTCGGCACGCCCCCGGCGACGACGTTGCAGATCACGGCGCTCGATGCCGACGCGCTGGTCGATCTCGACGGAATCGCCGCCGGCGGGGGCATCGTCAACGTTAATCGCAATGCCACGCTTGATCTTAACGTGCCGATCAGCGACGCGTTTGGGGGCGATCTGAATCTGGCGGCCGGGGCAACGCTTGACATTGCCGCCGCCTGGAGCATCAACGCTGGAACCGTCGACGTCAATACGCCGGGAATTCTCGCCGGCACCGGCGGCCCTGCCGCACACCTGGCGGGCGGCACTATCACGATTTCGGGTGGAGCCCTGACACTCAACGACGACCTCGATGGCCTGGTTATCGACGCGGCACTCACCGCTACGGGCGGCGCCATCAACAATAGCGGAACCATCACGTTTAACGCCGCCTCCACAATCGGCGCCGTAGCCAACTTTAACATGAATGGCGTCGACTCCAAGCTGATCGTCAACAGCGTCGTGAACATCGACGACCCCGACTTTAACTTGGATGGCGCCGACGGCGCCAACAATGTCACGACGATCAATGCCGGCGGAAATCTCGACCTCGATCTCGGCGCCGGCGCCGACGAGAATTTCAGCCACGTCATCAACATCAACGGCGGCGAGCTTGACGTCACCACCGCCGATAACACCTGGAGCCTCAATTCCGATGGCGTGATCAACGCCGGCGGCGCGGCGACTTCCAGCATCAACGGCGAGACGTTCTCGCTGGCAGGAACCGGCAGCGTCAACGTCGCCGCCGGTGCGACGCTCAACGTCAACGCGACGACGCAAATCACCGGCGCCACCGACGTCACGATCGCCGCGGGCGCCACGCTCAATTTCGCCGTGGTAACCTACGGCAACGCGGGCGCCAGCTTCACGGGCGAAGGCCTGCTCCGCAAGGGGACGGCGACGATCTCCGCGCCCACGACCTGGGACGTCGCCGTGGTCGATCTCGATGATGGCAGCACGACGCTCAACGAAGATCTGACCATCTCGACGACTGCCATCGAGGATTCGCCGGCCGACGGGTTCGACTCCACCGTCACGATCAACGACACGTTTCTGCTGACCGTGCAAATCGCCGGAACGAATACGTGGACACTCGACCCCGCCGGTGTCATCGCATACAACGGCAACGCCACCGCCGACTCGTATCTCGCTGGCTCGGATGTTGTGTTAAACGGCACGATCAACCACAACGGCGACGGCCGCATCGACGCCCGGCTCGACATTGGCGCCACCGGCATCGTCAACATCAACACGGTCGGCGAGCCGCTGCACCTGAGCGGCGGCGACGGGACCATCAATCTCAACACGATCGCCGGCGGCGTCGTCAACGGCCCCGGCGTCCTGGCGGCGGATACGGAGACCGCCCTGCGGGGCTTCGGCACGATCAACGCAAACATCGACTTCAGCAACAGTGCCAGCCTGTACGCCGACAACGGCACGCTGACGTTCAACGGTGCTATTCTCGACGCGAATCTGATCGTCGCCTTCAACGACGGCGTGATCAACGTTACCGATCCGTGGAACACCAATGTGGTCGGCGCGATCAGCTTGTTCGGCGGCGAGCTGGCCGGCGCGACGGTTACTAACGATGGCGGCCTCGGCATCGGCGGCAATGGACTCGTGTCGGCCCAGGTGATAAACAGCTCGCGCCTGCGCGGACACAGCGGCGGCACGCTAATCTTGCAAACTGCCGCCAACGATAACGACTGGGACGGCGGCGGCGCCGGGCGAATCGTGGCCGACGGCGCCGATGTTGAGCTTCGCGATGTCGGCGCGGCCTTCGGTTTCACGGGCGACGTCGAAGTCATGGCCGGGCGGAGGGTGTTTGCCAATGGCTTCGCCTTGGACTTCAATCCGGGCTCGACGCTCAGCCTGACCGGCGGAACCTACGAATCGACAAGCAGCACCGATCTGGGCGGCACGGTGACTGTCGGTGCTGGAGGAGGCACCATTGCGGTTGCGAACAACAATTTCCTGACCTTCGAGACCGGAAGTTCGACCACCCTCAATGCCAACCTCACCCTTGAGAACAACAACATCAACATCGAAGCCGGAGCCATGTTCAGCGGCGCGGGAGCGATTGTTGTCCCCGATGGCAGCAACATCGTGGCGGATAACTTGGCCGATATCGGCGTGCTGCTGGATATGCAAGGTGGGTTCCGCCCCGGCAACTCGGGAGGCATCGGCCGAGTCGAGCTCCTTGACTATCAGCAAGGCAACACGGGTGACTTGTTCGTCGAGCTCACCGGCACGAGCCTCAACGCGTTTGATCGGCTCGTCTTGAGTGGAGATGCAGTGCTCGACGGGTATCTCAATATTGATATCGACCCAGTCTCGCCTGGGGTGCCGTTCGTGCCGACATTGGGCCAAACTTTCAACATCATCACGGCGAACTCGGTGACGGGAGCGTTTGATTTCGCGGATGTGTCGGGTATGCCGGAGGGACTCACGTTGCACATCGAATACCTCTCGAACGCCGTGCAGCTCCAAGTGGTCAACACACCCTTCTTTTCCGCTGACTTTGACGACGACGGCGATGTCGACGCCACCGATCTTTCGATCTGGAAGGGGGCATTCGACCTCAACCAACTGGGTGATGCCGACGGCGATAATGACTCCGATGGAGCTGATCTCCTGATCTGGCAACGGCAGTTCGGTAGCCACCCGGGTGCTGCGGCTGGCAATCTAACCGATGCAGCCGTGCCCGAACCGGCATCGCAGATTTTGATACTGTTGGTAGCCGTGGCGACTTGCTTCCGGATTGTCGGTGGCCGTGTGCTCGCCGTCACGCAGCGGTCCGGTAAGAGTCACGCACCGCTCAATTACGGACGTATTAGGCGATACGATTCATAAGAACGCGATGATCGCGTGATAGCAACATGCCGAATATTGCCAACATTAACAGGCCAAGAGTCGCCGGTTCTGGGACGGCGGTATGTTCACTGGCGGAGCCAGTGGCACCCGACGTCGCGCCAAAATTCTGCTTCCATTGGCCGTAATCCTGTTGGTCGAATGCGCCGCCGAGGCCGTCGCGCCATACCGTGTAGTCGGCGGCGTCGACGATGCCGTTGCCGTTAAAGTCGCCCTCGAGATTCGTGAACAGGGCGATGTCGTTGCCGTCGCCGGCCTGGTAGGTGACGAACAAGTCGAGTCCATTGAAGTTGCCCACCAGTTCCCCTTCGGGCAGATCCGAGAAGACGCCGGTCTGCGTGCCGCCGACGGCGATGATTTCGAATTGCTGCCCCGCGCCCAGAACAAAGTCATCGATTAAAGAGACGTCTAGCGCGCCATTGGCGATATCAAAGTTGCCAAGGACTTCCACGAAGTCGAATTCGTCTCCTTGCACGAGGCCCGCGAGTTCGATGGCAATCGTGCCACCGTCGAGCGCGTAGTTGCCCGTCACCTGAGTGACGCCGAGTGAATTGCCGGGCGCAAGCGTGCCGCCAAGTTGCGTCAAGTTACCATTGAAAGTCTCGACGTCGAGTGTGCCGGATGAGAATGAAAGTGCCCCGCCGGCGGTGTGGTTGATCGTACCCGCGCGAAGCGTACCGCCGCCCAGCAGCACGGCCCCGTCGTCGGCGACGTTTAGAGATTGATGCACGTCGAGCTCGTAACCCGCAGTTAAGGTCACGCCGCTGCCCAACGTGCCGCCAGCGGTGACGTGGAGGTCCTGGCTCGTGAGGCCGAGCGTGCCGCCGGTCCAGTGGATGCTGGCGGGCGAGGCGAGCGAAAGCGTGCCCACGTAGAGCGATCCGCCGGAGAGCGTGACCTGGCCGTCGCTGGCGATCGAGAGATTCTGCCCGACTTCCAGGCCGAAGCCGGCGGGCAGGTCGATCGCATCGCCGAGCAGGCCGGTGGACCCGACGGTCATATCTTGTTGCATCAACCCGAACGTTCCGCCGGTCCAGTCAAGGAAGTCGTAGGCGCCGCCGAAGGAGATCGTATCGGTGCGGAACGCACCAGCGGCGAGATTGATTGTTCCGGAAGCCATGAACGTGTCCGCGGTTTCGAGTCGGGTGGCGTCATTTTCGATAAAGACGACAGGCTCCGTGCCGAGCGGGGCAGAGACCTCGAGGTAGTCCAGCTCGAGAACATTGCCGCCGAACTCCATCGGCCCGGTGACTTGGATGCTCGAACCCAAGAGATTGACCTCGCTGATGATTGCCCGTTCGTCCGCGAATGAATTCACCGTGATGAACACGCCTTCGGCTGAACCTCCAATCAAGGCGCTATTGCCGAGCATGTCCAGAGAGTTGCCCTCGATACGGCCGCCCACGTTCAAGATCGTTGAGTCATAGGAGGCGATTACGCCGGTGAGCGTCCCGGAGTTCTCGATGGCGGTCTGGTTAAGGTAGATTTCACCCGCTTCGATGACGCCGGTGTTGATCAACGGGCGGAGAATCTCGTACGTCGTTTCCTCCGTGAGCAGCATGGTGGCGTCGGGATTATTGGGGTCGCTGACGTCGGGGACCTCGGTTCCGGCCGGCAGGACTTCCGTGGTGAAGACCGGGTGCATATCGAGCAGCTCGGTGATGAGCGTGCCGTAGTTGATGATTTGCGGCACGCCGTATCCTTGCAGCGCGTCGTCGAAGCCGGTAACGCGAAGGGTGTGCCCGGCCTCATTGGTCAGCGTGTCGTCTTCGCCGAGGGCGACGAGCGTCGTGCCCTCGGTAAACTCGACGACGGCGCCAGTCAGCCGCACCGGGCCGTCGAGGGTGAGAGTGGCATTGGAGACTTCCACCAAGGCGTTGTTTTCGATCGTGCCGACCAGCGCGAGGTCCACGCCTTCGATGTAACCGGAACCTTCGAGCGTGACATTCTCCAGGCGGGACTGCGGATTGAAATAGCTTTCTGGATCTTGCTGGGAATCGTAGATCTCGAAGTTCTCGAGCGTGCCGCCGACGACGCGGACTCCGGCCAGCAAAGTGGCGGACGACGGGCCGCCAATGTGCCCGCCGCGGTTGTCCACATAGGCGTCGTTAAGATACAGAATGCCCACCCGAATCGCGCCGCGATTGATCAGCCCCGGCTCCGCAGAATCCAAATCGCCCGTCGGGTCGAGCGTGATCTCCGCGCCCATTCCCGCGTCGTCGATGCTGCCCCGGTTCTCGATGATGAGACTGTTCTGCCCGTACTGACTCCAATTGATCGTCTGGCTGGCATCCAACGTGAATTGCTCGCCGATCGTCAGACGAACGTCGGGAGTGGAGCCGGAGAGGTTGGCATCCTCGAGATAGAGCGTGCCCTCGCCCTCGAAGCTGAAGTCGTTATCGAAGGTAATGTCGACGGTTTGGAACGTCAGCGAACCGGTATCGGTCAGGTTAAGGGAGTTGCGGAGAATGATCTGCGGGCCGACGCCGCCGGCGCCGCTCAAGTGCGTCGGCCGCGTAAAGGTGACCTCCTCGAGCACCGTGTGATGGTCGATCTGGAGGAATTGATCATACTCCGGCGTGCCGGGGGCAGCATCTTTCGTAAAGACCGTGCCGATAACATGGTTGGGGTCGGCAAGTCCCCCACTGAATTCGCGTTCCGCCCACCACGTATCGCCTTGCAGCGTGCCGCCGACCAGCGTGACGTTGTAGAAACTCCCGACAGTCACGTCGATCAGGCCGCCGGTATTGTCGTACACGCCGTCGTAGAATTCCGACTCGGAGGAGATGCGGATCACGCCCGAGTTGCGCAGGCCCGCGACGGACGAGCTCTGATCCCCGGCCGGATCGATGGAGCTGACGTCGGCGCTGGTGAGGGAGCCCTCGTTGATGATGATCAAGTCGTTCGCCATGTAATCGGCAAACTGAACGGTCGCCTCGGCCGAGATGGTGAGCGTGGTGGGGTTCTGCGGATCGAAGCTGCCGTCGAAGGAGAAGACTTCGTAGAATCCCTCGCCGGTCAGCGTGGCGTCTTCGACGACCTGCGCGCCACCGGCGGAGAAAAAGCCTTGGGCCGGCCCGTTGGCGCCCATGCCGACGCCGGCGCGGTTTTCGATTCGGCCCGCGAGGCCCATCCCCGAGCCATCGAACTCTGCGTCAGGCAGCAGGGTCGCATCCTTGAGCGTGGATCCACCGAAGAAGATACGACCGTCGAGCTCACCGCCCGTCAGCGTCGAATCGAACAGTTCCGTGAACGCATTTTCACCGTTAAGGCGCCCGCCGAGTTTTCCACCGGCGTTCAGCACGTTGCTATTGGCGATGAAGACCTGCCCCACAAGTTGCGTGGCGTTCACAAAGTTGGCGTCCTGGATCTCCACGAACGATTGCATGTCCTCCAGCGACAGGTCATTGCCGGTGAGCATGACGTTGCCGGTGATCGACAGCCACGACGTCGCGTCCACGCGAATCGTCCCGTCGTTGTGAATGCGGACGTCATCGAAGACGAGATGGCCGTCGCCCCGCGCCTCGATCAGGCCGCCCGCCTCGTTGGCGAAGAATCCGTCCCGCAGTGTCAGTGTTCTCAAGGGAGACGTGGAAAAGTTGTTATCGGAGTCGACGTCGATCGTGCCATGATTCACCACCGCCGGGCTGTTGCGGAGGGCGTCGCCCGTGGGGTCGATGACCAGTTCGCCGTGGCCTGCGAGTTCCGTGGGCGTGAATGTCGTAATGCGGCCATGGTTGGTCATGACCAGCCGGTTGTCGCCGAGCATTCCCGCGGCTTCAATCGTGTGGTCGGCGAACTGCGTCAGCAAATCGCTGTTTCGCAGGCCGGAGATTACGTTGTCCGGGCTGGCCGTGGTCTTGAGCACGCCCGTGCCATCGAGCATCAGCCCCGGGCCGCTAAGGAACAGTTGCGTTGTGCTGCCGAGCGATCCGTCGATGAGGATTTCGCCGTCGTTCGCGATGCGGCCTGAATCTGTGCGGACCGCGAATCGCTCGACCGTCAGGCTCTTGCCGTCCGTGATCACGAGGGAATCGTCTGCGCCGATATTGAGCTGGTCCACGGTGACGATAATGTCCGCGTCGACCGTGGCACTGTTCTGGATGTGGATATTAAACGCATAGGCGGCACTGTTGGTGGGCACGCCGGGCACCACTGGATCTTCAGTGCCATCGGGCGGCAGCCCCGTCTCGTTGAATGCAAGCGACCAGTTGGCGGCGCTGCTCCAGTTGCCGTTGGCTGCGGTCCAGGTGGCATCGAGCACGGGCACATCCGGCGAACTGGTGACGAACATCAGCTCGCCGTTGTTCAGAATCTGCTGTTTCTCGGAGAGGATAATCCCGCCAGAGTCCACCGATAAATTGAACCACTCGGCATCCTCGGGGATCAGCGTCGCATAGATGGAAAAGCCATCCATGTTCGTCACGGCGGTATCTCCGCTGCCGCCGAACATGATGTCGTTCGAATAGCCGCCTTCGACGAGCGGCACAAGATAGTCCTCTTCGCCAATGCCCAGCATCGGGTTGCTCAAGGGCGTTCCCTTGGAGTTGTAAACCAGCAGCATGTCGTAGCCGACGTAATCGGCGCCGAGCGATCCCGGCCCCAGGTCGAATCGCGCCAGCCCCGCGAAGGCCTCTTGTGGCGACGATTCAACCAGGTTCATCAGGTCGGGCAGCAGAACTTCGTTAGCGTCCAGGTCGGTAAAGCCGAACGCTTCGGCACCCCCTTCGAGGCCGACGATGTTGGGCGTCGAGGGCGAGTCCGCGATGAGCGAATTTACCGAACGGGCGCCGACGCGTGTGGGCGTATTGTTGCCGGTGAGCGAAGCTCCGCCCAGCGCACCGATCGCCGAGGAGCCGACCGCCACGGTATTGCTGCCGACGAGCAGTTGACCGGCCGCGCCGTCGTCGTAGGTAGCGGCGTCGTCGCGTCCCAATCCGCCGCCGACCTGGATGCTGCCCGTGCCCTGGACAATCGAGCCGACAAGTTTAATCGTGCCGCCGGAACCTCCGCCGCCTCCGCCACCGGAACCGCCGTCGCCGCCAAAGCCGCCAAGACCGCCCGTCGCGCCGAAACCGCCGAAGCCGGCCAGGAACGGATCAATGATGGGTACCGGCGGCGGAGGAAGGAACGGGACCGTGGTCACTCCGGGGATGGGGATGTACGCCGCGATGTTGGCCGCTTCGTCCAGCGGCTCGTGGTTATCGGGCAGCGAACCGAAGGAACCGAACGCCCCGGCAGTTCCATTGCCGCCTTTGGCTGAGGCCTGGCCATCGAAGTTGATCTGACCTTGGACGATAAATTCCGCCGCGCCGCCACCGGCGCCGCCCGCGCGGCCATCGCCGCCCTGTCCGCCGAAGCCGCCGGCGCTGCCGGGTCCGCCCGAGCCCCCGATGCTGGCAATACTGAACCCGACAAACCCAAAGGATTTGGCCCAGTTACCTTGTCCGCTGGCCCCACCACCGCCGCCGCCGCCACCGCCGCCGGTGCCGCCTTGTGCGCCGCCGCCGCCACCGCCGCCGTTACCCGCCACCAGGCCGAAGGAGTCTGGGTCGGCGAGAAAGCCGCCGCCATGCCCGACGTTTCCCATCGCGGCGGTCCCGGTTCGCCGCCATTGTTGCCCTCGAAGCCAAAGCCGCCGTTTTTGGTCGGCACGCCTGGAATAAAACTCGGCAGCGGACTGGGCCAGTACACGCCGGGGATGCCGCCCTGGCCAGGCACTCCGCCATGGCCGATGACTTGCTCCTCGAATCCTCCACTGCCTCCGGCCGCGGCGGGCGCCAGATTATGGAATCCGATCCTGCCGATTTTCCCTGCCGCGCCCGCCAGGCCAAGCGTTCCCTCGTCGCCCCACTGGCCGTCATGTCCGGCGAACGCCGGTACCGGAGGCGGCACCGCGCCGGGAATAAAGAAGATCATCGCTCCTCCGCCGCGGACCCATTGCACGCCGCCGCCGGCACCGCCCGCTCCGCCGGCTCCCCCGCTACCCCCGCTGCCAGGCGCCGCCCCGCCAATTCCCGCCGTGGTGTTGACCGCCGAGAAATCGATTGTGGCGTTCGGTGAAACGATAAAATCGTTGCCGATTTGGAACGACGCGGGCCGGCTGCCCACGCCGCTCAGTGTATCGCCACTATTCAATACCCAATCTCCGCCGATGGAAAACTGCGCGGCACCGCCCACCACGCTCGGCGAGACAAGCTGCCCGTCGAAGTTCCACAGCGCGCCGTTCCGCCTGATCGTCAAGTCGTCGGTATTGACCACATATTCGGCAGCCCACGCCGAGCTTAAAGCCCCGACCGTTTCCAGCCACTGCAAAACGACAGCCAGATACCAGCCCCACACCCGTCTTCGACGGATCACCAACCGAGAGGCTGTAGAAATAATGGTGCGGTGCATGGTTGCCTCCCAGAGAACTAGATTGTCGGTGCCGAGCCTTTAGATGTTGACGGCGGATTCATCTCCAAACGCAGGAGCGCGGTGAAAAACCTACCACGGGCCCACCGGGCGAGCGAATTTGCATTTTAACCCCGGGGCCAACCCGTCAAACACCCTCAATCTGGCCTGCACCTCGCATTCTTCGTCGCTTCTCTCGTCTCGGCCGGCCGAGTATAATAATGGCCCACAGCTATTGCGTGGGTCTCCCGACCCCGCACACAGCCGTTCATTCGGGGGCGAACTGGGTTCGACCGGGTAGGCGAAGCGTAGGTGGCGTGTCGTGGTTGATCGGTGGCCCACGTAAAAAGCCGTTCACACCTTCAAATGCCGAAGGTTCGTTTGCTCTGGCTGCCTAATTAAGGTAGCCCGGGTTGAGGGCTGTCTCCGGAATGGCCCAAAAACCCGACTACAATTCCGGATCGCCGCGAGTCACTGATGGGCACGCTTGCGGTTAAAAAAAGTTCCCTACTAGCCAATGCCCGACCCGGTCGACAGGGGCGACATTGGTGAAATCAAACAGTCGACTACACACGTAGAAGCATACGTAGAGATATCACGGGACGCGGGTTCGATTCCCGCCGCCTCCACTTTTTGACAATTTGGGTCAACTTGCGACGCAGGTTGACTAACAGCGTCTAAACCCTTGCTACGGCAAGGGTTTTTTCGTTTTTGTGACCTCCCTTTCGAGTGCCGTTCGGTGACAGCTGAAGTCCCATTTTGCCCAGCCGCGCCACTTGAAGTGCAGACAATACGCAGACACTCATCGGCGGGTTTTTCCGGGGTGGTGGATTCGGCTGTGGGCAGCGAAGGAAGTCGGTTGACTGCCTTGGCCTGATCCTCAAGACCAATATGCGTGTACTTCATCGTCATCCGCACGTCGCTGTGGCGGGCAAGCTCCCTCGCCTCCACAAGCGAGACGCCGCTGCGGAGTAGCTCAGTGATATGCGTATGACGGCCTGCGGCATGGAAGTCAGCAAGTCCTTCTTCCGTTTCATACGGAATTTTTGCTTCCTCTAAGTCTCGCCGGATCATGGTGTAGGCTTTTCGTTTCCCTAGAAGCGGAAAAAGCGGTTCGTCCGTGCCAAGACCAGCAAGCCATGTCCGCACCTCCTCCACGAGGTCTGCGTGAAGCGGCAAGGTGTCTTTTTTGCGGCGTTTTGAGTGTTTCGCTGCGACGGTAAGAGTCGGTTGTCCTGCATCCAGCTTGAAGTTGGTGGGCGTAAGGCTGGCAATCTCCCCTTTTCTGAGTCCCGTCATGTAGGAAAGCAGGTAAATCCGGGCGCGAGTCAAACCGTCATATCCTTGAACGGTGTAGTTGCTCAGTCGCGCAGTCTTGATGACAAGGGCAATCTCATCTGGAGTTAGCGCCCTTCTTGCATGGCGAACATCAGTCTCCGTGCTTCGTCTGGGAATTCCGGCAAACGGGTTCCTTTCTAAGATTCGCCGCTTGGGATGCGAGAGCCAGTTGCCAAACGCATCGACCGCCTGAAGGTAGTGGTTGTAGGTGCGATGCCCGAGGTCTCCCTCTTGGCAATGCTGCGTAAGAAACGCCTCTGCCGTGTCTGCATCAAAGTCGGCAAGGGTTTTGAATTCACTCCCTGTCAACACAAGCTTCACGCGGTTGACCGTCAAAGTAACGTGCTTAGGAGTATTGTTCTTGCGTTTGAGACTCGCCTCAAATGCCTTCACCTGCTCGTTCCAGGCATCGGACTGAGGTTTCCCCAAGAGTTCATCAAGTTCCGATTGCTCAGCAAGGCCAATCTTGATCCGCTGCACGGCAGTCTCGATCTTGGCGGCCTTGGCTTCGGTGACCCCTTTGTCGGGGCAACCTTTGGTGGTGCGACGCTTTCCTTCATGGTCGAGGAACTGGATGTAGTACGGAGCGCCTTTCTTGCTGCGGTCCCGACTGAGTTTGCGAATCGATGCCATGCTTCGTACCTCCGACGATCATTCTTACGAGACCGACAAGCTAGGCAAGCGGCGGCGCGTCAGCGCGGACGCCGCGCGCTTGCCCCATGATTGGGGTTGGAGCGAGCTTCGATGCACGCCTCGATGTCGGCGAGTCGCCACCGCGCGGAGCGGCCGAATCGGGCGGGCTTGGGAAGCTCCCCTTTGGCGACCAATCGCCAGACGCTACGAGTCGAAAGACTCAAGATCGACGCGACCTCCCGCACGTTAATCATGCGCGGGACGACGGAATCAGAGGATGATGAGGGTGACATAATATTTCCTTGTCGGGGCTTCTTACTGAAAATGGGCGTCAAGATCGTCAAGGTTTTTTTCGGTCGTGCTGGGCGGTGCGGGACGCTTATCTGGTGCTTGCTCGGGAGTCTGGCGGGGTTCCGCCCCCTTGCGCTCCTTTCGCGGCGTGCAAAACGTCGCATCCTCGGCAGCCGACCACGGGTCCAGGAGCATCGAGCGTGAGGGCCGAGCCACAAACTCCGGAACGTCGGCCCGCGGGGTGACGAGCCAATTGCCCCAGAGGTCGGCGCTCTCAAGCTTGTCGAAATAAGAACCGTGTGAGCGGACGATGTAGTACCCGCTCAAGCCGTTCGCTTGGTTGCACGGGTCGATGTCGAGAAACTCGCTAGGCAGCACGAGTCTCCGGGTCGTACGATGACGGCTCACGGAGCGGCTCTTACCGCCGGCGCCGGTCGACTCGGAAACAGACTCTTCCTCGAACTCTTGATCGCCGAAGAGTTCCGACGCCCAATCGGCCGTCTCGACGCACTCCAAACGTCCAAACCACCGGTTGGCGATCTGCCCGAGGATCTCGTCGGTCTGCTCACGACCGTAAAGTGCGCTGTGACGCAGTCCTTGAATCGACTGGAAGGCCAGCACGCAGCAGGCCCCTTTCGATCTCCCCTTCTTCATCAAGCTAACCAGGCCGTCGAGTTTTCCAGCCTCGCTCAGTTCGTCCCACAGAAACCACGTCCTCCGCGTGAAAGAGTTCGATTGATTCAGGACCAGATCCGAGGCTCGTTTGAAGAGGCAACGGTTGACGGCGTCGATGGCCATCCGTCCCGTTTCATAGTTCCCCAAAACAAGGATCCAGTTCTCGCGCACCCAGTCCTCGATCGAGAACGATTCGCTGGCGGTTTCCCAGGCCGCCGCGATGTTGGAGAACGGCAAGAGCTTTGTCGCGACGGTGCTCATGATGTTGGCCGCCGTGCGGTCCTCGGAGAAGTATTCGCGCTCGATAGAGCGAGTGACGGGATGCTTCCGCAAGACACGACGAATCAGCCGGGCCGACTGCATCACGCGCATCAGAGACGCGAAGGTCCAGGGCGCGCCGGTGAGAATGAAGCTCAGCATGACGCCGTAGAGAAGATGTCGCGAAGCGTCCGCGAAGAACGGCTGCGAATCCTGGACTTCGGGGAAGAGCGTCCTGGCCGTCTCCAAAGCGATCGCCGGATTGGTAATGTCTCGGGCGATATTCCACGCCGCGCCGCGCTCATCAAACGGATGAGACGTGACGATCTTCGCGTGCGGGGCAATGGCGTTGAGTAGCGGGAGGATGTCTTGCTTATGGTCATACACGAGTGCGCGAGTGTCGGCCTCAATGCCTACGCCGCCCAGGCAGGATTGCATCAAGAGTTGCAGGAGCGTCGACTTGCCACCGCCGGAAGCGGCTACCGCAAGAAAATGCCCGGTCGCTTCGCTTTCCTCCAGCTGGTGACGGCCCCAGGCCAACGTTTTGCCCGGGTCCGGCTGGGGCGATGCCTTTTTTTGCCAGAACTGCATCGGAGTGTCCCCTGAGTCATGCGTTGGGGGTTGCGACTACTTGATGTCGTGATACGAGCGGATGGTTCGCCCGCGCGTGTTACCTGCGGCCGTTGCCGGTCGCGACTTGTTGGGCGACCCCTTCTTCTCCCCCATGCGGCCGAGGCCGCGACCGCGCGGCTCGATCGGCTCCGATGGGGCCGGCCCATCCCAAAAGATGAGGAGCCCGCCGAAGACAAAGAACGCGACGACCGGCAAAGCCCACGGCGTGCTGGGAAGCCAACCGTTGAGGCCTACTAGGCCGAGAACGAAGCGAAGAAGCAGCGCCCCCAGGCCCGCCCACAGCAGGCAGGACGCGACGAGATTAAAAGCATCACGAGGCAGATTTTTCGCCGTCGTGTAAAGACGCAGCTGAATACGCGGCGGGGTTCGCTCCTCGTAGAACGCCCACAGCTTAAGGATGCCGATCCACACGGCGAATCCTACGGCGACAAATCCGATGAGCGGCAGATACTGGTTCATCTCAAAGCCCCCTTTCATGAGTAGCGCCCTCTCGGCGGCGAATCCGCTCGGCCACGTCGTGGGCCAGCTCCTTCGTGCGCGAGCGGGAAAGCGCGTTCGCAAGTTCTTCCAGGTCGTCGCCCGCGTGGGCGCGGTCCACGAAGACTTGCGTCGAACAGCGGCCCCGGGTCGCCTGGACGTAAGCGAGTTCGCGGTCGGCCATCTTCCCGCCGGCGAGCAGATAGGCGTGCTCGACGGTTTGACCCTGCCCCTTGTGGGTCGTCTGGCCGTAGTGAAGCGTTAGGCCGTGGTCGGCGTAGTCGGCGAGCCGGACCGTCACCTCTCGGCCCGTCTCGCCGTCGAGGCGGACCGTGACGCGGTTCAGGAAACGATCGATGGCGACGACCTCGCCCCGGTAGCCGTTGCGTACGCCGTCCGTAAAGATGTTCTTGTGAAACAGCACGCGGTCGTACAGGCAGATCCGCTCCCCCTCATGAGGGATGGAGGTCGAGAAGTCGATTTCACCAGCCCGCTCGCGCTCACGCTGAGCGAGGCGGTTGGCGGCGCGGGCGTCGGCCCGCGTCCCGGTGAAGATGACGTGGTCCTGTGGCTGCGTCGGCCCGCCGGCCGCCGTCCAGGCGGCGACCAGGGAAGTAAGGGCCTCGGCCCGATCTTCGGCGACCGTAAGCCGCCCCCGCTCGGCGTAGTTGCGTAGTGCGCTCGCCGCATCGCCCGAGCGGAAGTCCTCCGCGGCCTGGCGGTCGGCCGGGTCATGTTGCCGGAGGTTGGTCGCCAGCGTGGCCGCTTTCTCCTTCCCCAAGAGATGCGTGAACGGGCCGCCCGGGGCAATCGGCTGAAGTTGCCGCGCATCGCCGACGAGAATCAGCGTGAGCCCAAGGCGATTCGCCGCTTCGGTCAGCCGTAGCATCGTGCCGGCGTCCACCATGCCGGCTTCGTCAAGGACGAGAACGTCCCCGGGCTGGATTTCCGACAGCGGAGTCGGCAGCGGTTCGGCGCTCGCCTCGTAAGGGGGCCGCCGCTCAGACTTCTCCGCTGGGTCCGTCCCACTCTCCAGTCGATGGAGGTGGCTGGCGATCGTGCGCGAGCGGATGCCCGCCTTCTTCGTGAGTTCTTCGGTCGCGGTCCCCGCCAGCGCCGCGCCATGCACGGCGTAGCCAGCCGACTCGAACGCCTCGCGAATCGCCTTGAGCGTGGTGCTCTTGCCGGCACCGGCGACGCCAGTCAGCAGCCGCAAGGCGCTCGTGCTCTTGAGGATATCGCCGGCGGCTTCCTGCTGTTCGTCGGAGAGACGATTCGCCTCCAGGGTTGGAATGAACTCATCGTCATGGACTTTTGCGCCGCGGGCGGATCGCAGCGTCTCAAAGTTCGCCAGAAGCAGTTCTTCGCGCTGCCACATTTCGCTGGTGGCAAATTGCTGTTCTCCGGACTGGACGCCCAGACAGAGAATCTCTTGGTCCGCCGTCAGCTTTTCGCGGACCTGCTCGGCGAGCCACAACCCTGAGATTCCCAGCGCCTGCCCCGCTTCGCAGACCGCCCTCAGAATGTCCCGCTCGGTGAAGGTCGCTTGCGTGGCCTCAATGCTGGCAATCGCTGCTTTCCAGCAAGCGGCGAAGGCCTGCTCGCGGTTGAGCGGCGTCTGGCGTCGGTTGGTGAGCGATTCCAGGGACTGCGGAGTGAGGCCAAAATCTCTCGCCACGTCCCCCCACTTGGAAAAGAGTTCTGAGCGGGCGGGCATCGACGACTTGGTTTTACGCGTGGCCAAGTTGGCCCGCTCGCGGGCGCCGGCGTCAGAGGCGGCGCCGAACCCCTCATCGACGGCCAGCAGCTCCTCGATCTCGTGGCGGCGACTCGACCACCGATCGCAAAGTTCCGCCGACACGCCATTGACTTCAAACCACGAAGCGAGGCGCTCCGCCCCGTCGTTCGGCCGGATGAGGTCGACGCCGAGGCGATCGACGAGTTCCGCAGCGAGAATCGCCCGGAACATCGGCCCCAGCGTGCGGGCCCACTCATGTAGCTTGCGGCTGTTCACGGCGGACCAGCGGCCGTCGGCGCCCAGGGCGACGTTGGCAACGACGCAGTGCCGATGGAGTTGCGGCTGCCAATCGTCGCGCTCGGTGACGCGGCTGGTCGAGTGGTCGAACATGCCGACCACAAGTTCGGCCAGCTGCTCGGTGCGACCGGCCCGGCCACGCCGGCAAAGGGGAATGTTCGACGACAACCAGTCGAGCGTCTGTTTGACGGCGGAGTCGAACGACTCTTCGACCGCTTCGCGAACATAACGCGGTCCGACGGCCCATAGGACCGAAACGCTCTTGGGCGCCGAGAAGCAGAGGTCGTATCCTGGCACGCGTTCCGCCCGGTCCGATTGGCGGAGCACATCCGCCGCCACTTTCGCCTTGGGCTTGTGGATCTTGAGGAGCGGTTGTCCGTCGGCGTCGGCGCCGGCCAGCACCCGACAGAATGCTTCCGCAGCCAACTGGCCCGCTAGGCCCAACGCCTCGGCGCCGCGACCGAACCACCGGCCTGGGGGCTCGCCGCCGGCGGTGTAGTAGTCGGGATTGGCGATGCCGAGGAAGTATTCTTCGACGCCGCTTTTGAGGACGGTGATCGTGAGCATGGATGCGGTTAACTCAGTAAGTCGGTGCGAGTGATGTTCTTGGCGTCTTCGAGCGTTGCCTTTCCAAGGCTGGTCAGGAGCGTCACAAGCGACCGCGCCTGGTTGCGGTGAACGAGCCTCAGCCGCGCGTGGAGCTTGGCGAGTTCGTCAGTCAGTCGCGCGGGTCGCGTCGCAAAATGCTCGTCGACGATGGCGCGCACCAGGTCGCTCCGCTTGACATTCAGCCGTTGACACTCGTCGTCGATCTGCTGAAGCAACTCGGTCCTGACGCGAAAGGCAATCGTCTGTGAGTTCATGCGCGACCTCGGGTGTTTGCGGCGTAAGTCGTGACGCGAACGCTTCTTTCTGGAAGTCGCATTTCCGCTGCAAACGCGCAACGTGTTTTTGTAAACGTCACAAACGGCAGCGGCGTCGAGACTTCTGGAGCCATCGTCGTCGTCTGCAAGCACCGCGGTGCCACGGTGTGGAAGGATTTGTCAAGGACTTTTTTCTGGTACGTCAACCAACGTCGAATCGTCATCAACTCGGCAAAGATGTGCCCCTCGCGTTCCGATTTGGAAGAAGCCCGATAGCCTCGCGCCTCGTCGTCCCACAAGTAATCAAGGATTGAATCAATCGCTTTATGAATAGGGTCAGGGAGATTCGTAGCGATCATGGTTAGTCCTCGTAAGGGAGCAAGATGCTGATCACCGGCTCGCCCGAATCGCCTGGGTGGGCAAGGGCTTTCAAGGGGACATCGCGCCAAACTCCCGCTTGCTCCTTCACGCGTATGATGAAGTCAATGCGGGACCTCTTGCCGGCGTTTCGGGCCGTGGACCGCAAGACCTGGAGTATGTCCCAAGTGCGTCCCTCGATGCTCTGGTCGCGGCTATCGCGGGGCGGTTCAACCGCCGTGGCCCAAGCTGCGGCAGTGATGGCGGTAGGGGAAATGATTCCTGCTTCCTTAGCTAACGTCGTGATGTCGAGAAGGACTCCGTCGGCCAAGGCCTCAGCCCTCGTGTAGCTATAAAGAATGTCTTCGTGTGCGAAAGTTCGTCTACCATTCATGCTTCTTTCCTTACTTGCTCTCCCCTCCCTTCTGGGAGGGGCCGGGGGTGGGAGTTGGTGAGGTCGTGCCGCTCACGATTCCTCACCTCCGTGCACCTATCACTTTAGGTCTTCGAGCATGTGCTCAGCGATGCAATGCCAATCCACCTCAGCCAATGCCGCATGCAACAAATCGGCATACACCGTGGGACCAATCTCCGGGCAGCTGTCTTCAGTGGCCGCCCGCAATCTGTCGGCTAGTTCACACCTCGCGGCCTCTTCGCGATTCATGCCGTCGTCCCAGAGATAGCGAGAGTCGGTTGCAAATGCTCTCATCTGTTCTGCCACGCTTCGCCAATGACGATAGCGTGATTCTTCGTTGTCGAGCCACAACGACATGGCCCACGTTTCATAGTTGGGCCAGCCGTTGTAACCAACTTGGGACGCTGCCCTGGAACTACTTGTCATTTGGCTCCAGTTCACGCTCACGCTGCTCGATGAAGTTCGCAGCAAGTCGAGCCGCTTCTCTAACCAGAGCCAAATCGGCGAGGCCATTGAAGCTGGAAGATTCCTTCCACTCCTCGCTGCTTTTCTCGCGATAAGACCGTGTAATTGTCACGTTCTGAAAGACGCGACCTTCATCGGTGCTGCTTTCCCACACAGCAACCCGGATTGCTCCTAGCTGCTGCGAATAAACAGGCATGTTTTGTTTCTTGCTCATGGTTCTTTCTCCTTCTCGTTCTTGTTAGATACCGTCGAAAAAGCAACGCGCTTCATCGACCTGCATCGACAGGATGCCACGGTGTGAGTGTTGATTAGCGCTTTGGCCTTTGAGTAAGAGTTGAAGTCGAGGGAGTATCCTCAACTGTGAGACGGACGGCGCCTTCCCCGCCGATCGTGACTTGGCAAGGAATGTTCGGGGCATAATCGAGAAGTGCTAAGCGATAGCCGGTTTGTTGGAGCGAATCCGAAATCGCTCGAAATGCTTCCGCGAGCTTACTTGCTTCTTGAACGTGAAACGTCTTTCCGCCTGTATCGCTCGCGATGCGTTCGATGACGGATGTGTCTGAATAACCAGCACCTTTCAGGGCAACAAAATAGACTGCGACTTTGGCGACTCTTGCTGCGTTGATAATGTCTTCCTCTCTTGGCCCAGGAAGGGAATTCGCGCCATCGGTAAAAACGACCAGCACCCGCGATCCAGGCTTTGTAGAAAGCCCCCGAATCTCCTCGTGAGCGCTTTGATTGAGCGCTGTGCCGCCCCCTGCCCGAATCACTTGGGAAGCTGCGATCGCGCGATTCTTCTCTTGCGTGAAATCGGCGAGTACATTCAGTCTGTCACTAAATGAGGAGACTCGAATCGAAGCGTTCGCGGGAAGCCTCGTGATGAATTCAGGAACAGCCGTCTTCGTGGCGCTAATCGGAGCGCCTGCTGTGGAATCGCTTGTGTCGATCAAGACGAACACAGCGAGTGATTCCGTTCTTGAAAACGGCGAAGCAAGAATTCTTAGCTTTCGCCCACTCTGACCTGCTGAAAAGTCTTTGCTCACAAGCCCGCCAAGCGGTTTCCCGGAAGCGTCGAGGACTTCGATATCGATTAGCATCATCCCCGGCATCACGGGTGAATCGACCCTGCGGATTCGTGCCGCTGCTCCTCCCGGAAGGTCTACCGGTTGAACCGCCAGAATCGCGGCTTCGAGTTTTCCAAGGGCATCCTTTGCCGCCCTATCGCTTTTGCCAGTCTCGCGGATGACGCGAAGGAGCGTGAGACGGGCATTCTTGAGATCCCCGTCAATCACGTTGCCTGAAAGGGAGGCCGCGCTTGAGACGGCGCTGTCTGTAAGGCGAGCTAAGGCTTGTTGAATTAGATTTGAGCGGCGTTTAAGTTCAGCGGCCTCCGCCTTATGAGTCTGCTCCCTTGCAGCCTGATTCGCGTCCAGTATTTGCCGTTCTCGTTCTAAGCGAATCCGGCCTTCTTCCGCTTTCTTTGCCCTCGTCTCGCTCGAACTAAACTTCTCTTGCAAGCCACCCAAGGCATCGCCTTCAAGCAGGCGTTGAAGCGCCTGCTGTGGAAGGTCATCGGGAACTTTGAAGCGGGCTGCGACTTCGATGGCCCTCTTGAGAAGCTGTTCCCGAGTCTTGCGGTTGGCCGCCTGGGACGCTCTCGTTAAATCGCGGATAGTCCGTTCTGCGAAGCTCACCTCGCATTCGCGCGAGTGAGGACTTTCGAGCGATTCCAAGAGCAGGTCTGCTGCCGCGCTGAAGTTCCCTGCATTTTCATGGAGCGTTGCATTCTTTTCAGTTTCCTCACGGCTGCAATCGAGAATGGTGCCAGGAATCCCCGGCGTCCTTTCCGCGACCTGAAAATAAACGTGCATCAGGCCGAACCAGACCGTCGCCGCAACGCCTCCTAGCAGAATTTCACGTAGCACGCTTTCACGCCCTCGCGCTCCTTTGATGGGCTTCGTGCGTGTGATCCAAAGAACGACAATAACAGCAAAGCCGATGAGCGCTGCCGCGACGCCCCCAAGCTTCAACGGATAAGGTTTAGTCCACTCCTCGGCCAAGGAAGCGACAATGGCGATGACGATAGCAGTAGTAAGGCGAGTAAAATAAAGCATGACTAAAACTCCTTACGGATTCATGATGGAAGGTGTACGTTTCCCTCAGTGATCTCGATCCCGAGCGAATGAAGCGAGTTGAGTCCCTCGGGAAAGTACAAAAAGAAGCACTCTGAATTCACAGCTTCCTTGAGACCAAGGAGGTAAGGTTCGGTGAGAACGTCGCCTAAGCTTCTAACAAGACGCATCGTGAGTGCGACGACATTCACGATTACAGGCGACCTGTCGGCAAAGGCGAGAACGGCATCCGGATTAAGCCTTGTCACGGCATCAGTCACGAGCCGTTGATTCTCAGGGGCAAGCGGCGGAAGCACATGCACAGTCCGCCCTTGGTCAGCACGGCGGCGACCTCCCCAGGCAACGCCGGGAGTGGCGTAGGCGCGCCCCGACCAAATCTCTCTCGCTATTTCTTCCACTTCCGGCGCTATTGCGCCGCAGATTTTGGCGAGTCCGTCAATAGTCGCGTATTGAACGGAACGCTTAAGTGCGTCAAGGAACGCCGCCGCGCCTTCGTCTGCCGCCTCCCAAAGTTCCGGAAGTTGTTCGTCGAGAGAATAGAACACGACCTTCGGAGTCTCGTTGCCGAGCGGCGGCCCCGCTACGGCGATGGAATCGAGAATCCGAGTAAGTTTCGCATGCAGATAGTCGTAGGCCCGCTTCACCAACGCAGAAGCTTTATCCACGGCCGCTTCCTCCGCATCGATCTCAGTTAGCTCGTCTGAGAGTTCGCGGATTCTGAGTGCAGTCCGACCGAGGTTCGCATATTTCCGTGCGGTGCTCGTGAACGCGCTTAAGAACGTTTCCTTGAGGCCCGTCGGATTCAAGCTCCTATGGACCTTTCGGATTTTTGTGATTTCCACGGCAGTCGCCGCTTCCGCCGCTTCCCTTCGCTCTGCGAGTCCGCGTCCCTCTTCCCGCAATAGTTCAATCAATCGCCTTTGAAGCTGAAGCCTTGAATCTGCCTCTTTGCACGTTTTCGGGGCGCTCGCCCAAACGTCCTGAAAGGAATTGAGATTAAGTCGCTCACTTGCGCTTCGTCGGGCGAAGACCTGAACCTCGTCGCGATAACTCGGAGCGCAAAGCTCGGATATAACCCGCTCGGCGAGGCGGTCAGCGGCGCCTTCGGCGATGGTCTCAACAGGCGGGTTATCAAGGCGGACTCGCTGATGCTTTAATTCAAGTGCTTCCCCTGAGCTAGCTTGCGGTTCCCGGCTCAGCGCGTCTCTAATCGGCGTGCCGTATGTTTCGTTTGCGACGGCTGCAATATCGCGAGAAGGATCAAGCGCGCGGCCAAAGGCGACTTCCCAAGTCTGGGCGTTTCCAAAACGTCCGTTCAGCGCGTCGTTCGGCTCACGGCGTTGGCTATCTAGCCGCATCCACTCGCAATGTGCCGCCTGTTCGACTTGGGCAAGATAAGCATCGCGAAGGGCCTCATCCATTCCAAGAACTTCAAACTCAAGGCAACGCATCCTCCTGACTTCGCGATTGTTGCGCTGAGGATCGGTAACGTAGGCAAGAAGTTCCGTTAAGGCACTTGCTGCATTCTGCCAGGTACGGTCGCCGAGGCCTTCGTAAGTCAGCCCGCCGGTGACAAGAAACTCGACGGAGACGGGCCCTGAGGTCAAACCGAGAAATTGGCCAGCAATCGCTTTGGCTATGACCCGCGCAGCGCCCGCAAAGGTCCCGCCCGCGATCGACCCAATGAAAATAAGGCGTATGGATTCCAAGGCGCCGCCGCTCCGAGAACGTGCTTTCGGGAGAAGCGTTCTTCGGACAAATTCCTGAAACTCGTGTGAAGCTACGAGAAGTTCTCCCGCTGCATGGCCAACTGCGAGCGCTTGACCGAGCCCGCGAGTCGCCTCCATGCCGCCAACATTAGCAAGGTGCTTCCGAAGCTCTACCGGGAGATTGAGCGTAAGAGTCTGCGCCGTGTGTCCCACGCCAAGTGCGAACAACTGCACGTTCACACTTCTTGCGGCGGAGCCGAGCCTCTTAAGCTCATCGGGCGCGTCAATAATGAGAACATGCGTGACTTCGGGAAAAAGTACAAGAATAAAGGGCAGCAGTCTCTGCGCGTGGCCCCCTACAAGAATGAGGACTGTCTGCGTCGATGAAATACTTTTAAGTGGGACCATTGAAACTCCCTCCGTTGCAATGTGGTGTCAGGCACGGCGAGCCATAACGAGCTACGCTTCCGATGCCGCAGACGCTTTTTCATTCTGCGACTTCTCCAATTCCGAAACGGCGTCGCGCAGCTTCGCTAGCGACGGCTGGATAGCCATTCGATTTCTAGCACTGAAGTGTTCGGACTCAGTGATCTCTTGGATGCGCTTTTCGGCGTTCACCAAAGTCGTCACCGCGCGCTTGAAAGCATTGCGCGCATCTTCAGTCGAGGTTAAAGGCGCTGGTCCGCGCAGGTTCTGAAGGGCCGCCTTTTTTTTCGCCTCCGGAAGGGGAGAGATTTCAGCAGCTTTCGAGAGACTCAGCTTTTTGTTTTTCACCATCTCGATGAGGGCAGTGTCTCCGCTCTTGAAAACCGTCAACGCCTGCTTCATGAGATTCGGAGAAATATTGAAGAGCGTGCCGAGAACTTCATTCGTTGGGCCGCGAATTTCGGAGTCAAGTTTCACGCCGCCCTTTTGCCGCTCGCGGGCCTGCTCGCTAGCGTGAGGCCCGTAAACGGAAGCGACAATGAGTGCGTATTCCGCGTCAGTCATCCGGCGACCATCGGTGACAGTCCGGTTCCGATGGAGTACCCACTGTTTCGGGGAGAGGCCGTTCAAGTCGTCGTCACCAAAACGGACGACGAGAACCGGCAAACCAAGCTTGACGCAAGCTTTAATTCGGCAGCGTCCGTCGAGCACCCTGTCCTCGTAAAGCGCAACAGGAATTTGTAGCCCGAACTGCTCAATGCTTTTTGTCAGGCGTTTGAGGTCGGCGTCGTTGATGGGAAAAAGCGCCGCCGCCTCGTGGTCAGGCAATCGAACTGCCTGCTCGGGCAAAAGCTTGTGAACAACGCGCCCCTCAAGCTCGTCGTGAGGTTCCGTATCGAGATCGAATTCTTCGCCGTGACCTTGCGACGATTTCTGCCCAAGGGTCGAATCGGGATAATAGCCGTTTAAGCGATTATTGTGCTGCATGGTTGAACCTTTCGCTTGAAGTCCTAACAAGAGCGACGGCCTTGCAGATCGGTGTCAGCAATTAATAAAATGGACGGCGCTACCACCAGATTTTCCCAAAGAAAAAGCAGCCGTCACGGCTCCGCAGTTGGCCGCGTCGGTTCCGTTTTCGGCCACATATGCGGCCGGACTCGGTTGCTTCTTTCACGCGCGTAGGAGCCGATATCCGTGCCAGATGACCACAACGTGTTTCGCAATGGAGAGGCTACCGATGGCGAATTTGCTGTTTCGAGCAGAAAGGCAGCGAACCTTTCTCAAGAGGAGGCAGCCGTGTGCGCGGGCTTGCCGATCAAGCGTTTGCGCGAAGCTGAGAAACGCAGTGGTCCGCTTGACAAAGAAGAGCGAGAACGTCTTGCGAAAGCGTACGGCGTGAGCGACCCTACGCTCTTTATTCGCAAGAAGGGCTTGCCGGAGTCGCTATTGCTCCAAGCCGGTGGTTTGTGTGGTGAGCCGCCCGTCGAAGAAGAGGGGGATTTTCAAGATTTTGAGTGCAGCACTTCACTAACGGCGAATCGCGTAAACTGCCCCGTCGCCGTCCTCTGGGGGGACTCCCGATTCCGTTCGTACGTACATGCCAACGTTTGTTTTGCTGAGTCCCCACCGCAAGGCTCTTACCTGCGGATTGCGTTCCGTAATGGTGCGGGGCCATACCCTACCAGTGTCGGGATTCATCCAAAGCATATGATCGCGAGACGGCTGAGCCGACATCAGCTTGGCTTTCGGTTTCGCGCACAGTTGTTGCAGAATGCAAACCCAACTCGCCCATTATGTATTGTTGTCAGGGTGTCGGACGCCGCGCATCGTCAATGGAAATATTACACGAAACGTGCGGTCCAGCATGTTTTCCCACTTGGCCCGCCCGGTAGCAAGACAGCCATAGTGGAGGAGGACGCCGACGAAGATCGCTGGCGCGTTACGGCCCTTCCGCAGAAGTCAGCATGGACCCAGATAGAAGTGCGTACCAAAGGCGGTAGCGTTGATCATCAATGGAGTCCGTTCTTGCATGATGAGAGAATAGCAAATCTCGACGTGATTACCCGTATTTCCTTGGAAATAGGAACGCATGAAGACACAGAGCGGCCGCGCGGAGGGGAAGGAGTTGTGTTAATCAGCCCGATTGAAATTATGGGGACCTCTGTTTGACTTAGGATTCGCAGCGTAGTATTCAGACGGCTGTGGATGTTGATAAGGCAGGCCAAGCCGTAACGCGTGGGGCGACAATTGACCTTTCCAAGGAGATCTTTGGAGCGGACCTTTGCGAAAAGCTTGTCGAAGTTAGGCAGCGGCTGAATGCTCCGCTTGTCAGATCGCTTGCAACCTACCTGAAGTCCATGGAAGGAACGGCTTTCGACGACGCATCCAAGATGCGTGAATTTGCAAAGAACGTGAACTCTCTCTTGCGAGCATTCGACCTAAAACTGATTATTCCATTCGGAACACACAAAGGGGCTCTTGCCGGACTCGGGATCGCATACTCGTGCGGCTACGCGGGGAAACACGTTTTCGTCTTTAGAACGAACGACCAAAGAGCGACTCACGCTACGGATCGATGCCCCCGACTTATACTTCACCGCAGGCCCCCTGAAATGCAGCGCGGTCCAAAGCCCCACTCTTGATTCATAACGGTACTTGCGGCACTGTCCGCAGAGTCTCGCCAGTCCGTTTTGGTCTTGTGTGGCACTCGCGATGGCTCTGCATCGCAAGTCTTGCCTGGTTAATGGAATCGGAAAATTACACAGGGCGATCGCATTATATCCGGACGAGCGTTGCAGGGGCAACGATGTTCGTCCTTTCTTCCCGCGCTGCGTGACCTCGCCCTGCATGTGCCACGCAACAACAACCGAGTGATTCGCTTCGCTCGAATTCAAGCTCCCGCCGAGGGGAGATGTTCTCCCCACACATTTCTGCTGCCTTCGTCGGCCTGTCATCGTCGGGGCTCGCCCCGCTGAGGCCGCCAGGCCCTTGGCCCCGGCGAGGACAGGTCGAGGAAGGCGGCGTTACCAGTGCTGCCGCCCGCCGACTGCTCACTCCAGCCTTTGTTGGTCCGATTCGGAGGGGTCTCGTCCGCCGTTCGGGAAGCGGTTCTCACGCCGCCGAAATCACTCGCCAATTGACGCTGCTACTCCATCCTCCGCCTGCTGATTAAGAAATCCTTCCACGCGTCGCTTGGCCAACTCTCCTTCCGCCAACGGACCTGCCATCATCATTGGTTGTGGCGCCTTCGATCGCCTTGTTTCCCGTTCCCCAAGATGTTCGGCGAAGACAATCAGTGATTTTTGCAGGTCGTTCTCGGGCTCGTTAAGCTCCTCAAGAGTGGAGTCCTCGGCGGCGCCGATCGGCAACTCCTCAGCGCGCAAGGCCATTGCCAGCGCAGGAACGGGAACCTCCAGGGGCGTATCCGTTCGTGGTCCACCTTTCGTCCGAATGACGGGCCCAAGCGAGTTCGCATTGCTGACGCGCGCGGTGAGCGCACCGAGATCCCATTTGTCGGAAAGATATTTGAGCAAGCTCGTGTGATCGAATTGCGTATTGACGACGCCTTTGTCGATCCACGGCGAGATCAGTAAGGCGGGGACTCGCACGCCAAGCCGATTGAAGCCGTACTGCTCGTTTAAGTCGTCAGGCGGGATACACGACGGCGGCGACACATGATCATAGAAGCCGCCGTGTTCGTCGTAGAGCACGACAAGCAAGGTGCTCTGCCAGAGTCGTTCGTTCTTGCGGATCGCATTGTAAACGTTCGCGAGGAGGCGCTGAGCCCGCATCGTCGAATGAGCCGGGTGGTCATCGTTCTGTTCACCCTTCATGTAGTTGGGTTCAATAAAGCAGTACTGAGGAAAATCTTCTTCGCGTTCTTTCGTGTTCGAGTAAAACGACCGCATGAATCTGTACCTCATGGCGTTCTTAACTCGACGCTGATGGGAGAGAACAAGCGACTGCGGAACGTCCCCGCAGTACACGCGCCACTTGATCCCGCGCTCGCTGAGGCGGTCAAAAATCGTGTCTTGCGTGTAGTGCAGGTACAGGTGGGTATCGCCCACGCTCGTGGGCATCTCAACGAGACCTTGCGACGTGCCGCTGTGGACGAAGAATCGGTTTGTCCAGGTGGGGCCTGGGACCGACGAGAACCAATGGTCGCAAATTGCAAAGTGGCGGGCGAGGCAGTGAAGTGCGGGGAGTGCGTCGAGCGCAAAGTAATTCATGATCTTTTGCGGATCCAGATTGGGTCGTTCCGGATGCTGCCGCTGGTACTCCGCCACGAAGCCTCCATTGTCCCCCGCAAGTTGCCGCTCGATGTTATGGAGTTCGTGCATCGGATCGGGATCGACGATCGGATCAAACGACTCGGCTTGGTAGTACCTCGCGCCGTCCAACCCGGCGTTGAACCGCAAACTGGCAACATCAACTCCTTCAAGGTGAGGATAGACCGATTTGAAACAACCGAGCATCTGATCGAAGGAATGGTTTTCCAGCATCAGCACGACGACGTGCTTGATGGGATCCGCGACTGGTCGCAATCGCTCAGCGAGACGGCGGAAGACACCCATGTTCAATGCCTAGGAGACGCGGACTGAATCTTTCTAAACTGTACTGGCTGCTCGGCAAGTTGGTAGTATCGGTGACTCTTGCTGAGAGCCCTAATCACTTGCAATAACGCGGAACGGAATAGCGAACGTTTCCATCAGATAGTTCTCCGTGACAGCCATCAACTCCAGTTGCTCGCGGGAAACGGCTGACTTCGAGATGCCTGGCTGGATGATGGCAACTTTTAAAAGAACCCGCTGAACGTCCGACTTCTCCCGTATCCGCATGAGATCGCTTGCGGTCCCCTTCTCGTACCGAGTGGCCGTCGCGCTGCCGCGGGTTCGCGGCTCGCGGCGCAATAAGTGGGTGAATAGATCGCGCTGCTTTTCGATCCACCGAATGCTTTTCTGAGCCTGTCCGCAAAGTTCGTAGAGTTCCTTGATGCGGGCTCCCGGCTGGTCACCCGCGGCAAACTTGCAGTGCCAGAACTCGACTTCAATCTGACCAGTTGCTTCGCAGATCGCGACGACATCGGCGCTTTCTCCTTTGTCATCGTCATCGAAGATCACTGAAAACTCTGGGCGCTTCTTGAGTTCTGCGATCACGCGATGCTGAATCGATTTGGGATTCTTTGCGAGTCCCTGAGATTCGACGCGGATATCAGTGCCCTTCCAGTCCCACGTCTCGATCCGATCGGGGGGAAACGGATCCGGCTTCGCGCGCAACTCGACGTACTCCACGCCAGTCAACGATGAGCCGTCAGCGTACCAGATCGTGGGGACGTGCTCTTCAAAGAACTCGGCGAGTGTGCTTTCCTTACCGCGGTGCTTAATCGTTGCCTTGCTTTTATCCTTTACTTCGATGGAGTAATCGGGATTCCCGTCATTCTTGAAGAGCTTGAGCTCAAACGTGGCCGACGCATCAGCGCCAGAAACCGAGAACACCAGGGGCGCCGTTTCCGATGGATCCACAAGTTCAATTTCAGCGTCGTGACGATAGACGTTTTTGCCGTCGATCTGGAATGCGAACGCCTGCTCCGGCTCTCGGAAGAACAACTCGGGCCACTCAATCCCAATGGGCATCTTCGCCGGACGCTCGGCGACAAGCACGGGCACCAAAGTCCCTTTCAAAACCTCGTCGGGATCGAGCTTGGGATCGACGAGTTTTGAACCCACGGCGTCGCACCAGGTCGTGAGCTGCAAGAGATTGGTCGTCTTGTAGGACCAAATACGACCCTTGTAGGAACACCCGAGCGTGGTTCGCGAGCCATTCTCAAAACCCTGGCCGAAGAGGTTCGATCGGATGGCTTTCTGCTTTTGCGCTTCGGTCATGCCGGATTCGACATCGCTCCCGGCGCGCATCGTATACCGAATGAGTCGCCCCAATTGTTCGAGCAGGCCGACGTTTTGGAGCTTCAGCCGGGTGATTCCCGCCAGACAGCGAAAGATCTCTGGTCCTTTGATCTGCTCCACTTCCTCGCCTGCGACCGCCTTGGCGAGCTTCTTGAAGAAGCCCGCATTGCTGGAGTTGTGAATGAAAAGCAAGCCCTTCTTCTTGTTCCAATGCAGGACGTAGAGCTGCCAATCCCAGTTGTGGATTTCGTCAATCTGCGCCCAATCAATCGAGACCCGTTTGGTGGTGACGACGACGAGCGTTCGCTCCTGGGGATTGAGGGTTTCATACACCTTGTCCAAAGAATCGTAGGCCGGGATGCCAACGCTGAAATTCTCCGGCGACCAATCCGAACATTTGGTACGGTACGCCACCGTGCTCATGGCAGGCTTTACATTTTGCAGCGTGATTTCTTTAGGGAGGTCTTGGAAGCCGCCCAAAAACTCCCATAGATTGAATTCCGCACTCGTGGCTTTCTCGCTGATTAGCGGCAACAGCACGTTCCAGTCGCTGTCGTGCTGGTAGAGCCGTCGCAGCTCCTCCTTGACTTCAAGGTCAGCAACATTGGCGATGAACGTAGCGTTACCCAACTGCGGCTTTGTCCGGGTGAATCGTCCCGCGAGTTGCAGGGTGACGGCCAGAGTCTTGCGGATGTCGTGAAACGCCGCGATTTTTAGTTCGGGAAGATCGAAACCCTCCCCGAGCATGTCGACGCACACGACGATGCGCGATTCCCCGGAAATCAATTTGGCGCGCACGGCCTCTCGTTCCGATTTGGAAGTGATGCCCGTATGCAACTCGACCGGATTGAATTCGGCGTACTGCTTGTAGCACTCGAACACCTCCTTTGCCCGACCGACGCTTTGAACGCGGGCCATCAGGATGTGGACGCGACTGAGGTCCTCGCGAAGCTGAGCCACGGCAGCTTCGGCGATCGCCGCGTCTTTCTTGTCAGGGGCGAATTCGATGACCGGCTTGAATGTGATCGCCTTGAAATACCCTTGTTCTTGCGCTTGGCGCAATCCGAAAGTGAAGAGCCGCTTACCCGCAATTGGCCTGTCGTCATTGCGAAACGGAGTGGCCGTAAACTGAACGATGCGACTGGCAGCAAAGGCGTCGCGAAAGGCGGACCAGGTGGGAGCCGCAACGTGATGCGCTTCATCAATGAACAGGCAGGAACTTAACGACGCCATGCGAGCCATCACATCGGGCTCGCATTGGCTCGCCAGCGGCATCGTCGTCACGATGACATTGCACTTCCGAAATAAGGCGTCGACCTCGTCCGGGGTCTTCGGTCGCTTATTGAGCATGCCGACGACGGGATACTTTGCGGATGCGGCAATAACTCCAAAGTAAGGTTCCTTCAGCAAACCGAGCGTCAAGAACTTCGCGGCGAGCTGGATTCGCAGCGCATCGGACGGCACCACGACGAGCACTCGTTCACAACGTTCGGCGACCAACGTCGCAATCATGGTTTCGGTCTTGCCGACGCCGGTGGGAAGGACAACCGTGCCTGGCTCCATGCTCACGGTCCAATGTGATTGAATGCCGTGAATGGCGCCTAACTGCGGCGGTCGCAATCCACCGACGCCTTGCTCGACCGCTTCAGCTTTGTAGGCAAAGGCCTCGCGCCAAGACTCGCGCACTTCCTCTACGTTGCTCTCGAATGCCGCGAGCGACGTGGGTTGAGTTCCCTGCCCGGGATGCTGGATCCATTTGCCGCCGGTGAGATCCAGCGGCGCTTTGCCTTTTGGCTTGATCGCAGCGTGGAGATGGCGGACTGCGTAGGCGATGTCAGCGGGCGGCGCCACATTAGTGGTAAATACATGAACTACGGGACTGTCGTCCGATCGTTGAAAGCCAAAGCCATGTTTGTAGCCACTTTGATACTCGTAGCATTTCGCCTCGCCCTTCCAGCGAGGAACGCCGAGTTGCCGGACAAGATTTCCGTTCTCCTTAAGATCGATGAGATAGAGCGCTGGGAGCGAGACTTCCACAATGCAAACTCCGAATAAGCGGTGGCATTAGTGCCTCATGCTACAACGGCTGTTTAGCAAAGTCGATATTTGGAGGATCTTGTGACACGGTTGGCAGAGACGCAAGACGATTACGTCCAAGGTCCGGGCGCCTTCCATTGCTGGGTGAACGTCGCACCGCTGGCAACCGCGTCCGCCACCGGCGAAAGAAATCTCGCGAGAGTCTCAATGACAGGGGCGAGATCGCCCGGCGCTTCCGCGAGCCGCGTCTTCCGAACGAACGCAGTCCACTGCGTTTGCTTCGTAGCGTCTGCGGCAAACTCTTGAGTGAGCGCCGTCGGTGCGGCAATCACTTCCGTCCCGCGATGTCGAAAGGTCGCGGCGATGGCCCGTGCGAGCGTCGCTCCGTCAAAATCAAATTGCCGCGACAGCGACCAGAGATCGAAGAAGTCCTTCATGCGACTATTAAGCATGCCGAGCTTCGTCATCGCTTCAAACTTCTCGGCCACCACAGTTTCCCGGCTGTAGCCCTTCAGCCGCGGCGCGGGCAACTCCAGCAGCGTGGGATAGTCCGTCATCAACGGTTCCGGAATCGTCACGTCGCCAAAGCCCAGATCGATCTGCATCGCAAACCGTGATTTTTCCAAGTACGCGAGAAAGGTCACGCGAACGCCTTCGTAGTCCGCGTCTTCCTTGATCACGTTGGCCTCCAGCGACGCGGCGTCGAAGCGCAGCCCGTCCGGCTCGGTCTCGATTTCGCAAATCTCCCGAAACGCGGCCGCGATCTCATCGCGGTCATTGCCCGTCTTCCCGAGAAAATCGATGTCGCGCGTCGGCCGAAACTCCGCCGCCTTCCACGCCGTAAACATCAGCGCCCCTTTGAGCACAAACTTCTCTGCGTGGCGTGAGAGACTAACGCGGTAGAGAAACCGCTCCATAACGAAGTATTGGAAGATTTCCTGAAACGGCCGCCTGCTCGTCTTGGCGATTTGTTGCAGTCGCTGCCGAATCGAATGGGCCAGATCCTTCTTGGGCCCTGCGGTCATAGAATCGCCTCCAGATAGGGCTGCATCACTTTCTTCACGCGGCAGACGTCGGCGAAGTGCAGCAGCGCATCCACGTTGTACTTCTTCTGCCGCTGATAGAATCGCACGGCCTCCAGGCAGGTGTCGAGTCCGATTCGACTGCGATACTTGAAACAGTCGGCCAGCGTTTTCTCACGGCTGTAAACCTTGGCGACGATCGGCCCCAACCGATGCTTTTCAATTCCCTCGGAAAACGCCTTGCCGCTGAAGCGAAAGCTCGCAATCGGCGGGTGATCAATTCGCGGCGGCTCGGCGCTCCGCGGAATCGCCACATAGACTTCGTGTGGGATTTGCGTGGTAAGTTCGTGGAACGAGAGCGCCGAGATCAGGCAGATGACGCCCTGCGGCACTTTGGCGGCGACGACTGCCAGATCAGGATTGGGAAGCGGTTCGGCGTCGGCGAGACGGTAGAGCCCCCGAGTCAGCCGCTCCAGCGTCCCATTCTCCAGCATCCGCTCAATGGTGCCGCGGGTGATCCCAGCGCGCAGCGCATCGGCCAGACGGAGCATGCCCGAGCGTTTGCGGAACGCGGCGAGCGCTTTCTTTTCAGCGGGTGAGATCGTTTTGGGGGCTGTTGTTGCCATAAGTCAATATACCTCCAAATATTACATTCTGGCGGTATTTTGACTTAAAATGCACATGATGGTCAAGCGGAAAGAATCGCCGAAAGCCGTTCCCAGGCGGGAATTTTCGATGCCCAGGCTCACTCCATAAATCCTTGGCGGGAAAGCCAATCCCCCAGGGCCTCTTCGACAATCTCCTGCTGGGTGTCGGGCTTGGCGTGTTTGAGTCGCTGCTCCAAGTAAGCCCGCCTTAGCGACTGAGCCATTCGGTGCGGCAGCCGAACGGTCACGGGCACAAGAACTTGATCCAACACTTCGCTTGCTTCGGGCGCCTCTTGGCTCGACCGTCCGCGACTGCTGAGACGACTGGCGCGGGATCGCGATTCCTTCGGCTCGTTGTTCTCTGCCGCGGGCTGCTGCAACTTCACAATCTTTTCGACGGGAAGTTTGCTCGGAGGCGCTTCAACCGCCGCCGGTTTCAACTCTTTCGTCTCCTGCCCCTTGATGAACGCCATCTTAGCAGGCGTGATTTCCATCGCATCTCCCAGTGATCTTCGCTCAGCCATTTTCTACCTTCTGCCTCCCCGCTTGTCGTTTATCTGCCATCGCTTCTCCCACTAATTCAGTGAACAACGCGTCCATGTCGGCTGCCGCCTGCACGCCTTTGCGTCCAAACCGGCCGACCACGGTTCCCTGCTGTGCAGCATCTCTGAACGATTGCAGGTCGCGAATGACGCACGACGCGACTTGAAGCCCAAGCTTGGGAGCGTTGTCGCGAAGCTCCCGGCTAATCGTGTCGTGGGTTTTCATCTTGTTGAGCACCAGTCTGCCCTCGGGCCTCCCGCCGTTGATCCCTTGGGCGTACCGAAGGACCGTCGTGGCTCCGGCGACCGACCGAACATCAAGGATCGAAGGCGAAATCGGGAAAATTGCCAAGTCCGCAAGAATGAGCAAGGTGCGGCTCAGATCTTCTAGCCCTCCGGGAGCATCCCCGACAACAAAATCGTGGCTGGAAATCAATTCTTGGGCGATTACGAGGCACTCCTCGGCAGTGTCAGCGACCCGAACGGCAATTTCCGGTTCAACTTCGCCAATCCACTGCGAACTCGAACGTTGTTTGTCCGTGTCGAGCAACGCCGTTTGAAAACCCTGGTCGAAGAGCCACACGGCGAGGTGCGTCGCGAGCGTGCTTTTGCCCACGCCGCCTTTGGAATTTGCGCAAACGATCATCATGCTTCGACAGTCGCACGAAAGCTTCCAGACTGACAAGCATGTTTCTTTGCGGCGATGCATTATTTCTGACAGGCATTCCGGCTGGCCTGCTGGGACGCTTCGCGACTGCGCGGCAACCATCACGGCTTTCAACCCGTTATGTCGGTCAGCAAGTCAGCAAGCATGCTTACATGCTGGCAACTCCAAGCCTGAATCGGTCACACGCCAGACAGCGGGCATTTCCAATTCGCTAAAAACGTATGTGAAGCCCCTAGAGGGAAAGCGTGCAGAAAAGCCTGGCATTCTACGGTGAAACGATGCAGAGTTTCTCCGTCATCATCGACTCGGCACAGACTTAATACGGTGAACCGAGACAGGGATCGGCGCCAATACGATCCCAGATCGATCTCGCGGCCACATTCGACCTTAGGGTGAAGCGAGGCAGGAACCTACGGTGAAGCGAGACAGATTCGGGAAATGTTCTACAGGGAAATGAAACAGGCAACTGCGGTGAAGTGAAGCAGGAAGAGGAGGGAAACGAGACAGGAAACATCTCGCCTCTACGGTGAAATGAGACAGAAAAAACAGGCGTAAGTATTCGATAGAAAAAGGCTTTTCAAGGGTGTAACTCTTGTGTTAATAACTTTAAGTAACTTGCAACAACAGATGACCTGTTGCTGCTTTCTTCATGAGGATTGATGGAACATGCTACTCCGAGAGATTCGCTGCACACGCTGGCTCCGATGCCGTTCGATCTTGAAGACGGCCGCGATGAACTGAACCTGGCCGAGTTTCCACTGGCGGCGATTGCCGACCGCGTGCCCGACAATCAAAAGACGCTCGTCTTCGAAGACAAGATTTTCGATTCCGGCAAGTCAGAAATGATCACGCGGCGGCTGACGATCTCGGCTTCCGACAAGTACGGGCTGCCGACTTCGCTCGATGATGAAGTAATCCTCGGGCTCATCCAACTCACGAAGAAAAACCGCTTCACTGAGCGCAAAGTAAACTTCAGCCGCTACCAGCTCATTCAGATCCTGGGATGGCGCCACGAGGGGCGTAGTTACGAGCGACTTGAAAAATCACTTAAGCGCTGGCTCGGCGTAACGCTTTACTATGACAAAGCCTGGTGGGATAAAGACGAGCAGACATGGGTTAACGAGAACTTTCATATCCTGGAGCAGGTGACACTCTACGATCAGGAGCGGAGACTGAAGCGACTGCGGAGCACCAATGCGGAGCCGCCGCTTTCCTCCTTTGCTTGGAACGAAGTCGTCTTTCGCAGCTTCAAATCCGGCTACTTGAAAGCAATTGACTTCGGCGTCTTTCGGCAGCTTGAGTACGCCGCTGCCAAGCGCATGTACCGCTTTCTCGACAAGCGGTTCTATCATAAGTCCCGCTGGGAATTTGATCTGACGGAATTTGCCTGCGAGCATATCGGCGTGAGCCGAAACTACGATACGGGCCAACTCAAACGGCGGCTGCAACCGGCGATCGCCGAGCTTGAGGCCGTCGAGTTTCTTGAAGTTCTTCCGATAGCTCAGCGATACGTGAAGATCTCTCGCAGCCAATGGCGAATCGTCTTTGTTAAAAAAGCTGTTCCGCAAATCGAGCCGTTGAGTCAAGAAGGGGCACTTCTCATCAAGCGGCTAGCCGATCGCGGCGTCACCCGGTCGGTGGCAACGGAACTGGTCCGCGACTATTCGACGGAACTGATTGAAACTCAAATTGAAGTCCTCGACCGACTGTGCCAGGCAAAAGAAGGGGAGTCGATTCGCAATGCGGCAGGCTACCTCGTGAAGTCGATTCGCGAAGGCTATGTTCCGCGCGCGAACATCTTTCCGAAGCGAGCAGTGCCAAAACCATGCCCCGGAACCAAGGCAGAACTTCCACCTCAAACAGATCCCGTCCAGGATAAGGTCAATGCGTATTTGTCATCGCTCGGAAGCGAAGAGCTTGAGGAGGTGGAACGAACGGGCCTCGAAAATGCCGAGCAAACCCTTATCGACGGCTACCAGCGTTCAAAGCGCACCGGCGGCCCGGCTTTCCGCGTCTACCGTCGCATGGTCCAGGAGCGGGAAGCAAAGCGATTACTCCTCAGCCCTACTGCGACATCGAAAACCGCAGCATAGTGCTACTGGCCTTACAGCGGCAGCCACGGGCCGCTTTTGAAGCGGTGACTCTCGAAGACTCATCGACATCCGAATGCGGCAACTACCTACGAGCCGCCGTGATCGGACCAGGGGCAATTGACATTGCTTTCTGCCGCGGCTAAAGTAGCGTTCGATTTCGTCAGTTGAGATCGACTAATATTTGCCATCTACCAGATGACTGTTCTCATGAATCACGCGGGCTGAGCCCTCTCTTTTAGCTCATTTCTTTCCCGCGTCATCGTTGCCTCCTCCGTGCAATCCAGGTCTCTTTTCAGACCTTGGTTAGCCGTCCAAGCGAGGCGCTTACCCTTCACCTCTGCCTATGTACTTTGCTCAACTTCACATGAGATACAACAAACTCTACCGACGACTACTGCCGTTCGCTGTGATCATCACTTCCTTCTCGTGTACTTGGAATTCCCGCGCAGAAGGTGCGACCTTCCGAGGCATTTCCGATATGACTGGCGCAACTGCAATTAGTTCGAATGGAAAATATGTCGTTGGCGTTTCTCCAAACGGAGGAATGCGTTGGTCAGAAGCGGAAGGCAGCGTGCCACTAACGGATGTCTATTACCCTCGTGGAGTGTCTGCGGACGGACAAACGGTTGTCGGTAATGGCCGTGGTGGTGGAGAGGGTGCTCCGCGTCCACAAATTTGGGTGAATGGTAAGAATTACTCGTCACCAGGCGCGGTGACGGGAACTGGTCCTCCGATATATTGGGATACTACTCTGAATGCAGTGTCTGATAGCGGATTTCGGGTGATTGGAACAGAACGTGGGAGAGGCCAAGATGTCATGGGTGCTGCGTTGTGGCTCGGCACTGCCAGAGTCGAGCCAACTTCATCGGGCGAAGGATTTATTGGCTGGCCTATTAGTCCAGGTTCGACCCGCGCCTACGAGGGTCTTGACATGTCTTTTACCGGCAACACCGTACTCGGATCGAGTGAGTCAGGTGCTGTCATTTGGCGAACCGGTCAGGACTTAGGCACTCTGCAAGGTCTCACGACTGGTGCACACTTGCAACATTTGTCGCCAAATGGTCGATATGCGGTTGGCAGAGGGGTTCTCTATGACATTGACGGCAAAGTCGAAACCCGCTTCACGACGCCAGGTCTCGTCCTCAACGATGCCACTGGCGTCTCGAATAACAAGCGCGTAGTTGGTAATGTCTCCGACAACTCGATGACACGCCCGTTCTACTGGGACGATGGCCTGTCGACCGCCATCGATTTGAAGGGCTATCTGATAAATCAGCCAGGCCTCTCGCCTGCGCTGCAGGGTTGGACACTGACGGGGGCAAGTGATATCTCCGCCGACGGTCGTACAATCGTCGGAACGGGGATCAATCCGCAAGGTCAGCAGCAGGCATGGATTGCCGACATCGCAAAATATGTAGTTCTCAACTTTGGTCAGGCAACGCCGGGGCAGTTCAAGCACACCCCTACGCCGACGGATCCAGGCTTCCATGAGTATATTCCGACGGGATCTGGTTTGGGTTCTCTGGCAGTCGCTCCTAACGACCAGCAAACATTGGTCGAAGAAGTACAAGCGATATTTGACAGGTCGGGTGTAAAAAACATTGAAGTTACTACGGATCAGAACCTGCAAGCGACAGCCGTAAACGTGTATTTCGCTTCACAAGATTGGCCGAATGAGGACGTGGCTGGGGCAAGTCTTACTGAATACCTAGACCCGGTAACAGGGACCCAAGTACTCGGTATCAACCGACACGCAACGACAAATACTGGCAATGTGATAGTATTCCCGAAAGCTTTTGCGGCGAACGCACCTCCTCGTGACTTTGGCGGCCTCGAATTCGTTTCGGAGACAATTGCTCACGAAGTCGGCCATGCCCTCGGACTGATGCACGTAGATCTCAACGGACCGTTTGGTCCCAACGCAGGCGGTAGTGCTGGCGGGCCATTTGAGGTAATGGAGCGAGGCGCGCGTAAAAATGACCCAGAGCAGTTCCACAACGCAGAGATGCCGATAATGACCGGCGGTTTGCCAGTTCAAAATCCGTTTTCGCAACAGCAGTACACAAGCAATCCACTCTTCGGATTGAGACATTTCGTCGATGGAATACCTGAATCGGCATTGATCGCGCAGGGCGCCCAACAAGTACTACCGGGACACCTGGAAGGAGACGCCATCCTCTTTATCAATGGGGAGTTTCTTGAGTTTTTTGCGCCAGATCGAGAACTCTACAACGTACAGCTTCTACTTGGTTTGCCGTTAACAGGCGAAAGTGGATATGTCACGGTTAAAAATGTGCCCGTCTCGACTATTTCACAAGTCGGCAATCTATTGAAAGGCCTACCACTTGGATCTGCCTTCAAACTTTTAGCCGCGACAGAACAAGGTGGAGCGCTGGATGTAGGTATAGCGACTTTGGATGACGATGGCCTTGGAAGTGTCGAAGTGCCTTTAACGGGTTACTTCACGGAATTTGCTCTTACCAAGTTCAACACCGACGGTACTTACATGATTCTCGCTACGGGATCGTTTGGACAGGTGCCAGAGCCAAGTTGCATAATGCTCGCCTTATTTGGAGTTGTTTGCACTCGCCTGAGATGGAGGCGCTGAGAGCAAAAACTGGCATTTCCCGTCCCGGCACATCGCAGTTGTCGATGGGCATGGGAATGAGTCGCAATATTCGGACGAGCACCTGACTCCGCCGGATGACTTCAGATGGGCAAGTAATTTCTCACAACCTTTGTCTAGATAATCCTGAGCCTGTTTCTGGACTTCGCGATTGGCGAGGGTGCCATTGCAGTCTCCTGTATCGCAACGAGTGTGAAGCTCGATGCAATCCGAGTCGGTTTTACAGATCGCGAATTTCTCCAGCATTTCTTCGGCAACAAGTGACCGTACGAGTAAAGCGAGCAACGTGCATGCAGGCACAATGCACAGAAGCAATTTCGATACGCGCATTTGACGCATTCATCGGTAGTACCACGTACGACTTGTGAGGGCAACGATTTTCACTAAGGATACCACTCACAAGAATTGCCTATGCATATCAAACTGTGTTATATGTGGCTTCCAGAAGGGCGTCAGGATAGGCCCTTCGACTGTCGATGATCGTAAAACGCTTTGACAAGATCCATCCGTTTGGAAGTGATCGCCCGAGGAGCATGGCCGCCAGCCATGTCGAAAGGGGACGGAGTTTACCACCCGTCATGATCGCTTGCCGGTAGAGCCGGATACGCGGAAACGTGTTTGTCCGTGCTCGAAGGAGGCTTTCCAGAGTAATCCTTTTGGACCGAACTGCCTTTGTTTCGCAGTCCCACAACGAGAGAGTAATCCTGGATTTCTATCCTATAGCGCTAACTTCTTTTTTCGCTCCGAATGGGGGCGATGCGGAAATTCTTGCGGTGGAGTTCTGTCGCAAGCCGTCAGTTTTCAAAGTCGGTGAGGCCATGCTCTGCATGGCGTAATCCACACACGGGGTTCGCTTCCTGATCTCAGGAGCGTACGACGTTGTCCGGCGTGGGGAGCCACGAGTCCAGCGATGGGCCGTGCCGGGGAGTGACATCCTCGGGTATCAAAGCAAGTCTTTGAACGTGAATAGCTCAACCATGAAAGGCGAGTAATCGCTTGCCGGTAAGCTTCGAGAGAGTCGATGCCGAAACTTGTACCGCTGGTCGATAGACTGGTGGTACCGGGGACAAGCAACCGTTTCGCGGTAAGGGTAGCTTCTAGATTCGAGCCCTGAAACCGCAAAGAGGTTGACCGATAAGGTTGAATCTCTTGCGTCGAGTAGGACGGCCGGAAGGCCGCACCTAGAAACGTGATTTGCCATGCTGGGCAACCAGCTCACCCACGGAACTCTCAAAGCGAAGATTCTGACTAACGCAGGAACCACTACGGCCGCCGGATTGGTAACCGGTGCGTCGCAGTCAGCGACGTGATTAAAACGCCGTAGTGGGGGAGTGGGCTGCAAGTAGAAAGCCAAGCATCGCCAAGGCGGAAGCCGATGCGAGCTTGGGCGATGGTCTTTGCGAAGGCAAAGACGCGACCTTTGATGCATGACGCATCGCGGTCGCGCCGGGCAAGGCAGTCCGGACTCGTTGGCGTTCTGGGTGGCACCAGGACAAACAAGCCACGACGAAAGCAGCGACTGGCCTTTAGGCCAAACGGATGGACAATGCTGCGCGCTTGCCGGGATTTGTATTACCCGCAAACGCATTCGCAGCATTTACATTGTTGGAAGCAATTTGAGTAAAACGAGTTCTCTTCGGAAGAAGAGGAGTCCTTTGGCAGCGAATCGAGGGTGAACAGTCGGCGTGTATTTTTTTCACGACGACGTTTACCCCGAGGTTTTCGGTACAGCGGTGGCATGGAATTGAGCGCGTGGCTGCTATGAATTTAGCAGCCACGCTGCTCCCGCCGCCGCGACTGAAAGGCTTTTGAGAAAAAGGTTCAGAAGGATTTTCGAGAGGTTCTCGAAAGCCTGTCTGCATTCCTCAAGGGATCGCGGCTAAGGCGTAAAGGATTTTCTTATCAGGGCGAACAACAAGGATTTTGTTCGCCCTTCTTTGCGAGTGCTTGCACGATGCGAGCGGTCACCAAGGAGGGTTACATCATGGAGTACAAATACGAAGTCACAAGTCTTGTCGGATTCTTGCAGCGCGTCGCTACGCATCTTCTGCCTAAGGGCTATTACTTCTTCGTGCAAGGGACGTTGCCGGAAGGCAAGGATCCCGCAGCACTCGACGCGAAGCTTCTTTCAAAGTACGACGTAGAAAAGACTGAAGGGGCAAGACGTTGGCGCAAAAGCCAGGGTCTCGGCAACGTCCAGTACGTCCGATTCCAGAGATCCTGGATCCTTCTTGCGACGCACGGCGACCATGCCATCCGGGAAGGCGAGAGCGAGAACTTGAAAGACGTTCGCCGGGCGCCGCTCCGCGTCGGCAACTATGCCGTCTACGTGAAGCGAGGGAACTTCCTCAAGCGGTTCACTGACGATGAAGAGACAACGCCTGACGGCAAGTGGCGTGTTCGGGTCTTGATTGCTCGCGAGCCGTACCGGGAACTCTGTGCCTACTTCCTGTCGATTGCCTGCCACCGCCGAGCGGAGGCTTTGGCCGAGGAGCTTTACTCTTTGCCGTATGAGCCCTACGCCCCAGTCCGAAAGCAACTCCTGAAGTTGCTCCGGCTCATTAACTCGAAGCGTCAGGCAGCGGGCTACTCAAAGATTCCGCCGACCTGCCTCCGCTTCAAGCGCGCCATTGTTCGGTCCTTTGATCCTGCCGGGGCCATTGTCAACACTAATCCTCCGCATTCGATTGAACGATGTTGAAGCAACTGGCAACGTTCAGCCGCTAGTTACGACTCCAACGCTTCGCAGACGTGAGTCTCGCATCAACGTGTGCAAGGATTCGACATCGCTCCGCAGTGGGTCGCGCCAACGCGCTTTTGAACCAGGCAGGTTAGGCAGCGGAAGCCAGGCGCTGCTAGCAGGCAATAGTGTGGCGCATAAAAGCGCGCCCACGGAGGGGCCGTGGGCGCGCGAAATCAGCCATCATCTTTTGCGCTTCGAGGGTTAATCTGTGTCAAATTGAACAATCATCACCCCACGCGCGGTTCCTCTCGCCCAACTGGTGCGCACGCCGGTAACTTTGTTCCTGTCATAGTCATCCTTGCATGGGGAATTCTTTTTGAACTCGATGGCGACCAGTTTGTAATGAATCGGGCCAGGCGCGGAGTTCCATTCATCGACCTTGCGACGGGCCTCTTTCTCAAGGGCCTTCTTACCCATCGCGATCAGCTCACCAGCCTGTCGCGGACGGTGACCGGACCAGCTCCACGCCTGGGTAATTGGCATCTTCTCTACCTGCGGATCAACCGTGTCTGAGGCCGGTGCAGCGGAGGCCACGACGCCGACGAGTAGAAGTGCCGCCAAGCAATTGCTAACTGCGCGCGACCATCTGGGTGGAACACAACTGTCGGAAATGCTTTTCATGACATTCTCCTGAGAAACGAAGGAAACGATACGGAGACGCAACTAAACTCGCACGAGCAGGTGGCTCCGACAGCGATCGTCTACTGCATTACTCGCGCCGCATCTGGATCGTAACTCCTTTGTGGATAATATGTTATGTTAAGCATGGTAACTGGTTAATCAGGTTACGATTAACTTGAGTTGGTAAAATGCTCCGATGACTCATTGCTAAGTCACGTCTAAGGAGAGCAGATTTTATGGCCGGTCAAGCAGGACGGATGATCAAGCGTGGTGTTTTCGCGAGACGCTTGATGGACCTCGGGATGACTCAGGCAAAAGTCGCCGAAGTGCTTAATATTAGCCCCGCGGCGATCAGTCAGTGGCTGCGGAAAAAGTTGCCCAAGGGTGTCGCACGAGAGCATCAGCAGCCGCTGGCAGACCTACTCGGTGTGACAATTGATGAATTATTTGAACCCCAAACAACCATGATGGCCTCGAAGGAACCAGTTGAATGGCGATCGCAACAACGGAGCGGCCGACGGAAAAAACTCGTTGCGTTGGCATCGAGCAGCTCCATTGCTTTTGCGGCAATCCTGGCCTCGGTAGTTATCATCTCCGGAACGTATGAATCGCGAGTCGACGTGACGGAAGAGTACGTTGGTCGCCTTGCGGATCAAATTGAGGGTGAGGCTTTTCGCCAGGGCGAAACGATTTTATTGGATCGTACGAACGACAAAACTAATGTCGGAAACGACACAAAGGGAACAGGCGTGCTTCGGGTGAAAAACCTGGGGGTTGCAGACGGCGGCATCGTGCGAACTAAAACCCGTCACTTAAGCTGGACGGGATGGAAAGAATCTATTAGCTGGAGTAGTGACCTCCGCCTTTGGGTCGAGTTTGAAGCAGATTCCTCGGCGGCCCGGTATTACTACGCCGGCTTGCAGCTGGGAAGTAAATCTCGATGGAAGGAGTCACATGTTCCAGGAATTGGCGAGCTTCAAGTATTGTTAGACAAGACGTCAGATGACGCCGAAGTAGCGGTGTCTTTGAAATCCGTTTTGCGCACCCAACAGCACGATGACGCCAGTCTCGCTGACGAATTCATCGAAAAGAAACTGCTTACCGACGTGATCACACCGGCTAAAGAAACTCTTGAGCGCCTTGGCATCCATTGCGATGGTGACAGCTAGAAACCACTCCTACTAGATAATGGTCGCGGAAATCGAGGCTAGGAGCAACACTCCGACCTCGTTGTTTTCTCGTATGTTGTCAAAGCTGAGCGGCGGTTCCTGGTCGGAGCGTCGCCTCAACACATTCACTTCGTCGAGGAGGCAACTTTCGGACGAAGCGTCTGTCGCCCCAACCGAGGTATGCGGCCGAGTCAAAATAAGTCGTCACTCTCGCCGCAGCCTGGGCAAGCTCGCCGCTTGAGTTGAGCAAGGTATTCGCGGCGGTACTCGGCTTGCTTCTCGGGATCTGTGAGTTGTGCCAACTCTGCTGACTCCAGGGACTCGTTATCCTCGTTGCATGCGGAGCGGTCAGTTGTCGCCAGTTCTTCTCGACGCTCGTTACTCATCATGCGGCGGCCCTCTCGTCTGAAGCGATCCGCTGCTCATGTTCTGCGATCCACCGACTTGCCTGCTGAATCACTTGCAAAAGCTCCACTTGGTTTTTGGCGAAGAAGTTTTTCGAGTGTCCGGTATTGCCGCTCGATAAGCTCTTCCACGATCTCGTCAGCGAAAAATCAAAGTAGACGTATCCGGCGGGCGACTGCCGTCGCCAGATTGATGCTGCCACCGCACCCGCGCGGATTGCATGCACGGGCGTCTCGATGGCCGCCGTCTTTTTCTTCTTTGGTTCCTTTTGTTCATTCATCTGCATATTCCTCCAAAATCAGATTGCCTGATGGTGGAATAGTCTCATAAACGGAATCGCTACTCAAATACTCCAGTGTGACAAAAGCTACGCGGCGACGCCTTCAGCCTCGTGGCTTCCGCGAGCAAGTGTTTGGAATAACTGAACGGTGGCGCTCACGTCGCCAAGGGCGTCGTGGGCGGCGGCGGCATGAAACGGGACGCCAAAATATTCGCAGAGCGTTGCGAGCTGATAATTGGCTGGCGGGTTGTCATCGCTTGAGACAAAGCGCCACATGGCAAGCTGCATCGTGCAGAGCACAAGCCGCCTAGCCGGAAGGTAAAGACCAAGCTTGTCAAACCAAGCCGTAAGAAACGGTCCGTCAAAGGCCGCGTTGTGGGCCACAAGCTGGGCGACATGATAGGACTTACCCTGGGCTGACAAGGCAGGCACGGAAGCATGGCGACGTAGAAAATCGGAGAACTCCTTGACGACGACTTTGGCGTCTTGAGCCGCGTTCGCCCACACGCCTGGATGATAGTGATTCTTCCGAAGGCTGTGAGCCTTGGCCTGCCGTGGGTTGAATTTGATTTTCGCCTCGAAGGCCTCAAGCACTTCAAGCTGCTCATCAATTGCGACGGCAGCAAGTTGAATGATCGGGTGGCACTTCGGGTCAATCCCGCCCGTCTCAAGGTCAAAAAATATGAGTCGCTGTTCCTTAGCCTTAAGCATCCCCCTCCTTTGTGATCACAACGAGACGAGTTCTGACCGAAGTTTCTCGAAATGCTTCTGCTCCGATGAAGGCATCGTCTGGAAGTCGCTCGACTTCGGCGGAAACCTCCTCAAGCCAGTCGCGAAAGGCAACACTCTTATTGTCGACTCGAAAAAACGGCCCCTCGCTTATGACTGAGACAAGTCGTCCGCCTGGCTTCAAGAGCGAATGGGCGTGGCGAATATGCTCCATGTCGGCGCCATCCTCGAAGGGCGGATTCATCACGACTCGATCGTAGCTCCCCGCATGTTCCAGAAAGTCGCCGAACTCAACGTCGTGCCCCTTGGCGGACAAGACTTCGGCTAACGAGTGATTTAGCTCGATGGCGTGAAGCTTCGCGTCTGGCTGCTCCGCGATCACCGCATCAACGATGTCGCCCTTTCCGCATGATGGCTCAAGAACAGAGTGCTCGGGCCCGATCTCAGAAAGCTCCAGCATTCGAGCAATGACAGAAGGCGGGGTAGGGAAGAATCCCGGAAGGTTCTTGCCGATAAGTTCCCGCTCAGCGATCTTCACGGGATCGTCGCCGCGAGCGGCGGCACGGTGGCCGAGATACTCACGAAGTGCCGAGCGTAGCTCATGGACGTCGGTGATGTTCGCTCGCTGAAGCCTCTTGTGCTTTTCAAGTGTTAGCTCGATTCGCTCCACATCAAACCCGGCGCCCTTGGCTCGACCCAGAAAATCTGACAGCGCTTCGATGTCGTGCTCATTTCGGAACGTGACAAAATCGTCCTTCTCACGAGACAATCGCTTTCGCATTTTCTCAGCAGCCTGCCTGACTCCGCGCGCGCTTTGGCAGCGAAGGACAAGTTCCTCAAGGTTTCGTTTGTAGACTTCTGGGATCGGATACTTTGCAAAGCGAATGTCCTTCGGCCCAATTGGCTCATCTTCGATTCGATCAAGCGTACTGCCATGCGAATACGTCGTCTCACCCTCGCCGCGCTTTGCTGCTCGGACTCGCGCCCATTTAGCGAGATACAGAACCGTGTCGAGTGTTTCGATGTGCGTCTTGTGGCGTATGCCGTCAAGGTAGTTTGCCTCTCCGCGAGACAAGGCCTCGGCAATCGAGTGCATGGTTCTGGCCAGGGCCTGGTCAGAAAAGGCCCGGCCCCGAACGCCTGCCTGGATGTCCGCCCGGCGGACGGTATTCTGTAAGGACGACTCGCTTCGCTCGATTACTTCATCAGCACGCTTAGCCAGTTCCTCTGCCAACTCATGCAATCGCTCTGATGCAGTTTGCTCGCGTCGCTCCTTTCGGGCTTCAAGTACGTCGCGTCGGTCTGCGTCGCCGGAAAGCAATGCGGTGAATCGCTTGGCTCGCTCCTCGTCCAGAAACTGAAACCCGGAGTCGCTTCTCTTAAACGAACTGAACCAGCCGCCAAGCATCTTTGCTTTGCGGTTCAACTCGTCAAACGCGGCCCGCTCCACGCGGGTCGAAAGCTGTACGATCCATATGGGGCACTGGCGCTTGTCGTGATAGCCCTGCTTGATCTGAAACTCGATTTCGCCAAGTTCTTCGCTCTTGAATTGCTCGACGGTGGTCGTCACTTGAGCGGCTCGCCGCTCGCGAGTCATATCGGCATGGAGCACGTCATAGCGGGCAAGTTGCTCGTCGCTCAGATCTGCTTCGCTCTTTGCCTGCAGAAAAGTGCGAAACTCAAAAAACGTCTGGGGATCCGTCAGGGCTTTTGAGTGCTCATCGGCTTTCGCCTGTCTCTCGGCGAAGTCTTGTGCGTAGCTTTCAAGCGTGACTGCCTGAACCTTCGATTTCACCGCGTCTTCGTACCGCTCGCCCATTGAGTACGACACCATGCCGTCCAGCACGAAGGAACTGAGCATCTTCCGGTAGATAGATTTAGCGTTCTCGTCCTTGGTCGAGCGATTTGCGTCCCACGAGCCCATGCGGCCTGCAATGACGACAAGCTCTTTTGCGTTGAAGCGTGAAGTTAGCTCATTAACGATGGCGCCCTGGCTTTCGCAAAGTTTTGCAAAGTGAGCATGGAATTCGGAGTAGGGAAGCGATCCGTCAGCAAAGCTTCGCCGAATCTGCTTGTACTCGTCGAACGTGTAGCTCGCGGTCGTGGTTGGAGCAGATTCCGCCGCGGTCGCCGCCGTCTTTGTCGAGTCTCTCCGGGGCAAAATTGCTTCAAGCCAATCCCGCACGGCGTTCTGATTATCGAGCCCCCGCTCAAAGACTTCTCGAACGTGTTTCTGCGTGAAGCCATACTGCTTCGCAAACTCGGCGATCGTGTGTTTGTGTTTCCGAAAGAGGCGATGGAGTTCCGCTCCGCGCATCGTTTGAGGGCATTGGGCGAGCGTGAGGTCTTCTGTCGCGTCCGGTAGTTTCAGAACGGAAAATCGGGGCTCGCCCCACCGAGGCTCAACGACGTGGGCTTGCCCCGAGTCTCGAAGAGTTCTCAACGCGTGATTGACTGGATTTGCGAGCGGATTGTCCGGGTCAAAGTCGACGCAGCCAAACTCTCGGCGAAGATCGCTGAGGGCGAATTCTTGACCCGCGTGCGTTTCAAGAAATCTAAGAACGAATCTGGGCGTCGGCGCCGCACCGGCGATGGGAAGAACACGATCGGCTTCAGTAAGCCCTGCACCGTGCCTGCCATTCACCTCAGCGATGACTTCCGACAGCCGTTGACCATTCTTACGACCGCTCGCCGTGGTCTCGATGGAGGGGTAGATCTGCCCCTTAGAGAGCCACACGCCGTCCTTCCCGCCGGGGAATCGAACGCAGACTTGCACGTTTGCGTGGCTGATGCCAACAACCTCGCCAATGTCCGTCTTTTCGTGCGAAAAGAACACCTCGACTGTATCGCCGCGACAGATTACGAAGCGATGCGAAGGCCCGTCGATGTCTTCACGGATGCGATCCACCGTGATCGTGTCACGGTCGTGCTCCGGCGCTGGCCACTCGAAATGGATGGCGCCGCCATAAGTGAGCTGGCGGTCAGGGCGGACAAGCGGGACGGGAAGTGCAGCCGCAACAGGTGGCGGGAGCGAAGTCGTCTCGGCGTCGTGGGCGGGTTCGGCGTGCGCCAACTGGTCAAAGTTAAAGGTTTGCTGCTGCATATCCCAGGATGCCAAATCTTGCGATCCTACTCAACCTTTTTCTCCGATTGATAGCAGCTGCAACCCCTGGTAATTTAAGGACTTGACGCATCATCGATGTAATTCTTTTCTCCCTATGTCCCGCCTTCCTCCGGCTGCTTGAGAACCGCGCATGGCCGATCGATTCTTTGAGCAACCGATACTCAACTCCCCCTACGAGTATCCGACCCGCCATTGGGAGCTCGACTCGTCCGGGCAACCGACGCAACTGCTCGTGGAAAATCGACGGCGCGCCGAATTCATCACCCCAATTCCCCTGCCGCGCAAGCGGCGAAAGAAGACTGAGACTCAACAGGAAATCTCCTTCGACGAAGTTCAGGGGCTCTCGACAAAGGAGCAGAAATACGACCCGACGTCGGTGATTAACGAAGTGCGATCCTTCGTTGACGCCTGGCGAAACCTGCCCAGTGCGAACGATTGGCAGGTGACGCCCGAAACCGCACGACTCCTCCAGCACTGGCGATCACACAAATTCTCTGGAATCCGACCATTCTTCTGTCAGATCGAAGCTGCCGAGACCGCGATTTGGCTTACCGAAGTGGCGCCGCAAGCGGGGAAGAAGTCGCAGTTCCTCCTTGAGCTGCTCGCGACGGCTAACGAGCAAGCGAATCCCGAGCTGAGCCGCCTGGCGCTAAAGCTCGCCACCGGTGCTGGTAAAACGACCGTGATGGCAATGCTGATCGCTTGGCAAACAGTCAACGCTGTTCGCCATCCCGGCAGCAAACGTTTTAGCCGTGGCTTTCTCGTTGTCTCGCCCGGCATTACGATCCGCGACCGCTTGCGGGTTCTTCATCCCCACGATCCCGACAGCTACTACCAAAGTCGCGAACTGGTTCCCAGCGATATGCTCGGCGATCTTGAGCGGGCGAAGATCGTGATCACGAATCACCACGCCTTCAAGCTTCGTGAGAGACTCGAACTCTCGAAGGGGGGCCGTGCGCTTCTGCAAGGCCGGGGTGAGGAACTCAGCACGCTCGAAACTGAAGGGCATATGCTCCAGCGGGTCATGCCCGATTTGATGGGCCTCAAGAACATCCTGGTGCTAAATGACGAAGCCCACCATTGCTATCGTGAGAAGCCGAACATTGATGACGACGAAGGACTCAAAGGAGATGATCGTAAGGAGGCCGAGAAAAACCGCGAGGCGGCTCGCGTATGGATCTCCGGCCTCGAAGCCGTGACGCACAAACTCGGTGTGAATCGAGTCGTCGATCTTTCAGCCACGCCTTTCTTCCTTCGCGGCTCCGGCTACGCCGAAGGGGTGCTCTTTCCTTGGACGATGAGCGATTTTTCGCTCATGGATGCCATCGAATGCGGCATCGTCAAATTACCCCGCGTGCCCGTGGCCGACAATATTCCCGGCCAAGACATGCCGATGTACCGCAACCTGTGGGAACACATCGGACCGAAAATGCCCAAGAAGGGTCGCGGCAAGGGAGCGGACCTGGATCCACTCGACCTTCCGCCCCAACTTCAAACCGCGCTTGAAGCTCTCTACGGACACTACGAACAAACATTCGATCTGTGGCGCCAAAGCGGCATCCGCGTCCCGCCTTGCTTTATCGTGGTGTGCAACAACACGTCCACCTCGAAGCTGGTCTACGACTTCATGTCCGGCTTCTACCGCTCGACAAAGGATGGCGCCCGGCACCTTGTGAACGGTCGCTTTGAGCTATTTCGCAACTTCGACGAGCACGGCAACCCGCTCGGACGCCCCAACACGCTGCTCATCGACAGCGAGCAACTCGAATCGGGCGAAGCCCTCGACCCGAACTTCCGTGAAATGGCAACCGACGAAATCGATCGCTTTCGTCGCGAAATCATTGAACGGACCGGGGACCGTCGCCAAGCAGAAAACATTACCGATCAGGATCTACTCCGCGAGGTGATGAACACGGTCGGCAAGCCTGATCGCCTGGGCGAGTCGATCCGCTGCGTTGTCTCTGTCGCGATGCTTACCGAAGGCTGGGACGCGAACACCGTGACGCACGTTCTTGGGGTCCGCGCCTTCGGAACTCAACTTCTGTGCGAGCAGGTGATTGGCCGAGCACTTCGCCGCCAATCTTACGATCTCAACGAGCAAAATCTATTCAACGTCGAATACGCGGACGTGCTTGGAATCCCGTTCGACTTTACTGCAAAACCTGTCGTCGCGCCGCCGCAACCGCCCCGCGAAACCGTTCAAGTGAAGGCAGTCCGTCCTGAACGAGACGCTTTGGAAATTCGCTTCCCACGAGTGGAGGGTTATCGCGTAGAACTTCCCGAGGACCGGTTGACGGCTAAGTTCACTAACGATTCAACGCTTGAACTCACGCCCGAGCTTGTCGGCGCTACTGAAACTCGCAACGCCGGAATCATCGGCGAGGACATCGATCTCAATCTCGTCCACACAGGTGATGTCCGCCCGGCACAAGTCCTTTACGAACTAACCTCGCATCTCGTCCTCACCAAATGGAAGGACGCCGACGGCGAGCCTCAGCTCCAGCTTTTTGGTCAGCTTAAAAACATTGCTCGTGAGTGGATCGAAAAGCACCTCATCTGCAAAGGCGGCACCTTCCCAGCGCAATTGAAATACAAGACGCTCGCTGATCTGGCGTGCAAACGAATCACCGATGCCATCACGCGGGCTTTCGTTGGCGACCGTCCCATCAAGGCGATTCTTGACCCCTATAACCCGGTCGGGTCAACGGCACACGTTAATTTCACTACGTCTAAGAAGGATCGCTGGGAGACCGACTCTCGGCGTAGTCACATCAACTGGATCATCTTGGACAGTGACTGGGAGGCCGAATTCTGCCGCGTCGCAGAAAGGCATCCACGCGTGAAGGCCTATGTCAAGAATCACAACTTGGGACTCGAAGTGCCTTATCAGTTTGGTTCGGAGTCGCGCAAGTATCTGCCTGACTTCATCGTGCTGGTAGACGACGGGCACGACATGCTGCCTGACGGTACGCCAGACCTATTGCACCTCATCGTCGAGATCAAAGGATATCGGCGCGAAGATGCAAAGGAAAAGAAGGCGACGATGGAAACTTATTGGGTTCCTGGCGTCAATAACCTGGGCAGCTACGGTAGGTGGGCATTCGCCGAGTTTACAGACGTGTGGGAAATGGAAGCTGATTTCGCTGCCAAAGTGGAACAACGCTTCGACGCAATGATTGACTCTGTCACCGCACCAGCGGTTCGCTAACGATTCGGCAGTAAGGCAGCAGCATGGCCAAGAAAAAAGCAGCCTCGAAGTCCGCCAAGCTCGGCGTCGGTAAGAGCGTCGAAGCACTCGTACACGACGAGGCTTCGCGCAAGAACATTCCCACGGCAGAGTTTCAGTCGGTCATGAGAAGCGAGGACAAGAATCCGGTCCGCGTCGCCTACGAGCGGCGTAATCGCGATCTCGATCCACAGCTTGTCTGGCGTGGTAAGGATGAGCAGGACTGGTCAGATCTCGTCGTCCACGCGCCGCCCCTCTACATCCAAGAGAAGGTCCATCCCAAAGTTCTGATCGACGACTTGTTGCGACAGTCAAAGGTTCGCAAGCAGGCGGCCGAAGAAGCAGCCGAGCCGCAGGCGACGCTGTTCGCGGATCTCTACGCGGACTTCAACGGCCTGCCCGAAGGAGTCGATAAGACCGACTTCTACCAGCACGAGGGCAGGTGGCAGAATCGGATGATCCTGGGCGATTCTCTCCAGGTGATGGCAAGCCTCGCCGAACGCGAAGGCCTCCGGGGCCAGGTCCAGTGCATCTACATCGACCCGCCTTACGGCATCAAATTCAACAGCAACTTTCAGTGGTCAACGACCAGCCGCGACGTGAAGGATGGCAACATCGGGCACATCACCCGCGAGCCGGAGCAGGTGAAGGCGTTTCGCGATACTTGGCGGGATGGGATTCATAGCTACCTCACATATCTGCGGGATCGGCTCACGATTGCACGAGACTTGCTCAGCGATTCTGGCTCGGTATTCGTGCAGATTGGGGACGAGAATGTTCATCGAGTACGCGATGTGTTGGATGAAGTATTTGGGGACGAGAATTGCATCAGCTTCATAACCTTTAAGAAAACGGCTGGAGCTACGGCAGATTACCTTTCCGGTGTAACTGATTACCTCGCTTGGTATGCGAAGTCAAAGGAGCATGTTAAGTATCGCGCGCCTTACCTTGAGAAAGTGGGGGGTGGTCAAGGAGGCGGTCAGTATACGTGGATTGAAGAAGCAGACGGTATTCGACGTAAAGCTACTACCGAGGAGCGCAAGTCACCCCCGGACGGCAGTCGCATATTTCGTCTCGACAACATCACAAGCCAGAGCGCCGGGAGAGACAAAGGAGAGGGTGCAGCCTCTTGGTTCCCAGTGGAGCTCGATGGAAAAGTCTTCAAACCGACCCTACAAACCCGTTGGAAGACTAATGAAGTTGGTATGAGGCGACTTGTTGCGGCTGGTCGCACCGTTGGAGTTGGCAAGACATTAACCTATGTGCGCCATCTCGCAGACTTTCCGGTATTTCCGATCAACAATTTATGGGATGACACTGTTACCTCAGGATTTAGCGATGCAAAGACCTACGTGGTGCAAACCTCAACGAAAGTCGTCGAGCGTTGCTTACTAATGGCCACCGACCCAGGCGACCTGGTCATTGACCCAACATGCGGATCTGGGACGACGGGTTATGTTGCCGAGCAGTGGGGCCGCCGGTGGATCACGGTCGACACGTCTCGGGTTGCACTTGCGTTGGCGCGTGCACGCATCATGGGTGCTCGATTCCCATACTATCTGCTTACAGATTCTCCGGACGGTCAACGAAAGGAGGCAGACGTATCTGGCCGCGACTACGTCGCTAAGCCGACCCGTGGGAATGTGAGGCACGGCTTCGTGTACGAACGTGTGCCGCACATCATGCTCAAGAATATCGCCGACAATGCTGAGATTGATGTTTTATGGGAAAAATGGCAGGGCGTTCTCGAACCGATTCGCGAGCAACTGAATTCGAGCCTCAAAAAGAAGTGGCAGGAGTGGGAGATTTCCCGCGAGGCCGACACGTCATGGTCGGCGGAATCGAAAAGGCTACACGCCGATTGGTGGCAGGCCCGCATCGCTCGGCAACGGGAGATCGATGCGTCAATCGGGACCAAGGCTGATTTTGAATTCCTCTACGACAAGCCGTACGACGACAAGAAAAAGGTGCGCGTGGCCGGGCCGTTCACCGTCGAAAGCCTTTCGCCGCATCGCGTGCTGGGCATCGACGAGAACGATGGGCTAGTTGATCCGCTCAAAGCGCCGAGCGCCGCAGGTGAGGGGACTGGCGACTTCGCCCGGATGATTCTCGAAAACCTTCGCACATCGGGCGTCCAGCAGGCACACAAGGAAGACCGGATCGCCTTCACTTCGCTTGCACCCTGGCCGGGTCAGATGGTCTGTGCCGAGGGGCGATACCGCGAAGGGGATGAGTCAGGTCCGGAGAAGCGGGCCGCAGTTTTCATCGGCCCCGAGTTCGGTACGGTGCAACGCGAAGACCTGGTACTGGCTGCCCGCGAAGCGGGGGACGCCAACTTCGACGTGCTTATCGCGTGCGCGTTCAACTATGAAGCTCGCTCGACCGACTTCAACAAGCTTGGCCGGATCCACGTTCTTAAGGCACGCATGAACGCTGACCTTCATATGGCTGGCGACCTCGCCAACACCGGGAAGGGGAATCTGTTTGTCATTTTCGGCGAGCCGGACATTGCAATTCTCGATGCGAACGATGGCCGGATTCAGGTGAAGATCAACGGCGTCGATGTATTTCACCCCAGCACCGGCGAAGTTCGTAGCGACGGCCCCGGCGGCATCGCGTGCTGGTTCATCGACACCGACTACAACGAAGAAAGCTTCTTCGTCCGTCACGCCTACTTCCTCGGAGCTGGCGATCCGTACAAGTCCCTTAAGACAACGCTCAAAGCCGAGATTGATTCCGATGCCTGGTCGACCCTCAACAGCGACACTAGCCGCCCGTTCCCGAAGCCGGAACGGGGCCGCATTGCCGTGAAGGTGATCAACCATCTCGGAGACGAGGTGATGAAGGTTTTTAGAACCTAGGAGGCGAGCATGAGTTGGGGAAATGACGAGCCTAATCCGAACACCTTGAAGTGTCGGGACGATCATCAGCCAATCGCATTTGCACAGTTGCCCGGCGACCAGGCGGGGACGAAACCGACATTTCGACTGGCTGACGGGACCTCCTCGCCTTGGATCGGTAGCGGCGAGGAATTTGGTCCGGAAAAGCTGCGTTCACGGATTGAGCCGTGGCTTACCGCATTGAGTCAATCCGAGCATTTTTCTCTGCTAGTTGGTTCGGGGTTATCTAATGCCGTTCATCATTTAGCAACTGGAAACCTTCTCCCGGGTATGGGGCGTGCAGAGTTCGGCTCCTTCGATGGCGTGATTGGCACAGAAGCGAAGCGATCGGCCGCCCTTGCTGGACGAAGCGAAGGTAATTTCGAGGACCAGATTCGGGTTGCATGCGAGTTGCTCCGAGGGCAACAAATTCTTGCGAGCACCGATGCTAACGCGAAAGCAAAGGCGGAAGAACTTCAGACCAAATTGAACGACGTACTTTCTCAATTTGCTGAGTCTGTGCGCAAAGGCGAGCACGGGTTGAAGACTGCGCCCGCTGACAAGCGCGAAAATGCGTTCAATTACCTCGTTAGTTTCCTAATGAGTTTTGCGAGTCGTGCCGGTACACGCGATCGTCTGAATATATTTACAACCAACTACGACCGTTTCATAGAAGCCGGAGCGGATGCGGCTGGCTTGCATTTGCTTGACAGATTCGTTGGCTCTGTCGCGCCCATATTTCGTTCAACTCGACTCGATCTTGACATGCATTACAACCCTCCCGGAATTCGAGGGGAGCCTCGCTACGTGGAGGGTGTGGCGCGGTTTACTAAGCTTCACGGTTCTCTTGATTGGGGCGATTGCGAGCATTCCATTTGCCGACTCCCCATTCCCTTCGGCGCGGAATCGCTCAAGCCGTTTGTTGATGCCTTGGGGGCAGGCGACGCAAACGCAATGCGGTTGATGATTTACCCCAACGCGTCAAAGGATCGTGAAACGTCCTGCTATCCGTACGTAGAACTCTTTCGAGACTTCGCAGCTGCTGCTTGTCGGCCGAATCACACCCTTTTTAGTTTTGGCTATAGCTTTGGAGATGAGCATATCAATCGGGTGATCGAAGATATGCTGACAATTCCGTCGACTCACCTCGTTGTAGCATCGCATAGCGATCCTCTCGCGAGGATCATGAAGACGTACGAGCAATTGGGCAGACACGCCCAGATCACGTTGTTGATTGGAGATCACGTCGGGTCGTTTCAATCGCTGGTCGATTACTATCTGCCCAAACCCGCCATCGATCGAACGACATTTCGAATGGCGGAGTTGCTCAAAGCTCGATGGGGTGCGAACCACGGTGATAAGGCCGATCCAAGGGACTCCTCGACATCGAGCGGTGGAGACGACAAATGACTGCTACGCCATTTGCCCACGCGGAAAGTCTGCGAATCGGAAATGTTGACTTCGTCTCACCGGACGAAATAAAAGTCGTACTTGACATTGAAGCACCGGAATCTGTGGCCTTGAACGCGGGGGGCGCTCGGCCATTTCCGCGAGTCAACGGATACGCGTTAGTTCAAGTCGACGACGGATATTTAGTGGGCCAGATTGAGTGGCTAACTATCGAACGCTCATCATTTCCGACGAGGAGAGGGGTCAGGGATTTTGGCGTTGTGGATTTGCCATATCCATTGCGGAAACTAAAACTCAATCCATTGGGGACCTTGCGCCGAGCGCCGGGACGAAGCTCAGACTACTGCTTCCGCCGCGGAGCAGATGCATTTCCCTCTGTCGGCGCCGCGGTGCTACTGCCTACCAATGAGCAATTGCGCTCAATTGTCGAGTCTGGCGAGCGACGCCGAGTTCGAATTGGCACGAGTCCGCTTGCCGGGAACGCCGAAGTGTCCATTGACCCCGATCGCCTTTTCGGGCGTCACCTAGCCGTATTGGGAAACACCGGAAGTGGCAAATCCTGCACGGTAGCGGGACTGATTCGCTGGTCCTTAGCCGCTGCTCACGCTGAACGCGGCAAAGGCCGTGTAAATGCAAGGTTTATCATACTCGACCCGAACGGCGAGTATTCGCGAGCATTCGTTGGGACAGGAGCGAAGGCCGAGGCACGGATCTTTAAGGTAACGCCAGCTGATGGTGAACGTCCATTACAAACGCCATTATGGTTTTGGAACAGCGCAGAATGGTCGTCGTTCACCCAGGCTACAGCCAAAACACAGAAACCGCTTCTGAAGCGCGCGCTTCGTGAAGTGAAGGCAGGCCGCGCGGCGATCACAGAGCCCAGTGAAGTAGAAAGGAAGCTGGAACTTCGCCGCTATTTGTCATCTGTGCTTATTACGATACAACGAGATCTCAGATCGGGTTCCATAAGAAATGACGAAAGTAAATTTGGCTACCGCTTGAAGGCAATTGATGAAGACCTTGAGTCCAAGAAAGCGGATTTTTCTAACACCGATATTGCATCCATTCAAACTCCTATCAGGACGGCGCTGAGCAGCACGTACAACAGTTTCACGGAGAAAGGCACTAACAAGACTGTTGAGTATTATCGCGCATTCACTGAGGCCCAAATCACAAGTATCATTTCTGCATTGCAGGCTATGCTTGCCACGCTGGGGGGGCTTACCTACCAGGAAGGGCCCGATGAAGATGTTCCGGTACCTTTCAATGGCGCCGAGCTGGCCGACCATTTGCAAATACTCGCTACGCAAGAGAATGTAAGTCAATACTTAGATTTTCTGATCTCCCGCATCCGAACCTTTCTTTCGGATCCCAAGATCAATTCTGTCGTTGGCAATAGCGCGCATTTCTGCCTTGAACAATGGCTCGCCGAATACATCGGCAGCAGTGAGGGGGACTCCACGCCCATCGCGATTTTGGACCTTTCGCTTGTGCCGACTGAAGTCATTCACGTCGTTATCGCCGTGACCGCTCGTATGGTATTCGAGGCGTTGCAGCGATACCGCAAAATCAACAACGTGGCCCTTCCAACGGTGCTAGTCATGGAAGAGGCGCACACATTTATTAAGCGATATCACGAGGAGACTGACAATCACGAGGCCGCTGCGATATGTTGCCAAGTGTTCGAGCGCATCGCACGCGAAGGCCGAAAGTTTGGTCTTGGGCTCGTACTTTCCTCGCAGCGGCCATCCGAGCTGTCTCCGACCGTATTGTCCCAGTGCAATACGTTTCTCCTTCATCGAATCAGCAACGATCGTGACCAAGAGTTGGTAAATCGGTTGGTGCCTGATAACCTTCGCGGCCTACTGCGAGAACTTCCCTCACTTCCATCGCAAAACGCGATACTTTTGGGTTGGGCATCTGAACTCCCATTGCTGGTTCGTATAGATGACTTGCCGAAAAACCACCAACCTCATTCCGACGATCCTGATTTTTGGAACGTATGGATAGGGGAAGACCCAGATGGCAATGTCGTCTCCCGTGATGCGGAGTGGGGTCCCATTGCAGGCGATTGGCAAGGTAATTCACAGACATCAGAGGCGGAGCCACTACAGAACGAGGATCGAGAGGATCCGGTCGACGGCGATCCCTTCTGACTGAGATTGAGCGAAGCGCATCTGAATGATGGCGTCAACGCTTTCTTAGATCGCAATCCGCTCAATCTCATCCAGCGTGATCTCGTCGCTCGTGCGATCGTAAAGCTTCGTCGTTCGCGGCGACTCATGATTGGCAATGGCCTGGGCATTTTCGATTGTGCCGCCATTCTCCAAGTAGGCTGTAATGCCGGTTGCACGAAAGCAATGACAGGAGGTCTTTGCGGAAAGTCCGGCTGCGGCTGCGCGGCGTTTGACCATGCGAAGCGCATCGTTTCGAGTCATGCCGCGGTCCGTGATCCGCCCAGCACGATCGATTGTTCGGAAGAGGGGTGACTTTTTCTCCGCTGAGGTTTCGGCTGCCGTAAAGTAGGCATCGAGATACTCGTCTGCATTGTGATGTGCTGGGACTTCGTGCCGTTTGCCGCCTTTCTCGTGCAGACGCAGCCACCAGCGTTTGCCCTCGGAATAAAAGTCTTCGACTTTCATACCGACGCATGCGCCGACGCGGGCAAAGGAATAGATCATCACGCCGATCAAAGCGCGGTCGCGCAGCCCAATGATTGTTGACGTGTCAATTGAGTCGAGAAGCTTGCGGGCTTCGTCAGCAGTTAGGACAGGAGTCTTGCCGCGTTTGACGACGTGCTTCGGACCGCGCACGGAAGTCGCAGGATTGTGCGGCACGATTTGCCCAATAACGAGCCAATCAAAAAGCATGCGGATTGCGGCTAGGTGCTGCTTAACCGTGGGTGGCGATGCCTTGTGATGCTCGATGTAGCCGGCGACTACAACAGGTGCGATGCGATTAAGCGAACGCACGCCTCGAAGTTCGCACCAATCAAAGAACTGCTTGATCGCCTGTGCGTAAGCAAGCCGCGTGTTCTTGTTCCGGATCGTAACCGCGAAGAACTCGATGAATCGGCGGATGCCGTCATCGCCAGCCGCCGCGATTGCCGCGGGCAGGGAGTCGAGTCCGATTCGAGTCAGTTCCTTTTGCGAATATGAGACGAGTTCCTTTGCCATTCCGTGCGTCGATAGTCAGTACCGACATGACGCACAAAACAACGGTTTGGAGCGAGCCCCCTTCTCGTCGGCTGGTGCATCATAACGTCCTTTATGATGCACCAAGTCCGGGCAGGGGAGCAATGTAGTTTCGCTTCCTAACCCACCTTCCGAAGCGCCTTTTCAACCATTGCAAGCTCAACTTTCTGAAGCCGCTTGGCAGGCATCGACAAACGAATTAGCCCTCCCTCGTAAGCAGTGAGGGCGATTCCCTCCCCGTAAAAGGCGGCTCGCAGTTCGTCGGGAGATAGCGAACGAACTCGATCATGGCGAGCGTTTAGCAGCACGATGCCACTTTGCAGAGAAGAATATGGCAGTTGAGGTGTCCAGACTGCGCCGTCCGCCAGTAATGCGATCTCATGCGCGTTCTCAAGGCGTCCCGCCAACTTGTCTGACGGCCAATCGCCTTGCAAAACCGCGTCCGAAACCGCGCCTTGGCACGAAAACAGTGCAGCCAGATTCACCGTTTCGTCAGCATTGCGACAATTGCCTTGATTGAGACCGCCCACGAACCGCAGTAGCGGGTCGTCCAGATGTAACGCATCAAGGCTGTCACGAAGTACCATCTCGACGACGCTCCTTGAGCGGCGCTTCCCATAAAAGGCAAACCCCAAGGGATGATAGCCGCCGAGCCATTTATGAGAGCCAGCGAGGTAGAGATCGGCACAATCGCCTCTCAGATCAGACCCCACATGACAAAAATCCTGCGCCCCATCGACCACTACAAATCGAACCTTCGCCGAACGCTCAATTCGGCGAACGATTTTTTGGACCGGTAGTTGTATTCCCAAATGACTTACCGCAGTGAGGAAGAGTCCGTCGCAACAATGTTCGATGTAGGCTCGGCGTACTCGTTCGACAATTTCATCCTCATTTAGTTGGCGCTGGAACGCATCCTCGCATACTTTCACCATCGTCGTGCGACGATCCGTGCGACGGCATTCGAAGTCGAGAATCCGCTGGTAGGGCGGCCAGCCCGTATCGGCCACAAGCACATTCCGGCAGGGGCGACAAAGAAGCGTCGCCGCAAGCTTCATAAGCTGCGCCGAACGTGCAGCGAGCAGTACCCGTGATTCAGACGGAAGCGCAGTCAAATCGCAGAGCGACTTTTTCAAGGGCGCAATTCCCTTCCAGGCGGCGAGCCCCGGATAACGCACAGAGACCGAAGGCAAGCACGCTTCGATTCCACCCCAAAGAAAATCATCGAATTGGATCGATCCCCCGACTTCGCCCGCGAATCGGGCGAAATCCCGATGAACATCCTGAGCCGCTGACGACATCTGTCCCAGCCGCGCCGTATCGAGGTACAGCAAGGGGGCCACGTATAAGTCCTCCATGTGGGGGGTACTGTGATCCTACTCTGGAGGAGGATTTCGATCCAGTAGTTCGCGATAGGGAATCGCAAAAAGAAGAAGCCTTTTCCAGCGGTCTCGGCCAATGCGGATTTGATGCACGTCAAAATGAAGCGTGAAGCGGAGAGTTCGGCAACGCTCGTCGATTTCTTGAAAGCCGACGGCGCGTGGGCCGTAAAGTCCCATGTCGACGCGCAAATCCGGCTCGGACGCTAGTTCCGACTCCCGAACGAGGCAAATCCAAAACCCGTGGTTGTACTGCTCTTCAATCCAGGGACGAATCTCAGCAGTGGGAAGATCATTTCCGGCAGGCCACAATTCATCGCCAAGAATCATGATTCGTTCGATCAGAACCCCTCGCTGGACTGCGTCAAAGTTCAGCGCCAAGCTCTGCCTTCCCGGCGGGTCTTGCCAGTAGTCCTTGGTCCGAACCCACGCGACTGATTGGTATTCATGAATCTCAGGATCGCGAAGCAACTTCTCGTATACGGTCCGCCACGATTCGGTGCCTGAGAAAACGACGGTCCCGTCCGCCAGGAGAGAGATTTCCTGACGCACCGACGCGGATTTGAGGAGGCCAATTTCGCGGAGTATTGGATCGGTCTGCATGGCGAGTGTACTCAAGGCGTCGCAGAAACCAGCATACTGCGCATAGAGTTCGGCGTCAGCAGCAAGCTTCACCGGAATGGAGAGTTGTTTGAGAAGCACAAGCTGCCGCTCGTCCCGTTCTTCCTCCTGCTCGACATAGCTCAAAAACAGGCCTGCCAGGATGCTCACCAAGGCACCCAGCATCCCGATCTGCATGTCGAGCGAACCGAACTCGCAGGCAACGGCCATGGCGAGCGAGCCAACGGTCGCCACGGCCGCAAAACGAAAACTCAACAGTACAGAATGCCTCGACGAAGGCGAATTGGGTGCCGCCACGTGAAAACCGTACGATATGTGGGCCGAGTTTACAAGCTGGAAAAAATAGGATGATATAAGCCCGCGAAGCTTCCCCTTCCCGCCCCCCCCAAAGTAAGGGGATTGGCAGGCAGTTATGTCGTCTTCTGGCCGTCATCAGCATTCGCGAGGTCTCGAATTGCCTTACGGTGCTCCAGAAGCTGCTGCAGAACGGACATTGCATCCCGCGTCAAGACAAACCACCGCCGTTTGAAACGATGTATCTCCTCCGAAAGCCCGTAGCCGGTTAGTTCTTCACGGTTGGCGGCAACGCCATTGAGAACAAGCTCTAACACGTCGTCCCCGGTGATGCGGGCCATTATGAGCCGCCAGCCGTTGTCGAGTTCAATGAGCGAACCTCCGGTGAGTAGCTCAAGAATTTCTTCCGGTGAGGCTTCGCCGAGAGGCGTGCCGATTCCAAGCCGTTGTTTGACATTTGGTACATCGGCGAGACTTAAACTAAGGCCGACGAGTGCCTGTCCATCCGCCAAAATCGCCCGGGCGATTTTAACACTCTTGATGCCCGCCGCTCCCATGATCTTGTCGTAAATCGGAAAAATCGCTCCACTCAAAAGATGAAACCTTTGCGGTTCGGTGGCCGGAGTGCGGGCGTACTCCGCCTCCCACCACACTTCCGCAATCCTCACCTCGACCCGCTCGTACTTGGACTTCAGTTCGTCCGATTCCAGCGTCCGCCGCGGCCCCTTCACTGCCGTAAGTTGAACTTCGTTTCGCTCTGCTTCCCAATGTTCGAGCGCGGCATAAATCCGTCCGCTTTGGCGATTCCGGTGAAAGCCAAGACTGGCGAGCGACACGGCTAGTTCAAAGGGCCGCCGTTCGACATCGACATCCCCTTCAAGTTCGTGCAGCATCGTCCTAGCGCCGGAACCTTCATCGACAAAGAGCGTCTGCGGTTCGCTGACCCGCCGTAGGTTGCGGGCACGGAGTTCTTCCATACCAAAATCAAACGCACTTTGCCGTTTGGCCGCCTCGACCGCTTCCACATAACGCTCGTAGAACAAATCAAAGATCTGATTCTGGTCGCTAACATGGAGCACCATGATGCGATTCAGAAACTGCTCGACGTTACTTTGGCAATCTTCTCGGACGGCGGTTCGCTCGGCATTGAGGACTCCCATCCGTTCGAGGGTCGTCATTCCGATTCCTGCGTCGTTAAATTGGCCGAGCGTAATCTGACGATAGACCCGCGCGAGAGCCGCCTTGCCATATTCGTCGGTGACATCTTCGGGCCGGAAAAGATCGCTCGCAAGGGAGTGACGCTCGCCTTTCGTGAGGGCACCCAACGCCGCAAGTCTTTTCGAGACCGCGTTGACAAGTCGCTTCTGGCCGGCAAGATCGAGGAGCACGAGTCGAATCACCGGCGCGGAACTTTGATTCGAGCGATGGACGCGGCCAAATACCTGCATCTGCTGGTCCGCCGACCAGGAGAGTTGAAACGCATAGAAGACGCGGCGCTGTTGGTTTCGCGCCTCAAGGTCCGCGTGGACACTGATGCCGGTCGAGCCCGCCCCGGACAGCACCGCGAGCCGCTTTTCGCTCCGTTGAAAGAGCCGGGTCTCGTATTCATTTAACTGCCGCTGCGGCACGCCTGCAAGTTTTCGCCGGACATACTTGCCATATTCAAACCGGTGGGTCCGGCCGCTGATCTCGGCAACGCGATCAGCACCAAAGTGGGAGACGAGCGCGTCGAGCGGATTTTGTGGAAAATCCAGGTCCGCCACCTTGTCGAGTAGTTCCTGCTGACGCCGCTGGTTCTCGCGATTGATTTCGGGATTGCCCGCCTCGTCCTCGACCCGCACCATTACTACCTTATCAGTAACGGAATCGGTCTCCTCGCGATACTGAAAGAGCGGAAACTGTTTTTCGATGAGCTGGACGATCATCTCTCGCGGCGTGGCGTCGAGTTCCGATAGCTCCACGCCATTGGCCCGGGCGTCGCGAACCTTGCGTTCCGTTTGGGCTTCGCCCGTGTTGAAGAGACTGAGAACCACCGATCGCCCTTGCCGCAAATCCTCTTCGATCGCCGGAATTACGTCGGGAAGCGTATAGGTCATCATGAGTTGCAAGAAAAACCGCTGCTGCGCGGAATAAAACTGCGCGTAACGATGGCCGTTGCGCCTTTGGCAGGCGGTTTCTTCCGCCGTTTCAAAGGCAATTAAAAGTTCCGACCAGAGATCAGCGATCTGGTCGTACTGACGTTTCTCATGGTCGGCCAAATGGTGCAGGAGCGGCTCGTATTCGACCGCGCTGTGGGGCACGATGCTCCCATCCTCGCGGCGGGTGGGGCCGTAGCTGATCGTCCGCGACAGATAAGTGCCGACGCTTTTGAGATCGCGGCAGAGCATTTCCATGGCGGCGACACCACCCCGCTGCATCGCGACTAGGAACGCCGAAAAGTCGGCAAACGGCGCCCCTGCTCCCCAAAGGCCGAGCCTCTCATACGGGGCCATGTGCCGTGCTTCGGTGGCGCCCGTGGCGCTAAAGTAGCGAACGCGAGCCTGCGGAAAGAGTCGTTGCAGTGCGATTCCCATGTTGCCACGAAGCGTGCCATGATCGACGGTCGCCTTGCCGCCGTGTGGCGACGCGGCGGCGTTCTTCATGAGATGGGCCTCGTCGAACGCGATCACGCCATCGAAACCTTCGCCGAGCCAATCCATTAGCTGCTTGAAGCGGGCCTTCTCCCCCGAAAAGTCGGTGCTGAGCATCGAGTAGGTCGTGAAGAGGACGCCTGAGTGGGCGAAGATTTTTTCGTTCGGCTTGAACCGTGCTTGGTGCAGTATAGCGAGCGGCACGCCCAATGCGTCGCGGTCCCGCTCGGCGTCCGAGCAAAGTTGATGGGAGGCTGAAATGTGAACATGTTTTTTTCGGCCCTGTTCCAGTTCATTGTAAAAGAAGGTGTAGATTTCACGCCCCTTGCCGATCCCTGTCCCGTCGCCGTTCCAATGTCCTTTACGCTCGCCATTAGGAAGTAAGACGTTCGTCGCCTGCCCGGCGTAAATCACGTCTTCGAGTTGGAGATTTGAGACTCGTCCTTCGGCAATCACTTCCGCTGGTAGATAGTGCTGGTAAGTAACGTCGGGTGGTTCGACACACGCCATCGCAGTCGATTCGACAACGTTCGCCGGATGGGGATATGCACCTCGCACGACCGCCTTTTGCACCCGATAGGCGGCAAAGACTGTCCCTTCTTCGATGTCGACGGCGACCGGCCGTGCCGTCGTGTCGAGTTCTCCTACTCCTGCGGGAACCGGTCGAGTGTGTTCACCAAAAGGGAGGCAGCCCACTCCCGCAGCGCCTCTTGGTCCTGGGGAAGTTTGACTTTCTCGTACTCGAGGACTTTCGTGATCATCTGCGACAATTCCTCCGGACGGTCCATCGCGAGTTGATTCCAAGTGAGCCACTGGTCGGTCGTCACTGTCCCCTCTTCCACCAAAACTGCCACCAATTCCACGATCGGATCGTTGTCGGGATTCCCCTTCTGCTGTTGCTGCGACTGCAAGGCTTGGACCGCTTCTTCTCTGATTTTCTGTGCGAACTCGTTCATAAACATCCTCCAACGATATTCCTCTTAATAGCTTATAAGCCGCGTGAACGGAGCATTTTGTGCCAGTGATGATCCCCGGGTCATTGAGGGCCGGCCCCTGATGGTCAATGACGATGATCTGGTTGTCAAACGTCGTCCCGAAGCGGGAATACTCCCGGCCGTCGATCCCGATGTTCGCCCGTACCGAGTAGCGCCCCGCAATCGCCTTCCACCACTCGCGAAAGGCCGGTCGATCCAGCGCCATGCCACTACTGACGATGGCCACCAGCCGGCCGCCCGGCTTCAGTCGCAAAAGGGCCTGCTCTACGTGCCGCGCCCCGAACTCGGTTCGGTGTCCGTTCACGCGGCCGCCGGTCGCCGAGAAGGGCGGATTCATGACGATGGCGTGGTAGCTCTTTTCGGGCGGCAGAAGATTGTCGAGCCGTTCGGCGTCGAACGCCGTCGGCTCGAAGCCTTGGAGTTTCAGAAGTGCCCGCCTACGAAAGTCGATTTCATTCGTGTCCACCTCTGCGCCCGCGAGCCGTGCCAGGAGGGCGATGTTGCCGGTGCCGGCGCTTGGTTCAAGTACGACCATGTCACTGCACAGCGCGGCCGCTTTGATTGCTACCAACGCCTGAGCCGGCGGCGTGCTGAATTGTTGAAAGTCGAGTTGATGCTGGTCGCGCCTCGTTTGAACGGGAAGGCGTGCTTGCTGCGCGTTCAATTGCTCGATTGCGGTGGAGGCGTCGGTCACATCGAAGTTGATTTCCTTGAGATAGATGTTGAATCCGGCCTCGATGGCATCATAGGCGTCACGCGCATTGCCGGCAGCACTTCCGAATTCCTCGCGGGCCAGTACTGAGATGACGCGATTGTCAAAATGTGTCAAAGGCTCTGCTTCGAGCAGCGCGGCAAATCGAAGCGCAAATTGCACCGCCGGGTTGTCATCGATTGTCGAAGCCACGACTGATGGGGATGCGACGGGTGGATCAAAGTCAATCAACAGTTGACTAGGCGCCGTGTTGTCAGAACTTCCCCGTTGCATTCCGGCTGCAAATAGTCCGCTTGCGTATCGTGGATTATGGCGGTGTTTGGGCATGTCGCTCTCCTTTCAGACGATATGCGGAGAGGGAGCAATAGCGTTGCATATTTCTCGTGCGAAAATCGACGCATTAGAAAAGGTTGCAAGTCGCTAGAACGCCTAGAGCTTTTGCATTGGTTGCCCGTTCGGCGCAAGCTCGCTCGATGCAACAAACCAGATTCGTAGCTGGAGCGACGACCGGAGACCGCCATTTTCAGCCGCTAAACCGCGGTCTAATCGCTCCTAGATGATGCTTTTCGTCCTGTCATCATTGTCATAATCGAACGATGTGTCGCAGTCGAAGCACTTTGACACGTTCCACGGGTCGCTACGGTCTCGTCCAACTGAGTCAGAAGGAATCTCAACCAAAGCGCCGTAAACGGGCACTGGACGTAAAACATCAAACCGCCTCCGTTCTGCGATCCATCGCCGACTGAAGGTATCGGTCAAAAAAGAAAGCCCCAAGCGATGCACAGTTCGTGGGGTTCAAGTAAAGACAACTGCCTGGAGTCTCAAGCGTTGCCTTCACCGCGTTGCTTCGTACGCTCATCGTAGTAAGCTTCAAGCCGCGACTGAACGAAGCGTGTGCATCGCATTCGGGCTTGCCATTGCCGTCTCTAGCGACAGTCGCAAGCGCGTCGTGCTGTTGTGACGAGAATATCATGCTTCTAATTGCTAGTCTAAGAATATTTTGGTCGTTGGATCGCCGAATTCACTTGCCGCAGCATCTGACACTGTTTCGCTCTCCGCGGACGGTAAAGTAGCGGAAAGTTTAGCATTTGAATGAGAATTCGATCTAAACGGCAAGCGCGTAACTGGCTTTGGCAGGTTCTGTGGATCGCATTTGATCATTGGAGGGTAGCCGAGGCCGTAAATTGAGGATGCACGTCAGGAATTGCCTCCATCTGCCGGGGTGTCGGTAGCTCGCTCCAGAGGCGCCCATCTAACTCGCGCCCCTGATGCTTGGGCGTTCGTCCACCCCATTGCTTGAAAAAGAAAGCGATTCCTCGGCTCGTATTCATCGCGAAGATTTCGGACATGCTGTGGGTCGAACGGACGACACTGGTGTCCGCTTTCCCCGCCGGCAATTAACCAATCCACTCCATAGCCAGAGAGCGGGAAATCTTCCAATAACGGCTCTGCCGACACAAACCTCACGGCAGCCGGTATCTGCGACAAGATCGGCAAGCGGCGGCCGGCCCAAAACTTATTTTCCACTGATGTACCAATCCAGACGTGGGCTGGCCAAGAACTGCCCCAGGGTGACATGCGAAGCACGTTCCCCGGCCGCTTCGTAAGTAACAACCAATCCAATTGCGGTGTTCGTGCAATCAATTGCCACAACTCGGCTCTCCAAACATTCAACACTTCGGGCGCTTCGCCATCGAACACGTCCGCCAAAGAGGCGCAAAACACACGCTCGCGGACTTTGGCGGCCTGGGCTGCACGGTGCCAGCGCAGTGGTTGTCGCCAGTAGTCGGCTGACGTGCGCACCCGAGCCTTGCCAACCCCCCACTCTACTCGATGAAAACGATGATCCATCATCGTCATGGCATAGCAATGGTCGCACGCCGGGCTTACCTGCGTGCAACCGATCCAGGGATTGAACGTGTGATGGGTCCATTCAATGGCAGAGTTTTTCACTGCGAAGTCCTCTGGCTAATGGGCAAGTGAATTCACGACGCACTTCGATCAGGTGAGGATTGATCATGCATCGGACTGAATTCTACAAAGCCGTCTCCTTGAAGCATATGAAATTGCAAACGAAAGGGTGATGGGAATGTCACTAGATGACATGAAGTGACAGCTAATGCCAAACGATTGGTATCGCCACGTAGTGTCCAGTACAGTGATACGCTAGGTTAAGCACTCTATTTGATTGGAGCGCAACTCATGCCGAATTGCCGTTAGCGGCCTTAGTTACTAACTTGACATAAATGTCAAGTTGAGGTATATTGCCTGTATGGGATCCAAACCCTTACTGCCTTTCACGGATGAGGGCCTCTTGCCGCCGGGAGACTATCTCCTGTCGCTCGACGAACTCGCGCAGTCGCTCTTGGTCCGGGGGCCGGATGATCGGGAGCGGTATCCCCACTGGGATCGTGAGTGGCGGGCGGCGCTCGTCGAGAATCTCGGCGTGCTGGTTGCTCAACTGTGGCAGGTCGGCGTGACGGAGATCTTTGTGGATGGCTCGTTTGTGGAAGATAAAGAGCATCCGAACGATATTGACGGCTACTTTGAGTGTGACCTCAAACGACTGGCGTCGGGCGAGCTGGAGCGGGAACTAAATCTGCTTGATCCACACAAAGTTTGGACTTGGGATCCGGCCAGTCGGCGACCCCACCGCGGCCATGCTAAGAAGCAATTGCCGATGTGGCACGCCTATCGCGTTGAGTTCTATCCCCACGTGGGCCAGATCAGCGGGATTCGCGATCGGCATGGAAATGAACTGGAGTTCCCGTCGGCGTTCGGCAATCCCGCCGCGACGGCCAACCGCGGGGGATTATTAAAATTAGAGGTCAATCATGATACGCAATGAAACCGAATATCAGGAAGCAGTCCAGCGGATTGCCGATGAAGCCGAGCGGTTGAAATCACAACGCAATCAACTCAAAACGATGGATTTGAGCAAGGAAGAGATTAAGCGTGTCCTTGACCCGATCCGTTCGTTTCACGAACAACTCAAAGAGGAAGTCGCCAGTTACGAGCGGCTCAAGCGCCGCGAGTTTGAGGAACTGCGAAACTTTGAGGGAATCGGCCGCCTGCTGATTGCTCTACGAATTGCCGAGGGAATCAGCCAGCGGGAACTGGCCGAGCGGCTCGAAGTCCATGAATCGCAAGTCTCCCGCGACGAGCGGAACGAATATCACGGCGTCACCGTCGAGCGGGCCAATAAGATTCTCGAAGCCTTGGGGGCGGAAGTGCGAAGCACCGTGGAAGCGGTCGGACTATCGTCACCTGACGGCAAGCGGGTACGGGTGCCGGCCTAAGAAAGAGGCCGGTGGCGTGCGTACAAACGACCTCTCATCAATAACATTAACAGCAAGCCAATCTGGCATTGGCCGGACCGAGTTCGCTTTCTTGGCACTCCGGGCAAACGCCTAAATGAGTGTACCAAGCGAAATGGTTTTGGTCACCGGTTGCTGGTTGTTGCGAAGCAGCAAACGATTGGACCGCTTCAACATTGAACCAAGCGATGGGAATGGCAATCAGTCCATTCCCGTCCACACGATCGCAAAAGCGACATCCTAGACGAATTGTGCCCATCGGACACCTCCTTTCGATGACAGCTAGAACTACGGCGCGAAACAATTTCCGCACTGTAAGCAGCAGGACTTTGGTGACCCGAGAAAATCTCGGGAGCGGCCAGCGAGCCGCAAGAATTAGCCGTTTCGGCTAAACTTCAAAAACCGTGGATTGCACGCCACCGGTCTCGCCACAAGGCACGTCGTACTCTGTGGCCAGGCCGGAAGCGAATAATGGCTTCGGTCCCTCAAAAGGTGGCTCTTGAAACGAGCGAACAACCGAGCTTAGCGCAAAGCACTTTCTTATTCAATCGATCCTTCATCGGACAACTGGAAGCGTTGACGTATTGCCTAACGCAACCATGGGGGAATCAACTTTTCCGATGAACGGCAAGGCAGAAGGCAACGCGGGCAATCGTGGGAATGCCAGGGGCGAGAACCACTGCGCGTTACAGCGGAGGCAGACGAAGTACCAACGGGCCGGTCTTTTGAGCGGGCAAACTACGACACGGTGATTCGACGCCTCGGTCGCCAATCGTCCAGCCAAATCCAAGATCGCGGCCTCGTGGCCTGCAAGCGTTATCTCGTCCGCTTCTGTGATCATATTGAGATTCATGGGTCATGAATGCTGAGAGTCGTGATTCGTGCTTAAGAACTCCGAGCGAAGCCAACGAAAAATGTAGTCCGCGATCGACGTCACTTCGCGGAGATTGGAGTTGCTGGTCCAGCCCATCGGTTCAAAGTGGGTGCCTTCGAACTTGGCAGCTAGCGTCTCCACGGACACGCCGTATTGCAAAGCAAGGCTCGTCAACACGCCAATCGTGTCCATCAGGCCGCTGACGGTGCTCCCCTCCTTCGCCATTTTCAAAAAGACCTCTCCCGGGCGTCCATCCTCGAACAGGCCAACACTGATGTATCCTTCATAACCGTTGATATTGAATTTGTGCGTAATCGACGGTCGTGTATCCGGCAGCCGTCTTCGCTGCGGCACGCCAAGCGCCGCTAAGTCCGATCGCGGTTCCTCCGCTGAAGTACCTGACATTGCTGCTGGATGGAGTTCACTCATGCGTGGACTCTTTTCCGTGGTTAGGGGTTGCTGCTTGAAAGGCAGATTGCACCTTGTGAAGTAGTTCTCGCGTGCTCCACGGGGGCACGGCGTTGGTCTCGTTCCAGAGCACCATTTCACACAGCGCCTCTTCCGGCGAGAGTCCTGCGTCGCGCAGAACGCAGGCGGCACGAAACGTCTGATTGTGTCCCCCTTGCCCACTGATAGCCTGGATAGAACGAATGTAAGTGCGAGGTTGCAGAACGGCGCTCCGCGAAGCCCGGCTAGGCAAAACGGAATCTGGTTCTGCTCGGATCCAGTCCACTGAGAAGTACGGAACGTCGTCGAGGCGATAGTCCCCAGTGGATTCCCATTGATAGAAGCCGCCGCTGGGATGCTGCGACGGGGGCGCCACGACATATCCTCCCTCCCCTCGCAGATCGATTTGCCGTGATAGTAGCCGCACGCGATTCCCGATTGTTTCGCCGGCCGGATGGCGATAGTAGATGTGGGCGCCACCGCCACCGGTACTCACTACGAGCGGTGATGGGGGATAGTGTTGCCGCCAATAATTAGTGTCGACCGGCGTATCGCAATCGACCACTACTAGTCCCGATACCAAGCCGGTAGCGATGCCGACGTTCGCGCGGTCCTTACAAAACCACCTTCGCAATTGATCGAGGCTCGCCCGCTCCGACTGGTACTGCCGCCAACTGATCAGACTGGGGCGCTTGCCTGTCAATGGAATCACGCTCCAGCCACGATCGTGATACTCCGCAGCGTAGTGAAAGGCGAAGCCCTGCTCCGCAACCGGAAGTTCCCGCTGCGACTCGGACAATGGCGTTTGTATGGTTAGTGGTTCCATAAGGTGTTGATTGCTAGATTGCCACAAAGGCCAGCGCTAAGCAAAAAGCGATTTTTGGCATTTGTGGCAACGAAAAGGCCATAGCGTGTAATTCCACGCGCAATTCTAGAGAGGAGTTACTCGCAGCAAACATGACTCGACGGGGCGTCAACGTGTGAATAGCGTCCGTCGATGTCGCACGATGACTGCCAGAGACAGAAAAAGTCACAAACCATCATGGGTTTTACGGATTGGCAATCATTGGGAACTGGACACTTGCAAGCATCTCTCACAACCAAGATAAAATGAATTTCTGATGTTCAGCAAAAAAAGAACCCCAGGTGCGGTGCAACCGACAACCTGGGGCTTGAAGTTTGACAAAGGGCTAATACGCGACTTCTTGGTTCGCTTCCTGGCGCTCCCGATGGGTTTGCTCCAGTCGATCCTGAATCGCTTCATAAGCCGCAGTTAGCAATTGCGCTGCAGGGAGCAAGTCGGAAACTCCGAGATATTCGGACGTCTCCCACTCACTCTCTTCAGTTCGCCGAAACGTACGGGTGACTTTGACGCTGTAGTTCTTTCGTTCATTCTCGCCCGGATGCTCAAACACCGCGACTTGAACTGGAAAGAACGTCCGCGAAACAATCGGCCTTCGCTTCTGCTCTTGGCGGCCCTGGACCGCTTTCGTCGTAGCCATAAGATTGGCTCCTTCAAACAAAAACCGCATCCCAAAACAAATCACATAAAACCCTTACTGGATGCACCGCAGGGGTTTGACCAAGGCCAAGGGCGTTCGTCAAACACGCGGCAGAAAAGATCCGACTGCACAGGATAGCGCGGTTCTTATTCTTAGGCAAGCTTCAGTGCAAGGCTCAAGGATAGTAAAGCTCCGATCATTGGGGAACGTTCAATTGTCGGTCCAAGACGTCCCGCCCGGCTCACTCACTCGCTGTTTGTAGGCGATTCGGTTGATGGTCGGAGCTCTATTGAAAAGTCGCTAAGATGGCGACAATGATGAATAATTAACTGCGAAATACCCACTCACCTGAGGGAAGTCGATGTCTGTAAATGACACTTCCGGTAAGTACCTACCACTTGGCATAGACCACTTGGGAGCATTGAACAGCTATTTGCGTACCTTGATGGGTTCTCCAAGTTTATAAAGCTGTCAAGCTGATTTACGAGTGAGACGTCCCAAGAATCGACCCTTGTAACACACGTTTTCTAGCACAAGAAATCAGTGCAAGAAAACGTCCGCTCGCAGCTTTTGACACAAATCTAGGGTGATGCCGTCTCTGGCTGCACCATCAATCCAAGGTACTTGATCTACCATCGATCTGCATCGAATTGGGGCTTCTCTGCTGCCTTCGTTACGCCCGGCATTTTGGCTCGGTAGTTGCTACAATGAAGGCATTGTCGTTTCCTTGGGGGACGGCTATGAACGACGTCACGCAAATCTTATCTCAAATCGAATCAGGCGACCCAAGCTCCACCTGCACAACTATTTGCACGAGTGGCGCAACAGCTCGAACTACTAATCCTCGCCTCCACGGGTGGAGCGGCAACCATTTCCAGTACATAGTGTTCCTCATTGATCGCGTCTTATCCGGCTAAACTGGGGTAGCACATGTTTCGAATTCGGCCGCGTGTCATTGCCCTTGTTCTGATGCTGCACCATCCGATGAGTGGTTGGGCCTTCGCCGAGGCAGCGATCGCGAACCAGCCGGCCAATGCGGCGCAGGTAACGGAGTTCACTATTCACGACGG
>JBBDYG010000092.1:0-89793 GCA_040901765.1 Pirellulales bacterium
CGCATTTGAAGTTTGACATCACCGTTTGGAATCCACCGCTTGAAAAAGTGCCACCCCTCTGCTATAGTGTACGCCTGAACAAATATCTCGATTCAGGAGTGCCCCATGCGATTCCACAACCGTCCTCCGCCCGTTGAGGAGCGAGAAGCGAGAATAGCCTAGCGATTCTCCGCCTTCCCCCTTTCCCTTATTAGATTCCGCATTCCGCAATCCGAACTCTGCATTCGGAAGCCGTGAGCGGTGCGCGCTTCCCACGACCCTGCCGCCCCGCGCGACGGTCACCGCTCGCGGTCCGCGCCGCAGGCCAGCCGGGGCCGACTTGCTCACGAGATGACTCGTTCGTTTATCGACGTAAACTCCCCCTCGCCCGCTAGGCAACAATCGCGTAACCGCTTGCAGCTTAACACGTTAACGCCGTCCCCGCCCCACACCCCAACCCGAATAGATGTCGCAAAAATCAAATGAATGTTGCCGACGCGATGCGAAATCAACTCATTTGCGCCTCGCAGATGTTGGTGCTAACCTGGCGCGCGCAGCGTGGCACAGTGGCATCAACCGAGAAACTTCTCGCAATCGCCTTTTCTGTTCTCTTGATTTCGAGACCTTTAGAATAACACGGGCCCGACGACTGCCGAGCGAATCGGGCTTACTATCGAGACATTGGGGAGGCACCATGAGAACGTCACTGACACTCCTCTTCCTGCTCGGCGCTAGCATGGCGTTCCGATCCGACGCGCGGGCGGCGGATCACCATAAGCCCAACGTCTTGTTCATTGCCATTGATGACCAAAACGACTGGATTGGTGCGATGGGCGGCCATTTGCATGCGCAGACGCCGCACCTAGATCAGCTTGCAAAGCGCGGCACTTTGTTCCTCAACGCCCATTGCCAAGCGCCGCTTTGCAATCCCTCGCGGACGAGTCTCATGCTCGGATTACGACCCACAACCACCGGCATCTACGGCCTTTCGCCGTGGTTTCGATCGGTGGACCAGTGGCGAGACCGCGTCACCCTGCCGCAACACTTTCGAGGGCATGGCTACAAGACGCTCACCGCCGGAAAAATCTATCACGGCCAGATGAGCAGCGATCAAGAGCGGAAGCACGAATTCGATGTCTGGGGTCCACCCGGCGGCATTGGCGCGAGGCCGTCAGAAAAGTTGATTCCCGCCACGCCGAACGGGAATCATCCGGCCATGGACTGGGGCGTATTCCCGCACCGCGATCAAGATAAAGGAGACTACCAAGTCGCAAGCTGGGCGATCGATCAGTTGCAGAGGGTGCCGAACGATCGCCCGTTCTTTCTCGCCGCCGGCTTCTCCTTGCCACATGTTCCGTGCTACGCCACACAACCGTGGTTCGACCTCTACCCCGACGACAACTCGGTGCTGCCGTCCGTTTCAGACAACGACCGCGACGATACGCCTCGCTTCTCGTGGTATCTGCACTGGAGCTTGCCGGAACCGCGCCTCAAATGGGTCCGCGAAAACAACCAGTGGCGCAACCTTGTACGCTCCTATCTCGCGTGTACCAGCTTCGTCGATGCGCAAATCGGACGCATACTCAATGCACTTGAGGAATCGGGGCTAGCGGACAACACGATAGTAGTCGTGTGGAGCGACCACGGCTGGCACCTGGGGGAGAAAGGCATCACGGGCAAGAACAGCTTGTGGGAACGATCGACCCGCGTGCCACTGATCTTCGCCGGTCCGGGCGTGGGCAAGTTGGCCCGCTGCACGCAACCGGTGGAGTTGCTCGATCTCTATCCGACACTGTTGGAACTTTGCGGTTTGCCACCCCGCGACGATCTCGAAGGCCACAGCCTCGTCCCGCAACTTCGCGATGCCAGCGCGCCACGTCCCTGGCCGGCGATCACCTCCCACAATCAAGGCAATCATGCCATTCGCACCGAGCGGTGGCGATACATCCGCTACGCCGACGGCAGTGAGGAGCTGTACGACCTGCAGTTCGACCCAAATGAATGGACCAATGTCGCGACCGCACCGACAAACGCCAACGTGCTAACCGAACATCGGCGCTGGCTGCCAAAGATCGACGTGCCACCCGCCCCGGGCAGCAAGCATCGCGTGTTGACATACGATCGCGCAACCGACACCGCAAATTGGGAAGGTCAGCCGATCGGCCGCGACGATCCGATTCCGCAGTGAGTTGCAGTTTCGCGGTAGCTGAATTCGCAAGAATTCAGCGGATTAGGGGAAGACTGAATTATTTCAAGCCCGGCTACTTTATTGCAGTTTCTCAATCGCCGCGGGAAGATCGGGGTCGACGATCCCTCGTTCCCCGCGACCTTCTTCGTCGATCCGGCGATTGACGACACGCTCGATGTCCGGAATGTCGGCGTCCCAATACTTGCCGCGCTCAGCGACCGCGGGCGGCTGCCAGGGCCGGATGATGCGGAAGCCGATCCCCTGCCCCGCGTCGCTCGCGAACCACCACGGGCTTTTGGGCGTGTTGGGATCGTAGCCGCGCAGTTCTTCGTCGTCCGTCGGCATGCGAGAGGCGCTGCGCAGGGCGGGGGGATCGTCGAGCCACGAGCCGCCGCGCACCACGCGGGGATAGAGCTTCGTCGGCCAGTTGACTGCATCCGCCGCCGCCACCGGCTGCGGTCTTTTGCCAAGGGTGGCGTACCACGCGGGGTCGTGGGCATCGAGCACCCATTCCGCTGCGTTGCCGTGCATGTCGTGCAGGCCCCAAGCATTCGCGGGTTTTTCGCCAACCGCATGCGTTAGGTCATCGGAGATTTCGTAATGCCAGGCGTGCTCGCTCAAGTCGGCTGGGTCATCGCCGAAGTTATACGCCGTTGTCGAGCCACCTCGGGCGGCGTACTCCCACTCCGCTTCGGTCGGCAGACGATAGAACTGACCGGTCAGCAAGCTCAACCACTTGGTGTACTGCTTGGCGGCATACTGGCTCATCGACACCGCCGGTTGATTCGGCTCTTCGCCGGCGCCGTAGGTGAAGCTTGGTTCGTACAGCTTCGACGGCGCGGTGACGGCGTCCACGCGATTGTCGTCGGTGATCGGGCGAATGTTTTGCTCGCCGAACTTCTCGAACGCATCGTTCAGCGCCATGTACTGCTTATACTCGGCCCAAGTGATTTCATGCTTGCCGACCCACATCGTGGGAACTTCGATTTCAACCTGCGGGCCTTCGTCCTCACGGCGGTCTGCTTCATCGTCGGGACTACCCATCGTGAATCGACCACTTGGGATAGGTACCATTTCGAACGAGACATCGGTGCCTGGAATCCGCTGCGTGTAGGCGACGAGAAAGCCGCCCTCGACGGACATGGCGATGCCCTCGGCGGGTCTTTCTGTGACGAACCCGGAAACGTCGGCGGCGAACAACGGATTGCCGAGCGACGCGAATGACAACGCGAAAAGGAGTGCAGTTCGCCCCCACCCTAGCCCTCCCCCTCGGGGGGAGGCGAAAACGGGCGCTGCGCTTGCCGTTAGATCCGCTATGGGCACAGCCTGTTCCTTACACGAAAGCATATTGGCCGGGGATCGCAACGGGTGGCTCAGGAACGTCGCCCCAGGCGAGTTCAGCGGGGCCAAGCCGCTCTTGGCTGCTGTTCAGTTCGTCCCACGTGAGCGTTTTCCCCGTGTACCCAGCAAGGCGGCCCATGATGGCGACCAGCGTGCTATTGCACATGTATTGGCCATTGTTAATCGGCTGGCCGTCGCGGATGCTCTTGAAAAGGTCCGCGTGCTCTTGGCGATACATCACCGGCTTCGGTCCGCGATAACGCCATTTTTTCTCGCCGTCAATCTCGTTGGCCAAAATCTGCGCCTTTCCCTTCGTGCCAAGTACGTACTCGTCGACGAAAGTCGAGCAGTTGTCCTGTTGCCGGCAGGTGAAGAAGACGCGCACGCCACTGGGATACTCGTAGAAGACGCTGAAGTGATCCCAGATGTGGCCGAACTTAGGATCGGTTCGCTGCTGCCGACCGCCGAGAGCCATTGCCCGTACCGGGCTGGGGTCGCCTTGCACCCACAGTGTTTTGTCGAGACTGTGAATTGCTTGCTCGCAAATGTGATCGCCCGAGAGCCATGTATAGTAAAGCCAATTACGGATCTGGTATTCGGCGCGGCTCCACTGAGGTTCATTGCCCCGATGCCAGAGAGTGTTGGCGTTGTAGCTCGACTCAATGGCGATCACGTCTCCGATGGCGCCATCCTGGATGCGGGCGATCGTCTCGCGCACGCCCGAGTCGTAGCGCCAACACAGACCGGAAACGACCGCCAATCCCTTTTGTTTCGCCAAGTCGCAGGTGGCCATCACCGAGTGAACGCCCGGCACATCAACCGCGATCGGTTTTTCGACGAAGGAGTGCTTGCCCTGCTCCACCGCGTAGGCCAGGTGCAACGGACGGAAATATGGCGGCGTAGCCAACAGTACCACGTCGCAGGCGTCGATCACGTGTTTGTAATTGTCGAAATCGGAAAAGACATGATCGTCGTCAACCGCCACCCGATCGGCGACCTCCGCGTCGTTCTTTACTTCGCCCAGTGCGAAGTCGGCCCGATCGCGAAACGTGTCGCCAATGGCCACCAACTTGGTGCGCGGATCGGCGTGCAAGGCATCGAGCGCCGCACCCGTGCCGCGGCCACCGCAGCCCACCAGGCCCACACGAAGTGTTTCATCCACGCCGGCATGAACGGTCCGCGGCACGGCCATCGCCGCCAGAGCCGACGACGCGGCGACCGAAGTCTTAAGAAAGGTGCGGCGAGAATTGGTGGTGGGCATAGGTATGATCCAAGGAAAGTACAGTTATGTCGTTCGAGTCTCGGACTCGCTCACATAGGCGTGTTTCTCCGAAACTCGCATTCTCTGGTGTCGTCAAATCGCAAGCACCTTATCCATTCGTTGGGCGATATCGGCAAGCTCCCCTCGGTCGCCGCCGGCGACTTCGGCAGTACACCAGCCGCTGAATTCGAGTTCCGAAAGCGCCTCGCGCACGGCTGGCCAGTTTACATTGCCATCTCCGATTTTGCAAAATCCGTTCGAGCGTCCCCAATCTTTCACGTCGAGCTTCACGATGCGTCGGCCCAAGGTGCGGATCCAATCTTCGCTCGGGCCGAACTTGCGGACGTTGCCGATATCAAAATAGGCGCCGACCCACGGGCTATTGATGTCGTCGAGATAGTCGCGCATCTCCTCGGGTTTTTCGCAGAAGCCGTTCCAGACGTTCTCGACGAGAACATGAATGCCGAGCTTGCTAGCCATCGGCAGTACTTGGCGAATCTCGGGGATCGAGCGCTTCCATACGTCGTCGTGAGTCTCATCGGTGGAATTGACTCTGCCCGGCACGAGCAGCACCGAGAAACCGCCAAACGCGTGGCAATCGCGAATGGCTTGTTCCAGAACTTGGCGACCTTCCGTCCGAATCGCCGGGTCGGGCGACGAAAGGCGGATGTCCCAACCCTTCTTGTCCACCAGTCCGTGAACGGGCATCCCAGTTTCAAGGCTCGCCCGGACGACCTCATCGGATTGAAGATCCGATGGGCTGATCAATTCCATGCCATCGAAACCAACCTCTTTGCAGAGTTGGAATTTCTCGAGCACGCTGCCGTCGGTCTCGATCATGCCCCATTTGCAGGACTTGTAGATTCGCCCGCGATTGGACGTTGCCGGAACACTGGCATCAACAGCCCGCCCTGGCACACCGCAGGCTAACACCGCCGCCAAGGCGCCACCCTGTTGCAGAAGCTCGCGACGAGTATGACCCAATGAATTCAACTTGGAAGAACCGGCCGGAGTAAAGCTTCGGGATGGAAACACGGTGTTTTGTCCTCTGTACTGAACCAAGTGTAAAAGCTCCTGTTTATTGTAACGAAAAACGGGAACGCCGTCTCCCTCAAGAAAAGCTCTGAGGGTGATCATTGCGCAGATCGGGGCGGTTCAAGCGATAAGAACCCGAATCGCGAATCTGAATCAATTCCGCCGCGATGCTGACAGCGATCTCGCCCGGCTGATTGGTGCCCAGCTCCAGCCCGATCGGGCACCGCAGGCTGTGCATCCGTTCGCGCGGAATCCCCAACTCGGTCAGTTCGCGGATGAGCACCTTGTGCTTGGCCGCGCTGCCGATCGCACCTAGGTAGGGAAACGCCTTTCCCCAGCGGAACAAAGCTTCCAGAATGGGCCGGTCCGTGCGATGACCCATCGTCATGCAGAGGACGAACTCAGTTCCCGTGAGTTCCGCGGCAATCTCCGCTGGAGTTTCCGCTTCAATCATCCGCAGTTTCGGCGAGCGTGGCAACTTACCGAGCCAATCAGCGCGGGAATCGACACACGTGATGTGGCACTCGAGTTCCAACAATACACGGACGAGCGATTGTGCGACGTGGCCGGCGCCAAAAATCACGATCCTCCATGTGCGCAGGTTGTATGCCTCGAAAAGCAGCTTCACGACGCCCCCGCACGTCATGCCGACGTCTCGCTGGAGATTCCACTCGACCAGTTCAATCTGTGGCTGGTCGCGATCGGCAAGCATCTGCCGGGAACGGGCAATCGATTGACTTTCAACCCGCCCACCGCCCACGGTGCCGAATACGAGTCCGCTTGCGTCGACGAGCATCTTCGTTCCGGCGTCTTGCGGCGTGCTCCCCACCGTCTCGACAAGCGTGACCGAAACAAACGGCACCCCGCTTTGCGAAAGCTCGGCCAACTTTTCAATAAATCCATGGGGCGCGGGCATTGGGACAGCAAACTAAGTTGAAGTCGGTTCGACGGGATTCTTTGCCGGTACATCGATATTGCCGTTGGCCGATCCATTGACACTCGGAACTGGAACACGGAAAAATCCGCTCAGCGTGAGGCACCGCAAGATTTCCTCGCTTGTGGCCGGTAGGCGCAAGTCGCTACCGACATTCATTGATGAGAGCACCTGTTTCACGGCGCCCCACACGGCGATCGCCAGCATCAGCGGCGGCTCGCCGACGGCCTTGCTGCGGCGGATGTTTTCGACGTTGTCGTCGTTGTCGAAGAATGCGCAGTTGAATACCCTGGGCACGTCCGTCGAAGCGGGAATCTTGTACGTCGTGGGCGAGTGGCTTAGGAGCGTACCCTGCTCGTTGTAGACCAGGCATTCAGCGGTCACCCAGCCCATTCCTTGAATAAAACCGCCGATGACCTGTCCGCGATCAACTCCGGGGTTGATCGACCGGCCGATGTCGATCAACAGATCGACTCGCGGCACGGTGAGTTCGCCAGTGAAACGGTCGATTTCCACCTCCGCCACCGCGGCACCCTGCGTGTAGTAAAAAAACGGCGTACCTTGCCCCGTCTCGCGATTGAAATCAATACCCGGCGTGGCAAAAAACCCCCGGGCACCCAAGTCAATGCGTTCTAGGCGAGCCAGTTTGCACAATTCTCCGAACTTGATGCGTTGCTCGGGACGCCGCCGATCGTAAACCCAGCCGTCAGCAAATTCAACATGTTCTTGCGATTCAGTGAGGGCCAATTTGGTAGAAGCCAGTCGAAGAGCCGCAAATTTGGTAAGGCGTTGTTTGATCTTCCGGCAAGCATCAATTGCCGCAGCACCGTTGAGGTCCGTGCTTGCCGAGGCCGCGGTAGGCGAGGTGTTATTGTTTTTCTCGGTCGACGTGGGCATCAGCAACACGCGAGTCCAATCGAGGCCGAATTCGTCGGCCACAAGCTGCCGGATTTTCGTGTTGACCCCCTGTCCCATTTCGGTCGCGCCGGTCGAGACCTGGACGGTGCCGTCGGTATAAAGATTAACCAGCGCATTAGCCTGATTTAGAAACTTTGTAGTGAACGAAATGCCGAACTTCATTGGCGACAGTGCAATGCCGCGCAGGCGCAGTGGATCGTGCGCGTTGTTGACTAAGATTTCCTCACGACGCTTCGTATAACTTGAAGATGCCGCCAACATCGAAACGATTTTCGGCAAATGGTTGCGACGGAAATGCTGTCCATAGGGCGTGAAATTCCGCTCCAGAGTTCCGTAAAGATTGCGTTGTTGTACCTCAAGCGGATCGAGGCCGAGATGGCTTGCAATCGCATGGATGACGTTTTCCATCGCCGCCATCCCCTGCGGTCCGCCGAAACCTCGGAATGCGGTATTAGGCGGAAGATTAGTAAAACAGACGCGACCGTTGATCTCAATGTTGGGAATATAATAGGCGTTCTCGGCATGCAGCATTGATCGTTCGAGCACCGCCATCGAAAGGTCCGCCGTCGCGCCGCAATTCGAGTACAGATTGGTCCTCAGCCCAACGATCCGGCCCCTTGGATCGAATCCAACCTCCCACTGCGTCCGATAGGCGTGCCGCTTGCCGGTCGAGATCATGTCCTCGTCTTTGTTATAGATGAGGCGCGCGGCGCGACCGGTCTTGTGGGCCACTAGTGCCGCCAGGATCGCGGGAATCGCCGCCTGCGTTTCCTTCCCGCCGAAAGCTCCCCCCATCCGTTTGCAGATGCAAACCACTTGGTGCTGACCCAATCTCAACGCCTCGGCGACCACAATTTGAATTTCTGTCGTATTCTGCGTCGACGAATGGACGATCAATTGCCCGTCTTCTCCCGGATATGCAATCGCAGCTTGCGACTCAAGATAGAACTGCTCTTGGCCGCCGCTGTGGAATATACCACTCAATCGGTGCGGTGCTGCAGAAATCGACTGCTGTGGATTGCCCCGCCGGATTTGCCGAGGCACGCCGAGAAACCGCTTCTGCTCGATGGCCTCCTCAATGGACAGGATCGGCTCATCCGGACGGACTTCGATCTTGACCGCTCGCCGCGCCCGCTCTAGCGCCACCTTCGTCTCCGCTGCGATCACCACGACCGGTTGGCCCACGTACAGCACTTCGCCCATCGCGAGCACCGGCTCGTCGCGGTAATGAATACCGAAGCACTTTTCACCGGGAATGTCATCGGCCGTATAGATGCCCACTACTCCGACAATCTGTTTTGCCGCATCGATGTCAATTTTCTCGATCGCGCCGCAGGCCGCCGGACTGCCGACGAAACCCACGTGCAACTCGTCGCTGCTCAGCGGCAGATCGTCGAGAAAGAGCGCCCGCCCGGTCACGTGACCGACGGCCGAGTCGTGTGGGATGGACTGACCGACGTTAGACATGGATAATTTCGTGGGCCTCGGAAACTTGTTGCTGATGGTAGAACTTCATTAGCACATTACGAGTCAATTGATAACGATAGTCAGCGGCCCCGCGGACGTCGCTAACGGGCGATATTTCGCTCGCGGCAATGTTGGCTGCCGCACGCATTGTGGCTTCGTCAAACAGCTTACCCTTCAGAAAGGCTTCGGTCTTGCGAGCGCGAACGACTGTGGGTCCAACAGCACCCAGCGCGAAGCGGATGTCAACGACTCGGTTGTCCTGAAGTTGCATAAGAATCGCCGCCGTAAAGGTCGAGATATCGAGATCTCGCCGACGAGATACCTTGTAAAGACGAAGATGTTGAGTCGCGGAAAGCAGCGGTACTCTGATCCGGGCCAACAGTTCTCCAGGCCGGAGATCAAATTGCTTATATGCAAGATAAAAGTCGGTGATCGGCACGACCCTCTTTCCGCGGGCGCTGCACAGTTCCAGTTCGGCTTCCATGACAAGTAAAAACGGAAGCGAATCGGCGATTGGCGAGGCGTTGATAATGTTGCCGCCGATCGTACCCATGTGACGAATTTGCGGCGAGCCAAACACGGAGACGATGCGAGCAAGTTCTGGAACCTCCTCGCGGCAAATCGTCTCAATTTGGCTCCAGGTCGCCCGTGCCCCTGCGATCAGAGTCGGGCCGTCAGCGCCATGCTCAATGCCCGCGTCTCCCAAACCCTCGATGCGGTTCAGATCAAGCACTACCGACGGCGCGATAATGCCCTTGTTGATCTGGACGCCGACGTCCGTTGCACCGGCGACCACTTTGGCGCTCAGGTTTCGTTTCAAGAATTCTAATGCATCGCTTAGACGAGTCGGGCCGAAGAGCCGCCCGGGTTGACCATATATTTCGGTTTCAATCCCGAAGGGTGCCTGTGACTCGGCAGCTAATTCGTTCAACATCGTTTCAGGTGGATATCGATCGTTGAGCGACTGCACTTGAAGGTCGCCAAGTTGCTTGCCGGCTTCAAAAATCGACACGTAGCCTGTGCAGCGGCAGAGATTGCCGGTGAGGCCTTGCGGCCAGTCCTCTTCATCCAGTTGGCGGCTCTCTTCCAACAGCCCGGTCATCGACATCACGAATCCCGGCGTGCAGAAGCCGCACTGCGAAGCGTGGCAGCCCACCAGCGATTGTTGGACGGGGGTTAGCTCCTCCGACCCGCCAAGCCCTTCGACGGTGACGATGTGCCGGCCATCAAGTTGAAACATCAGGGCGATGCAAGAATCGATCGAACGATACTGTAAATGTTCGCCAGCAGGCTGGCCGACCAGCACGGTACAAGAGCCGCAGTCTCCTTCGGAACAGACGATTTTCGTTCCCACCAAACCGAGCCGACCGCGCAGAAAATCGCTAAGGGTCAGCCAGCAATCCGCACCGCGGACCAAATGGCGGCGTCCGTTGATAAAGACAAGCAAATAGTCGCGCATGGACGGTCGGATATCGGCGGTTTGCCCGAGTTGACCATTCGGAACTCGTATTCCGCTTGGATGACGGGCGTTATGTCAATATACTCTTTTTCTGACCCCGGAACTAACCGCATGGCGGCCAGGCTTTGAGTCGCCGGCCACTGCTAATCGCTGGGTATCCGCTTGAAACATCCTTCGGCCATGGATATGACGACGCACTCCACACTGCCCGTGGATGGTTTGTCGAGCCGCTGCCGGTCGGCGGCAGAGCGAATAATGGATCGCTGCAACGACTTGGCCGCCTGCACTGAGGATCCGACGCAGCTCACGCGCAGGTTCTGCTCGCCGGCGATGGTGGCGGCCCACCAAAAGTTGCGACATTGGATGACCGCTACTGGAATGCCGACGCGGCTTGATCCGCTAGCAAACTTAATTGGCCGTTTCGATCGGTCGACGAGTGACCGGCCGACGGGGCAGGTTCTGCTCGTCGGTTCTCATTTGGATACCGTGGTGAACGCCGGCCGCTACGATGGCCCACTGGGCGTGCTCATCGGCCTCGGACTAGCGGAATTGTTGCGTGCCGAATCGGCTCGGATGCCGTTCGCTATCGACGTGATCGGATTTTGCGAAGAGGAAGGCATCCGTTATCGCACGCCGTTCATCGGCTCGCGTGCCGTGGCTGGCAATTTCGATTCTGCCTTGCTTGATCGAGTGGATGAGTGCGGGGTTTCCATGCGGTCAGCGGTCGAGTCATTCCGAAAGACCGCGTCGGATTGCGTTGATACAGTTGGCTATGATCGCGAAAAGGTCGTTGGCTACATTGAGCCACACATCGAACAAGGACCGGTCCTGGAGCAGGAAAGCCTTCCGGTCGGCATCGTGACAGCTATTGCCGGTCAAACGCGGGCTGCGGTACGTTTTATCGGCAGGGCAGGACATGCTGGCACCGTGCCAATGTCGTTGCGGCACGATGCGCTCGCCGGGGCGGCAGAGTGGATAATGCAGGTGGAATCCATCGGCCGTCGGACGCCGGGCGCAGTTGCTACCGTTGCACAGATGGACGTGATTCCCAATGTATCCAATGTCCTGCCCGGCGAAGTACGGCTTCGTATTGACGCGCGGCATAGCGACAACTCGACCCGCCACAATTTAGTCTCGGAGGTTCTTCGAGCGGGAAAATCAATCTCCGAAAAACGCGGCCTGAAATTTGTTGTTGATTGGCAGGAACACTATCCAGCGGTCCAAATGGACGCGGCACTGTCAACACGCCTTGCCGCTGCGGTCGCAGAGTCCGGCGTTCAGCCGCTCTCGCTTGTCAGCGGCGCCGGCCACGACGCGGCCGTGATGGCCGGCCGATTCCCCGCCGCCATGCTCTTCTTGCGCTGCCGCGGCGGCTTAAGCCATCATCCGGACGAGTCGGTCCGCGCCGACGATGTTGCCCTCGCACTGGAAGTATTGGTCCTCCTGGTTTACAAACTGGCTGCAGAATTCGCGCCCTCCTAGGCGCAATTGTCTCCTCCATTAACGTAAGAGGCGATCACCTCGTGGCTCTCTCCGGTCTCACCATCGACTACACGCGCACCCAGCGGGAACTCGACCGGTTGGCGGAGTTTTCGAGCGTTTCGGCGCCTGCCGTGGGGCGAGTGATGCTCAGCGACGCCGACATGGCGGCCCGCGATTACCTTAAGTCGCTATTCGCGGACGCTGGTTTGCGCGTTCACACCGACCCGGCAGGCAACGTATTCGCTCGCTGGATTGGAGCCGAGCCGAGCCTGCCGGCAGTGGTGACCGGTTCGCATACCGATGCGATCCCCTATTCCGGCAAGTATGATGGAACGGTCGGCGTACTGGGCGGTCTGGAAGCGATCCGGTCGCTGCAGCGGTGCAATTTTCAGCCGCGGAGGTCACTCGAGTTGTTGATGTTCACATCGGAGGAACCGACGCGTTACGGCGTGGGCTGCTTGGGCAGCCGATTGTTGTCTGGCTCCTTGGAGCCGTCGAGAGCCGACGCCTTATTGGATGAATCGGCTGATGCGTTCTCCGAACTGCGCCAGCGAAGGGGTTTTTCCGGTTCACTGTCGGACGTACGGCTGGCAGAAGGGCATTACCACGCGTTTGTCGAACTCCATACCGAACAAGGCCCACTGCTCGAGCGCGACGGATTGCCGATCGGCATTGTAACGGCGATTGCCGCCCCGGCGGCGATTCGCGTCACGTACACGGGTGAAGGCGGGCATGCGGGGGCGGTGTTGATGCCCGATCGACGCGATGCCCTGCTGCCGGCGGCGGAGCTCGCGCTCGAAGTGGACCGGGCCGCGCGAGGCAGCGGCAGTCTCGACACCGTCGCAACAATGGGCCTGTTGCAGGTGCATCCCGGCGCTGTGAACGGCATCCCGAGCCGGACTTACATGGAGATCGACGTTCGCGACGTGCAACTTGGGCGTCGAGACCAGGTTCTCAGCCACATCGAAGAATTAGCCATGCGGATTGGAGCGCGGCGCAATGTGGAAGCATCCGTCGAGCGAATTAACGCCGATCCCCCCGCACAGTGCGACCCGCAGATTGCCGCAACGATCGAGGCCGCATGTCACGACGCAGGGCTGCAATATCAGCGGATGATCAGCCGGGCCTATCACGATTCTCTGTTCATGGCGCTCCTCTGCCCGATTGGCATGATCTTCATTCCTTGCCGCGGCGGAGTGAGTCATCGGCCGGATGAATATTCATCGCCGGAGGCGATTGGCGCGGGTGTGGAGGTTCTTGCTCGAACATTAGCACAGTTGGCGGAGATTGCGCCATGAAGGTCATTCTTTGGCAGGATAGCTATGGGAAGTCGCGAGTTAGGCTGGCCAAAGTTCATCGAGAGGGGAAAACCCATGAAGTCGTCGAGCTATCGGTAGACATCGAACTGAGCGGTGATTTCTCCGCCGCGTATACAGATGGCGATAACCACTTGGTGATTCCGACCGATACGATGAAGAACACCGTATATGCCCTTGCACGGCAGCACGACGTGCGGGCACTGGAACCGTTTTCCGGGCTGCTGGCGCGGCACTTCCTCGGCAACTTTTCCCATGTGGATTTGGCGCGCGTCCAGATTGTCGAACATGCCTGGCGGAGACTTGAAATCGACGGATATCCCTGTTCGCAATCGTTCCTTGGCAGCACTTCCGAGCAATTCACATGTTCCGCAACCGCCGTGCGCGGGGCCGATGAGGAGATCGAATGCAACATGCTGACCGGCATACAAGGCTTGTCGCTGATGAAGACTGCCGAGTCGGGGTTCGCTGGATTTCTACACGACCAATACACAACGCTTGCCGATACCGACGACCGGATTCTGGCCACGACGGTTGCCGCGGAATGGTCGTACGAATCGCCGCCGACGGATTTTCGGGCAGCGCGGGAGCGAGTCCGAGTCACACTCATCGAGGCTTTTGCGGCCAAGTACAGCCCCTCGGTGCAGGCAACCCTGAACGACATGGCTACCGCCGTTTTTTCCTTATCGGCCGAAGCCAATGTAGATTCCATTCGACTGGAGATGCCGAACCAACATCGACTATTGGTGAATCTTGCGCCTTTTGGTCTGGACAATCCAAACGAGATATTTGTGCCAACCGACGAACCGTTTGGCAAGATATGTGCCGAGTTCATCCGCGAGCCGCTTACCGAAGAGTCGAAGCCGTGACGTCGCGATGGGGACTGATGAGTTCGCGCGTGGTAACGCCTCATGGCGTCGGACCTGCGGTTGTAGTGATCGATGGCGAGCATATTGTTGCCGTTTGTTCCGTTGTGGACACGAAGGAGCGTTTTCCGATCACTGACATGGCCGATCTCGTCATCTCGCCGGGCGTGATTGACAGCCACGTTCATGTGAATGAACCAGGTCGAACTGAATGGGAGGGTTTTGCGACCGCAACCCGCGCCGCCGCAGCGGGCGGCGTAACGACCTTGATCGACATGCCCCTTAATAGTAGCCCGGTGACGACGACGGTGGCAGCGATGCGGGCCAAGCAGGAGGCCGCTAGGGCCCAGTGCTACGTCGATGTGGGCCTTTACGGCGGCCTGATTCCCGGCACCGCACAACACATTGATGCCTTGATCGACGCGGGGGTTTGTGGCATCAAGGCATTCTTGTGCGACTCGGGACTCGATGAGTTCCCAGCCTCGGCGGAACATAACTTGCGACAGGTGTTGCCCACGCTCGCAGCGCGACGCATCCCATTGCTTGTTCATGCGGAGCTTCAGGGTGCGCCAGTAGTTATGCTGGCAAACGCTACAAGCTATCGGCAATACGAAGCATCGCGGCCCCGCGATTGGGAGCGCGCGGCGATCGAACTGCTTATAAGTCTGTGCCGAGAGTACCAAGCACCGATCCATATCGTCCACCTTGCCAACGCGGAATCGCTCGACTTGATTCGAGCGGCGCGACGGGAAGGGCTGCCTCTTACGGTTGAGACCTGTCCTCACTATCTTCATTTCGCTGCCGAAGAGATTCCCGATGGGGATACCCGATTCAAATGCGCGCCGCCGATCCGCTCGGAACGCGATCGCGAACGATTGTGGAATGCGCTCGCAGAGCGCGTGATTGATACGATCGGCTCGGATCATTCGCCATGTCCTCCCATCATGAAGAGCCTTGAAACGAACGATTTCGGCGAGGCCTGGGGCGGTATTGCTTCGCTACAATTGACGCTATCGACTGTGTGGACCGGTGCGCGCCAGCGCGGACTGGGGGTGGAGCGGCTCGCTGAATGGCTGTCGGCGAACCCCGCGAAGCTTGTCGGTCTTGCTTCTCACAAAGGTTGTATTGTCTCTGGATTCGACGCTGATCTGGTAGTGTGGGATCCTGACGCGCGATGGACTGTACGATGTGAAGCACTTCATCACCGGCATAAGTTGACCCCGTACGACGGCCAACAACTGTGGGGAACGGTCGAGCGGACTTACGTCCGAGGTCAGCTTGCCTACGCGGGCGGAGGGCATTCGATGGAACCCGTGGGCCGCCTGTTGATGCGACCCGAGTAGAGACCATGTCGATCGCGCAGACCATCAACGAACTATCGCAATCCGCCGCCAACGACGCGCTCGCTCGGTGTTGCGCTTCGCGGGCGTGGGTCGCGGGGATGCTCGCTAAACGTCCATTCAATTCCGATGGTGAACTATCGGCCTTGGCAACCAAACTATGGTGGTCATTGTCTCCGGAAGCGTGGCTCGAGGCCTTTGCGGCCCATCCGATGATTGGCGATGCGGCGTCGCTTCGCGAGCGGTTCGCTAACACAAGCGATTGGACCAGCAGCGAACAAGCGGGGATCAGCGACGCCGACGAGAAAACCCTACATCGGCTGGCCGACGCCAACCGCCAGTATCGCGAAAAGTTTGGATACATTTTTATTGTGTCTGCTACGAGCAAGACGGCCGTCGAGATGCTTGCTATTCTGGAGGAGCGACTTGCACACAATCCCGCGATCGAACTGCCGCTAGCCGCGGCCGAGCAGTTAAAGATAACGCACCTTCGTTTACAGAAGCTTGCGAAATGAATGCCAACAGCCCCATCACGACGCACGTTCTCGACACGGCATTGGGACGTCCGGCGGAGGATCTGCGCGTCGTGTTGTCGCGATTTGACGGCGAAGGTTGGAGCACGCTCGGAAACGGCCAAACGGACCGCGGTGGACGAATCGCCGACCTGTTGCGCGCGGATGCTCTCTCGATCGGCCGTTACCGACTTACCTTCGCGACCGGCGAATACCATGTACGAGTCGGGATGGAGACCTTTTATCCGGAAGTCATCATCGAATTTAACGTCACCGCCGCACAGGAGCACTATCACATCCCGCTGCTGCTTAGTCCGTATGGCTATTCGACGTATCGCGGAAGCTGAACGCCGGCGAAGTAATGCGGAGAGGTGATTGGTTTTATGAAACTTTGCACTTTGCTTGTCGCTGCGTTGTCGTTTGGCATTTGTTGTGAAATCCTCGCCGCAGCGCCGCCAAACATTATCGTGCTGGTAACCGACGATCATCGGGCCGATTCGCTTGGCTGCGCGGGGACGCCGATTCTTCACACGCCGAATCTCGACGAGTTCGCTAGGCAAGGGGTGCGGTTCGAGAATGCGTTTGTGACTACCAGCATCTGCGCCATGAGCCGGGCGACGATGATGCTCGGCCAGTACCAGTCGCGGCATGGGATCGACGACTTCCAAACTTCGCTTTCGCCCGCGCAGCGCGATGCAAGTTATTTTGGGCGACTGAAGCAGGAGGGATATTACCTCGGCTTCATCGGCAAGTGGGGCGTCGCGGAGCCGTCGCGGGAACTGTTCGATTTTGATCGCGGGTTTCCGGGGCAGGGGCGGTTTTTTGATCCCAAGCACCCGGAGCGCCCGCACTTGACGATTCGCATGGGCAATCAGGCGTTCAAGTTTCTCGACGAATGCCCCGCGGATCGGCCGTTTTGTTTGTCGATTAGCTTCAAAGCGGCGCATATTCAGGACGGCGACAAGGAGACGCCGTATCCGTTTGAGCCGGACCTTGCCGACCTTTACGCCGACGAGGAAATTCCGCGCTATCCGCTTTCGGAGTCGGAGTTCATCGCCAAGCAGCCGCCGTTCTTGCAGTCGAACGAGGCCCGCGTGCGGTGGGCAATTAGCTTCGATACGGATGAAAAATATCAACGGAATGTGAAGGGACATTACCGGCAAATCAGCGGCGTTGATCGTGTAGTCGGGCGGATTCGCCGTAAGCTCGCTGAACTGGGTCACGACAAGAACACCGTGATCCTGTTCACTTCGGACAATGGCTATTTCCTCGGCGACCGTGGCTGGGCCGGCAAGTGGTTTGCGCACGAAGCGTCGATTCGCGTGCCGTTGATTATTTACGACCCGCGCATGCCGCGCGATCAGGCCGGCAAGGTTCGAGAAGAATTCGCGCTGAACATCGACCTCGCGCCGACGGTGCTCGACTTCGCGGGACTTGAGCCTTCCGAGGGAATGCAGGGCGTATCCCTGAAGCCGATTGTCGAAGGCCAGACGCCGAGCGACTGGCGGACGGAGTTCTACTACGAGCACACTTATCAGCCCGAAACCATTCCGTCGAGCGAAGCGGTCCGCACCGAGCGGTATAAGTACATTCGCTATCTCGGGCGGGATTTCGAGGAGTTTTACGATCTTGAAACTGATCCGATCGAGGCGAACAACCTGATCGACGATCCGAAGTCGCAGCAACTCGTCGCAGAGTTGAAGGATCGGTTGACGGAACTCCGAGAAGCAGCGAAGTGATTTTACCACGGATTGCTCGGATTTTTCGGATGAGTCGAAATTCTGAACCGTCGAATGTGATGCAACTGCAATACTTATACCGAATGCATACAAGCTATTGCACCACGGAGCCACGGCGGGCACGGAGTAACAACAGGATGAAGGAATAGAAGTAGGTTTGTTTAGTTCTCTGCCGAGTACGCTTTTTCTCCGTGTACTCTGTGCCACCGTGGTGAATTGAACTTTCGTTCGGACTGTGGAGTGCGTGCAATCCGTGATTACTCCTAATCTGCCGACCGATGTTCGCGTTGTTGGCGCGAAGCTGTATTTGTTGCCGGTCGAGACTCGGGTGCCGCTGAAGTTTGGTCCGGAGACATTGACTTCGGTCACCTGTGCGCGGGTGCGGCTGCGGATAGAAGGACGCGACGGCCGGACGGCCGAGGGGTGGGGCGAGACGCCACTGAGCGTGCAGTGGGTGTGGCCTTCTGTCCTGCCCTACTCCGAACGATACGACGCGCTGCTCAAGTTCACACGCGGGTTGATTCCCGCTTGGACCGCATTCGACCACTGGGGCCATCCACTCGAGATTGGCGACGCGTTCAATCGCTCGCGGCTTAGCGATTCCAATCTGCCCCACCTTGCGGCATTGGTTTGCAATTCGCCGTTCGACATCGCCCTGCACGACGCCTACGGCAACTTGCACGCCGTGCCAATTTATTCCACATACAATCGCAAATTCCTGAGCAACGATCTCGCGCAGTTTTTGGAGTCGGACGAGTACGACTTCACGGGAAAATATCCGTGCGACTTTCTCGCGGCATCGCCGCCGCGGACGCTGCCGGCGTGGCATTTGATCGGTGGGCTTGATCCCCTTGAGTCCGCAGACCTCACGGGCAACGAGCCGAGTGACGGTCATCCCGTGCTGTTGCGCGACTGGATCGCCCGCGATGGGCTGACTTGCCTCAAGATAAAATTGCGCGGGACCGACGCGGCGTGGGATTACGACCGGCTCGTGCAGGTGGGGCGGATCGCGATTGAAACCGGCGTCGCGAATCTGTCGGCCGATTTCAATTGCACGGTCACCGATCCGGCGTATGTGAACGAAATTCTCGATCGGCTTGCGGCGGACGAGCCGGAAGTGTTTCGGCGAGTTTTGTATGTCGAGCAGCCGTTTCCCTATGAGCTGGAGGAACACCCGATCGACGTGCATAGCGTTTCGCGGCTGAAGCCGCTGTTCATGGACGAAAGCGCACACGACTGGCGGCTGGTGCGGCGGGGGCGCGAGCTGGGCTGGACCGGGGTGGCGCTCAAGACGTGCAAGACGCAGACCGGCGCGATCTTGTCGCTCTGCTGGGCGAAGGCCCACGGCATGCAGCTTATGGTGCAGGACCTTACGAACCCCATGCTGGCCCAGATTCCGCACGTGCTGCTGGCGGCCCATGCCAGGACGATCATGGGCGTCGAAACGAACGCGATGCAGTTCTACCCCGCCGCGTCGGACATTGAGGCGCGGGTTCACCCCGGGCTGTACGAGCGCCGCGATGGCCGGGTCGATCTGTCGACGATTCACGGGCAAGGGTTTGGGTATCGGGTCGAGGAAATCGGGCGGCGGCTGCCATAGGAAAGCGGAAATTGATTAATGCGGCCGAATCGCGTGCTAGCCGAACTTCTCTATGGCCCCAATTGCGGCGAATGTCCCGCCAACGCCTCCACTCCGGCATGTAATCTGCATCATCTCGAACACGGGTTTCTACAACTGTGAGCTAAACCAATGTCGAACAACTCGAATCAACCTGGGAAATACCGAGTCTCCCTCCGCGCCATGCTGGACCGACTAAGGGGCGACACTCAGGCGCTCGAAGAGCAAACCCGCGTTAGCACGGGGGGCGATGTGGGCGGCAATCTTTCCAGCGTACCGATGCATTTGGGCGATCTCGGCACAGAGACCTACATGCAGGAGCTAAATTCAACCTTGCTGGAAACTGAATCGCACCTTCGCGACGAGGTTTTGGCCGCCTTGGATCGAATGGACCGCGGCCAGTACGGCAACTGCGAAGATTGTAGCCGCAAGATCAAAGAAGCTCGTTTGGCGGTCGTTCCTTATACGAGATACTGCGCCGCTTGCGCGGAACGGATGGAAAACGATCAAGTGGAATTTAATTCTGGGCGGGTTGCGGAGACGGGGATCGAGTCAATCAATGTGCCGGACGCCGAAGAATCGGAACCGGCCAACATGGAAGATAACGAGAATGAAATCCTATTCTCCGATTTGCCGTCTCAATCGCACGACAAGCACCCGGACACACATGCCGCCGGCACGCCGGGAGGGGGTTCGGCCGTGGGAGGTTTGGGCGGAACGAACATTGGCGGCGGCGACCCGGACGACGTGGACATGGAAGACGCCATGGGCAGCAGTAACTTTGACGTGGAGCTTTCGACCGACGAGGACGAAGTGACCGCGTATTCCGGACCGTCAGGAGGGGCCGTGGGTGGAACGCCCGCGGGGAAACGAGTCGTGGGCGGCAAGCGACGGACGCGGCCCCAGAAGTGACACCCTTCATTCGAGTTGATCGGCGTGCGCGTCGGCAGTTGCCGCCCACGATTTCTAGCGCCTGGATTAGACTTGCGGTTTACCGGGCGGTATACTCGGAATCGGTCCCAGAGACCCCTCAGTAAGTTTTCCGGGAGGATTGGTAGCCCTCGTAGGACTCCAGGCCGATCGCGGAAGTAAGTTGCTTGGAGTCAGGCATGAAGATTTATGTTGGCAACCTCTCGTACGAAACCAATAACGACACGCTCGAGCAGGAATTCGCCGCATACGGCCGGGTTGATGAGGTCGCGGTGGTCATGGACCGCGAAACGGGTCGCTCGCGCGGATTCGCGTTTGTATCGATGAATAACGACAACGAAGCCCGGACCGCGATCGAGGAGATGAACGGGCGCGAGGTCGATGGCCGAACAATTACCTGTAACGAAGCCCGACCCAAGCCATCCGGCGGTCCTGGTGGCGGTGGTGGTCGCGGTGGTCGAGGTGGCGGCGGCGGTGGTGGTGGCCGACGCTGGTAACGCTTTAAGGAAGCGATGAACGATGAGCGATAAACGATGAGTTGTCGCGATCACATCTATCGTTCATCGCTTATCGTTCATCCTTCATCGCTTCTTACTTCCCCATGTCTATCAGCACCGCAGCCCAAGACGGCATCCTGACCATTTATTTCAACACGCCGCGGATTCTCGACGAAACGCAGCTCGAGACCGTCTCCCGCGACGTGCTTGCCGCCCTCGACAAAACGACCGAGGACAAGGTGATTCTGGACTTCAGCAAGGTTCAGTTCATGTCGTCGTCGATGCTCGGCAAGCTCGTGCAAATCAACAAGAAGTGCGGCGAATTCAAGGTGAAGCTCAAGCTGTCGGGCATCTCGCCGGAGATTCGGCAGGTGTTCAAAATCACCCGGCTCGACAAGGTGTTCGACATCGAATCCGACGAAGCCGCGGCACGCAAGGCGTTTTTGAAGCGCGGGATTTTCGGGTAGGTCAGGCTTTCTTGCCTGACATTTGCGAGTGCGCGAACAAATGACGCGCAATAACCGGATAACCACAACGACACGAAGTATACCACGCAGAATTGAAGCTCTTTTCCCTCCGCTTTGTGTCCTTCGTGCCGTTGTGGTTAAAAAATGGATGGCCATGCCCGGCCAGGATGACCGGGCTATTTATTGTTGGCCGTTACGCTTGGCCAGTCGTCGGTGCGGAACGGCGTCACGGGCAGGCCGCTCGACGAATAGAGGTTGACCACGGGGTTGTCGGCCCAGGCGTAGCGGACGGCGACCGGCTCGGGGACGGCGTCACACGTGACTTCGACCTGATGACTGGGGCTGATGACTTTCGCCTGTGCCACATGCCATTTGCGGTCCTTGCCGGCAAGGGTGAAACCGCGAATCTCGGGAACGTCCAAGTCCATCAATCCTTCGCCGAAATGACGGAAAGTGACGATCGCTTTATTTTCGTTCACCTCGAAGTGGTCGTACCGCGGGCTGGCATCGGAAATTGCCACGCCATAATCGTTCGCAAGGGCTAAGCGGGCCAGTCGTTTGCCGACTTCCTCTTTATTGCGGGGATGGATGTCTTTGCCGTCGCCGATGTCGATGATCACGGCTTGCCCGGTTTTCGGCAGGCGGTCGAGCGTCATCGTTTGGGCTTCGCGCAGCTCGGCCCAAGGGCTCTCAGCAGGTTCGGGTTTTTCAGGCATGAAGTCGGCGAGTTGGACCCAGTAAAACGGAAAATCGCCCTGCCCCCAGGCGTCGCGCCAAGACGCGATCATCCGCGGGAACAGGTCACGATACTGATAAGCCCTGTCGGCGTTGGATTCGCCCTGGTACCAAATCGCGCCGCGAATGGCGAATGGCAACAGCGGCGCGACCCGCGCGTTGTACAAGTTGGCCGGCCGATGCTGAGCGAACAGCGGGTTGTTAATGCCCGGTTGTGCGGGAACGGCCTCGCCCCTGGCTTCGGCGGCATCGCGGGCGGTGCGCCACTCGGCGAGCTGCGCATCATAGTCGCCCCGCAGTTTCGCTTCGTCGTGTTCCGACTCGGTCTGCTTCCAACGGGCGAGCAATGGTTCATACAGCGCTTCGCCTTCGAACTTCTCGCGCGGTACCCAGGTTTCGCACGACGAACCGCCCCACGAATTGTCGATCAACCCGATCGGCACGCCCAGCGTTTGGTGCAACTGACGACCGAAGAAGTAACCGACGGCCGAGAAGCCGTTGACGCTATCGGGGGTGCAGACCACCCACCGCTGCTCGATATCGGTATTGGGCGTCTGCGTTCCGACCGCTTTGACTTGGAGAAAACGAATTTGCGGCGTATTGGCCGCAGCGCGGGTCAAGTCGGCGTTGTCCGAATGCGACACGGGCCATTCCATGTTCGATTGCCCGGAGCAAACCCACACCTCGCCCACGAGAATGTCGTTCACTTCTACCTGGTTATTGCCTTTGACAACTAGCTTGAGCGGCTCGCCCACAGCCAGGGGCTGGAGCGTGACACGCCACTTTCCATCGGCATCCGCGGTGGCGGAGTGCGATTGGCCGGCGATTTCGACGGTGATTTTTTCGCCGGGATCGGCCCAACCCCAGACGTTCACAGGCATTTCGCGCTGCAGGACCATGTGGTCCGTGAATATCCGCGGCAGGCGGACATCGGCGAAGGCGGCGGTGCTAAGATGAGTCAGCGCCAGAATAAGAGTTACAAAGATTGGACGGTTCATAGGTGGATCCCCGAAGTAGAGTTTTTGACGAAGCGTTGGATTATAACCCAGCTAGGTCCTGAACGCACCCACAGCGACGACTTCGACGCGATCGGGGTGTCGGCAAAAAACACGCCATAGATTGGTTTCTAAATCGCGGGGATAACGATCTCAGTTGCGACGAGAATTCCGCGAATTTGATTTTGCGATCTGTTTGAGGAGCGATTGAGCCACGTTACCACAGACCTTGCTGAGCGCCGATTACTTGCTCGATCCAAATGCGCAATTCTCGAACGGAACGAATCAATTGTGCATCGGGCCAGCGTGCCAATATAGTGGCGTCGAGCTCCCGATCAAGGATGCGAACGGAATCTCCGGCGTCGGACGACAGTGCGAAACCACCTGCCTTTGCAACATCAAAAACAATTGAGACGATTTCGTCAACCAGCTTCTTGACAGTAATTTCGACGGCCATCGAAACTACCGAGTCTTTCTCAAAATCACTTCCCCTGAAACGAACGCTTTCGCCGTCTACGCCGTAAAACGCGTACCCTTCGCACTCAGGCTCAGGACCTCGGATGCCGTGGAGAGCAAACACGCTTTTCACGGAACGAATTTGATGCCCCGACAGCCCGTCGTCAATTGGAAATCTAACCTCTTCGCCCGTAAATGGGTTGATTCCTAATCGGAAACGATCACCGAAATTGCAAGTATTGAGGCCAAAGCTGTACAGCCAGTGAATTAGTTCCATTGAAATATCCACGCCGTGTAGGCGGCCATCACACGCCGCGACTCAATTAAGCATTTCTACCACCAGCCCAGCAGTTTCCAATAGGGCAGCCCCACGCCGAGCCAGATAGCCAGGTGGGCCAGCGACACGATAAACCCGATCGCGAACCAGCGGGCGACGGTGACGTAGCCCAGGCCGAAGTAGATGATGATTGGGCCGCTGGAGTAGTGAGTCGTGCATCCGCAGAGATTGGAGAAGTAGGCGAGCATGGCGACCATCAGCAGCGGCGGGGAGCCGGCGCTGCTGGCGACTGTCATGAACACGCCGACAAACGCCAAAATATGCCCGGTGAGCATCGAGAAGGCGTACATCGAATAGAAGTAAATAAGGGCCAGGGCGAGGGCGGCCAGCAGCGGCGAGAAGCCAGTGACCTGAGTGTGGACTTGATCCGCAAACCAATCGACAAAACCGGTGGTCTTGAGCGCATCGGCAATGTTGACCATTCCGCCGAGCCAAATCAGGGCATCCCAAGCGGCGGCATTGCCGACGACGCTCCGCCACGGCAGCACACCGAGGACCACGAGCGTTGCGACGCCCATCATTGCCACGAGAGTCGCCGGCAGCGACGCGCCGAAGATTTCCTTTTGGAAGTACTCGGTAGCCCACAGTACGAGCATTGCGACCAGCACGATGGACATCGCAATTTGCCGCGGCGTCCAGCGGCCCATCGCAGAGAGTTGTTCGCGAGCTTCGCCACGAGCCGCGCTGGCGTCCGTTATTTCCGGCCGGGTAAGGCGATAGAGCAGGAACGGAACGATGAGTGCGCTGAGCAGTCCTGGCACCACGGCTCCGATGAACCAGCGGCTCCATCCGAACTCGACTTGCAGCAGCTCTCGCGCCGCCTTGCTCACCAAGGGGTTGGCAGCCATGCCGGTGAGAAACATCGCACTCGAGATCAGATTGGCGTGGGCACCACACAGCGCGAGGAATTGCCCGGCCCGTCGGGGGCTAGTGACGGGGTCGGATCCTAATGCATGGCTAAGTGACAGCACAATCGGCGCCATGACGCCGCCGCCCCGAGCCGTATTGGACGGGATGAATGGCGCCAGTAGCACTTCGGCGCTGGTGATGGCGTAGGCCAGTCCAAGCGTCGTTCGCCCCAGGCGATCGATTAACACAAGCGCAAGTCGTCGGCCGAGGCCCGATTCGATCACCGCGCCCGATATCAAAAATGCGGCGACGACTAGCCACACGGTCGTATCGGCGAACCCGCTAAGTGACGCCTTGAACGACTGAGCAATGGCCTCGCTAGACGACAGCGGTGGATTTGGAACCAGATTTGACGATGCTCCGGCCACCGGCGCAAGCGAACCCGTTGTGGCCAAGACCAATAGCGCCAGCAGCACGCACGGCCCCATCGGCAGCGGACGGACGAGGAATGAGAGAATCGTGGTCACGAACACGCCAAAGACGTGCCATGCCTGTACGTTGAGGCCGTCCGGCGGCGGCGTGAACCAGAGGGCGATTCCCACCACCACGCAGAACCACAGTCGAATCAAGTTCCGCGGTTCGTGGGAAGGTGATGTCATGGCGGCAGCAGAGGAGTTTTTTAGCCACTGATGAAACACGGATCGAACACGGATAAAAGAGGCAGAATTTTGGAACACTAATCAGCGCTAATCTACGCTAATGAATTCGGGATTCTTACTTTCTCCGGATTAGTGTTGATTAGCGAAGATTAGCGTTCCTTATCTTCTTTCTTATCCGTGTTCGATCCGTGTTTCATCCGTGGCTAAGAGATCCGACCGGGATTTGTGCGCCCAAAGGCCCAGCGCGGGGTTCGGAATGTAGAAGATTTCTTCGCCATTTACCGTTTGCGGACCCGGCTGTAGGTTCTCTGGCTGATACCGCCGCATATGCTCGCTGAGATCGCCGAATTGATAGCCGACTCCCTCGACTTCCTCGCGGGTCAGCTTGCCGGGGCAGTAGGTGATCGTGAAGCGGTTCTCGGAGGAGCCGTGGATCAGGTGGGCGGCAGCGGAAAGTGCATCGCGGAGGTCGGCGTTGTCGGCGACGAACTGAATGACCTCCGGGGTGGTGCGGTAGCCGTACTTGCGAATCAGCGCGTCGATCGCCCGGTCTTCGCCGAACCGGCTGACGTTGGGCGCCAGGATCACTACTTCACCGCCGGTCGCGACGGCCATCCGCGTGCGGTAGATCGCCTTGTTGCCGAGCCAAGTCGTCTTAAACTCCTTCGGATCGAGATAGACGACGATCTTCTTCGGAGCTTCTTCGAGCACGTCGAAGTTCACTGTTACCGACAGTTCGGAGGCTCGCTGGAAGCATTCGACGTCGTCGCCAATGAACAGACCGCGGACGACCAGGTTCCCCGTATCATTGCGGCCGATGACCGTGAGGACGAACACAACCGGCAAATCTACCAGGAACTTGTCGTGGGCGTAGTTGAGGATGCGGCGCAGGGGGTTGTCGGCGCGGCCCATGATCCGTTCCATGCCGTAAACCGCGCTGATGTAATGGCTTTCGTTGATTCCCGCCGGGCCGCCAGTGCCGACGAACAGATTCTTGTTGTAGTTGGCCATCCCGATCACTTCGTGCGGAACGACCTGCCCGATGGAGAGGACTAAATCGTGTCCCCCTTGCGAGATGAGCCGATTCAATTGGGCCGGCCAGGGGCGCGAGTAGATGCCCTCGGTCACCTCGTGGACGAAATCCGACGGAACGTGACCGATCGTCTCCACATCGTCGCGCCAGCGGTGGACGCGAACCAGACTCGCCGGGAGCGTCGGGTACATCTCGGCCAGCTCCTCGGCACCCATCGCGTCGTGGGTGCCGAGTGCAGGAAGGACATCGACGAGCCGATCGCCCAGAAGCTCGTGTACCATGCAGGTGAGCTTGCCCGCCTGGCTATGGACGCGGGACATATCGGGCGGCACGGCAAGTACGTGGTCCGCCCGGCCAAACTTGGTCAAAAACGCGCCTAAAGCCTGCCGCAATTCAGCATCGGACAACTCGGTGGTCGGCGATCCGCTGGCAAAATAGAGCATTTAGAAAGGTCTCGTCGCGGCGTTAATTTGCCGGGATCGGACAGCGAAAGCTGCCACTGTCTAGCGTAACACACGGCCAATTGCCACTACTATACTACTCTTTCAGTAGAGGGCTAACCACAACGGCACGAAGCTCACAAAGGAAGAGATACCAAGCCATTTTCAACCTACGTCGTGCCCGTTGTGCCGTTGTGGTCAGAACTCGACGTGGCATTTTACTTGCGGTCGGGAGTAAAACGGGCGCGGCGATTGACGCCAGTACCGGGTATAATCAGCGGTAGACGATATGGATGAGAAATATGCCACTCGCGATGCGCCATTTCGGCCCTCGACGGAGTTGCCGCTGGTGCATTTCTCGATCCGCCAGTTGCTGCTGTTTATGGCGGGTGTGAGCCTGATTTGTTGGATTCTTGTGTCGCTCGAAGGCTATTCGGCAGTGGTCTTCGGCATTGGTGTGGTGTTGGTCGGGGGGCATGTTCTCAGCACGATGATCGGCAGTCGACTGCGAGCCAGTGCCGACGCCATGCGGCAGTGGGATCGGTCCCATGAACCGGCTTCTGCGCAATCGCCGCGAATTTCTACGCTACGCCCGCGATCGACGCGGCCTTCTCAATTGCAAGTCCGCACGGCCTGCGGCCGATTGTTGTGGTGGTTTGTGGGCATCGCGATGGGTGGCGGAGCAATCGTGGGTGGTGGCGCATTGCATCTGTTGGTCGGCCCGAGCGTCGGTTGGCCCGGCATGTTGATCGGCGCGCTGTCCGCGGCGATGGTCGTCGGCTGGGCAGCATTCATTGTCGCAGGCATCTGCGGTATCGCCCGCCGTTCTTGGCGCGAGACGGTTGCCGACTCCAACAAGTTGCGCGGTTAGATTTCAACGCGATCTTCGAGTATTGCAAATTTCGTGGCACCCTCAGCCACGCGGTTTATCGCGCGACAATGCACCAACTTAAGATAGGTCGCATGTCGCAATCGCGCGCACCGATGCCTAGAGAGTTTGCAGTTGCATTACTCATATGTTGCTCAACGGCAACAATGCACTCTTAAAGCGTTGCGAGAAACGCGCGCAGAGCCTTTGCGCTTCTTTTTCGGGAGTGGGCCGGAGAGTGCCTGACGGAGGGGGTATTTCCCATTGTCCGGGTTCTTCTAGCAACCATGCAATTATGTAAGTCGTTTCTGCATAACGACTTGCAAAATCAGTTTGCTTGCCTATCCGGCCGCAGCCTAGGATGGAAATGGGGGCAGGCGGCCCCCGATCGCCTCCCCCGAAGGTCGCTCCAACGGCGGCCGACTGCTCCTCTCGATGCGTCTGCGAGGTTTCCATGGCCAACAGCCGAAATTTTCTCGCGAACATTCAATATCGCCAGGCCAAGCGCCGGAGTGAGGCGATGTGCGCGCAAATGAAGCACCGAAACCAACCCAAGTCGCGTCGGGCGAACGTCGGCTATCAATCCACCTTGCAACCGTTCTCGCCTCCGGAAGATTGGTACGAGACGACCGAGAACGGGAGCGGATATCGAATCGTGGTGCAGCATCCGGGCGAGGGATACCGACACATCGTTACTCCCCAGGACATCCGCGATCGGCTGGCCAAAGTTCCGCAGCACTTTCTGCGTGACCTCGAAGTGGTGCAACTCAGCCAAATGACTCGCAAGAAGCAGTCCTTCCCCTGCTATGGGATGCAATGGGGCACAACGCTCTACCTTTATCCGCTCGAAGAAGGGCGGGTGGAACAATTTGGCTCTCCACCGAAGCCCAACTTGAAGATGGAAGCGGAAATGTACGGCGGCCGGTGGGATGAGGTCGAGCCAGGCGTGTGGACCCTGACGTGGACCAAGAAGGCAATCCGCGACTTCTATCTCAACAACATCCTGATGCACGAGCTGGGCCATTTGATCGATAACCGTAACTCCGGCTATAGCGACCGAGAACGGTATGCAGAGTGGTTCGCGGTCGAATTCGGCTATCGCCGCACGGGCGGCCGAAAGGCTCGTCGGCCGGAAGGTCGCGTGCGTCGGCGGCATCATGCCTAGTGGTCAGTCAAACGGCGCGTATCTGAATTCGCAAGAATTCAGGAATTGCGGTGCAACTCTGAACTCTTGCGAGTTCAGCTACTGTTGCGATCAAAAGCGCCACAAGGCCCGAAGTCTTGCGACTTCGGCTACAAACTGGCTCAAGTTTGAGTTCATGCTGTTTTTCGGCTACACTGCGCAGGTGGCAAGCCCTTTGTCCTGTGGCGTGGAGGCCGCGGCCTGATGCGACGCTGTGCATTCTGCGGTCTGTGTTTATGGGTAGTTCTATCGCTCGGAATGAATTCCCAGGCGGCCACTCTGGCCCAACAGCGCGCCGAGCTTAACCGCGTCGGAACTCTGCTGCGTTCCGCGGAACGGTTTGCCAAGGCCGACCGAAGCGACGAAGCCGCGGCGGCGTTCACCGAAGCTCAAGAAAAGTTGCAGTCGCTATTGAAGGAGGGGGTCGACGACCGACTCAAGCGGACGTTTACCCGCGCGGCGGAGGTCATCGCCCAACAGCATGAGACGCTGACGGCTGCCGGCGTAAAGCTACCTGCCCTGGCCGAAATCGACCCATCGAACGCGATGCGCGCCTCGGACAAGGAGGGGAACCGAGGCAATACGGACGTCAGTTTCTCGAAAGACATTGCTCCCGTGCTCGCCGCGAAATGCGGCACCTGCCACATCGATCAGCGGCGCGGCACGTTCAGCTTGGCGACTTACGCGGCGTTGATGCAAGGCTCGCAACGTGGCGGGCGAGTGATTGTGCCGGGCGAAGGGGTCGGCAGCGTGCTGGTCGATAAGATCGATAGCGGGGAGATGCCCCGCGGCGACGGACCGCGCGTCACGCCTGACGAGCTTGCCGCGTTGGTCAAGTGGATTAACCAGGGCGCGAATTTTGACGGCCCGAATCCGGATCAGCCGCTGCCCGAACTGTCGGCCACCCCCGGGGCAGCACCAGAGCCGATGCCAGCCCCCAAGGCGGTGCCACTGGTGCATGCCACCGGCAAGGAAACCGTCAGCTTCGCGCTCCACGTGGCACCGATTCTGATCGGACGGTGCGGCGACTGTCACGGCGGCGACAATACATCCGGCAATCTGAGCCTTGCGACGTTCACGCGTCTGCTTCAAGGTGGCGACAGCGGGGTGATCGTGGGGACCGCCGATCCCGAAGAGAGCCTGCTCATCAAAAAGTTGCGCGGCACGGCGGGGCAGCGGATGCCGCTGAACCGCCCCCCCCTGTCGGACCAACAGATCGGGCTGATTGCCACCTGGATCCGCGAAGGCTCGAAGTTTGATGGTCCCGACCCGACAGAAACGCTCGAACGGACATCCGCGGTAGTCCGAGCCGGCCGGGCGACCAGCGAGGAGCTAACCCAGATTCGCGAGGGACTAGCCGCAGAGAATTGGCGGCTTGCCCTGCCCGACGAGAAGCCCGGCCAGGTAGTCACCGCGCGGTTCCTATTGATTGGCGCCGTGCCCGAACAGCAGCTTCGCGAATGGGGTGAGATGGCCGAGGCCCAAGCCGACGAGGTTCTGAAAGCATTCGGTCGGCCGGCCGATGAGCCGCTAAGCAAATCGCGGATCACGTTGTTCGTATTTGGCAGCCGGATTGATTTCAGCGAGTTCGCGACGATGGTCGAGCGGCGCGACCTCGGCAAAGAGGAGCTCGGAAGCTGGTCGTACGACATTGTGGACGCTTACGGATGTGTGTTGCCCGCTGCGCAAACCTCGAAAGAAAGCGCGACCCTGTTCGCCCAGCAAATCGCCGCAATAAGCTTAGCGGAGCGTGGGCAAGGGCGACTGCCGGACTGGCTGGTGGAAGGGGCCGCCCGGACAGTGGTGGCGAAACTCGCGCCGCGCGATCCGCGGGTCGTAGAGTGGCAGGAGCTATTGCCGCTGGCCGCAGCCGAGTTAAAGCAACCCGATGATTTTATGCGCGGCAAATTGGCCCCCGAAACCACCGCCGTGTTAAGCTATGGCTTCCTCGGCCCGTTGATGCGGAACTCCCGCAGTTTCGACCAATTGTTGGAGCGCATCGCCGCTGGCGACACGGTGGACGAGGCGCTTAAGGCGGCTTATCGCCACGACGGTGCCGAGTTGGCGAAGGTGTGGCTGGCATCGCGCAAGCGAGGACGGCAGTAATTCGTTTCGTGTCCTGCGTCGCGCGGCGGCTTAGATGTTGTCCACACACGTCCAAGGCCAAATCGACCGCCGGCGCTAAAGCCCCGCTCGCCCCCGCGATCGTTGAGCCTTCTCTTCCACGGAAGCGATTAAGTCTGAAGCCCGTGTTTCCAACGCCTTGGCGATACGCAGTAACACATCAACCGTAGGCGACTTCTGGTTCACTCTAAAAGACTGACGTAGTTGCGCGAGATATCAGCCCTGAAGGCAAGTTGCTCCTGCGACAATTTAGCCGCAAGCCGCACCTTTCGTATTTCGTCGCCGAGCGGTGCCCTGCATATTCGTGGCGTGCTAGCACTCGCGCCGTGAAAAATCGTCGAAAATTCGTTGCAATCCGCTGGTGGATTGTGTTACGGTCAGTGGAATCGGTTTGAGGTTAATCGCGGCACCCGATTCGGAGCAGACCCATGCGAAGCTCTCATTCAACCAACCATCATGCGAGGCGCATTCGTTTCGAGGCACTCGAACCTCGTCACATGCTGGCGTTCCTGGCCGGCGACTACAATCTCAGCAGCGCCGTTGACCAAACCGACTACGACGTGTGGGGCGCAAACTTTGGGCAGATTGGGGAGTCGCCTGCTGATGGCAACGGCGATGGAACTGTCAACGCCGCCGATTACACGGTGTGGCGGGACAATCTAGGGAAAACGTTAGCGGACGTTTCGCCTGATGCACCAAGGGCAGTCGAAGCCGCTGCAATTGGTTCGACGAGCATTCAAGTAACTTGGCAAGCCTCGAGTAATGCATCGAGCTATGCGGTGCAGCGTCGTCTACCCGATACTGAAACCGAGTTTACAACAATCGCTCCCAGCGTCGCCGGTACCACGTACTCAGACAACACCGCTACGTCGGGCACGTTGTCCGAATATCGGGTTGTGGCGCAGAACGCCAATGGAAGTTCAGTGGCAAGCCAAACCGCGCAAGCCACGGCAAATCAGTCGAATCTGACGGCCTATCGGCCTCAAGCGATCCATGATTCCAATAATCTAGTCGATGCGCCGATCTACGATACATTCCCGAAACGGCCCGTCCGAGAGCAGGACGAGGGAAGCAACACGCTAGGTCCTGGGATCCGAATGAACTTCGACGATGATAACATCAACGGCATCGAGGATGTCGCCGAGAGCGGCATCGAAATCCCCGAGGAAAATGACCTTATTGAAGTGAGAGTTGATCGATTACCCGGACAAGGAGACCTGGTGCTGGAAACAATTACGTCCTTCAAGCTGGGTTTATACTACACACACGACAAGGAAATGCTCGTTCCATTAGACCAGACCAATCCGAACCGGACGGAGCCATTAGCGTTCATGAACAACACGGTCACGGTGTACGTGGAATGGAGGGATGCCACGCACAGTTTTGAGAGTCTGAATTTAGTTGACCCGGCCACCGGGATGCCATTAGACGGGGTCAGGTTTCATTCGTTTAAGAGTCTCATTGTCGCCTTCGGCGGATTAGATCAGAATCCAGCAGATACGGACGGTGATGGATCAATTGGCGATCCAGTCCAAGGCGGTCCCAACCGTGAAGGGATATTTGATATTGCTCAAAGTATGTATGATACAGGCTGGGACGTACTGGCCTTCGGTCAAGCAGATGAGACCGTGGGCGTCGATGTGCCCTCTACTGAGATTGTTAACGCACACCAGCAGAGGTTCGTCGAGCGCCACGCAGTCATTGGCTATAGCTACGGTGGCGGCGCGACTCACGATCTCATCGAAGAACTCGACGATTTTATTGACCCTTTGACCCATGTAGGCGTGTTCCTTGATGCTGTTGATCAGTTTGGCATTAATGCCGAGAATGACTGGCCAAACATAGCGATTTACCTGCTGAACATCTATTCGCAAATCAACGAACCAGGGCTCGGCGATCTTGGCGGCGCTGATATTGATGACGACGAAGTTGAAATTGGGGCTACGCTAGAAGAAATCAATACCACAACCGATCCAGGCTGGAACAACACGCTCGACCATTTTTCGATCGACGACGACCCCCAGGTTCAAGAACTTATTAGGACCCGCCTTCAGCAAAGACTTCAGGTCCGTTGAGTGCCACGATCATGAGAACACAATTGCATCTTGTTGCCTTTCTTGCGATTTGCGTGCCTTGCTCGGCTCAACGGACAAGCGTCGAGCAACTGTTAACTCAATCGGAACCACCGATCCAGGAGCGAATTGGAAAGATTCTCGATGCTCTTAATCAATCTCGCGTCGATCCTCCCAGCAATATTGCGGCGCTTCGAGAAGCGTTTGCCCTCACAGAGTCAGGTGTCGACAGTTTTGAGATCGTGAAGCAGGTGGCTATTTTCGCTGCAAGTCCAGCGACCCGCGAGGGACGACCTTTCGAGGCGCGTACAGTTTTGGAACTACTCAACCTGCCGCCAAAAATCATCATTCGAGTACTCGCGCCGTACATCGACGCCGAGAATCCACAGCTCCGCTCGTTTGTACGAAACTGGTTCCAAAGCCATGACAGCTGCGGGTCAGGTGCATTCGAGACCGTTAATTTCGGAGACTACAAGGACTATGTCCAAGTAATGCTTAACATACATCAAGAGGTTCCGACGGCGTTTGTAGAGTATCTCTACGAGCGGTCGCCGGGGCAAGCCCTGATCGTCTTCTACAATGCCAATCCGGAACGGCGGGCCGAAACGATCGAGCGAATTCGCGAGGCACAAGAGAAACTGGAAGCTGATAGGCGACAGAACCTGGAAGCTAACGAACAACAAGTCGACGACATCGACCAAGACGAAGCGCGGCGACAACGAGAAGAAAAGCGGAAACAGGAAAAGGAACGGGAATGGGTTTCGGAACAGAGAAAGGAAATTCTTCTGGCCGAGCATATCGTTTCGGACGCAATCTGGCTCAAGCAGAAAAAATTCGAGGTTGAGTTCCTGAAAGCAGTGCCGGCCGCAAAATCTCAGCTCATCAACCTTGCCGACCGTGACCAGTGGTGGGCACGCCTCTACGTCGCGGAGATCATGCGGAGACATCCTGAATTTCGGCATCCTCCGGCTGCACAACGGCTTTCGACGGATGCCAATCCTCTGGTCAAAAAAGCAGCGGATTGGGCCAAGTAGAACGCTCGCAATCTGAGCGGCTATCCGGAAATGCTGCGATCCGCTCCGCCCGATTCACGCTTATCCTTACTACAAACGTGACGCTCGCACCTTATGCGACGCGGCGCGGTGGAGCCGTCGCGGCTGGCTCGATGGCAGCCACCCAAGTGAGTTGCTTACGGGCGACGCGCTTGCGGCGGCCGAGCCGCTGGGCCAGGTCGAGGATGCCAGGGGCGAAACGCTTGAGCAGATAGAGCGCCCGGGCGACTGGCTCGACAACCACGAGAGCCTGATCTCGGCGGAGGGCTTTCACGGCGGCGCGGGCCACGCGCTGGGGGGTCGTGCAGAGCCACTTCGGGGGCCGCTTCGTGTGCTTGCTGCCGGAAGGAAGTCTCGCGTTGCGAAACAGATTCGTGTCCACCAGCCCGGGACAAATTGCCGTGACCCCCAAGCCGAGCCGGCCATATTCTGCCCGCAGGGACTCACTGTAGCCGACCAAGCCGAACTTCGACGTGGAGTACGCCACGACGCGCGGCAAGCCGACTAGTCCGAGGATACTACAGATGTTGAGCACGTGCGCTTCGGGCCGGGCCAGCAAAGTTGGCAGCAGCAAGGAAGTGAGCCGCACCGGGGCGCGTAGATTCACGTCGATCAAATAGTCCCAGTGCTCAACAGGCATCTGTGCCGTATGGCCGTAGTAGGTGACCCCGGCGTTGTTGACGAGGATATCGACACCGCGCCAGCGACTGTTCACCAGCTCGACGAGGGCTTGCAAGTGATCAGTTTGGGCAACGTCGCACGGGCGGGCGATTACCTCGACGGACCACTTGCGCGCCTCGGCGACAACATTCGTCAGCCCCGGTTCGTCGGTATCGACGAGCATCAGATGCGTTCCCGCCTGCGCAAGCTCGAGGGCCACGGCGCGACCGATGCCCGAGGCGGCGCCGGTGATTAACGCACGTTTCCCTGCGAGCTTACGCACGGCTCCCCCCCGGGATGAAATGGCTGGCTGGGGTCGTCGCGAAGCGAAGCCCCCCAGCAGTGGATTACGCGGCTTTGCGGAGCGGTTCTTCTTCCGCCCACCGCTCGAGCTGCTCGGGCGGGATGGTGCGGCTGAGTTTCAAGCGATCCTCGCCGCGAAGCTGGCAGACGCCCCACTTGTCGAGAAAGTATTTACCGCCGTTGTACACGCTGCGGTAGTACTTCTTATTTGGGTAGGCGGCCACGTTGGTCGGTATCACTCGCAAGTTGAACGCCAGACGATAGCGATCGGTGGTGTTCGGTCCCGAGCCGTGAACGCAGCGTTCGGTGAAGATGATGAACTGTCCCGCCTTGACCGGCACCTCGTGCCAGGGAACTTTGTTCTCATCGAAATCGAGCGTGTAGGCGGCGTTGTAAAAGCCCTCTTCGCCGCCGAATTTTATCGGCCGCATGCGGTCGTGGGTGCCCGGCGCGAATCGCATGCAGCCGTTCTCATGCGTCGCGTCGTCCACGGCGATCCAGACGGTAAGCTGAAAGATCTCGCTGCGGTCGGCAGGGAAAATAGCCGGGTCTTGGTAATCCTCGACCATGAACGTGCTGGCGTGGTGCCACTGAATCGTTGGGGCTTTCGGGCCTTTGTAAAAAATCTGCGACCGCCAACAGAGCAGGTCCGGTCCCAGAATCTGCGCCACGCGCTCCGTGATTGCCGGCGACTTCATGTAGTTCCACAACCGCGGATTCTCGAAATGGCGGTCCCGCGGCGTGACGAAGTTATAGGTCTTCGACTTCGTCTGCTCGATCGCCAGCAAGTCCTTCTTGAAGTCTTGCATCTGCTCGCGCGAGAAAGCGTCGAAGGGGCCGATGAAGCCGTTCTCGTAGAACTGCTTTAGCTGTTCGTGCGAGAGTTGATACTCGGGAGCGACTTGTGCCTTCGGCTCGATCTTCGCCGGCATCTTGAAATAGCACGGCTGATCGATGAAGGCCTTGGTGACTCGCGACTTCAGCAACATGCCGAACATCTCGAAATCCCAATTCTTGACGATCGACTTGAGGTCGCGCGGCAGGATCGACGTCGGAAGCCTTAAGAATTTGTAAGCGGCCAAGCCCGATAGGGCGGCCATGATCGGGATGCGCTGCCACAGGGGCCGCACCTTCGGATGCAGATTCATCGCCACGACTCCAAGGGGGACGACCGCCGCCAGCTAGCGCGGCGTCGCGGCCACGCACCGTAAGCTGGAACAGTTCTTATGGATTATCGGACCGTTACCGGTTGGGAGATTAGCAACGGCTGGAAACCCGCACTGCTAGCTCCCAGCCCGTGGAAAATCCCGGTAACGGGCCGTTTCGCGCGGCTTAGGCCATTCATTCGCCAGGCATCGGGACATATACTCCAAGGAGCGATTCAATCATCCGGCGATCGCCGGTAAATTCCAGGAGCCACCGACAGTGTTTGCTGATAGCTTGCACGAGCGAGGCACCCATCGAGGACTTTCCTGGATGCTTTGGCCCACACGACTGCTGTCGTTGGCGGCGCTAGCGATTGCCGGCTACTTGTTTTGGGCACACACCACGGGAACGCCGATCGCCGGGTGCGATCCGACGAGTGGATTGGGCTGTGGCGAGGCGCTTTCCAGCCGCTGGTCGGTGTGGTTTGGGATACCGGTACTATGGATCGGCGCAGCCTGCTACGCGGTGATCTTTGTTGCGAGTTGGGGACTGGCCCGGCATGGTGAGGGCGTCAGCGCTTTCGCCTGGCGAACGTTCGTCGCCGCCGTGGTTCTTGCCGCGGGAGCGGGGCTTTGGTTCCTCGGGTTGCAACTCGTTGGTGAGTCGAGTCTCTGTCCTTATTGCATCGCGATCCATGCCTGTGGATTGATGATTGCGACCCTCGTCGGCGTTTATTTGCTCGCGAATCGGATGGCCGAGCAGCGTCAGCCCGGGGCGGCCAATTTGGTGGGTTTGCGTTCGACCTTGGGTTCGCGCACTACGCCGATCGCGTCCATTCAATCTCCGCTGGCGCTCCCGTCGCTGGCATTGTCCTATGTGATTTCAATCTTAGCTTTATCGGCACTCGTGAGCGGGCAAGTCTTGTTTGCTCCGCCGCAGTATCTAGTGGCGGATGGGCAGCTAGATCAGCCGGTCGACTTGGATGCGCCATCCACGAAAGCGACGCCGGAGAGAAATGTCGATTCTGCGACCGATTCGGCGCCGTCTGCAGCCGATGCGACGCCACCGGTTGTGGAAGGCGATGCGGTCGATGACGAAAACCGGCATGAAGTTCTCAAAGTCGATCCCAGCGTCAATTCGGCAGCGTCGAAGGAGTCAGCCGCGGCGGAAGCGCTTGCAAAAATTACCAGCGGACGACGTAAGACAGGAAACCGCACGGTCGAATTGCTCAAGGGCAAACTTAAGATCGACACGTACGAGCATCCGGTGTTGGGCAACCCCGACGCGGAACACGTGATCGTCGAGTTTTTTGATTACAAGTGTCCCCATTGCCGACTCATGCACAAGTTCGTCGCCGAATCGCTGCCAAAGTATGGCGAACAGTTGGCGATTGTCATGCTTCCGGTTCCCAATGACATTCTCTGCAACCGGTATGTTCGGCAGGGAGGAGAAGATCATCGCGGCGCGTGTAAGCTCGCGAATCTGGCCATTGCGACCGCCGATCTTGATCCCCTGACTTTCGTTAGGTTGCACGATTGGATCATGGATCAGGAACACCCTCCGAGCTATTCCAGCAGTTTGCGGCGTGCTAGCCAGACGATTGATCAGAGTAAATTGATCGGACAGCTTGCGCGAGCCGATGTCCCCGAGCGCGTGCAGCGGTACATCGAACTGTTTGCCACGATGAGCCGAACCGTCAAGTCGTCGCTGCCGATGCAAATCGTGGGCGATGAGGTGATCTCGGGCGCGCCGGCGTCCGCGCAAGAGCTAAGCGACCTGTGGGAACAAAAACTGGGGATCAAGCCGGTGCAGTAGCGCAATCGCGGATGTCAGTTGTGAGCGTCGCCGCGTTGGGCTTTCCCGCCCCGCTGCCGTTAACGCCCCCGGCCAAATAAATTGCGAGCATAATGCCCAGCAATACAAGCACGCCCGTCAGCACGAGGCTTGGCATGCTGGAATAACGACGTGGCAAATCTTGTGGCGGCAATTCGCTGCGGAACTTCCAGTGCTGCCAACCGGCAATGGCGACCGCCGCAGTACCCAGCAACACAAAGCCGACGCCCAGGACCGTCGAACTGGTCAGTGACGTCGGATCGTGCTGGCCCCGCATGAGCCGCAGAAAAAGCCCGAACCGGGCGACGAGAAAGCCGATCCCAATCACCGCCAGCCCCGTCCGATGCCAGGCGAGGAGCGTTCGTTCGGCGGCAAAGTAGACACGCGGGTCGTGGTAATCGGTGATCTGCGCCTTTTCAATCACGGTCCGGAGCTATCCTGTTTATCGTTTTTCGATCCGACGCCAAACTTCTTCATGCGATAGACCCGCGCTGGGATCATTCATGAGCTCGTCCCGCCGGCGCAGAATTTCATGTTCCATCAGTTGCAGTTCTCCGATGTCCTCATTCCACAGCGTCGGATGTTGCTTGATGAAATCCTGCAATAGCTGGTAGCACTGCGGGTCATCGACAACCACCAGTTCTACACCGCGTGAGCGCAGGTATTCTTCCGGGCCGCGAAAGGTGCGGTTCTCGCCGATCACAATCTTGGGAATCTTGTATAGCAGGCTGGCGCCGCTGCACATATCGCAGGGCGAGAGCGTGGTGTAGAGCGTCGCCCGGCAGTAGTCATGGGGAGTGAGCCGCCCGGCGTTTTCGAGCGCGTCCATCTCCGCGTGCAAGATCGCACTACCGCGCTGGACGCGACGATTGTGTCCCCGGCCCACGATCTCGCCGTCGATCACCAACACCGAGCCGATCGGAATGCCCGGCTGGCCAGCGGTGACTTCGGCAAGTCCCTGGCGAGCTTCGGCCAACGCGACCGCTAAGAACTCATCCATTGCTATTCCTCTTTTTATTCGGATGGCACGATCGCCACCACCCGGCAGGGCGCACCGCTGCCGCCGGCGATTTTCATCGGCAGAGCGATGACTGTAAATCCAGCCGGCGGTAGCTGCTCCAAATTCGTCACATTCTCCAGCGCGGGCACATTGTCGCGACAGAGCCGCACGTGGCTCTCGAAGTCCTGCGATTGTCCATGATCGATACTCGCCGTGTCGATACCGACCGCGCGAATCTTGCGACGAGAAACGAGCCAGTCGGCCGCCACGGGATCGAGACCCGGGAAATGGAGCTGTGCCACGCCCTCCCGGCCGGTCGCCGTGGTGCCCAGGTACTTCACGCGATCGGGCCAGTGCTGTGCATATCCCGTCCGTAACAGCACGATCTTGTCATCGAGCGAAGCGTTGTGGCGTTGCTCCCATTCGAGCAGATCCTCGACGCTCACCTGATAATCGCAATCGACAGCGCACTTCGCGGAGACATCGACACAAGCGGCCGGCCCCATCAGACGCTCGAGCGGGATTTCGTCAACGGTCTGGCGGTTCTCGAAAAAATGGTTCGGCGCATCGATGTGCGTGCCGCCATGCTCCGCCGCGGTGAACCGGTTGGCCGAATAGTAGTAGCCACGATCGGTAAAGCCCGCCGGACCACGTTCCAGCTTGAACCCGGCCTCGGTCGGCCAATAAACGGTTTGGTCGTCGAACGGGTGCGAGAGATCGACGATGCGGCCAGATAGCGGCCGCTCGTCGGCGAATAGGCACGGGCTTGGGACCGCGACTACGAAAAACGTTACCCAGACAACTGAACTTCGTAAAATAGAGAACACGAGCCAAATTTCCGGTTAAGGACGCGGTTCTTGCCCAACTCAATCATCGTTCCGCAATTCTACCTCACCTTTTTTCTCATCATTTGAACTTTCGTCCAGTCTGGCGCAACCTAGTGAGTAGAGCCGAGCGCTAGTATCGGCCTGGCAAAGGAGAGGCATGAGCGACCCGGCGGATCGGCTGTACGAGCAGGTGCTGTTGCTGCGGTGTCAGGCCGGAGACGAGGCGGCGTTCGTAGAGATCGTCGCCGGCTATGATCCGCGGCTGCGGTATTTCCTGCGAAAGCTGGTCCATCAAGCACATTTGGTGGACGACTTGCTGCAAGAAGTGTGGCTCGACGTGCATCGCGGGCTGCCGAAACTCAAGGAGCTTGCCGCCTTTCGAGCCTGGCTGTATCGCATCGCTCGCGACCGGGCCGTGCGTTACCTTCGCAAGAAGGAGCATGTGACCGCGCTGCCGGAAGATTTTGAACTGCTGGAAGTGGACGAGACTAATTTTACGGCCGACGATGTTGCCCACATTCATACGGCGCTCGATAAAATCCCAACGGCACAGCGCGAAGTGCTCGTGCTGCGGTACCTCGAAGAGATGCCCTACGAAGAAATCGCTCGGGTGATTTCCGCGCCGCCGGGCACCGTTCGCTCGCGTTTGCATTACGCCAAACACGCCTTGCGCCACGAACTTGAAAGGACCATGGCACATGACTGAAAAACAACTGGGCCAAGCTCTGCTGGACCTCAATCTTTCCGCCGGGACGGGTGCCGCCGATCCGAAACAACTCACCCACAAGATTCTGTCGCAAGACGAACGCCGCGTCAGGCGCTGGACTTGGGTGACGATCGTGCTGTGGGTGCTGGCGGCGCTGATGGTGTTGTGGATGTTTATTGCAATGGGGCTGCTGATGCCATTTCAGGCCAAGATTCACCAAGAGATGCAAGCGCGTGAAGCCAAGGCGGACGGGGCACTATCTGTTCACGGGCCTCGCCTGACTGATAAGGAGCTTAAGAGTGCGCAAGAGTCGGCGCAGGTGTTCTCCCTGATGATTACCCTCGGCGTGGCGGGATCGGTCGGCATGTTGGGCCTCGCCACGCTGTCGGCAGTGCTGCTGGTGCTTGCTTCCCGAAGGGCGACCCTACGGCAGATCAACGCGAGTTTGCTCGAAATTTCGGAGCAACTCAAGACAATGCGGGCAGGGCCAAGCCACGGGTAATCGTGGAACTGCTAATGGACGCTAAAGATACGCTAATAATCGGACACTTCCTCATTGGCGCCCATTAGCGTCGATCAGCGGTTTTCCCAACTGTTTCTGGACGAGCTCCACCAAATCGTCCCGATCGCGAACGCGGGTTCGGGAATCAACGTAGACGCTTTCGACTTCGCCGATCGTTGTCGCCACGCCGCTCCGCTTCAGCACGATGTACGATTCGACCAACAACAGAGGCGGGTTACCACGCAGCCGCATGGCGATGATTGTTACCAGCGGAACGGGCGTGCCATAGAGAACCGCGCGCAGCCAGGGGCGGGCAAGCATCAAAAAGATTACCGCCACCCCAAGCATTAGACAAAGGAGCAGAACTAACGCGATGATGAATGCGAATTCCGGTGGCATATCTCTTCACCTCGCGATAGCACAGCCGCCGCGCCGACCCAAGATGAGTCGGCCATCTATTGTTCCGCCGAACCTACCGCCGCCGCGCGAAGGATTTCAAATCCCATGCGGTCGATCGAGCTGTCGCCGGCGAAGTCGTCGCCATAGTTGGTGATCAGCACGACGCCAAGCTGCTTCGATTTCACAGTACCCAGGAAGCTGTGGTATCCCCCCGTCCCGCCGTTGTGCCAGTGAATCGTGAGGCCGCTGGCTGGGTCGTTGAGGATTTGCCAGCCTAATCCAGTATTTTCTGTCTTGGTGCGATAGTGAGACTCTTGTGACCGGTCGAGCGCCTTGCGCAGCGGGCCGTCTTTGCCATCGACGTTCGCTTCGGAAAACACGAGCAAGTCATGCACCGTAGAGCGGAGCGCGCCGGCCGGTGCCATTACGTCGAAGTTCCAGTTGGAAGCCACGGTGCCATTTGGCGCATGGCCGGCAACCAACCGCGCATTCTGAGCATCGGATAGTTGCGTCGTTGTGTCGGGCATTCCAAGTGGCTCGCAGATGGTACTGCGGACCAAACTATCGAACGACTCCCCCTTCTTTTCCGCGAGAAGATATCCCAACAGGGCCACGCCGAGATTGGAATACGCCTGCTTCTCCCCTGGTGGATAGTTGGGCTTGAGGGTTCGCAAACACTCTTGGAGGTCGTCGGCTCCATACTTTGCATAAGGGTCGATCCAAGTGGCGATCAGATTGTTGGGCAACCGCGGCAGGCCCGAAGTATGTGTTGCCAACTGCTTGAATGTGATCGCGCCGACTTCGGGGGAGACGGTGAAGTCTTTGGGCAAATGCTCGCTGATGGGGTCATCGAGCTTTAGCAGGCCGTCCTGTTCACACTGGGCGAGCAGAATCGAAGTAAAGACTTTGGTGATGGAGCCAATCTCGTATACGAGATTCTCATCAGGCGTTTTTGCATCGGGCGGCTGATCGGCGCCAAAACTTGCCACATAACGTTGGCCATCTTGGAACACGCCGATGGTGAGTCGGCAATGGTCGCGCTTTGCGACGTAGGGCTTGGCTAGCTCGGCGATGTGCGACTCTAAGTCGCTTTGAGTTGATGGCGTTTCAGCCACGCACTCGGAGGCGACGGCCGAAGCAACAATGAATGCGATAAATGCAATCATCTGCAAAGGAATCTTACGAGGCATCGGTTGTTCGCGGTTAAACGTTGGCTGTCGAACTCGCATGCCAGAGTTTACCTGCTGAACACGCCAAATGCACGGAGCCGGACACCAATTATTTACGCTCGGGCGTTTAAGAGGCTCTCCAACGGCACCAGTGTATTCAGGCTGCCGGAGCGGAAACCTGCCAGATCGAGTGTCACGAATTTAAAGCCCAACTGATGTAGGCGGGCCACGAGTGCTTCTCGTGTGGCATCGTCAGCAATCTTGGAAATGGCGGAGACTGGCACTTCGACGCGGGCCAGGTCGCCTTCGTGGTAACGGACACGCACTTCGCGCAAGCCAAGCGTTCGAAGATGTTGCTCGGCGGCGTCGATCATCCGTAGCCGCTCCGGCGTTACCTGCTGGCCGTACGCGATGCGGCTGGCGAGGCAGGGCGTGGCCGGTTTGTCCCAGACGGGCAACTGCCATTCGGCGGCCAAGTCGCGCACGTCTTGCTTGGTGAAACCACATTCGGCCAGCGGGCTACGAACCAGGTGCTCGCGGGCCGCCTGCATTCCAGGGCGATAGTCGCCGAGATCATCCATGTTCGCGCCGTTGACGATCACCGCCAGCCCCAGTTCACCCGCGACCTGTTCCAAGTGCGTATAAAGCTCCGTCTTGCAGTGGTAACAGCGGGTCGGCGAATTCTCGACGTAACCGGGCCGAGCAAGCTCCTCGGTCGCACGCTCAAGGTGGCGAATGCCAATCAGCCGAGCGATTTCTCGGGCCTCGTCCAACTCGCCCGCGGCTAGCGCTTCGCCTACACCCGTCACGGCGACGGCTTTGTCGCCCAGCGCCATGTGGGCGGCTTTTGCTACGACCGCACTATCGACACCGCCAGAGAACGCCACTGCGCAACTGCCGTAGCCCGCAAGCTCAGATAGCAGTCGTTCGCGCTTGCTCGCAAGATAAATCATGTCTACAGCGCCGGTGGCGGCGGTTCTTCCAGCTTGCCAATTTCATCGCGCAGGCGGGCCGCCTCTTCATAACGTTCTTCGCCGACGGCCTCGGCCAACTCGTCGCGCAAACGAGTGATGGGATCGGCCAGGGCCTTTCGCTCTTCCTCGGTCGCGATGCCGGCGCGTTCGGCGATCTCGTGTCGCAACCGTTGCAAAAAAAGCAACTCACCAACTCGTTCCGCTTGTGCCTCTTGATTATAGTCCGACAGGAACCGCTCAATGCCGCGGATGCCGGCATCGACTGCCCCCATGGCAGCATTCCATTGCTCAAGTTGTATCAAGGGTGCCGCCACGGCGCGGGCGTGCATCATCGTCACATACGGCCGCCACTGGTCGAACTGTAATCGGTCGCGGTCCTGCCGGGCGTGCTCGCGAACAAATCGAAATAGCCGTAGATTTCGCTCCGTATCGCGGGCGCACAACTCGAACATCTCCAAATGCCAGAAGCTCAGGTAGCGATGGTAATACTGTACTCCTTCCCGCATCAACTCGACGCAGTCTTCTGGCTCCAACAGGTACGGCGCCGCGTCGGGATTTGCGTCGTCGTGCTTTAGCTGCTGGTGCTGATGGTAATCGAGCCAGGAAAAATGGCCGTGAATCCGCCGTCCGTCGGGTCGGCCATCCACGTTCATCTGGAGCAGCCCGAGGTCGAGCCGCAATTGAATCTTGGGCGTTCCATCGGCCCCGTCGACCAACCGCACCGTCACGTCGTCCGGTCGAAAGGCCCAATCGTTCAGAATATCGCTAATGTCGTGTTTCACGGATGCGTAGGTCAGGCTTTCCTGCCTGACTAAAGGCTGGAAAACGAATGGAAAGTGAGACTGCTGCGCATGTCGGGCAGGAAAGCCCGACCTACCGAGTTGTCCGCTTGGATAGCCGGACCTACGGAATGGTACACGACCGATGCCCGCAAGAGAACGCGGGCATTGTCGGGATGCCGCAAAAGCACCAGTCGGAACTGTCGGCACGAAGACGAGTGCTGGCGCAGATTCATTGACCTTGAATATCAATCGAACTTGCGGGTGGCACGCCCAGAGTCTTCGATGGGCGTGGCGAGGGCTGGTAGCGCGCTTTACCACGCCCTTCGCGGACTCAGGGCGTGCCACCCGTGTTTGTTCAGTTTCCTGAAGCTCAATAGCCGGCCGGATCACGGATGAGCGGATCAAGCACCTTGGTATTCCGCTCAACGCCCAGAATGATCGTCCTCTGCTCGACCCCGTCGGCCGAACTGGCAACGACTGGGATCACCTGGCGCCGATCGGGTAAGTGCATCCGGACGGCAAACGTGCCATCGGGCCGCAAGTTGACCGGCTCGCCTTTTACCGTGACATGCGCACTGGGCGCAGTGGCACCATAGACGACCAATTCTGCGTCCACGGCGAATCGTAGCTCGCCATCGGGCGATGACCCGGCGGCACCGCTGCCGAAGCGAGTTTGCGATGGCCGGCCCAGGCGGCGGTGAAGCCGCTCTTCCAAAAGTTCTTGTAACTCTAAACTCGTTCCGTGCGCCGAGTAACCGCCGCTCATGGCAAAGATGCGATCGACATTTTCCGCCACGTCGCGCCAGTTTGAGTCGACCGTCTCCGAGGAGCCTGACATCGGCGTGGTGACGGTATTACTGCGGGCCAGGCAATAGAAATCGCCGCGGGCCGCATAGCCGATTTCGAGCTTGTAGCTGGTCGGGGGATCCTTCACGTCCACATACCAGTTGTTGACTCCCCCGTGGATTTCGATTTCGCGCTCGAGTTTGCCGCTGCCGTCCTCCATTACCCGGCACAGGCGTAACACCGGCTGGGCCGCGTGCCACTTTTGGCCCAACGACGATTGAGCGCGAGCGATGCTATGGGCCGAAAGCTCCCAGTACGCATGCAGCCAGTAAGGATCGCGAACCATCACGACGAGCCGATCCACGCGAACCTGGTTTGCTGGGTTGGGGACGAGCGCCGTCGTGAGATTCTTGCGTGCGGCAAGCTTCATTTGAAGCTGCGAAAGGTGCTGCTGCGCTCGGCGGTGAGCGGGCGATACGCGGCTCATTTGCGGAGCGGTGCGGGCAGTTGGGCCGGGCGGACGGCGGTCTTGCCCGTTTTGCGGCACCTTGCGGCTGACAGCGCTGCTGGATTTGCTTGTTGGCTTTCGGGATCGCAAACGGCCAATCTTTACTAGGGCCGTTACCAACTCATCCTTGCGCATCGAGTGCCAACCGGCGACCCCCTCACATTTGGCAAGCTGGGCGAGATCCTTGCAGGTGTAGCTGCGGAGGGTTGATGCGGTCATCGGGCGTTTTTCTCCACCGACCGTTCAGGCCGGCTATCGAAAAAGATCGTGTATTTGGTTGCGGCCTCCCTGTCCGCTAGGACCAGAGCGATCCGTGTGGGGTAAGTTGCAGGATTCTGGGCGACACGGCTCCCGCCGCCCCGCGCACGACCGCACCTTCCGTCCTTTGATTCTAATCGGCGCAGGCCGTAATTGCAAGAATCTTGTGATAATCCGTACACGACCAAACATGTCCTAAGCAATTGAGGCAAAAGAAGTTACATCCGGTAGGGGAATGTCTCGCCGCAATACCTGCGGCCTGCCGTGGCACGCGAACTGCTAGGGCATCGCCGGGAAGACCGCAAAGCGACTCGCGGCAGTTGGCTTCGTGAACCACAAACTATTTCAGGGTAAGGATTTGCGTCGCGAAAAAAACTTTGTGAAAAAAAGCACGAATTGCCGTTTGGCCCGTTGACACGCTACTGCGGACCGCGCAAAATGCCCATCTCCAAAGAGCCGTTTCTGGTGGGTAGGAATCGTGGCAAACCGCTGCGACCTTTCCACAAGTTGCGGTTCTGTAAGAACTTGCGGCAAACGAAAGTGGGCAGGGGTTGCCGAATGGTTTCTCCAGATCCCGATTCCCGCTCGATCGTTGCCAAGGCCTACGGCTGGGCCGCCCGAATCATGACCGTGGCCCTGGAGATGGTCATTCCGGGCGTCCTTGGCGTTTGGATTGATCAGCGACTCGGCACCGTCGCCCTGTTTACCGTGATTGGGTTCGGACTGGGACTAACGTTGGGCATGTGGCACTTGCTGCGAATGACTGCCCGCAAGGACGTTTCCTCGAACATTGCTTCAAAAAAACGAAAGTAAATCGGCAGGGGTCCAAGGGTCGCACACGGATGACGGCTGGATCGCGATTGTTATGAATTCGATTGTAACCCGGCCCATCGCCTTCCCACTCCTGGTGACGCTAGGCCTGATGGTTTTTCTATTGCCGCTGGCAACGTTCCATCTGGGCGAGATGGGCCTGTGGATCGTTGCTGCCGCCGGTATGGTCGTCATGGCCGTGGTCCTGATTACAACGCTCGTCCAGCGCTGCTTACCCGATTTGGGTGCCGATCCGCTGAAGCAACTCGCGCTGGTCGGCGGACTGCGGATGGGCCTGTCGCTGGCGGCCGTGCTGGCCGTGTGCGTTGCGGGCCGCAGTTTCTCGCAGCCTGCAGTGCTGCTGTACGCCGTCCCGTTTTACCTTGGTCTGCTTGTGGCGGAGACTATCGTGATGGTCAGCCAGATTCGCACGACATTTCGCGGGGCAACACCCCTCGCTCACCGATAAGAATATCGTTCGCCGATGGCCAGCAAAGCTTTAGCTCCAGACGTTCTGTTTGAGCACGTTCAGGATGCGCCGTACTTTCATTTGCCGCGGTGGTTCGCGCCGGAACATGATGGCCACTTGATGCTGCCGCAGCCCCTGGCGAAGTTTAAGCTGGATGCCGCGGGGCATGTCGTTACGGATCATCACGGTATGCCAACCTATGAGCCTTTATGGGCTCCAAACACCGGGATGGAGTTTCTCGATAGCGTCATTGAGCCACTTGAGCTGATGCTGACCAAGTTCATGGTGCTTGAACTAGTGGCAGCGATTGGAATGGTGGTGGTATTTGGCCTACTCGCCTTAAAGTTAAAAGGGGGCGCCGCGCCGCGCGGCATCTTACCGAATTTGGTCGAGACGATGCTGCTCTTTATTCGCGACAAAGTAGCGCGCCCTGCGATCGGTCACGACGCCGACAAATTTCTGCCGTTTTTGTGGACGATGTTCTTCTTCGTTTTGTCATGCAATCTGCTGGGAATGATTCCGTGGCTCGGCTCCCCTACCGGTGCCCTAGCCACGACTGGCGCGCTGGCGTTTCTTACATTTGCAATAGTAGTAAGTTCCGGAATCTCGCAGTTTGGGGTCGTAGGTTTCCTTAAGGCCCAAGTACCTCACATGGATTTGCCAAAGCCAATCGCTGTTTTCTTGTTGCCGATGGTTTTTTTGATCGAGATATTCGGACTGTTCGTCAAACATTTCGTCCTTGCCGTGCGGTTGTTGGCCAACATGATGGCGGGTCATGTCGTGTTGGCAGTGATTGTCGGATTTATCGGCGCGACTGCCGGAATGCTCATCTGGTACGCGGTAACCCCCGCGAGCATTATGGGTGCCGTGCTGCTGAGCATGTTGGAACTGTTCGTAGCGTTTTTGCAAGCTTACATATTCACGTTTCTTTCCGCGCTGTTCATTGGCGCTGCCGTCCATTCGCATTGATTGTGTGCAAAACGGACCTCGCAAAGAACAGCAGCATGTACAAACAAGGAGATTCACTGTGACGAATTTGTTGCGAATAGCATCGCTGACCTTGGCCGTAACGCTTATGGCGTCCATGGCATTGGCCCAAGAAACCCCGGCAGACGCCCCACCACCCGGCGAGACTGAAGCGGTAACTGAGCCAGGATTCAGCATGGATCTTGGCGTTTCCCTGGGTGTCGGTCTCGTGATCATCGGCGCCGGTCTAGGAATTGGCCGCATCGGCGGTCAGGCAGTCGAAGGAATGTCGCGTCAGCCGGAAGCCGCCGGAAGCATACAAACCGGTATGGTCATTGCGGCTGCCCTCATTGAAGGCGCCACCTTTTTCGCCTTGATCGTCTGCTTCCTGGCATTGATTTTGTAATTGATACTTAAGGGAAAGGTGGAAGCGATGGCTTTGCGTCTACCAGTGGTGCTCGCTGTTTCGGCGTGGCTGATTGTCTCCGTTGGGAGTTTAGTAGTCGTTGAAGACGCTGCTGCCGCGCCGGCTGTCGCTGAAGGTGCCCACGGCGAGGTGTCGCATGCTGGTCCGCCTCCAAACCCCCTCAGGTTTGACAGCGATTTGGCGATTTGGACGGTAGTCGTATTCTTATTGCTGCTGGCAGTCCTTCGCTGGGTCGCTTGGGGGCCGATCACTGAGGCCCTTGCTGCCCGTGAGAACTCCATCACCGGCGAAATCGCGGCGGCGAATCTCAAACACGAGGATGCCAAACGGCTGCTGGCGGCGCACGAGGCGAAGCTGGCAACCGCGGCCGATGAAATTCGCGAACTTTTGGAGGAAGCACGCCGCGACGCCGAGCACACGAAGCAGGAGATTTTGACCGAAGCCAAGAGTGCGGCCCTGGCCGAACGGCAGCGAGCCGTGCGGGAAGTGGAACTTGCCCGCGACGCGGCGCTGAAGCAGCTTGCGGAAACGAGTGCCAACGCGGCAATCAAGCTCGCGAGCAGTGCAGTTCGGCAGAACCTTACCGCCGAGCAGCAAAGCCGGATCGTCCGCGAATCGTTGAGCATGATCGGCAGCGGCCCCGCCAGCCAGAACTAATACGACCCAATTACAACGTATGCCGATTGAACTTGCCACCGCACCGCTCCATCCCACGGTCCTCGACGTGACCGAGGAACAAATTGCGCGCGTGTATGCAAAGGGATTTCTCGGGGCGGTCGCGAAGTTGGGGAATGTTGAGGAACTGATCGAGCAGCTCGAGTCGATCGTCACGCAGGTGCTCGACCGGCACCCGCGATTCGAACGCGCGCTCACGCCGGCGTTCATGTCGCCCGAGGAGCGAGCCTCGCTACTCGATCGCGTGTTCGGATCGCGCGTGGCCAAGCCGGTGCTGAACATGCTCAAAGTTTTGTCGGCGCACGGCCGGCTGGCGTCGCTGCGAAGCGTAGTCCGGCAAACACGCTTGTTGTATAGCAAGATGACCAACCGCGTGGATGTCGATGTCCGCACAGCGATGCCGCTGGCCGACGACGTGTACAACGCGCTGCATGACACCTTGCGCGGAAAACTAGGCATCCAGCCGATCATGCATGTCGCGGTCGATCCCGAGGTGCTCGGCGGGGTGGTGATCAAGGTCGGCGACACCGTGTACGACGGTTCGGTCCGCACTATGTTCGAGAAGGCCCGTCGCGGGATGGTCGACCGAGCGGTCCAAACTATCGAGATGAGACCTCATGTATTTGTGCATGAGGCAGGAGTGAGTGGTGAGTAGGTGAGTGGTGAGTAAGTCGAGGCTTGTTACCTGCTCACTTACTCACTTCTCACCTACTCACCAACGACAGATCGAAACAACTGCAATCCAACCAACCGTCATTCCATGAAATTCAATAGCGACGAAATCGCATCCGTTATTCAGCAAGAGATTGAAAACTTCGACTCACAACTCGATGTGCGCGAGGTGGGCCGGGTGCTGGAAGTGGGCGACGGTATCGCCCGCGTTTACGGCCTGTCGGGCGTGATGGCCAACGAGATGGTCGAGTTTGCCAGCGGCCCGATCGGTCTGGCGTTTAACCTCGAAGAGAATTCCGTCGGCATCATCATTCTCGGCGATTATCTCAAGATCTCCGAAGGCGAAGAAGTTCGCAGCACGGGCAAGCTATTGAGCGTGCCGGTGGGTGAGGAATTGCTGGGGCGGGTGGTCGATCCACTCGGCAATCCGCTCGACGGAAAAGGGCCGATCATTACTTCGCGCCGCCGCGAGATGGAAGTGATCGCCCCCGGCGTTGCCGAACGGCAGCCGGTGCGGCAGCCGTTGCAAACGGGCATCAAAGCTGTGGACGCCATGACGCCGATCGGCCGCGGACAACGCGAGCTAATCATCGGTGACCGAAAGACCGGAAAAACCGCCATTGCGCTCGATGCGATCATCAACCAGCGGACCAGCGGCGTGAAGTGCTTTTACGTCGCGATTGGGCAAAAAGAATCGACGGTTGCGGCAGTGATTGAACGGCTCCGCGACACGGGCGCGATGGATTACACAACCGTCATCGTCTCCGGCGCCAGCAGCCCCGCCCCGCTTCAATACGTGGCGCCCTACTCCGGGACGGCGATGGCGGAATACTTCATGTGGAAGGGCGAGCACGCGCTGGTCGTGTACGATGACTTGAGCAAGCAGGCGGTAGCTTATCGGCAACTGTCGCTGCTCATGCGTCGTCCCCCAGGCCGTGAGGCGTACCCCGGCGACGTGTTCTACTGCCATAGCCGCCTTCTCGAACGCTCGGCCAAGCTTTCGGAGGAACTGGGCGGCGGTTCAATCACCTCGCTGCCAATTGTCGAGACGCTCGAAGGTGAAGTCTCCGCTTACATTCCGACGAACGTGATTTCGATCACCGATGGTCAGATATACTTGCAGCCCGACCTTTTCTTCGCCGGAATCAAGCCGGCCATGAACGCGGGCATCTCGGTGTCGCGCGTCGGTGGCGCCGCTCAGATCAAGGCCATGAAGAAAGTCGCGGGCGGTTTGCGGCTCGACTTGGCCGCGTTCCGCGAACTCGAGACATTCGCCCAAATGGGCACCGAGCTAGACGCCTCGACCCAGGCCCGGCTCGACCGCGGCTACCGGATGGTCGAGTTGCTCAAGCAGGGAGTTTACAACCCACTCGACGTGGTCGACGAAGTGCTGATCATTTACGCCGGTACCCGTGGGCATCTCGACAAGATTCCGGTCATCCAGGTCCAGCAATGGGAGGCCAAATTCATTCAGTTTATGAAAGACCAGAAGTCGGAGATTCGTGAGACACTCTCCTCCACCAAGGATCTGACCGACGAGCTAACGCAAAAGGTGGAGGGCGCGATCGCCGAATTCCAATCGCAATACAAGTCGACGATGACCAAAGCCGAGCCGAAAATGGCGATGGCATAGTTCGCAAGACACCGTGCCGCACGTGGTGCGACGACTAATTCCCTGACCTCCGACCTCCGATCCCTGATCTCCCCGCCATGCCCAATCCTCGCGTACTCGATCGACGTCGTAAGTCGATTAAGAACATCCGCAAAATCACGCGGACGATGGAGTTGATCGCCACCGCGCGGTTCAAGAAGGCGATGGACCGGGCATCGGCCGCCACGGCCTACACGGAACGGATTACGCAGTTGGTCCGCGACCTGGTCGCCAGTGGCCTCGAGGTCAGCCATCCGCTCTTGGAAGCCCGCGAGAAGACCAAGAACGCCACGCTGCTGGTGCTCACCGCCAATCGCGGCTACTGCGGTGGGTTTAACGGCAACTTGCAGCGGGCCGGCTTCCATCGCTGGCAGGAGCTTCAGGGCCAGATTTCCAATTGCCGGTTGGAAGTGAGCGGCAAGAAAGGCATTACGAACCTAAAATTCCGCGGCCTACCAGTAAGCACGAGCTACACGCATTTCGACGATAAGCCCTCGTTCGACGAGGTCGAATCGATTGCCAATCGCTATTTGGACGAATTCATCACCAGAAAGCTCGACCGGCTCGACGTGGTGTATATGAAGTTCGAGTCCCCAGCACGCCAGAAGGTGGCCGTGGAAACGCTGCTGCCGCTCGGCAACCTGGCGATCGAAGGCGAGGATCGCACTACGGAACCAACGCGCGAGGTGAATTACGAATTCCTCCCCTCGCCGGCGAGCATTCTGGAAGAGGTGGTGCCGACGAGCTTCAAGGTGAAGCTCTTCAAGTGCTTCCTCGACTCGGCCGTCAGCGAACAAATAGCCCGCCGGGTGGCGATGAAATCGGCGACGGAGAATGCCGACGATTTGATCCGCCGCTTGAGCATGCAATACAACCGCGCCCGCCAAGGCCGCATCACCTCGGAGTTGATGGACCTCATCGGCGGTGTCGAGGCGATCAAGTAGAAATGACGAATGACGAATGAAAAACCAATGCTCAAAGCCTTTTCATTCGTCATTCGTCATTCGTTATTCGTCATGGTGAGTTCAAACTTCAAATGCAACAAGCCAAACGCCCTGGATTTGAAGGGGTTTTCGACGTTTGTTCACGATTCCCCGAAAATTCTAGAGCCGAACTGCTAGCAGCTTCGAAAATCAGCCCGCGACTCAGCCTCAAAGTTGTCGCATTTGAAGTTTGACATCACCTCATTGAATAACAAGTCATTTCCAACGAACCCGCGATAGTCAACATGTCCACCGCAACTGCCCAAAACATCGGTCGCATCACCCAGGTCATCGGCTCCACGTTCGACGTGGAGTACGACGAAGCCCAACTTCCGGCAATTTACAACGCCGTGAAAGTTGTCTCCGAGCACAAGGGTATCAAGCTCAATCTAACGGGCGAGGTCCAACAGCACTTGGGCGGCGGGCGCGTTCGCTGCATCGCCTTGGGGAGCACCGACGGCCTGATCCGCGGACAGGACTGCATCGACACGGGCGGACCGGTGACGGTGCCGGTCGGCAAGGCGACTCTCGGCCGCGTGTTCAACGTCATCGGCGAGGCAGTCGATAAGCGCGGCCCGGTCGATGCCGACGAATACTGGCCCATTCACCGCAATCCGCCGGACCTCAAAAATCTATCGACAAAGACGGAGTTGTTTGAGACCGGCATCAAGGTGATCGATCTGCTGACGCCGTTCGTCCGCGGTGGTAAGGCCGGCCTGTTCGGCGGGGCGGGGCTTGGCAAGACAGTCATTCTCACTGAGCTAATCGCCCGCATCGCGTCGGCCCACGGTGGTTACTCGGTGTTCGCCGGCGTTGGCGAGCGAACCCGCGAAGGAACCGACCTGTGGCTCGAAATGCAGGAAGCGAAGATCGGCGACACCGGCCGCAGCGTCATCGACCAGACGTGCATGGTGTTCGGCCAGATGAACGAGCCGCCCGGCGCCCGTCTGCGGGTGGCGCTCAGTGCGCTGACAATGGCGGAATACTTCCGCGATAAGACGGGTGCCGATACGCTACTATTCGTCGACAACATCTTCCGTTTCTCGCAAGCGGGTAGCGAAGTATCGGCATTGCTCGGCCGTATGCCATCGGCGGTGGGCTACCAGCCGACGCTCGCTACGGAGATGGGCGCGCTGCAAGAGCGAATCGCTTCGACCTCCAGCGGGGCCATCACGTCGGTGCAGGCCGTGTACGTTCCGGCGGACGACCCGACCGACCCCGCTCCCGCGACGGCGTTTGGCCAGCTTGATGCGTTCATTTACCTGGAACGGTCGATTTCCGAAAAAGGCATCTACCCGGCGGTCGATCCGCTCGCGTCGGCGAGCCGAATTCTCGATCCGCAGTACGTCGGCGAGCGGCACTACCAGGTGGCCCGCCGTGTGCAGGTCACCCTGCAACGGTACCGCGAATTGCAAGACATCATCGCCATTCTCGGCGTCGACGAATTATCGGAAACCGACAAGCTCGTCGTGCATCGCGCCCGCCGCATCGAGCGGTTCCTATCGCAACCGTTCCTCGTGGCGGAGGTGTTTACCGGCAAGCCAGGGGAAATCACACCGCTGGCCGAGACCATCCGCAGCTTCGAGGAAATCTGCGACGGCAAATGGGACCACCTGCCCGAAGACGCGTTCATGTACGTGGGCGTCATCGAGCAGGCCGAAGAACAGTGGAAGAAGACAAGGAAATGACGAAGTCCGAATGACGAATGACGAATGAAGGACGCAAGCGAATGCCATTCGTCATTCGTCATTGCTTGCGGGTCTGAACAACGCAATGAGTAGTTCGCCATGGTAGACATTGCCGCAAAATCCGCCGTTCTTCGCTGCATCGTGGTCACGCCCGAACAGACCGTGCTCGATACGAGCGCGGAGTTCGTTGCGTTGCCGCTGTTTGACGGTGAGGTCGGCATCGCGCCGTTGCATAGCCCGATGATCGGCCGGCTCGGGTACGGCGAGCTACGCATCCGCTCGGCGGGCGTCGTCGGCCGGTACTACGTCGATGGGGGTTTCGTGCAGGTGCTCGACAACGTAGTGTCGGTCCTCACCAACCGTGCCCTTCCCGCAGAGCAGCTTCGCGTTGATGTCGCGGGTCAACTCTTGCAATCGGCGCTGGCCCGGCCCGCCGCAGGCGAGGAAGAACTCGCGATCCGCACGCGGCTCATTGCCCAGGCGCGAGCGCAGCTTCGCGTGGCGCGAAACTTGTCGAATTGAATCGCTAAGCCGCAAGCGGAAGGGGCACGCTAAATCGCTTCATTGCCACGTTCGCCGGTGCGGATGCGGATGCAGTCCTCCAGCGGCAGCACGAAGATTTTTCCGTCGCCCACGTCGCCCGACTCGCCCGAGCGGCCCCCCTTGATGATCGCACTGATGGTCGGTTCCACGAACTGGTCGTTCACCGCGATCTGAAGTTGGACCTTCCGCAAGAGGTTGACGGAAATCTCATTGCCGCGGTAAACCTCTGTCTGCCCTTTCTGCCGACCGAAGCCCTGCACGTCCATAATGGTCAGCCGAACGACCTCGACCTCCTGCAAGGCCGCCTTCACGTCTTCGAGCTTGCTGGGCTGAATTATCGCGAGGATGAGTTTCATCGGTTGGGGGCTGGGGGCTGGGGGCTGAATTGCGCTCCGCGCGGTTGAGCGCCCGACAATGTCACAGCGATATGTTAGACGAGGCCCGCAAGTTCCCCAATCCCTAGCTCCCAGTCCCCAGTCCCTCTCCAGACGCCCCGGCTTGGGCAGACGAGGCGGACGGGTCCACCCAAGCCGTTGGGGCATCCTTCTGGCTTGATGGGCGGCCGACGTAACGCAGAATGCCGGCATCCCTGACGGCCATCGATAAAGAAAAAAATGCCCCGGCTCGGACGGGCCAGGCGGTGAACCCGTCCGAGCCAATGTGGACATTCGGTTGTAGGAACGCTATCGGCGTGTTCTGCGGCGGTCAAAATGTCTCTCGGCTTGGGTGGGCCAGGCGGTGAACCCACCCAAGCCTCGAGAACATTCGGTTAGTGAATTGGCTTGCCCTTATGAACAGCTCCCATGGCTTGGGCGGGCCAGGCGGAATACCCGCCCGAGCCGTGGGATCTTACTTTTCGACTCCCGATGGAAGTCGATGTCCCTGTAAACTGCTATGCCGATCATCCTGAGCGGCGGGTTGCTATTACTGATAGATTGCCGCAATACGCAACGGGCGTGCCGCAACGTGTAATGCAACCGCAACTTGCGATGTAAACCATTGCAGAACAATGATTTAGGTTGCCAAAATCCCGATTGAAGTGAAGGGATTAAATGCAACTGATGTGCCACGATTCTAGGCAGGGTAGGCCTGATAGCTGGGCAACCGCGAGGTACGCGCGGAAAAAACCGAAGGCCGCCCCATGGCGGCCTCCGGCTTTGTTGTTTTCAGTGCCCTTGCTTGCGCGGCGGGCTTTCGTTCCGTTGCTAGAACGACAGGATCGCGTCGATGCCGAACACGGTCTGGTTGAAGTCCACACCATCCTGGGCGTTGGCGTAAGCTTCTTCTCCGGGGGTCCAGTTGTGCCGCACTTCTGGCCGCACGATCACGTTGGCATGGGGCTTGTAGTTGAGGCCGTAGGTGACTTCGTAGTACGACTGGGCGTTGCCGGTGAAGCCGGTCCCCTTCCACCATTCCATGCGCGTTCCCAAGGCCCAGCAATCGTTGATCGTGTAGAACAGGTATTGATTGACGCCCTTGTCCTCGAGCGGCTCGTTCGGATCGTCGAAGCTGCCGTCGTGATGCACGTAGTCGCTTTGGAACACGTACTTAAGGTCTTCCGAAAGCGCTACGTCGAGCACTAGGCTCTGGCCGTAACCGGTGGTGCCGGCGCTGCGGCGGCCGAAGTCGCCGGCCGTTGAAATATAAGTAAACTTGATGTCATCGGTGAGCTGCGCGGCAAACCCGCCGAGCCAGTTGCTGCCGCCGAAGGCCTGGTCGAACCCGGTGTCCCAGCCGAGCGTCCAGCCGGCGTAGAGCGTCATGTTGTCGATGCCGTTATAGGTGCTCAGCACGCCGGTATGGGTGAACGGCTCGCTGTTGTACTGCGTATAGGAATGGCTGTAGAAGAAGTTGCCCGGCGCCATCACGACTTCGTACCCGACGGGCGTGAAGAAGTGGCCGATCTTCACTTCCCAATCGCCATACGCCAGTTGCAAGTAGGCTTGCGGCATGGCCCAGCCGTAAATGCCATGGTCGAAGCTATCGGCGTTGTCCCACTTCGCGTCGTCGTTGCCGAAGGATTGGGTCTTCTGGGCGTCGGTGCCGTACATGATGTCAAAGCGAAAGCCCCAGTCACCCTGGCACTCGGTCGCCTCGGCTAGTTTCTCGAAGTACAGCCATTGTTGGTGCAGCCGTAGACCATCGGGCACGTCGTTGAACGATCGCAGGTCGCCGAAGGTGTTGGAAAACCGTTCGTTGTCGGAGTGGTAACCGATTTGCGACCAGCCGCCAACGTCGAGCCAGCAGCATTCGCCGACTAGGCAGTCGCGAAGCTTGTACGGCTCGCCCAAGCAGCAGGGGCCGAACAACCCACAGCCACCGTCGCCGTAGCCGCAGCAATCGCCGCAGCCAACATCTGCCGCGCAACCGCAGTACGGGCTGTCGGCTGCATCGTCGTACCCACTGCTCCGATCTTCCCCTTCGGGAAGCGACTCAGGTTCGTACTCGCCGGGTATGCTGCTTCCCTGGCTATAGTAACTGTCTTCAGTTTCGAGCGTGGGCGCGAGGAGGTGGGGCTGATGAATCTCGCCTCGCGCCACGAGTGGGCCTAGCAGCAAAATGGCTGCCGACCAACACAACGTGTAGGGTTTCATGGGGGGTAAGGCTCCGCGGACGGGGTGGGGAGGGGGGAAGCCGGCGCGCTTCTAGCAACAGGCGCGCCAGCTTACTGTGCCAATCGACTCCCGCAGCGACGCGGATTGAGGAGCGAATCACTTTTCCTCCGTGCGATTTCGGGCAGTTTGGAAAGACCTACCGGCCGCACCGATGATGCCTGCTAGCTCGCGCGAAAGAATGCCGGTTACGCGAAGAATGCATTCCTTCGCACATTAGCAGCGACTCGGAGCCGTGTTGTGCGCGGGTCTCCCGACCCCGCACGGACGCGAAGGTCTCTCGAAATTCAGGGAGACCTGCGGTCCATTGCGTGCGGCGTCGGGAGACCCGCGCACAACCGGGCTAACAACAGATCACGTCGCCATGTCGTCGAACAGTGCGTCGACGAATTGATCGGGCACGAACAGGGCGAGATCTTCATGCTTCTCGCCGACGCCGACGTACTTCACGGGCAGACCAACTTGCTGCCGAATCGCCACGACCACTCCACCTTTCGCGGTTCCGTCGAGCTTGGCGAGAACGATGCCCGTGCAACCCGCGGCTTCGGCAAACTTGTTCGCCTGGCTGATGCCGTTTTGGCCCGTGGTGGCGTCGATCACCAACAGTCCCTCGTGCGGTGCCGCGGGAATCTGTTTGCTAATGGCGTCGCGAATCTTGGTCAGTTCCGTCATCAGGTTCTTCTGGGTCTGCAAGCGGCCCGCCGTATCGACGATGGCCACGTCGAAATTCTCCGCGAGCGCCCGCTCGACGGTCCGATAAGCCACGGCCGCCGGCTGGCTCTTGGGTTCGCCGGATACAATCGCAACTCCGATGCGGTCCGCCCAGATTTTCAATTGCTCGACCGCCGCGGCGCGGAACGTATCGCCGGCCCCGAGAATTACCTTCTTCCCCTGCGCACGGAACATGTGGGCCAGCTTGGCAATCGACGTAGTTTTTCCAGCGCCGTTCACGCCAGAGACCATGATCACCGTCGGCCCGCTGGCGGCGAATTCAATCGGCGAATCGGGCTGCTTGAGCAGTTCCTTGAGCTTGATCTTCCAAGTGGCGATCACCTCCTCGAGCGTCACCACGCGGCCACGCATGTTCTTCGCCACCTCGCTTACAATCTGCTCAACGGCATCGAAACCCATGTCTGTCTTGAAAAGCACTGCTCGCATTTCTTCTAGAAACGCGTCGTCGATGAGCCGGCCTTCGCTCTTGAACAAGTCGCGGACGTCGGTCTTGAGCAACTGGCCCGTTTTCTTCAGGCCCTGTTTGAATCGATCGAAGAGACCCATGGGAATTGGGGATTTGGGATTTGGGATTGGGGATTTGGAAGAATTAACAGCTTTGCCATTCCAAATCCCAAATCCCCAATCCCCAATCCTAAATCTCCTTTCTTGGCAGCTTATCCAGGATGCCATTGACGAACTGCGGCGATTGGGCGGTGCCGAAGCGCTTGGCTAGTTCGACCGCTTCGTTAATCGCCACTCGGAATGGCGTCTGGGTGTACAAAATCTCGTACGCCGCGATCCGCAACAGGTTGCGGTCAGTGGCGGCCATGCGGGAGACACTCCAGTTGGCGGCGATCTGTTCCAGGCTAGCGTCAAGCTCCGCTTGATTGCGCCGCACGCCGAAAATCAGCGACAAGCAAAACTCTTCAAGCTCCGGCGATTTCAGCCGGGACGACACGAACCCGCGCAGAGCCTCCGCCGTCTCGCGAGGATTGACGTCATCCTCGAAGAGAATCTGCAGGGCAACTTCGCGGGCACGGCTGCGGCGGGACATCGGGGAGGGGGCAGGATTCAGGGGTCGGGGGTCAGGGAAGAAATGAGTCCGACTTCAATGCTACGGACAACTGGCTACTGGCAACGGACAATTAAGATTATCTGGCGGGCGGGTTCAGGCAAGTCGCCCCGGTGACTCGCCGAAGGAGAGTGGCGGGAGGTTTTTTAGCAGGCCGACCATGTGGACGGCGGCGGCGGCGCACTCGGAACCCTTGTTCCCGACATTTCCCCCGGCGCGGTGCAAGGCTTGCTCCATCGTTTCGCAGGTCAGGATGCCGAACAACACCGGTACATTGTATTGTAGGGCAATTTGGCCAATCGCCAGGCTCACGGCTCGATTGATGTGCTGGTCGTGCGTCGTTTCGCCGCGAATGACCGCCCCCAGGCATAGAATCGCCGCGTACTGGCCCGATTCGGCAAACCGTTGCGCCACCAGCGGAATCTCCCAAGACCCCGGCACCCAGGCCACGTCAATCGCCTCATCCGCGACGCCCGATTCGGTAAGCGTCGCGATAGCACCCTCCAGCAACCGCCCCGTTATCGAACGATTCCACTCGGCGACCACAATCGCAAAGCGATCCGTGGGAGAGAGCGGCGCGGGCGAGATAGAGGTGGGCATGGTCGGGTCGTAAGGGGGGTGACTCGATTATACAATAAGGCCGAGGGCTACGCAGGGGAACTAGCCACGACCAAGGAATCACTCAAGATTAGCTTGGATATTACTTACGCCGAAGGCGTTGCACTCCAAAGCCCAGGGTCGCCCGCGCAGCGGCGCACTCTGGGGTCGATAGGAATTGAAAAATCTACCCCAACGGGGTTGCACAGATATCGATTCCGAAATTGTGTAACTCCTTCGGAGTAAGGATTGAAATTGGCTCGCAGACCCAGGGTGCGCCGAGGACGGCGACCCTGGGCTTTGGAGTTTAACACCTTCGGTGTAAGGACGAAGCCACGATCCCTCACTTGAAACGCCCAAGTTATTCTTGCGTCGGCCCTAAGCCAGCATTCGGAGTGATTCAACATCCATTTTCCAACCTTCGACCATTGGGTCTGACCGCTGATCGGATCACATTTTTTTCGTGATGTCGCGGCGCGCCGCAAACATTCATTTGTGTTTGCGACTCGATTCGGGTTGGCGCAAGGAGGTGATCGCAGCAGTAAGGCATTGCGTGCCATTGGGTTATGAGATTCATTGCATCGCTTTCTCCGAAGAGCCGTGTCGCCCGCTATGTCGCGAGTGCGACATGAGTCGCACTTCATTTGCTCCCATTTGGCGTCACAGCGCGCACCGCCAGCGCAGACCGTTGTGCGGGGCCACAAGGTCATGGGAAGCGCGCACCGCGAACGGGGAACCCTGGTACCCGCTTCGCACTGCTGGGCAAGCCAGCAGTGGCACCCGGGCGGAGTTCGGGTTGCGGAATGCGGAATCTAGTAAGGGAAAGGGGAAGGCGGAGAAATGCTAGGCTATTCTCGCTCCACGCTCCTCACCTCTCGCTCTTCAACGGGCGGGGGACGGTTGTGGAATCGCATGGTAGAGTACTCCTGAATCGAGGTATTTGTTCATAAGTACACTATCAGATTGGGTGGCTTTTTTCAAGCGCGAAGTTAGCGGAATCTTGTGGGGGAGGCCGATGGCGAGGGGAGCGGAGCGGCCGGCATTCCAGTGGCAGAGTGCCGTCAATAGGTGAGTCCCTACGAGTTGTCGGCAAAGTTCGTTAGATGGCTGTCCCCGGTTGGACTCCAGTTGGACCGATGGCCACGGGAAGCGGAGCGGCCGACAGTTGCAGTGGCAAGTTGCCGTGATTAGCTGAGGCTCCCGCGTTTTGTCGGCAGGCTTAGTTAGGTGGCTGTCGCCGTGTGAGGCCCTTAGTTAGTTGGCTGTCCCCGTGTGAGGCCCTACTGGTGCGGAGCGAGAGATTGGGCGATGGAACCCCGTGGGGTTGCAAGTAAGCGAGTTCGATTCCCATGTCCTAGATTAATCGTGGCAGTATTGACAATTTTATATACAGCCGTACATTGACGACTACGGCGGCTGACTCCTGTGCTCGCAAGGCGAGTATAAACATGTTAATCTATGGATATTCAAGGCACGAAAGTGGGTCTCCTAGCGATGAATACGGACACGTCAAGGACTGGTTTGATGGACGAGCAGGCAACGGATTATCTTCCCGTGGAAGTAGTAAAGGCGGTAGGTCGTTGGCCAGTTCCTCATCCGATTCCATATCAAGGGAGCAAACGCAATCTTGCCCAAGTCATACTCTCATATTTTCCAGATCAATTTGAGCGGCTGGTCGAACCATTTGCCGGATCGGCTGCCATCTCCTTGGCGTCAGCCTACCGGAAGTTGACCGACCGGTTTTGGATCAATGACGGACATGAGCCAATAGTACATCTTTGGACGGAAATCGTCGAACGTCCGCGCGAGTTGGCCGCCGAGTACGAACAGCTATGGATGAGCCAGATCGGACAAGAGCGGACATTCTACGATCATGTTCGGGCGGAATTCAATCACAATCGTCGGCCGGCATTGTTTCTATACTTGCTTGCGCGGTGCGTGAAGGCGGCGATTCGCTACAATGGGTCGGGTGAGTTTAACAATAGTCCGGATAATCGGCGAAAGGGTGCCGCTCCCGAAACAATGCGGTCACGAATTGAAGGTGCTGCGGAATTGTTGCGCGGTCGGACGAAGGTGACTTGTGCTGACTATCTGACGATCTTGGATCAGTGCAAAGCCTCAGACGTGATTTATATGGACCCGCCGTATCAGGGCGTCTGTGGTAATCGCGATAACCGATATGCGCCAAAAATCGATCACGAGGAATTCTGCGACGCGCTTGCAAGACTTAACGAGTCAGGAAGAATGTACGCTGTCAGCTATGATGGCCGCATGGACGCCAAGATTTATGGCAAGCCATTGCCACTGCAGCTCAACCTGGTACACATCGAGATTTTTGCCGGGCGTTCGACGCAAGCAACCCTTCTGGGACGAACCAGCAATACATTCGAATCACTCTATCTTTCTCCCGCTTTGGCGGAAATAATCTCGGCAAGCTCCCGACGGCGACCAAGCGATAGTCAGCAAGCGTTTTGCTGGTGAAGGCCATCATCCCAAACGATGTTGCCCAAGGGACCGCCGTGGCCGACGAGTTTCCGAAGGAATTTCTTGAACTCCTTCAGTCGATTACCGCGAAGCGTGCGAAAACGGTAATTGATCACATTCTGAAGCATGGTCAAATCACGACGGAAGAGTTGCAGAATCTATACGGATACGAGCATCCACCGCGAGCCGCGCGCGACGTGAGGGAGCACGGGATTCCCCTCGAAACGTTCAAAGTTGCTAACGCTCAAGGGAGGTCGATCGCCGCGTACCGTTTTGCCGATCCGTCTACCGTACGGCGTGGAGTTCTGTCCGGTCGCAAAGTAATCTCCAAGGAGTTTAAGGAACAGCTAGCTGCTCAACATGGCAGCCGTTGTGCCGTGTGTCTCACGGAGATGGAAGCCCGATATCTCCAGGTCGATCATCGAATTCCTTTCCACGTTGCTGGCGAAGGTAGCGGTCAACGCAGAATTCAAGATTACATGCCCATTTGCGGTTCGTGCAATCGTGCAAAATCGTGGTCGTGCGAGCATTGTCCAAATTGGCAAGCAAATCATCAACCGGTAGTATGTAAGACGTGCTATTGGGCAAGTCCCGAATCCTATAAGCACGTTGCTATGCAGGAATTGCGGCGGCTTGACGTTACCTGGGGACACCATGAAGTAACCGACTACGACCGCTTCGCCAAACTCGCCAAGAAGGCGGGAGTTGCGGTAGGCGACTACGTTAAGTCACTTGTACAGGCTGTTATTAAGCCAAAAAAGTAGGTCGATTCGACCAGCCGAATTGTGGATCGCACCGGATATCGTCCAGTGAATCCACGACTTTTGCGCGTTTATGTGGGATTTCTTGTGGTTCGCATAAATCGCCGAGCGGCAATGGAGAACAGGGATCGTCAGGCAAAGCCTGACCTACTCCTTCACGCTCATCAAGAACTCGGCGTTCGACTTCGTTTTTTGCAGTCGGGTCACCAGCAGTTCCATCGCGTCAGGCGGGTTCATTTCGTTCAGCACGCGGCGGAGCAAGTTGACGCGGCGGAGTTCTTCGCGGTCCATCAGCATCTCCTCGCGGCGGGTGCCACTGCGGGGGATGTCGATCGCCGGCCAAACGCGGCGATCCACGAGCCGGCGGTCGAGAACGATTTCCTGATTGCCGGTGCCTTTGAACTCTTCGAAAATAACTTCGTCCATCCGGCTGCCGGTGTCGATGAGCGCGGTGGCAATGATGGTGAGCGAACCGGCGCCGTCGACCTTACGGGCCGAGCCGAAGAACCGCTTGGGCCGCTGCATGGCGTTGGCGTCGATGCCACCCGACAGAATTTTTCCCGAGTGGGGACACTCGGCGTTCCAAGCGCGGGCCAGCCGGGTGATGGAATCGAGAAAAATCACGACATCGTGGCCATATTCGACCATCCGCTTCGCCTTCTCGATGACCATTTCGGACACCTGCACGTGGCGGGCGGAGGTTTCGTCGAAGGTGCTGCTGATCACCTCGCAGCAGGGGGCTTTGATCTGCCGCTCCATGTCGGTCACTTCTTCGGGACGCTCGTCGATCAACAGCATGATGACGTACGCCTCGGGATAGTTGGCCAGCACGCCCTTGGCCATTTTCTGGAGCAGAATCGTCTTGCCGGCACGGGGTGGGCTGACGATTAGCCCGCGTTGCCCGAAGCCGATGGGGACGATCATGTCGACGACTCGCATCTCGATCTCCTCGGCCGTCGTCTCCAGCACGATTCGCCCGTCGGGGTGGACCGGCGTCAGGTCATCGAAGAAGACCTTCTTGGAAAGCAGGTTGGGATCTTCGTCGTTGATCGACTCGACCCGCAGCAGCGCGAAGTAGCGTTCGTTCTCTTTGGGCGGGCGAATAGTGCCGGCCACCGTGTTGCCGTTGCGCAGACCGAACCGCCGAATCTGGCTGGGCGACACGTAAATGTCGTCGGGGCACGACAAGTAGTGATAGTCGGGCGAGCGGAGGAAGCCGAAGCCATCGGGCAGGATTTCCAGCGTCCCCTCGCCGAACATCATTCCGTTGAGCTTCACCCGCTCCTTGAGGATGCGGAAGATGAGGTCTTGCTTCTTCAGGCCACTGACGTCGGTCAGGCCCTCCTGCTCGGCCTTATCGATAAGCGCCGGCATCTCCATCCGCTGCAGTTCAGCGATGTGGATGTTGCCATCGAGCTGGTCGGCCTTGCCGAGCGCGGCGCCCACGCGGCGGACCCGCTCGGCGGCTTTATCAAGCTCCTCGGCGATCGAGAGCGGCTCTTCGTTGTCGAGCTGCGCGAGCAACTCGCGATCAATTTGCGTGTTATCGCCGTGCGGTGGACGCATGCGGCGATGGGGCGGGCGCGGCCGGTCGTACCGCGACCCGCGGTGACTGGTGTCTGCCATGAAACGACTGCTCCTGGACGAGATTGGAGAAGGGGGGCAGCGTACTGAAAACGCCAACCGGGGGGCAATAAGTCGCTGTTCGGCGGCACCCCTCGCCCGCGCGACGCGACTCATCGAGTCCCTATTATGCCAGAAGTTCGGCGGTTGGGGGAGTCGAAATCGGGCGGGCTGCGCAAATTACTAGAATCTTTGCCGGGGCGCGGGGATCAAATTCCAGTGCCGGCAGCTCGTCGACTCTGCTGGGGGCTGCGCCTGCTGGCTTCGACCCACAGCCACCCTTACTACCTGGGGGCTACATGTTCTTGCCAGAATTGATGCACCTGACTTTGCAGCTCCTCCGGCGTGCCAGCATTGGCTAGTACCCAATCGGCATGCTGGCGTTTTCTCTCGACCGGCCATTGAGCCGCCTCTCGCTGGGCGAATTGCAGGGGGGTCCAGCCCCGACCGGCCGCCCGGGAGTACCGTTGCTCCACCGGGGCGTCGACGAAGATGACCATATCGCACGCTGCATCCCAGTGGGATTCCAAGAGTAGCGGGGCATCGAGCACAAACACTTGGCTATCGTGCGCCGCCTGATGAGTCCGTTCCGCTTCGAGCCGGGCTCGAATTCGCGGGTGGAGCAGATCCTCTAAAAATCGGCGATCCCCGACAGCTTGCGGTGAATCGCCAAACACCCTGTCGGCCACGAGGCCGCGGTCCATGTCGCCCGTTGGCCCGATGACATTTGGCCCCCATCGCTCGACGAGTGCATCGATAACCTCGGGTTCGCGGAGCACTTGGTGCCCAGCGCGGTCGGCGTCGAGCACCACGGCGCCCAGTTCGGCGAGGTATTTCGCCGCGAGCGACTTTCCGCTAGCAACACCACCGGTGAGGCCAATGAGCATGGGGAATCGCCGCAGCGAGCCATGAACCCCCCGGTTCATGGGGTTGCGCAACCTCGTATTGTTTCGACTTTGACGATAAAAACGCCGGACCTAACCGTTGCAAGCGGTATTGGAACGGCAACGGCCGCTGGATTTTGACGCGCCCGGTTTTGTCACCTACGGTATGTCGGACGAACATTAAACCCGGAACCGAGAAGCAGGCTTTGATCCTGCTATCGTTACCTTACTCAAGAACACTCGAGGAGCATATGGAGACCCTTTCCTCTCCCGCGAATTTTCCGCCTACCTTGAACGAAATGCACAGGTTGCGCGAGAACCGGCTTTGGTTCTTGGCGCTTGGCATCGCACTGGTCGTCTTCGGCACGATTGCGATCGGTTCGGCTTTCGTGGCGACCGTTGCCACGACCTGGCTGTTCGGTTTCCTATTGCTGGCCGCCGGCATCACGGGAATCGTAAGTTCCTTTTGGGCCGGTCGCTGGAGCGGCATGTTGATTCATTTGCTAATCGGAGTGCTGTATACGATCGTCGGATTCATGATCCTCGATCACCCTCAAAACAGTGCGATTCAATTGACGCTCATTATTGCGATCTTCCTGATCGTGGGCGGCGTCTTTCGCATCGTATTCGCCCTTAGCGAGCGGTTCACTGGCTGGGGCTGGGTGCTGCTCAATGGTGCCGTGACGCTGCTGTTGGGAATGCTCGTGTACAAGCAATGGCCCGAATCGGGATTGTGGGTCATCGGCTTGTTCGTCGGCATTGAGATGATCTTCAACGGTTGGGCCTGGATCATGCTGGCGATCGGACTGCGAGAATCGCCCACCAGAGCAATCGCCTAATAACAAGGTTCGTTCGGAATTTGCTTTCAGCCATAGCATCTTGCATCACGAGGCTGTCGCGCATACGCGCGGCAGTCTCTTGTTGTTCAGTTGAGCGGCACTCACGCTAGACGATTACCATTCCTCTTCTTCAGGCTTGATCTCCATCGCAACGAGCACGCGCCATTCGTGCAGCGCTCGATCATCGGCGTGGCAAACATGAAGCCTATCGAGCACGGAGCCAATTTCGGTCTTAAGATCCGGAAAAGCCAATAGCAGCATTTTCACGTCGCGGCGGTCGGTGTCGGCCTTGGGTTGTCCTAGTCGGTTGCTCAAACTGACAATTTTTTGGGCGATCAGTTCTTCGGGAAAGGGAACTCGCACCTCGGCAATGAGTTGCGTGGGCGGTAACTCGCCGATCTGCCGAACGTCGGCCAGATGCCGGTTTTTTGGCTTGCGCACCTGGAATACTCGGAAGCCCTTGCCAGACGCAACCACCCGAACGCGAACAGCGACGTGGAATTCTGCAGCAAGATGAGACCGAAGTTCTTCGGCGAGTTCGGCAGCGCGAGTGGAAAGGATGTCCACATCTTGCGTCATCCGCGGTTCATCGACATAAGCATTGACCGCCTGCGCGCCGAATAACGCAGCGTCGTCGCGATTGCGCAGAAATTCCAACACCGCCTCGTGGACTTTCGCCAGAGGTAGCGGTTCCTTCATCGCGAATTCCCGAAGCGTCAGAGAGCCATCGCCAAACATGATATGAAGTATAGCATGGGGGCGGGCATTATAGCACCTTTGGTTTCCGGACGCCGTCGCAGGCCGGTGTTGTTGCTAACTATTCGGGGGCGCTTTGTGGCTTCGCAGAATTACTTTGGCGATCTACAATGGAATGATCGCCAAGGAGCCATGCCATGCCACTGCACGACTGGACCCGCGTCCCCGCGGGATTGTTTCACGATTTTCATCAGAGTTGGTCGATTCGCATCAAGGATGCCCTGAACGCGGACCGACTGCCCAGCGGGACGGTCGCCCTGGTCGAGCAACGATCTGGCTATTGCGAACCCGATGTTCTGGCCATTGAAGCGAGAGGGACAATCTCCGATCGCGATTTTGGGGCCAATGGCGGTGTTGCTGTGTTGCAGCCCCCGGTCACGAAAATCATGCAGCGGACCGATAAGTTGGTCTATGCGGAACGCGCCAACCGGATCGTCATTCGGCACCACCTTGGCCGAATTGTCGCGGTAATTGAAATCGTCTCGCCCGGCAACAAAGACAGCCGGTCCGCGCTCCGCGATTTCGTCGACAAGGCGGTTCAGTTCTTGCAAACGGGGGTTCACCTGCTGGTGGTCGATCTCTTCCCGCCCACGTCACGCGACCCACTGGGAATTCACAAAGCCATCTGGGAGGAACTCTCGGAACAGCCTTTCACCTTCCCAGCCGACAAAGATAGAATTCTTGCGTCCTATGAAACGGCGGGCGAGTGGGTTGCTTACGTCGAGCCGATCACGGTGGGCGATAGTCTGCCCGACATGCCGCTGTTCTTGACCCGCGAATTGATTCCAAACGTCCACGTGATGGTTCCGCTGGACTCGACGTACCAGACGACGTGGGAGGCAACGCCGAAGGAATTGCGAGTTGCTGTCGAGACCGGCATCATGCCGGGTCAGGATGCGCAGTAAGCAGCGCACCGGCGTTCACGTCTCGATAAGCATCCGCACTGGCTCTTCGATCGTTTCCTTAATGCGCCGCAGAAATGACACGGCAGCGCGGCCGTCGACGAGGCGGTGGTCGTAAGTCAGGGCGACATACATCATCGGGCGAATCACCACTTGGCCTTCGCGTGCCACCGGCCGCTCCTGGATAGCGTGCATCCCCAGCACTCCGCTTTGTGGCGGATTCACGATGGGCGTCGACAACAGCGAGCCGAAAACGCCGCCGTTGGTAATTGTGAACGTGCCGCCTTGCAGTTCGTGGGGCTTTAACTTGTTTTCCTCGGCACGCCGCGCAAAATTGCCGATCGACTGCTCGATATCGGCAAAGCTCATCCGCTCCGCGCGCCGCAGCACCGGCACGACCAAGCCCCGTTGGGCGCCAATTGCGATGCCAATGTGGTAGTAGCTGCGGTAGAGGATGTCCGACCCGCGGATTTCAGCGTTCAACTCGGGGAACTGCTGGAGGGCGTCGATCGTGGCCTTCACGAAGAACGACATGAAGCCCAGCTTGACGCCGTAACGATCTTGAAACCGCTCGCGATGCGCTTGGCGTATTTCCATGACCGCAGACATGTCGATCTCGTTGAACGTGGTCAGCAAAGCAGCCGTCTTCTGCGCCTCGACCAATCGCTCGGCAATCCGCCGGCGAATGAGGCTCATTGGCACCAATTCTTCCAAGCTTGATATTGGCCCCTGGTCGTCACGCTCTTGTGCTTGTTCTTCGACGTGCCGCAGCACATCCTCGGGGCGGAGTCGCTTGCCGGAGGGTTTGACTTCTTCAGGCCGTACGCCGAGTTCTCGCAGTGCCCGACGGGCCGACGGCGTAATCGCCGGCAACTCGTCCCGGATCGTCGCAGCAGCAGGCGGCTCGCCTGTTTTTTTTGCAGCGGACGAATCGCTCTTTGTCGCAGCGGGCGACTTCGGTGGCGCGGCATTATTGTTTTCAGCAGCCTGCTCGTCGCTCGCAGCCGCCTGACCGTCTTCGTCGATGACTGCGATGGCATCGCCGATTGCGACGCTGTCCCCTTCGTGCTTGATAATCTTAGCCACTATTCCGGGGGCGGGAGCGGGAAGCTCCATGGAGGCTTTGTCGGTTTCAAGTTCGACGACATCCTCGTTCTCTTCGACGCGGTCGCCTTCCTTTTTGAGCCAGCGCCCGATCTGGACTTCTCGGATCGACTCACCCAGTTCCGGAATTCTTAATTCGATGGACATATTCAGGTTGCCATGAAGCTTAGGTTGCGATTCTAGTCAGGACTGGATTGGTATTTGGCTGTCGGCTATCGGCCAGAAGAAATGCTGGGCAGCTTTTGGCCGATAGCCGACCGCCTTTACCCCATGTCAAATGCCCGATCGAGCAATTCCTGTTGCTCGCGTTTATGCGCGGCTGAGGAACCGGTAGCCGGGCTGGCGGATTCTGCCCTGGCAATGCCCGAGAATGGAAATCGGCCAAACAGCCGGTTTCCGAGCGTGCGGCTTAAGTACGGCCAAGCGCCCATGTTCTCTGGTTCCTCCTGCATCCAGTAAACCGGCACATCGTCATGCACGCCGTCGAGCGCTTCTTGCAGTTCCTTGTTCGGAAATGGATAGAGTTGCTCGATTCGCACGAGGCCTACGCTAATCGATTCGGGTGGCAATGCTTGTGCCAACTCGGAGTAGATTTTTCCGCAGCACAAAATTACGCGCCGCAGGCTTGCGGAGTCGGAGCCGAAACTGGAAATGACACGCCGAAATGTGCCTTGGCTTAGGTCTTCCAAACTCGATACGACCTCGGGGTGACGCAGAAGACTCTTGGGGGTGAACACCACCAGCGGCTTCCGCCAGCGGCGCAAAACCTGCCTTCGCAGCAAGTGGAAATACTGTGCCGGAGTCGATGGCACCGCAATTTGGATATTGTGCTCGGCGGCGAGGGTGAGAAACCGTTCGAGCCGAGCGCTGGAGTGCTCCGGCCCGTGACCTTCAAATCCGTGAGGCAAAAGCAAAACGAGTCCGCTGAGCCGCCGCCATTTGTCTTCGGCGCTGACGAGGAACTGGTCGATTATGACTTGGGCCGCGTTCACGAAGTCGCCGTATTGCGCTTCCCAGGCGACGAGCGCTTCGGGGTAGTCGAGGCTGTAGCCATATTGGAAGCCCATGTCCCCGGCTTCGCAGAGCGGGCTATTGACGATCTCGATCGACGCCTGATTTGCTGCTAGGTGGTGAAACAAGTGATAGGGCCGCCCGTTGATCACATCGTGCAGCACGGCATGGCGCTGGCTAAACGTGCCCCGGGCGGAGTCCTGCCCTTTCAGATTTATTGGATGCCCTTCGACCGCAAGGGTTGCGAACGCCAACGCCTCCGCGGCCGACCAATCGAGCGGCAGTTCTCCGGCGGCCATTTGTCGTCGCCGATCAATGCTCCGCTGCAATTTTGGATGCAAGTGAAAATCGGCAGGCGTTTCGGTCAGCTTGCCGAGCAATTCGCTTAGTTGCTTCACGTCTACCGCCGTGGCCGGCGCATCGTCCTGCGGTTCGTCGCCCCCCAAATATCCTTGCCAGACTCCAATCAGCGTTTGAGGCTGTGGGACGAATCCGCCCTGCTTCACCTGCTTGAAATCGCGTTCGAGCAGCTCGAAACGCTCTTCTACGATTCGATCCGCTTCTTCGCGCGTCACGCCGTTTAGTTTGAGCAGATGCTCCAAATAACGATTTCGCACGGGCGGACGCAGTTCGATGGCACGATAGAGCAAGGGTTGGGTAAAGCTAGGCTCGTCACCTTCGTTATGACCCCAACGGCGGTAGCAGTGCATGTCGATCACCACGTCGCGATGAAATTTTTCGCGGAAGTCGAGCGACAGATCGACCACCTGCGCGACGGCCTCGGGGTCTTCGCCATTTACATGGAAGATCGGAATCTGAAGCATCTTCGCCACGTCGGAGGCGTACTTGGTGGAGCGGGCTTCGTCGGGCGAGGTGGTAAAACCAATTTGATTGTTAACGATTACATGCATCGTGCCGCCGGTTTCGTAGGCGGCAAGCTGACTGAGATTGAGGGTCTCTTGAATGATCCCTTCGCCGGCGAAGGCCGCATCGCCGTGGATCAAAAGCGCCATCCCCCGCTCCCCGCGGTCGCCAGCCCGGTCCTGCTTGGCGCGCATCCGCCCTAGCGCCACGGGATTAATGAACTCCAGGTGGCTGGGGTTAAAGCACAGCGACAGATGCACCGTTCGGCCGCCAGCGGCCGGCCAATCGCCGCTGAACCCCAAATGGTACTTCACGTCGCCCGCGCCCAGATGCGTTTCTCCGTGTGAATCTTCAAATTCCCAGAAGATCTCGCGCGGCGATTTGCCAATGATGTTGGCCAGCACATTGAGCCGGCCGCGGTGGGCCATCCCCATGACGATTTCGTCGATTCCCTGTCGGGCCGCTTTCTCGATGGCCAGATCCAACAGCGGTATCAAGCTCTCGGCGCCTTCGAGCGAAAAGCTTTTTGCGCCGACGTATTTCTTCCGCACAAATTGCTCAAAGATCGCCGCATCGGTGAGCCGCGTCAGAATTTCCAGTTGTTCCTCACGCGAAAGTTCCAGGCGATTCTCGCTCCCCTCCATCCGCTCGGCGAGCCAATCGCGAACCTCCAACTCATCGATGTGCATGAACTGCACGCCAATATAGCGACAGTACGTTGCTTGGAGCCTACCGACGATATCGCGAAGGGTTTGCGTCTCCGGGCCGCCGACGGTTGCGGTCGAGAACGGTCGATCGAGATCGGCCGCCGTCAGGCGATGATTCTGGAGCGCAAGTTCCGACGGCTCGGGCCGGTCGAGTCCCAGCGGATCGAGCCTGGCCGCCAAATGGCCGCGAACCCGATAGGCTCGGATCAGTTGCCGCACACGATCCTGCAGTTCGGCCGCCTCAAGGTGTCGGCCATCGGAGGACGGAAGGGGATTGAAAAGGCTCGTCGCCCGCGACGCCGGTTTCAGTGGCACATGCCCATTGCCGCTCGGCTCGCCGATCTGCTGGAAATAACTCCGCCACTCCGGCGAAACGGCGGCCGCATCGCGCCGGTACGCTTGAAGTAAACGCTCGACATACTCCAAGTTCTGGGAGTCCAGGCTGTCTGCGGTCTCGCTCATCGTGGAGAATCAACCGATGCATAAACAGAATGTTGCTATAGACCTTACTGTATTGTAGCTGCGGGCACTCCCCTTGTCGCACTTGGCGTCACCACTTTCAGCTTAGCACTCCGCCCAATTCTGGCCGACTTTCACATCCACCTTCAGCGGCACGCGCAGCGGAACCACGCCCTCCATTTCGGTTCGCACCAGTTCAGTGACACTCTCGAGTTCCGAATCCGGCACGTCGAACACCAATTCGTCGTGTATCTGCAGAATCATGCGAGTCGATAAACCTTCGGCTTTCAGCCGGCGATGGACCGCGAGCATCGCCAGCTTGATCAAATCGGCGGCGGTTCCTTGAATGACGGTGTTGACCGCGGTGCGTTCGGGCAGATTGAGTTGCAGCGGTGGCGGAGGGCCATCGGCCGTTGTTTGCTTCTTGGCGGGCGCACGAACGCCCGAGATTGTCCGCCGCCGCCCAAGCAGCGTGGTCACGCCCCCCTGCCGCGAGCAGGCTGCGAGCGTATCGAAGATGAACTGCTCCACGCCGGGGTAGCGGGCGAAGTATTCACTGATGAATTTTGCCGCCGCGTCCTTCTCGATGCCCAGCGTCTTCGCCAGCCCAAACGGGCTTTGGCCGTAGATGATGCCGAAGTTGACCGCCTTTGCTTCTCTCCGCATCGCGGAAGTGACTTCATCTGGCGAGATGCCACGCACCTGCGCGGCGACGAGCGTGTGAATGTCGGTGTCGTCGGCGAACGCCCGACACATCGTCGGATCTTGTGAGAAGTGCGCCAGCACGCGCAGCTCGACTTGAGAGTAATCAGCACACAACAGTGTCCAGCCCCGCGCCCGGGCGGTAAACGCCGAGCGGATTTCGCGTCCCTCGTCGGTGCGGATCGGAATGTTTTGCAGGTTGGGATCGCTCGAACTGAGCCGGCCCGTGGCCGCTACCACTTGGTTGAACGACGTGTGAACGCGACCTGTTTTGGGATTCACCAGCAACGGCAAGGCGTCGATGTACGTGCCGAGCAGCTTTGTGTATTGCCGGTGCTGTACTACCAATCGCGGCAGCGGGTGAAGCGGCGCAAGCTGTTCCAGCACGTCGGCGTCGGTGCTGGGACCGGTTTTCGTTTTCTTCAGCACCGGCAGCTTCAATTCGCCGTACAGCACCTCGGCCAATTGCTTGGGCGAACCAATGTTGAAGGAATGCGTCGCGATTTCTTCAATTTGCACTTCCAGTTCATGTAGCCGCCGGCCATATTCCACATGCAGCTCGTTCAGCCGCTCGGAATCGACGCGAATGCCCTCGTACTCCATGTCGGCGAGGATTTCCACGAGCGGGGTTTCGATGTCTTGGTTAAGCTCTTCGAGGTTCTGCTGCCGAAGCCGCTCCTCCAATAGCGGCATCAGTCGCAATGGCACATCGGCGTCCTCCGCCGCGTAGGGGCCGATTTGCGCGAGCGGCACTTCGTCCATCCGCTTCTGATTGCGGCCTTTGCCGATGAGTTCCTCGATCTTGATGTTCGAATGGTTCAGATACCGCTGCGCTAAATAATCGAGATTGTGATTTCGCTCGCCGGCGTCGAGCAGGTAGCTAGCGACCATCGTATCGAACGCCAACCCGGCCAGGTTCACGCCGACGTTTCGAAGGACGATCACGTCGTATTTCAGGTTTTGCCCGATTTTGCGAATGGCGGGGTTTTCCAGCACCGGCCGCAGTGCGTCGATGGCGGTCGCCTCTTCGAGCGCTATCTCCCCCGCCGGTGCCCGCACCGGCAAGTAAAACGCCTCCCCAGGACCGACCGCGAGCGAAATACCAACCAGTTCTGCGGCGCGTGGATTCACGGACGTGGTTTCCGTATCGATCGAAACCAATTCCACGCTCTGCAGTCGCTGGACCAGGTTGGCGAGCGCTTCGGGCGTATTGACGATCTGGTAATTCGCACTCCAATCGGGCGAGGTTTGGGCAGTGCCGGCGAGCCGCTTTGCATTGTCGGCAAGACTGCGAAAACCGAATTGGCTGAACAGGTCGCCCAGCCGCGGCGAGTCGAAGCTGCCGACTCGCAATGCCTGCCAATCGACGCCCAGTGGCATTTGCGTGTCGAGGCGGACCAATTCGCGCGACATCAGCGCTTGATCGCGAAACGCCACGAGATTTTCTTGCACGCGCTTGCCTTTGGCTTGACTGACGTTGTCGAGCACCTTCTCCAACGTCCCGAATTGCGCGAGCAAGTCGCGAGCAGTTTTCGGCCCGATTCCCGGTACGCCCGGCACATTGTCCACCGCATCGCCCACGAGCGACTGAAAGTCCACCACCTGGTCCGGGCGGATGCCCCACTCCGCATCGAGTGCCGCGGCATCGAACACGTAATCTTTGCGAATGTTGTAGACCGCGACGCGATCGGTAATCATCTGCCGGCAGTCCTTGTCACCCGTGACGACAAAACACCTGGCGCCTTGCTCGTGACACTCGCGCGCCAACGTCGCGAGGATGTCGTCGGCTTCGTATCCCGTTTGGCTCAGCACGGGAATGCGCATCGCCTGGAGCACCGCCATGATCTTGGGAATCTGCGAGCGCAGCTCCTCCGGCATTTCGCCGCGGTCCGCCTTATACAGTTCGTAACGGTCGTGCCGGAACGTCGGGCCGGGCGAATCGAACGCGCAAATGAGCACGTCAGGCTGCTTCTGCTCCAGCAGGAACAACATATCGCGGGTGAAGCCGTAAACCGCCGATACCGGCTCCCCCTGGGGACTGGTCATCTCCGGAATCGCGTGGAACACCTGGAAAATCAGCGAATGGGAATCGACCAGCCACACGGACTGCCCAGCGATGTTCTCCTCGGGCAGAAACGATTGTTGACGCGGCATGTTGGAGGCTGGCAAATGGGCAATAGCCGGACTTCTACGAAGTCCGGCGGCGACCGTAGGTCGCCGGCTTGGGCGGTACTTGAGGCGTTATACCCATTGCGTTGACAGGCGCTAATCCCCTGACTACTCTTAACTTATGGTGAATTGTCCGCCTGTGACGGTCGCGCTTCGCGCGCCCGTCAAAGGGGTAATTTGTTGACTTGTCGGTTAGCCGTCGCACCACGTGCGACACGGCGCAGTTTGCGGATGCCAAGTCGCACGTGGTGCGACGGCTAAAGCACGCGACGACTTCGGGACAGAGTTTCTTCAAGGAGTGCCTGCATGGCCGCTCGCAACGACCAAACCACCCAAATCGCAGTCATCGTATTGTCCATCGTGACGGTGCTGCTGCTTGGATTTACCTATTGGTTTTACAAATCCTCCAGCGACGCGAATCAGCGGATTGTTGATCTCGAGCGGCAGGGGGGAGAGGAAAAAAAAGCCGTTCGCAGCACCCAGCTTGAGAATGAAACCTATCGCACTTTCATCGGGTTGGGGCAGTCCGACAACATGGAAACTGCGCAGAAGCAATACGACGAAGACATGAAGCGCTGGGGCAACAATTTCGGCGAAAGTGACCGCGCCTACAGAAAGATTTTGGAGAGGGTGTTCGACGACACCATAAAGCTGGCCAATCAGGAAGCCGATAGCATCGAACGTGAAAAGCAATTGAAGGCCCATGTCACGCAGCTCGAAGCGGAAAAAGACGCTCAGATCAAGACGTTTGAAGCCGAGTTGGAAAAGACGAAGCAGGATGCAGCCGCCGAGCGGACGGCGTTCAACGCTGCCCGCGACGATCTCGAAAAAAAGCAGGGGGAATTGGCGACGACGTTGGCAGAGCAACGCACCGCTTTCGAGAAGCAGCTCAGCGACAACAACGCGAAGGTCGCAGAGGCCCAGAAGCAGCTTGAGAATGTCGAGCGCTCCCGGACGCAGCTTCTCGCAGAACGCGAGCAGCAATCGGAAAGCTTTGAGGTTGCCGATGGCCGGATTACCTGGGTTAACCAGGCGAACCAAACGGCTTGGATCAATCTGGGCGAAGCCGATTCGCTTCGTCGGCAGGTGACCTTTAGCGTCTTCGAGTCGTCGGAAACGGACGCCGGAAAGTCGGAGAAGAAGGGGAGCATCGAAGTCACCCGAATTCTGGGCGAGCACATGGCCGAGGCCCGAATCACCTCAGACGATCCCCGTAACCCCATCTTGCCAGGCGACAACATCTATACGCCGCTGTGGCACCGTGGCCGAAAGATTCATTTCGCGCTGACCGGCATCGTCGATTTGGACGGCGACGGCATTGCCGATATGCAGCAGGCAAAGGACTTGATTGCGCTCAGTGGCGGTGTGGTTGATGCCTCCGTGAGCGAGCAAGGTGAAGTCGAAGGGGAAATGTCCATCGAGACCCGCTACCTCGTGCTCGGCGATCATCCGGATCAGCCTTCGCAGACTGCCGAACGGGACGCCTGGGAAAAGATGAGCACCCAGGCGGATAATCTGGGTGTCGAGACGATCACGCTCAACGACTTCATAAACCAAATGGGCTACCAGTCGCTCGACCGCACCGTCCGCATGGGCGAGGGCGCCCGCGGCGCCGACTTTCCACCTCCGTCGGCAGACGGTCTCTATCGCTTCCGCCCCCGCACGCCCTATTCACCGCCCCCGCAACCTGCCGGTCCGCAAGAGAACTAAACGAGTCAGTTCGGCTTAGTTTCTTAAACCGTCAGATAGCATGTGGCGTTGCATTCTCTCGCCCGACGAACGAAACTGAAGGTCAGTTGCTTTCCAGTGTCGTCCCGGGAGACCTTTCATGTCCGCCAAGAGTGCGCACGATGTGCTGCAGCGCGAGTTCCTCGTGCTGCGTGCGAAGATTTTGGAAGTCGCGGCAGCGCTCGATCGCATCGACCGTGCCGGCTCGCTTGAGGAAAACTCTGCTTCCATGGAGAAGCTCCGCGAAGCGATGGAAACGCTGCTGTGGACTGAAGGCAGCCGCGCCGAGGAAGTGCAGTTAATTTTCAGTCGCCCCTACGAACCCGAGTGGCAAGCGCAATTCGGCGTCTCGCGGCGGTAAGTAATTGAAATGGGTGCCACTGGCTCTGCCAGTGAGAGCACTGGCAAAGCCAGTGGCACCCCGCGGCTCGAAGTGTCGCGGCTAACGTTTCCGTCCCTGACCCCCGACCCCTTTTCCCTCACCCCTCCGCATGCACTACATCGACCCCCACATCCACATGGTCTCGCGGACCACCGACGACTACGAGACCCTCGCCAAAATGGGGTGCGTCGCGGTGAGCGAGCCGGCATTCTGGGCTGGTTACGACCGCGGCAGCGTCGAGGGGTTCCGCGATTACTTTCGGCAGCTAACCGACTTCGAGCCGAAGCGGGCCGCGGCGTATGGCATCTCGCATTACACTTGGCTCTGCATCAACGCCAAGGAAGCCGAGAACGTCAACCTGTCGCGCGAGGTGATCGCCATGATCCCCGAGTTCCTCGACCTGCCGGGAGTGTTGGGAATCGGCGAGATTGGGCTCAATAAGAACACACCCAACGAAGCGACCGTGTTTCTCGAGCATCTCGACCTCGCGGTTAAGAATGACGAGTTAATCCTGATCCATACGCCGCACTTGGAAGACAAGTACCAGGGGACTCGGATGATTCTCGACATGCTATCGGGTGATCGCCGCCTGACACGGGGCCGCGTGCTGGTTGACCACGTCGAGGAACACACCGTGCGGCAAGTGCTCGAGGCGGGCTTCTGGGCCGGCATGACGCTTTACCCCGTCACCAAATGCACGCCCGAACGGGCCTGCGACCTCGTCGAGATGTACGGCGCCGAGCGGCTCATGGTAAACTCCGCCGGCGACTGGGGCGTCTCCAAACCCACGGCCGTTCCCGACTTCATCCTCGAAATGCGCCGCCGCGGCCACGGCGAAACCCTCATCCGCCGGATCGTGTACGACAACCCAATTGAGTTCTTCAGCCAGTGCCGACGGTGGAAGGCGCCGGACGGCGGGACGGAATAATCTCAGAATGGAAGTCGCCTCACGCGATGGCGCGCGTCTTCAACTCCTTATCCCGGAGGGATAGCAGCTATTAGCCGGTGGTCGCGGAGCGCACCACCGGAAGGGGGTAATAAGTTGATTAGCACCCCGGCAGGGGTGCCAGCAATCGAGCATCACACAATGTTGCTGGCACCCCTGTCGGGGTGCGAATTTCTTTACATCGAGTAACCGGTGGTGGCGCTGACGCTTACCACCGGCTAATGGCTGCCAAGCCTCCGGCTTGAAGCTTGATCCGGCGAGAAAACGCATCGAGCGCTCCCGTTATACGCTATGAACTTCTTCTTGAGCCAAACACGCTGCATAGGCGAGGGCTTGGGAAACGTCGTCAGGCTCGAGATCGGGGTAGTCGCTGAGAATTTCCTCGGTAGTCGCCCCATCAGCGATCTGAGAGACGATGAGCGCAACTGAGATGCGCATGCCGCGAATGCACGCCCGACCGCCGAGGATCAGCGGGTCAAACGTAATGCGGTCAAACGTGTTGGAAGTTGCGTAGGGCATGTGGCGTCTCTCTCCGCTATTGTACTATAGGCTTCCAGACGGATACCAGCCTTGTGCAATGGCGGCTATCAGAAAGCGGAAAAGTGAGCATCCAGCGCGAATTGCCGATTTCAATTCAGTCCGGACCGGAACCGGTCGGAGTCCCCCGCATCGTCATCAAGCCCGGCAAGGTTCGCCCCTTCTTCGGCCGGCACCCCTGGGTGCTCGATTCGGCGGTGGCGCGAATCGATGGGTTTGTCGCCGACGGTGCTGAGGTTGATGTCGTTTCGCACAAGGGAAGCTGGATCGCGCGCGGGTTGTTCAATTCCCGCAGCCGCATTTGCACGCGGCTCTATTCGTGGCAACCGGGCGAAGCACTCGATACGGACTTCTGGCATAAGCGACTCACGGCGGCGATCGAGCTGCGCAAGCAACTTGGCTACGACCAATCCGAAGGCGCAGCCCGGCTCGTTTATAGCGAGGCCGATGGCCTAAGTGGCCTGGTGGTTGATCGTTACGCCGATTACCTCGTCGTGCAGGTGAACGCACTGGTGATGGCCGAGCGGCTCGACACGATCGTGCCACTGCTGGCCGAACTCGCGGCCCCGCGCGGCATCCTGGCTCGCGCCGAAGGAGGCACCGCCAAGCTCGAAGGGCTGGAGTTTGAAATGGGCTTACGCTGGGGCGTCGCCCCTGATGGGCCGGTGTTCATCACCGAAAACGGCGTCCGCTACGGCGTCGATCTGGGCGAAGGGCAGAAAACCGGCTACTACCTCGACCAGCGCGAGAACCGCGTTGCTGCGGCAAAATACCTTCACGGCTGCCGCGTGCTCGACATGTTTTGCTACTCGGGCAGCTTCAGCCTCGCGGCCTTGCTGCATGGCGGCGCGCGGGAGACGCTGGGATTCGACGGCAGCGAGAGAGCAATCGCGCTGGCCCGCGCTGGTGCAGAGCTGAACCACGCCCACGCCGCGCACTTCGAGGTTGCCGATGCGTTCGAGGCGCTCGATGAGCTCGCCGCCAAGGGCGAAAAGTTCGGCGCGGTGATTCTTGACCCGCCCAAGTTCACCCGCAGCCGCAAGAACCTGAATGCGGCCCTGAGGGCCTATCACCGCATCAACCGCATGGCGGTTGCGCTGCTGGAGCCAGGCGGCATTCTGGTGACGTGCAGTTGCTCCGGCGCGGTGACAAGCGAAGATTTTTTGCTCATGCTCGCCGGCGTCGCCCAACAAACCCGTCGCGATATCCAAGTGCTAGAGCAACGCGGCGCTTCGCCCGATCACCCCGTCAGCACTACCTGCCTCGAAACCGAGTACCTCAAGTGCTTCATCTGCCGCGTGCTTTAAACCAGTGATCGGCCCACTGGGAGTGGCGGGGAGCCGCATGCGAAGTTTGTGCCACTTTGTTGCGCGCACAGCGTGGCACAGTGGCACAAACTTCAAAATGCCCTTAAATAAAGGGGTCCGCTTCCAGGCGAACTGCCCGTCGTAGTTCGCGGTTCTCACCCTCCCCGAGGATGTCAAAATTGTCGCAGAACTACATCGGCGACCTCGGTGTCCGCGAGCTGTTCCGTGTCGAGAATGCCCTTCCGTGAACTCACAACGACACCACGTGGGCCATCACGTTGCACCGGCGCGCCGTGCGAGCCTTTTACCAGTGTCGCATCGAGCGGGATTCCTTTCTTCACCGGGTCGAAAAAGAGTTCCACCGGGTCGTAGCCCGGCTTGCGGTGGATATCGACCGTGTGGGCGAACGCCGGCGCTCGCTCGTCGTCGAGCCACCAGTAGTAAGCTTGCCAACTGTCGGGCGTGGAAATGAGCACCACGTCGCCGGAGCGTTCGTGGTCGAGCGCGTACTTCGCCCGCTCTTCGCCGACGAGCACTTCGGCAATGCCTTCTTGATTGCGAAACAGGTCCGCGACTTTCTTGATCGTGGACGAATCACGATCGCGGACGAAGACGTGCGAAAACTGGTGATCGACCAGCGCCCACGCGGGGCTGTTCGCTACATCCAGCAATTCCCGACCGTCCTCGTCGCGAATTGCAAGCAGCCCCGCCTCGCGGAGCACGCGATTCGGATAGGTGACGTGCGACACGGGCACAATCGCGTACTCGCTCGCAACGATCCACAGCGGTCGCTCGGAGTAAGCTGCTTCGACACCGGCCACGAGTTTTCCGATCTCCGCGTCAAGCTCCGTGAGAGACGCGTTCGCTTGCGGGCTATCGGGGCCATGCTTCTGCGCCGCGTAATCGAGATGCGGCAAATAGACGTAAAACAAGTTCGGCCGGTAGCGCGCCGCCGCCCAGACGGCCGACGCGACGATCCAAGCCGTCGATTGAATCCCGGCGAGCGGTCCCCAAAAGTGCTTGAGCGGAAAATGGCCCAGCGCGTCCCGCAACTCGCCGTACATGGGCTCCGGCCGGGTGTAGCACCACAGCGATTCGCTGCCATCGGGATTATGCACCGGCGCGGGCGTGCAGATGTAATCGGCCCCGCAACCTTTGCTGTGGAGCGGGAACCACACGGCCGACGTGAGCGATGGATTGCGCTCGTGCAATAGGTCCCACAACTGCGGCCGAGTGATGCAGTCGTTCCAGGCAGTCCACATCTCCACTTCGCCCCGCTCGCGCCAATAAAAACCGTTGGCGACCACGCCGTGCTCCCGCGGTAAACAGCCGGTCGTCATGTTCGCCTGCACGGGGCAAGTCACCGCGGGGAAGCTCGGCGTGAGCGCCGCCCGTTCGCCATCACGCGCGAGCGCGTCCAGATTTGGCATCGAGGCGACATCGCGCTCGCGCAGACCGGGGATTGATAGGAGGACGACGTGCATGAAAGAAGGATTCAGGGGTCAGGGGTCAGGGAGGAATGAAGCGCGGCGTCAATTCGCGGGGCGAGGAACCAGTACGCCTCCGCGGCGGCTTGCGGGCCGCAGTGGCTATGGCGGCTTAGCTCCACGTTCACCGGTCCGTTGTAACCGATCTCGGCGAGCGTGGCGAGAATCGGCGGGAAGTCGATGTCGCCTTCACCGAACATCAGGTGTTCGTGAACCCCAGCTCGCATGTCTTCGATGTGAATGTTCACAATCTGGTCCGCCCACTCGCGAAGTTTCTCAGAAATCGGAGTCTCGCCCAGGCAATGGAGATGCCCGATATCGACCGTCAGCTTTGGCAATTCCGCTGCCGGGACGTGCTGGCACAGTCGTTCCAATAATTCGCCGTATGCAGTTAGCGTATCGACGAACATGCCTGGCTCCGGTTCAAACCCCAACGGCATCCCGCGGTCGGCTGCGTGACGCACGACCGGGAGCAATCCCTCGACGAGTCGCTCCTCGATTTCGCCCGAGTCCGCGCGGCCATGCACGACGCCCGACCAAAGCGAAACGCAACTCGCCGAAAGCTTGCAGCCGATATCGATGGATCGCTTGAGGAAATCGACGCGGCGCTCGCGCTCCTCCGGTCGCGAAGACACAAGCGTGGGTTCATGTTTTTGGCGCGGATTGAGCAGGTAGCGCGCGCCGGTTTCAATAACAACTGCCATCGAGTTGCGGTGAAGCGCTTCTTGCACGCGTTCTAGATGCTGCGGAAGTTGCGGATCGAAGGGATTGAGCGCCCGGTGGTCGAGCGTTATCGCTACGCCGCGATAGCCGATTGAAGCGAGCATCTCGATCGCTTCCAAGAGGTCGTGGTGGGCGAGACCATTGGTGTTGTAGCCGAGAATCATGCTTACGTCATCGCAATCGAGCGGCTCAGAATCATGGTTGGAAAGATCAACAACAGAATTGCGCAGCCCCAGAAGATGCCCGCCAGTCCGAGCGCGATACCGGCGTCGATGACGATCAGCGTCAGAATACCGTTTTTGACCGCGACTTGCACGTACCGCGGCGTGGGCCGAATGACCGCCAGCAGGTAACGCCGCAAAACCGACAACGCGACGACGCTCCATAGGAGAAACCAACCCGTTTCGGTGATCTGCAACGACCCGGCGGGCAGGCGCGTAACGATCGCCGCGCTCATTGCGATTCCCAACACACTTAAGGTCGCACCCAAGGCTAGTGACGAGCGCTGGCTAGTGGTTGCTTCAGTTCGAGCGAACCACGTGAGGCCGGCGATATAGAGTCCGATGCCGCCCGCGATCAGCCATTCGTAAAGTTCCAGTTCGCGCATTGCGAGGCTCATGCCCAGCAACACGTTGAGCATCCGGCAGCCACCCATCGCCAGCGGGCCGAGTAACGTCGGCTTGAGAATCGCGTCGTACAGTACGACGCACGCAGCCAGCAGCGTCGCGACGACACCCGGCCGCCACGTGCCGAATTGCCAGGTAACGATCCAACCAATCGCGATCCCGCTTCCCAGCAGCCCCCAACCGAGCATTCGCGCGGTTGATGGCGACACGCGGCCCGATGGAATCGGCCGATTCGGCCGCTCGCGAGTGTCCTGTTCGACGTCGAATACGTCGTTAAGCACCATTCCCGCTAAGTAGATACAAACCGAAATAAGCGTCAGCCACGCCGTGTCGTCCGCCGGAGCGAGTGTGCCGCGGGTGACGACCAGCCCCATCCACACATCCGCAATCGCCGTGAAGACGTTCGGTAACCGAAGGAGTTGGAGCATATGTTTAGCGCCGACGGCCACGTCGGCAATCTCGTTACTGCTTCACCATGTCGCACGTGGTGCGACGGCTTAGAGCCTGCGCATAAAATCGAGCGCTTCGCGTGCCGCGGCGTCGGGGTCGTCGATGTAGGGATACAGCTCCACGGTCAGCCAGCCATCGTAGCCGGTTTCGCGAATCGCGCGCATTGTTGCGGTGAAGTCGATTGCTCCACGGCCGGGGATCATATGCTGGTGGACGCGCGTCGCGGCGATGTCTTCAAAATGATAGTGCATCGTGTGGGGCGCCATTCGTGCGATCCAGTCTTGCGGATCCTCGCCGACACAGTAGGCATGGCCCACATCGAAGTTCAGTCGCACATGCGGTGAATCGACCCGCTCGGCAAATTCCAAATACTGCTCGAACTTTTCAATCAATAGCTCCGGCTCCGGCTCGATCAAAATCGGCATTGAAAGCTGTTCGGCCACTTCGACGCACGGCATCAACTCTTCATAAAAAATATCGCTTGCATCTTCGCGGGTCTGCCCCGGCGCCAGCGGTCCGCCCGGTTCGGTAGTAATGTGCGGCGCTCCGATCTCTATTGCCAGCTTCAGCGCCCGCTTCGTATGCTCGCGGCGAATTGCACGGTAATGCGGGTCGGGGTCCGTCCAGCTCGGATGCCAATAGGGCTGCCGGGGATCGGCGACTGCGTTCATCATGAATGCGTTAACATTCGAGATCGTCAGCCCATGCTTATCGAGCGACCGACGAATGGTGTCGATACTCTCAGGCAACAATCCCGCGGGCCAGGCATGAGGAACGTCGGCCAGGATTTCAATACCAGCGTAGCCGATTTCAGCGATCCGCCGGATTGCTTCTTCGACCGAAAATCGCAAGTAGGCGTTGGAGCTAAAGGCAAGCTGCATGGGAGGGGCGAGGGGCGAGGGGTCAGGGGCGAGCAATCACAACTTGTGCGAATTCCACTCTAGCGTAAGTGCAGATCGCGACTAAGTCACCCCTGGGGTAGCCAGCCGCTGCGCAACAAGCACCATGGCGCGACCGGCGAGTTTCGTAATAATCAGCACCGCCGCCGCATCGCCGCGGAGCTTCAGTTCCCTTCGCAGCCGGTCGGGGTCCAGCGTCAATCCGCGATGTTTGATCTCGACGCGTCCCACGTCGCGAGCTTTAAGATAGGCTACCAGCGCTCGTCGGTCGAATGGCAGCGTGTCGAGCACCTCAAACGCCGCGAGCAATGGCTCCGATAACAATCGGGAACCTGTAAGATACGCCACGCCGGGCGTGGCTGCCTTGAGTTCATGTCTGACCGCCAAATCACCGGTCAGGTGTGCCGCCAGCACCGCGGGGTCCGGTTCGAACAGATACCGATCCAGCGCTGAAGCAGTACCTAACGGAACGTCGGGTCGGCCCAAAAGCGATGCCGTGCCAAACTTGCCGATGCTCGTCGCGCGCGACAGCCCGGCATTGTGTGCCAAGGCACCACGCCAAGCCACAAGCTGCCGGCATTCGCCGCCGCGGCTGATCCACTCGAACTCGGTCGCGGCGGACCATGTTCCATCGTCCGGCAGGTTTGAGGCTGGTGCCAGTTTGATCGCCGCGTTGGGTTGCCGCGAAAGCATCCGCTCGATGGCTTCAAGGCTTGGCTCGTGCAACTCGATGCGCGTTGTGCGGCGGCCTCGCGGCCGGCGATCGGGGTCGAGGTGCCAGGCGGAAAAGTCGGCAAGGTCGATGTTGTTGACGTCTGCCGTTTCAGTGGAGTGAAATGGGCTAGCGTCGGTTTGATACACGGTCGCGTTATGATCCGCGAAGAACGTAGCGACTTCGCAGCGATCGACGCCAGTCGCGCGAGTCATTTCCATCAATCCTATAAGGTCTCCACCGATGCCACAGCAAAGGTCAGCAACGCACGGGCGATTCGCGAAGCGTTGCGCTTTATAGCGGCTGATCCATTCATCCGTCGCCTGTTCTAGCGCCCGCGGGGTGAACAGCATTTGTGCGGCGCGGGAAAACTTTGCCGCCCCGCGGCGTCTCAAATCCGCTTGTTCCAACAGCAGATGCGTGTGGGCATCGGAAAGTTCGCGACGCAGAGTTGTCGCGAGCGTATGGAGCGGCAGTTCCGACTCGGCAATCTGTGCTAGCCATTGCGATGCGGCAGCGGTCGTAAGCCAAGCAAAGTCGGCGGCGCGAGCGGCGTTGGAGGGAGTCTTCGACGGCGGCATCATTTCAACGATTGTAGCAACCGATACCGCGAATGTTTCGGTGAAGTGGCTCGGCTTGACGGACGAATCTTGATAGTGCGGCAGTCCCGATATGCGGTCGCCGCGACCGCGACGCCCAACGAACAGACATGGCCAAACCTACTACAGCAGCAATGGTTCTGGCGGCGGCGGTTGGAGTGCCGTACGCCGTCGATCAATCGGGCACGAAGCTTACTCAGGCGTGGTCCACGGCGACTAGCCCTGAAAGTGCGGCTCCAGCGGCCGGGTCTCATCCCGAAGCGACGCTCGGCCAACCGGTGGCGCCGCCGCAATTGCCCTCTCCCACCGGCCCGGGGGCATTGATTTACCAAAGCACGGCACCCCTCGAGGGGATTCCAACCTACTCGCTGGCCGAAGTCTTGCGAATGGATGTGACCCGCGAATGGGTTTACCACCGCTGGGCGCGCAAGTCGACCGGCCTGGCCGATCCGGAATTGTTCGGTATCCGGGTGCCACTGGTGACCGGAACGCGGATGACCGATTTGGCGGGATCGCTCACTTACTATTTCAACCGCGCCGGTCAGGTAGACCGGATAGCTTTTCGCGGTCGCACGGCGGATTCATCCCAGCTTGTACAGCTTGTGACGCAGCAGTACGGACTGCAAATGCAGCCGAGCGTTGTGGCGGGCGAGCAGCTTTACCAATTGAAGGAAGACGACCGCGTGGTTAGCGAGCTTCGCACGCGGCCCGAACCGGTGCTGTGGTCGACTTCACCCCACGATAGTTTCTTAGTGGAGATGGAGCTGAACCGCCCCGACTCAGGGCGGTACCTAACGCGGCCAATTCCGACAATCGACCTGCCGCAGCCTATTTCCGCAGCACCGCCGCCGGGCAAAGTGCCGGTTAATCCGAACACGCCGCTGGGACAGGTCCAAACGAACGTCGAGCAAGCCGCCGCAGCCGAGGCGGAAGCGAAGCGCATTGCCGCCGATTCCAAGGCGCAATCCGAAGCCCTCGCCGCCGAGGCAGCGAACGAGGCCGGCGCGGCGGCTGAAGCGGCTGCGGCGAAATTGGCCCTGCCTCCGCGCTTTCGCTGGCCGAATTAGTCCGTGCGGCACGTGGTGCCCGCGGCTAGCACACCGAGCCGTCGCACCACGTGCGACACGTTGCTATCCTGTGCTCATGTCCGCGCCCACTGAGATTCTTGTTTGCCCGCCGCCGCTACGAGCCGAAGCGATCAAACTCGTATTGCGAGATCTCACACCGGAGCAGCAGGTTGCGACGGTGGCCTCCACTGCTCGGCTCCCCGAGAAATCGCTCGACGGCTTGGATGCCTTGTTCGTCGCCATTTGTCAAAGACAAATAACGGCTGCCGTATGGGCCCAGCCGCAACCCGGTCGCACGGCGACACTTTGGCCCCCGCAGTTTGCGGGCGAGTCCGACACTGACGTAGCAAGCGAGCTTATCGAAGCTGCGACACGCCGAACTGGTGAGTCCGACGCGGCGATGCTGCAAGCGGTTATCGAGCCGACGGATACCTTCACGCCGAATTTGCTACTCTCCGCCGGATTTGCGCACGTCGCAAAGCTTCTCTACTTGGAATGGTTACCAAAACACTTCGAGCGTAGCATGCGGCCGGTCCCGCAATTTGAGCCTTACCATTCCGGGTTGAGAGAGAGCCTCAAGCAGGTGATCGGCCAAACTTATATCGGATCGCTCGACTGCCCAAAGCTAGACCATTTGCGCTCGCTCGATGATGTACTCGAAGGATATCAGGCGACCGGCGATTTCGACCCGACGATGTGGATGCTCGTTCGAGCGGAAGGGCACGATGTGGGGGCACTGCTGCTTGCCTGGTTCGCGCAAACCCAGCAGGCGGAACTTATCTACATGGGCATCGTCCCCGCGGCACGCGGGCAGGGCATGGGCGCAGCTCTGCTGAGCCAAGCGCAGGCCTTGGCGATTGAACGGCGGGCGGAGAAACTCCTCCTGGCCGTTGATGCGGCCAATATTCCGGCCCGCAAACTTTACCAGCGCGCTGGATTCCGCGAGTGGTCGCAGCGGAACGTCTACATGCGCGCGTTTTCCGGCGGCGTTTGATTTCCCAACCCAATTCCGATGTGTCGCAACTCGTTGTTGCGTCTAGCTTTAGATTAGCGGTTGAAAGTGGTGCCCGTGCGCAGCACGTCCACGAAACACGTTATCCACGCGCCACGAACCGCACATGAGAAAATTTTTTGGGCGACTTTCGCGCGCTCGTTACGAGAGTTTCACGGGAAATCTTCACACTCGCGCGCGGCGATGTCGCAACTCTGAGGATTCATTTCACGCAATGGTTTGACACGGACGCTAGCACTCGTAAAATCGGCGTCTCGGGTGACAAACAATCCAGCGGCGGCGAAGCAGTTCGCGCCGCTTGCAACTCTTAGCTCGCGCAATGGTTTCCGCAATCGCAGCGGCCCTGCCGCTGCGAGCGTCGTCACGAAGGCGACGTTCTCGATCGCGGTATGCGCGCAGGGAGCACACAGGAAGTGGTCACGGAAGATACGCAATCGATCGATGCCGTGCGAGAATTGCTGCGCAGCCGGATCGGCCCACCGCGATTCGACCTGTGGTTCGCTGAGGCCACGCAGTTGCGATGGCTTGGATCGGATGGGCTGGTGGTTGAGGCGAATACCGTTCTGTTGCGCGATTGGCTGATTAGGGAGTTCAGCGACTTGGTGAAGTCGGTCGCGAGCGAAATCCGCAACCGCAAGGTCGAAGTGCGGTTCGAGGCCGCCGCCGAGTCTTCCGAAAGTGCCCCTACCGCCCCGCCTGCCAAGCAACTATCGTTGCCGTTGGTGGAATCGTTTCCGTTGGTCAACTGCCAATCGCACGAAACGCCGCCGGAGCCTGAAAAAGCCGCTGTCCTTGCCGATGAGCTGAATTTCATGTCGTTCGTCGAGGGCACCAGCAATCGATCGGCATTGACGGCAGTACGGGCCTGCGCACACCGGGGGCAGATCGCGCCGCTCGTTTTTCTGTGGGGTCCGAACGGCGTCGGCAAGACTCACTTGCTCCGCGCGGCCCGGGCAGAGTTCCGCCAACGCCACCGCCGCGGCCGGGCGCTTTATCTCACGGCTGAACAATTCACGACAGGCTTCGTCGAGGCCATTCACGGCCGCGGATTACCCAGCTTTCGCCAGAAGCACCGCGGCGTCGATCTGCTGTTGCTGGATGATGTTCACTTTCTCGCCGGCAAGAAAGCGACGCTCGAAGAGTTCCAATACACGCTCGACACGCTCGCCGCCGCCGGCGGTCAGGCCGTCCTGGCGAGTAATCGCGGCCCGGCCGCTCTGTTCGAGCTTGGGCCAGAAATCACCTCGCGATTCTCGGCCGGAATCACCTGCGAACTTCAATGGCCCGAGCTAAACGTGCGACTGGGCATACTGCGCAGTCTGTGTGCGCGTCAACAGCTTGAGTTGCCCGACGAGGTGCTGCGAACGCTTGCGGCGGGCATTTCACTCGGAGCGCGGGAGCTTGCCGGCGCCCTCAACCGTTTACGGGTGCTTCACGAGGTGTTTGCGGAACCCCTCGAACGCCCGCTGGCCGAACGCGTGGTCTCGGAGATCAATCATCAATGCACTCGGCCCGTGAAGTTTGACGACATCCAGAAGGCCGTGTGCGACGTGTTTGGGCTGGAGCCGAAGAATCTCAAATCAACGAAGCGGGGCAAAGCCGTGAGCGAACCGCGAATGCTGGCGATGTGGCTGGCCCGCAAGTACACGCGCGCCGCCTGGAGCGAGATCGGCGACTACTTCGGACGCCGTAGCCACAGCACTGTTATCTCGGCCCATCGCCGGGTCGAAAAACTCCTCGGCCGTAACGCCCGCGTCCACACCACGGTCGGCGACTGCGAAATGGAAGAAGCCGTAAGACGCGTGGAAAACGCCCTGCGCACCGCTTAGCCGCGTTCGCTTGCGACGCGCTTATGTAGGATTAGTGTTCCAATCTCTATTACTGCTTCTAGAACCCATGCGCATTCCCGGCCATCGCGTAAAACGAACCCGGCTGATCCGCACGGACCGCTTTGTTGTCGCTGTCGAAGTCGAAGCCGTCATCCCACTCGACGATCCTAGCGAGCCATGCTACGAGTCGGAAACCGTCGAATTTCTCAAGACCGTCAACGAGCATGCGCAGCAGGGCGATGTCGCATGGCTGCAAGCGCACGGCCGAGTCTACGAAGCGGTTGCCAAAGTTTAGCCGCGTTCGCTTGCGACGCGCTCTGACGCAGTAGAGCGCGTCGCA
>JBBDYG010000093.1:0-17758 GCA_040901765.1 Pirellulales bacterium
ATCCTTTCACCAATACCAGTTATCAAAACTGTTGCATTTGAAGTTTGACATCACCAATGCGTAAAAGCTTGTTTTCCGAACAAGAAATTTGAACAGGAGGAAACAGAGGGAACAGAGAAACGTATGGCTATATTCTTTGGTCTTCTTTCTCTGTTTTCTCAGTTTCCTCCTGTTAAATCCTTTGGTTGCGGCCTTACGGCCGCGCTGTGTCTCATCAGTGGCTTCAGTTTTCTGAAGGACGACTATTTGGGTTACACCGCTGCGCAGCTTCTGACGATCGCGGTCATCATGGGGCTGGGCAGCGTGATCCAATCCGCGGTTGGGTTCGCGTCAGGGCTATTGGGAATTCCCCTGTTGGTGTTCTGTGGGTTTTCCCTGCCCGAAGCGACCACGATCAACATCGTGGCGACCAGCGTGCAAAACGCCACGGGTGCATTTCAGCTTCGTGCGGAGCTAACCTGGCACGACATGTTGATGCCGATGCTGGTCCGCTGGTCGGCCATCCCGCTAGGCGTGATGGCGCTCGGCTACGTTGACGGCTACGACCAAACGGTCGTGAAGCAGATGATCGGCGGACTGTTGCTGGGCGTGGTTCTGCTGTTGTGGCTCAGCCGCACGGAGCCGCGCGAGCGGCTGGCGTTGCCGTGGCAACTGCTGGCGTTCTCGAGTTCGGGTTTCTTAATGGGCTTTGCGGCCATGGGAGGCGGGCCGATTGTGCTGTATGTGAATTCGGTTCACTGGTCGGCCGCCAAATCGCGAGCGTTCTTGTTCTTCTTGTCCGCCAGCGGCGTGCCGATCGCGGTGGCAATGCTCGCCATGCGATTCGGAACGTCGCTGTTGCCGCCCACGTTCGCCGCGATCGTCGTGCTGCCTGTGGTGATGTTCGGCATGAACTTGGGCTTCCGCCTGGGAAGGCGGATTGATAAGCGGCTCTTCCGGCAGATCACCTTCGTGCTGCTGGTGTTGATGGGCGCGAGCGCGCTTCTGTCGCCGTGGCACGAGCAGTGACGGCTACCGCCGGATCATCCGCTGCGTGTGGCGCGAGGTGGGCCGCATTGCCGAACGGCCTGCGTTGCGGCTGGCGGTGGGCTGCTCGATTTGCGGTTTCGCGGCTGGCCCAGCACCGGACCGGGCCTCCTTCTCAAGTTCCGTATACTTGGCAGACTCCGAAGTGTTGCCCAAGAGTTGGTGCATGGTAGCCAGATTGCCGTACGGCACGGCGAGAATGTTTTGTTGCATCACACCGCCGGCGACCGCTTTTTCGATCAGGTCGGCGCCCATCTCGGTCAGCTCTAAGGCCTGCTGCTTTTCGCCCTGCTGCCAGTAGGAGACCGCCATGCTGACCAGCGCCTCGCCTTGCCGGCGGGGCACCGCTGCAGTCGGCGTAATCTTCTCGTCGCTTAGGAAGGGGACCGCCTTTTCATACCAGGTAACGGCTTTGGCATGGTCTTGCTTGTAGACCGCATGAACGGCGCCGAGGTGGAAGTACAACAGTCCGACCAACTCCTCCGCCTCCGGCTGCAAGTCGCGAAGCCTCGCGCCGTCGGCCAGGTATTTGATCGCAGTTTGGCCGTAGGCCAGCGCCGCGTCGGGTTGCTGCCGGGTGTGTTCGATTCGCACCGCATGGTAATACGCGGAGCCAATCTGCCAGTTAATGCGGTGACGCCAAAGGGTGTCATCCGACGCGGCCAGCATCGCGTCGGCCGTCTCTTGGGCTTCCTTGATCCATGGCTCGGGGTCTTTGGTCGGCTTGAGGCTGGCGACCGCCGCCAAGGATTGCTCCGCCACGCGCAACCGCAATTCGAGTTCTCCTCCCTCGTTGGCGATCATCTCTTCGGCCAGTCCCGAGGCGCGGGCGATCCACTGCGAAACGGTTTCGATTTTGCTGTCGTAGTCGCGGCGGGCCACTTCGCGGGCGACGGCTAAATGGGCGTCGAGCAGCACTTCCAGCGCGGCACGCCGCTCGCGAGGGTCGTCGCTCGTGGCCAATTTGTCGGCCACTTCAATCGCCATCGTATGAAAGCCAATCGACTTGTCGGCCACTTTGGCGTCGCCCTGGCTAGCCAGCCGCCCCATCTGGTGGAGCGCTTGGGCACGAACAATCTGGGGCGCCGATTCATTGTCGAGAATTTTGCGCGTTTCCAGCACCGCCTGTTCATACTGGCCCGTGCTATCGAGCGTACGAGCCCAGCGCAGTCGGTAGGAATCGTTTTCCGGCTCGATTTCGTGCGCCTTCGCGGCCGCAGCCTCCGCGGACGCCACTTGGCCCGTCGCTAAGTGAATCTCCGCCAGCAACCAGTGCGCATGGGCGTTTTCCGGGTCGAGCACCAGTGCCCGATCGAGATCGCTTAAGTTTTTCTCATACGGCCCATGCAGATGGTTCTCGACCCGCAGCGTAAAGGCATCGGCCTTCAGCTCCTGCAAGATCAGGTGGCTAATGAACTGCGGCGATTTCGCGGCCTTCGTCGGCGCCAGCAACAACAACACGCCCCGTTCGGGGTATGCGATGCCGATCGCCGCTCCCGTTTGCTCATCGAGAATCTCGACCGTCTCCACGGCATCAAGCCGTAGCTTGCCAGCCAGTTCGCGGTGCTCCTCCTGGTTCTGGAGTTCGACGCGAATCGAACGCACCACATCCTTCTCCACGCGGGCTTCGACCGCTGCGAAGGGTTCGATCTCGAATTGAAGCGATTCGCCCAAAGGAGTTTTTTCGGTGTCCGTCGGTTCGCCCCAAGCCTTGAGCAGTTCCGCTGTCGTGGAAACGCCCGGCTGAATGCCGTGGAATCGCGTCGGCTCGACCGGCGTCGGCTCGCGGTACACTTTGGCGACATCATTCGGACGAGTAGCGACTTTCACCGGAGCCGGATCGCGCAAGCCCGCGCCGAATTGTTCCGCTTCCTGTTCCAGCAGGTCACCTGGCTTGGAACTCAATTGCTCCGGCGCGCCCTGCGAAGGCTCGGGGTCGGCAAGCTCGGGATGGTAATCCGATATCTCGGAGATGGGTTCCAATACTTCCTCGCCGGCGGGCGCTGGCGGGGTTTGTGCCGCCGACCCTACTTCCGACTTGCGGTGGAGGATGACGACCGAATCTTCTTCCTCGGCGTCGGTCACCACGACGGGTGTCGGCTCCGTGGCCGAAGCCGTTGCCAGCAGACAAAATCCGCTTGCAAGTGCCAAGCAGACCAATCGTCGCGAGCCTGAAAGCATCCAAATGGGCCAACGCATCGTCCGTTTCCTCCCCGAATCCACCCCAACAAGATCAGCCGGAACTAGGTCCGTGCGGTCCGGTGTGCAGTCACACCAGGCGCAGCGTCCCGCGCTGCAAAGAGGGAACTCCCCCCGTGTCGGTATCGGCCAACCCCCACCCGTTACGCGAGGAATAAACGGCAAAACCTGCCCGACCGCTGCATTGAGCGCAGGCGGTGCTGGCGGAAAGAAGGGGGGACAGGAGACAGGAGAGCGGTCAGAGTTGAGCGGGAGTCAGCGGCTCGACTTCGGTGATCTGCCCCAGCGACAGCATCCACCATCGCGGAAACGCTGTGCCGGTGTCGTAAATGCCAAGCACTACAGTGTCTTGGCCCACATGCGCCGTCCCCGCGTCCACAACATCGTGGGTACGGCCATTCGACAAGTGAATGCGAATCGGCTGAAACGGATCGCGCTGCAACAAGGAATCGATCTCTTCGGGTTTCATGCTCTGTCTTTTCTCGCTTCGCGTATTTTCGTCGAGTGAGCCTTTTCAGCCCATTCTACTACCATGACGACTCATCGAGACCATTCGAATCATTATACATCTCAGGTCACTGGTATTCACTGCTGTGCCTCCTAACTTCTGCCTTTTGCCTTCTTACATCTTACATCTCACATCCCACATCGCCCACCGGCGTCGCCCCCGGCGGGGGGGTGCCGCCGCCCTGATGAACGTAGTCGCTCCGCTGGCGGGCGTAATCCGCGGCCGCGGGGAGGTCTGTACTTGCGGTTTCGCCCTGTTGCGCGGCCTCGAATAGTTTGCGCAACGCAGTTCGGCACCACCCGCAACCAGTTCCCGCGCCGTAGCAGTCGGCAAGCTGCGCCGCCGACTTCGGCCGCTCGACGCGCAAATAGTTCACCACCTTGCGTTTGGTGACGTGAAAACACAGGCAAAGTTCATCGTCAAGTTGCATTAGTTTTTGCAGTTACTAACCACGGATTACGCGGATGGGCACGGATGTCATTGTAGCAACCGTTTCTTATTAGCGCGCATTAGCGTCTATCAGCGGTTCCTGTCGTGTCCGTTATCCGTGCCCATCCGCGTAATCCGTGGTTACACAATCCCGGTTGCCAATTGCATTGCAATCCGGCGGGCCAATTGGAAATCGGGGATATCAAGCTCTTCTTCGACCGTGTGAATTGCCCGCTGGCCGCAGCCGAGCGTCACCGCGGGGATGCCGTGGGCGGTAAGCCAATTGGCGTCGAGGCCGCCGTTGGAGATCGCGTAATCGGGATCGATCTCCAGGGCGTGCAGCGCTTGCGTGGCCGCCACGACGGAAGGATTATCCAGGGGCAGGCGAAAGGCCTCGTAGTCGAGTTGGCCCTCGAATTCGACGGTGCCCGTTTCGCCGTCGGCGCTGCGAACGCGTTTGGCGGCCCGTTCAAATGCGCGGCGAATCTCCGCCACGATCCGCCGCCGAAACGGCGCTTCGTGGCTGCGGGCCTCGGCGCGAATCACGACGCGGTCGGTGACCACGTTCGTGGCTTCGCCACCGTGGAATACGCCGACGTTGCTCGTTCCGCGCCGACGTCCCTTGATGATTTCACCATGCCAGCCGTTCTCGACCAAGTCGCCGATCGCCAGCGACGCGATGGCAATGGCGCTCACCCCCTCGGCGGGGGCGTTGCCGGCGTGGCTTGCGCGGCCATGAACGGTGATTCGCATTCGATAGCCGCCCGTCGCGCCGATTGTCAAGCGCGTGGGCGTGCTGCCGTCGAAGTTAAACGCTAGCTCAGGCCGGCCGAGCTTCGAGAGTTGCACGTACCGCGCCCCGTGAAGGCCAACTTCTTCTTGCACGGTCCAAAGAAACGTGAGCGGCGGATGCGGAAGTCGCTGGCGCAGCAGCGCCTCGGCCGTCAGCAGCACGACTGCGGCCCCGGCTCGGTCGTCGGCACCGAGGCCGGTCTTGCGGCCGAGCGTCACAATCCGCCGCGCGCGGCGGACCGGCTGGCAATCGACGCAGATCGGCACGGTATCGACGTGGGCGGAAAGCATCCGCCGCGGCTCGCCCGCGCGGCCGGGGAGCTTGAGCACCAGGTTGCCGATTTCACCCTTGAGCGACGACCGGCGGTGGGCGGTGTCGTGCGACAGCGATTTAGCCGATGCCCCCGCTTTCCGCAGCCGGTCGGCGATGAACTTCATCACCGCCCCCTCGTGCCCGCTACGGCCGGGAATCGGCAAGAGTTGCATCAATACTTTGAGAGCCGCATCATCGTCCTGAATCGCCGCGGCGGGATCGATCACCGAACGCCGAGTTTTCATGGTCTGCCCTATCGACAATGCAATGCAAACGCCGCACGGAGCGGAGCTGTCTCTTATTGGAGCATCGACACTCCCCAGCGGCAACCAGCCATGCTGGCGGACCGGCAATCGCGCAAGTAAACTCGGTGCTACTCAGTCAAAGTGTTCGCTGACAAGTACACCGTTCGAAACGAATTAAGGCGGACACCCATTTTGGTGACCGCCACACCTGGGCTGCCAACCGATTGCGATGAGTAGGATTACTGTTCGACTTCCTTATCCCGGAGGGATGACAGCCATTAGCCGGTGGTCGCGCAGCGCACCACCGGAAACAAGCGCCATCGCCCGCACGACCCCGGCAGGGGTCGCAGCATACGGACGATCCACAATGCTGCTGGCACACCCTCCGGGGTGCTTATTCTTAAGGTTCGATCACCGGCGGTGGCGCTAGCGCTTACCGCCGGCTAATGGCTGCCAAGTCTCCGGCTTGAATGCGATAATGTTATCTGAGTGCCGAAAACAAAGAGGTCAACGACGACATTGATTGAGTGATTCGCGCCGTTGTGCGCAGGTCTCCCGACCCCGCACCGTACCGACCGAAGGTCTCCTTCCACCCCAATGATCCTGCTCATCGATAACTACGATTCCTTCACTTACAACCTCGTGCAGCGGTTGGGGGAGATCGACTCGGCGCTGGTGATTGAAGTCGTGCGCAACGATGAGCTATCGCTCGACGAGATCGCGGAGCTCCGGCCGGACCGGATCATCATCTCGCCCGGCCCATGCACACCAAGCGAAGCGGGGGTTTCCGTCGCGTGCGTCAAACGCTTCGCGGGCCAGGTACCGCTGCTGGGTGTTTGCTTGGGGCATCAATCGATTGGCCAGGCGCTGGGCGCGAAGATCGTGCGGGCGCGCAATCTGATGCATGGCAAGACCGACTGGATTCACCATACGGGCGGGCGGCTGCTCGATGGACTCGAAAACCCATTCCAGGCGACGCGGTATCATAGCCTGGTGATTCAACCCGATACGCTTCCCGCGGAACTTGAAGCGGTGGCGTGGAGCGAGGAGCCGCACGGCGGATGCGAGATCATGGCCGTCGAGCACCGCGAGTACCCGCTGTTCGGCGTGCAGTTCCATCCCGAAAGTTTCCTGACCCACAGCGGCACCGACCTGCTGCGGCGATTTTTGGAAGTGTAGATGAAGGGTGGCAACTGTTGCCCCGTATCTCCGTGAAGAGACAACGTTTTGCACTCAAGCCGGAGGCTTGGCAGCGATTAGCCGGCGGTAAGCGCGCAGCGCGCCACCGCCGGTAAAGCTATAACAAGACACGCACCCCGGAGGGTGTGCCAGCAGCATTGTGGATCGCCCGGTTGCTGCGACCCCTGCCGGGGTCGTGCGTGACGGCGGTTCGCATTCCGGTGGTGCGCTACGCGACCACCGGCTAATGGCTGCCATCCCATCCGGGATGAAGAGGTCGGATCACGTCTCTACTCGCCGTTGCAACGGTTAACGGCGTGGCGTGCAACCCCAATGAGTTAAAACCATGCCTCCACTCTTAACCGTTAACGAAGCCCTCACGCTGATCGAGGCCCAGTCGCTTCCGCTGGCCGCGCGGGAGGTGCCGTTGCGCGAGGCGCTGGGCTTGCAACTTGCTGCCGATGTTCTCAGCGACGTTGATTCGCCGCCCCACGATAAAGCGTTGATGGACGGCTATGCCGTATTGAGCGGCGACGACTCCGCCGAGCGCCGCGTGCTGGAGGAGATCGCGGCCGGAGCCACGCCGACGCAAACCGTCACTCCGGGCACCGCGACGCGGATCATGACGGGTGCCCCACTGCCGACGGGTGCCGACGCCGTCGTGCCGATCGAGCAAACGACGCTCACGCCAGCCGGCTTGGTGCGGTTTTCCACGGCGGACCACCAGCCGGGCCAGCACCTCATGCGGCGGGGCGACTCGTTTCGAGCCGGGCAAGTCGTCGTCGAGCGCGGGGCGACAATCCGCGCGCTGGAGATCGGCATTTGCGCCGAAGCCGGCTGCGGGCGGGTGCCGGTGATTCCTCTTCCGACGGTGTGTGTGTTGCCGACCGGTGATGAACTGGTGCCGATCGACGAAAAGCCCGGCTTGGGCACGATTCGCAACTCGAACGGCCCGATGCTCGCCGCCGCGGTGCGCGAAGCGGGCTACGCCGCGCGGGAGATGGAAGTCGCGCGCGACGAGCGCCAGCAACTTGCCAGTGCGATCGCCGAAGCGATGGAGTCGGATGTTGTGCTCTTATCCGGCGGCGTTTCCGCGGGGACGATGGACTTGGTTCCCGCGGTGCTGACGTCGCTCGGCGTGCAGCAGGTGCTTCACAAGGTCTCCATCAAACCTGGCAAGCCGGTGTGGTTCGGCGTGAAAACCCACGACGATCGGCGGCGGACGCTCGTCTTCGGCCTGCCGGGCAACCCGCTGGGTAGCTTTGTCTGCTTTCAGGTGTTCGTGCGGCCGGCGTTGTCGGCGATTGCGGGGCGCGGTTTTGCGGGCCTGCGGTCGATTGCCGCGAAACTTGGCCGTGAAATTCAACATCGCGGCGACCGGGAGACGTTTCTTCCCGTGCGGTGGGTCGGCAAACTGGTCGAGCCAGTCGCTTGGCGAGGTTCGGCCGATCTGGCCGCCTGGTCGGCCGCGGAAGCTCTGTTGCGTTTGCCGGCCGGGGTGACTGACCTCCCAGCCGGCCAAACCGTCGAAATCCTGCCGCTAAATCTGGAATTCCCCTGAGTTTAGTCGCGTTCGCTTGCGACGCTTCCAACAGTGCGGGTGCCACTGGCTCTGCCAGTGCTCTTGCATTCGGGAAACTGCACTGGCCGAGCCAGTGGCACCCGAAACTAAGCGAACGCGGCTAATAGCGCGCAAAATGGTTGACAATCAGGTCTGTCACCAACGATCATGGAGGGGAATCCCCTGAATATCTTGCCCAATTGGAAACGCCGCATGTGCTGCGGCAACGCATCGCGTGCGCCAAGGCAAACTCAGGGAAACGATTCGTCGGCGCCTGGGCCAGGAACCTGCGATTCGTCAATCGGAACAGACAACAAAACGATGGGGAGCCAGGGGCAGACGCCATGGGCGTTGGGGGGAGCGATCAAGTTCGATCCCCTGCCGTGGCGGTTCATTCGACTGGGGAGCAATCATGCAGCGGTTTTTCGGAAGAGGCAACAACAACTTTGCGCGCCGCGTGGCGACAGCCCTGCTCGCTGCGAGCTTGGCGGCTCTCTACGCCGCGCCAAGCTGGGCCGTGGTGCTGTCCAACGGCAATGTGTTTCCGGTTGATAATCCCCTCACGCCGCTCGTCGATGAAGGCATTCCGCTCGACGGAAATTTCATCGATCCCTTCGCGGCCGACCCGTTTCTCACTTACAGCAATCCCTCCGATATCGGGGTGGGCATCGTCTCATCCGGTTCACTGCTGCTCAGTGGCGAATCGCAGCTTCGATACGGTTATCTCGTCATTGGCGGAGACACCGTTGATCTTGGCGCGGCAGACGCTGGCGACCCAGACCTCGCTGGTTCGCGTTCCGGACGCGGCATCGTGCGGATCGAAGGATTCGGCACCGTTTTCAATAACGATCCCTGGATCCAGCCGTATTTGCCCTTTGTGACGATCGCCGATGACAACCGCAGTTCCTCCATCGGGTACGACATCTACGTCGGCCTGTCGGGCAATGGAACCTTGTCCATCAACAACGGTGGTCGCGCCGAATCGCGCGATGGCGTCATTGTGGGCTATGGGCCCAGTTCCGTCGGCTTGGTGGAAGTGGTAGGTCTCGATTCCTATTTGCTCGCCAGTGGCTTGTTGCAGGATCCATCCGTAAGCTCGGGCACGTTCGACCCCGATAACAGCGACCCAATTCTGTTGGGAACCTATGGCTCGGGCACATTGGCGATTCGCGACGGTGGGGTCGTCGATGCGCTCGTGGGCATCGGCTTGGGCACCGGTTTTGCCGATGGGGAGCAGCCTGACGGCGGGACGAACACCGATTACGGCGGCCGGGGCGAAGTGGTGCTCACGGGAGAGAACTCCTTGCTCCGCGTGCTCTACTCGTTCGCGATCGGCGAATTTGAGGAAAACGACTTGATCCCCTACCGCATTAATGCAGGTCAGGGTGTAGTCACGATTGGCCTCGGTTCCAAGGTTACCGTCGACACGATCGATGGCGATGAACCCGAGCGCGGTGACTTGCAGGTGGACGCCGAGGTCCGAATCGGCCGCTTTGGGCAGCTCAACATGGATGGCGGCCGGCTGATTGCCGCCGATCGTCTCGAGTCCGACGGCCTGGTCCGCGGCGGTGGCCGAATTGACGTCGGCTACTTCCACAATCGCCGGCAAGGCGATGTCCGGGTGGGTCTCGACCAGAAACTGCTGGTCGTGTCCAATTCTCGTGACGTGGCGATTACGGCACACGGCGAGCCGTTTTATATGGCCAACTTCGGCCTGATCGAGGTGATTGGCGGCGAGATTGAATTCGATCGCCAGTCTCTAATCGACGCGGATCGCTTCCTCAACTTCTCGCGGCTGGGCGATCCGTCGGAGCCTGATTTGCGAGGCCATATTTACGGCGAAGACGCGATCATGCGGTTTCGCTCGGGACTGCTCAACCGTGGCCGGATGTCGTTCACTGCCGGCAATAATGTGGTCGAGGGTTCGGTGATCAACGATTTCAACGGTACGATTGTGGTGGCCGGGTTTGAGACTTCGCTGTCGTTTCAAGACGAAGTGTTCAACGACGGCATTATTGATGTGGCGCCCGAAAGCTCCGTGGTGAATTATCTGGGCGGCTACACGAACGGGCCGACAGGCGTCGTGCAGATTGCCTTGGGCGGCGACTCCGTCTACTCGCCCCATTCGTCAGTCGGCGGAGATTTAACCTTGCTGGGCGGGGTGCTCAGCGTTGACATTTGGAACGACCCCGCCACCGGCACCGCGCCGCTCGATCCGCAGGCGGGTGATTTCTTTGAAATCTTTTCCGCCACCGGTGACCTAACCGGCACGTTTGCCATTCAAGATTTCTCGAACGCGCCGCTCGATCCAGGGCTGACCTGGTTCGTCGATTACAACCAGTTTTTCGATACCGTCACGCTCCGCGTGTCGAGCCTGATGCCGATCGGCGCAGACTTCAACGGCGATGGCATCGTGGACCGCCTCGACCTGCTCATTTGGCAGCAGAACTTCGGCATCCAAATGGGCGCGACCGGCCTGCAAGGCGACGCCAACGGCGACGGGGCCGTGGATGGGCTGGACTACCGCATCATTCTGGATCGGTTCGGAATGTCCTCCGGAGCGGGGAGCGGAACCGCCGTGCCGGAGCCTTCGTCGCTGGCACTGCTGGCCATCGCCGCGATTGCCGGGCTGGGGTGGCACCGTCGCGTGCGGCGCTAGCGAATGCGTATGCCGTTCTCGACCATCACCCGCAGTCGACTTCCGCGCGGAATTGTCGCGGTGGTACTGACGGCGCTCGCCCTGTCATCGTGCGGAGAACCGACGAGCCAGCGGGATACTGCGGGCGCAGACAAGCCGAAGCTTGCTCCACTGCCGGCCGATCAAAGCCCATCAACCACTGGCCTTACGGTAGAGCAGATCCGTACGTTAGTCGGAAAGTGGTGCGGTGCCTGCCACATGCCGCCGGACCCCGGCGATCTTCCGCGCGAGAGATGGCCGTACATGATCAAATGGATGGGCGTGTACCTGGGCCACCCAAACTCCGACGAAGACATCAAGAACCTGATCTACCCAACGCTCGTCCCGACGCAACCCTCGATCACGCGCGAGGAGCTTGACGCGATTGAGGCCTACTATGTGGATGCAGCCCCCGTGGAAATCGCCCCCGCCTTTCCACGGGACCAATCACTTCCCATTACTACGCTCTTTCGGCCAGAACACTGGCCCGGCTACGATCGGCCCCTCACCGTGTCACTGGTCAAGATCGATGCCGAGCGACGACACCTCTACCTCGGCCCGGCAGACCCGGCCCTCGTTCATCTCTTCAGTGCCGATGGTAAGCTCTTGAATAAAGTCAACTGCAGTCAGAATCAAGCGGTTGAGGTGCGCCCTACGGACGAAGGCTTCGACCTCGTTCTCATGGGCAATCTTGAAATCGACGTCGGGCAAGGCACCGCGCATAAAATATCCGTTACCGGCATGAGGATAGGCCCACTTCGCGCCGAACGAATCGTGGAGGGTTTCCACCGGACCAGCGGAGCCGCATGGGGCGATCTCGACGGCGACGGCAATGAGGACATAGTGATGGCGGGATTCGGCGATTATGCGGACGGAGCGCTCGCTTGGTTTGCCGTGAAACCGGGCCAGGAGTCAGTTCGCCACGACTTGCGGGTCGGATCGGGCACGCTCGACGCGGTGATTGATGACGTCGACCACGATGGAGATCTCGACATCTTAAGTATCGTCGCTCAGGGCCATCAGGAGATGTGGTGGTTCGAGAACGATGGAAAGGGAAACTTCCAGCCGCATCTGCTTTGGAAAGAGCGACCCGGGATGGGCTACAACGCCTTTCAGTGGATCGACTTCGACGGCGACGGCGACAAGGACATCATCGCCGTTGCCGGCAACAATATGGAAATGGCCGATCCGCCGTTAAAGTCGATGCACGGCGTCTACGTGTATGTTCAAACCGCCCCGATGCAGTTCACCAAGACACATTTCCTGCGCATGGACGGCGCGACCAAGGCATTGGCGGGCGACTACGACGGCGACGGCGATCTGGACATTGCGGCAATTTCGGCTTATCCCGATTGGCGAGCCGATTCGCCCGTCGTGTTTGTGCTGTTCACGAACGAAGGAGAGGGGCAGTTCACTCCGTCAACAATTCCGGCCGCCTTTTCCGGCCAGCCGATCACAATGGATGCCGGCGATCTCGACAGCGATGGCGATTTGGACATTGTGCTGGGTGGGGCCAAATGGGCACCGTTGCTGCCGGAACCTTTGCTCACCAAAGCCAGCGAGCAAATCCGCACCGCCCCCGCGGTGGTTCTGTTGCGGAATCAATCGGCCCCATCCGACCGGTAACATTTCGTGCTAGCACCCTGTTTTCTGCCCTTGCTTGCGGGCGATCGCCTGTGATACAAGCGTCGCCGCTTATCTTTTATTCTGATCGCATGCAGGCGGACCGCAACTTTTCTGGCCGCGCCGCATCGCGCGAAAACAAGGGCACTGTCGCATGGGCAGGATCGTTCCTCCACGCACGGGTAGCACGCTTTGGTGTGTCGCCGCATGGGCGGCACTTGGACTTGGATTGACCGGGCGAGCGCAGTCGCAAGTCGTCGAGCCGATTCAGTGGGATCCACAACCGGCGTCACTCGCGGTATTTGCACCGTCGCAAGCAGATGCCATGGCCGCGGGTCCGCTGGCGATTCTGGTCCGCAATCCCGGCATCGAGCCTGGGCTGCCACCCTATGCGCTCGCCGACCAAAGCGGCGCGATCCAGCGCTACGTCGAGCCGACTCCGGGCGCGGAACTTGAATCGCACGTCGGGCAAACCGTGCGCGTGAAGCACGATACGGGCCGCACACTGCTGTCGACGCAGTTGATGTTCACCGAAACGGCCGGCAGAGTCATTCCTGCGGGGGATGAAGCTCCGGCGCGGCGGCCGCAGCACTCCAATCGCACCGCAGATTTTACTACGCCGGCAAGCGCACCCAGCGGACAGCGAGAAGCCGGAACAATCGCCCCGATTGAAATCGCCCCCATTGGAATCGTCGCCGAGGAAATATCGACGCCGGTCCCCGACGGCGGCGAGCCAATCTGGATCGATGAAATGCAATCACCGCGCGGCGCGGCCACCGGCGGCTGCAACTGCGAGCGCTGCCGGGCCGCCCGCGGCGAGTCGTTCGGTTCCTCGTGCAATTGCCCGCAGTGCTCCGGCCGTGGCCCCACTTCGCGCAGGCGCTTTGACGACGGCGGGTGGAATTGCTGCATTTGCGACGCCCTGTTCGGTAATGGCGAGTCACAATGCGGACCGTCGGGTTACGAATCCAACGGCTATGGAAGCGATAGTTGCAGCTTGGGCTGCGGCTCGGAGTGCGGCTGCGGCCAGTGCGGCGGCGGCGACCGCTGGACCCGCGTGCAGCCGGGCATCATCGGCAGTGCGGAAATCTTGCTCCTTCGGGGATACGATTCCGAGCCAAACTCGGTGGAAAGTACCAAGCACGAAACGGGTTCGCGATTTGAGCTAGGTTACATGAACGATTGCGGCCGATCCTGGAGGGTGCGTTACTTCGAGTTTGGCCACCCTAACTTCGACGGCAATAATTACCTCGACCTCGACTACTTGGATCTCGAATACGCCGGGCGGTTCACGCTCGGTTGCAACTGGAGAGGCGAGCTAAGCGGCGGTCTCCGCTGGGCCAATGTCGACGATAAAAACGACAATTTATACGAGGATCCCCTCGGCCCGGTAATCGGCGTTCAACTTCGCAGCCCTTGCTGCTTGGGGCTGGAACTCTTCGGCCTCGCGCGGCAGTCTTATCAATATGGCCAAGAAGAGCGGAACGGCGGCAACTACGGCACCTTCGGCATCACCGAAATCCAGTTGGGCCTCGAATACCAGACCTGTGCTTGCGGCGGAACTGGGTTTGGACGCGCATTCATCGAGGGCCAATCGTGGCAGGGCATCGAGGACAACGATTCCGAAGATGCCGGCCTATTCGGCTTTGGCTTTGCCGTGGGGCTGACGCGGTAGCGCTCGCGGGGGGTGGCTGGGATCGCAGGCGCTAGCCGAAGCCCCAGCGGTAAGAAGCAGGGAGCGGGCAGCAGGCAGAGGGAAAGTCAGATGTGAGATGTAAGAAGTGAGAAGGGAAGCCGCATTCCGAACTTTTGCTTTCCCAAATCTTACATTCCACATTACATTCCGGCTGCCCGCTATTCCAGGGTTCGCTGGGGGCTGCGCCTGCTGGCTTCGACACCAGGCACGCGGCATGGAAAAAAATCCGATAATCCGCAAATAGCCCGCCGCCCCCCTAGAAAATAAGCTAGGGTTTCTATGGTGCAAGGCATTGAATTCCCGCCGTCGGGGCGAACTCATCGCCGGCACTCCCCTTGTCTTAACCCGCCGAATCGCGGCGATCCACCGCTGGATCGAACGCTACTCATCTCCACTTGCGAGGGCCTCGCCCATGACCGCCAGTCGCATTCGCGTTTTGGTTTTGTTGCTCGTTGTTGCGGTGATCGGCACCGCCAGGCCGAGCGATTTACTCGCCATCCAGGTGGTGACCGTAGAGGAACACTGGGAACTGCGGTTGGGCGAACCGGATGCAAATCTCAGCGCTCCGCAGGTTACGATGACGATGTCGCCAACATCCAATCTGTCGGGGCGCCACTTTGTATTCACTCTCAATCACCGCACCTATCCGCAGTACTCGCCGGGCGGTATGCAAGTTCAGCGCTGGGACGGCGAAAACGCCGTCGACAGCCACAGCGGCTCGAGTACCAGCGCCTTGTGGCACACCGGCGAGGTCGTCGCTTGGGTTCAACGGCTTCATCTGGACGACGGGCAATTAACTTTTGAAGTGGTTGACGGGGAGTCCGAAAGTTGGGGCAGCTTTGGGGGTGATGACTTGCGGCTTCACGTCGCCAGTAATCTGCCGAACCTGAATGACTATCGGCCGGGCGTCTCGATTGAAGAGTCGGGAGTCGGCTACGCCGGAAATCGCGTCCACTCGTTGACTTTAAGCAGACTGATTTGGATTACCACCGACGGAGTGACGTATGAATTAACCGCGCCGATTGACGTGGACACCGACCTCGATCCGTAACTCGCTGGAACCTGCCTTCGCCCTGATCTCCCTTCCTGGAGCATATGTCATGCGTCGTTCATCCAAGAATCATTCGGCCCTCCGCGAGCGCCGCGGAACGATCACGGTGCTTTCCGCCTTTATGTCCATTGTCGTTCTGGGAATGGTCGCCTTTTGCGTGGACATCGGCTATGTCCTGTCGGCGAAGGAAGAAATGCAACGGACTGCCGATGCTGCGGCGCTGGCGGCGGCCTGGGAATACGCTCAGCAGTTGACTGACCCACTCAACACCCCGACCGACGCGGCCTGTTCTGCTCGCGCCGAGGCACAAGCCTGCGTCAATGCGAACCATGTGGCGGGCAAGGCAATTGCCGTCGATGCCAATGCGGGGAATCTTCCCGACGGCGATATCACGTTTGGCTACATCAACGACGTCACCGTCGGTGGCGGCACGTTCAGCACCGCCGACCCCAATCTGTATAACGCGGTCCGCGTGCGCGTCAGCCGCAACGACCAGGCCAACGGCCGCGTGCCGTTTTACTTCGCCCGGGTGTTCGGCCTCACCGGTCAAAACCTCGAAGCCGAAGCCACCGCCGCCATCGCGAGAAACATGCGCGGATATCGGACCCCGGCCGACGGTAGCAATATCAAGCTGCTCCCTTATGCGCTCGATCTCGAAACTTGGAACGCCATGATGGCTGGCGCCGGACCCGACAATTACCGCTGGACCGGCACTACCATCGAATCGGACAGCGACAGTTTTCGGGAGATGAACTTGTTTCCGCAAGCGACCGGCTCGCCTGGCAACCGCGGCACGGTCGATATCGGCAGCAGCAATAACAGCACCTCCGACATCGCCCGACAGATTTTGTACGGCGTTACCGCCGAGGATCTGGCCCACCACGGTGGCAAGCTCGAATTCGATGCGTGTGGCGAGCTGGAACTGAACGGCGACACGGGCATCAGCGCCGGCGTGAAGGATGAGCTGGCGGAGATTAAGGGTCAGCCCCGCGTCATCCCCATCTTCTCCAAGGTGGAAGGCCCTGGCAACAATGCGCAATACACGATCGTGAAGTTTGTCGGAATCCGAATCATGGCCGTCAAGCTGACCGGCTCCCAGCAGTCGAAGCATTTGACGATCCAAGCAGCTCCCATTGATGTGAGAGGCGGCATCCCCTCGACCAACACCGGAACGAGCGAATACGTCTATTCGCCGGCGATCTTGTATCAATAAGCAATCGGCGCCCGATGATGTCCACCGCACGGTCACCCGTTTAGCGATTGTATCGGGTAGCAGCTAGCGAAGGTCGAGAATTCGATGCGCAATGGCCTTGCCAAAAGTTTTGACGCCACATCGCCGACCCCGAGGACGATCGGGTGCCGCGGGCGAGCGTGGCGTCGGGGTGCCGCCGTCGCGGAATTCGCCGTGGTGGCCCCGGTTTTTTTTATGATGATTATTGGCTTCATCGAATTCGGCCGAGCGCTCATGGTGCAGCAGGTGCTCGTGAATGCTTCCCGGGTCGGTGCCCGTGAGGCGATTATTGAAGACGCCACCACTTCGACGGTGACCGGTACGGTCCAAGACTACGCCGAAGGTGTTTCAGTGTCTGGAGTCTCTGTCACCGTCACTCCCGATCCCGCCACCGCCGACACGAGCGATTTCATCACGGTGACCGTCTCGATCGGTTTCGACGACGTGAGTTGGATGCCGACCCCCTGGTTCATGGGAGGCAAGTCATTGTCGGCCTCGTCGACGATGCGCAAAGAAGGCTTCTATTGAATGCCGCCGAGGCTTTCGGCTATCGGCCAGAAGCTGTCCCGCGTTTTTCTGGCCGACAGCCGACGGCCGACAGTTCATAGACGAACCAGTCCGCAATAACTGCCGCTTCTTGAAAAATTATTGCCAGAAATGCGTGGACTCGCCGCCGCACTTCGATTTGTGAACTACAGTTTTAATTGGAAAGACTTCTATTGCGGCATGGTGTGCGAATTGTCCTAACCGCGTCGCCAGAGACTCTTCCCACCTTTTCAGCCCACATCCCGCTCATTCGAGCCTCGTGGAACGTCGCCATGTTCCGTAACCGCTTCCATTGCGGTCGCCAGCCTTGCGCCTTGCGCCGCGGCACCACGATCGTCGAGACCGCGTTCGTGCTGCCGGTGTTCCTGCTGCTCGTGCTGGCGCTGATCGAACTGGGCCATGCTCAAATGGTGCAGAACGTCCTTCGCAGCGCCTGCCGTTCCGGAGCTCGGCTTGGATCGACCGAAGGCCAGTCCACCGCGGATGTCGAAGCGCATGTGCGGCGCATCCTCGCCGGTGCAATGGACTCCGAGCAGGTGCATGTGTTTGTGAAGGACGCCAGCTCGATCGACGGCGGAGGTGGAGTTCCCGATTCAGGCGCGGCGCTCGAGGCAATGCCGGCGGCAAATCTAACAGCCCGTTGAAATTCTCTCCAAGCCGCTTACCATATGTCCACGGGATT
>JBBDYG010000094.1:0-52114 GCA_040901765.1 Pirellulales bacterium
AGCAATACGATAACACACGTATCACTATTGTCGATGCCGACGGGCAGGAATACTTCAACGGACTGCTAGGGTATATCAATCCGGCAAATGGAGATCGACTCCAATGCGCGACCTACGAAATTCCAGGAACTAGCACCCATGTTTCAAATATCACGGACTGCCGAGTGACTGGAAATATTTTAACTATTCCTTCGGGAGCACAGTATTCCAATGGTGCTACTATACGGGTTGGTGGCAGTTTTTTCTATGACAACGGCTCACTCCTCCGCGCCGACGACTTTACCTGGTTCCACCCCAATGGCACGACGCTAAAATCCGGCAGCACCTACACGTGGCTCAACGGCACCACGCTACGTTCTACAACCGCCAACAATTACCCGAACGGCTCCGCTCTTAAAACCGGCGCCTCCATTTTCTACGAAAACGGAGCGACGTTCTTAAATGCGACAGCGGCCTTTTACGCCAACGGCTCCAATTTAAAAACGGCGGGCGGCACTCTCTCCTATGAAGACGGCGCCCAATTCTTCGAGGGTGAGGAGTTCTTCTATCCCAGCGGTCAGGCGCTGATTAATTCGTCGGGCGATCCATTCTCTGAATCGGGATCATCGGCTACTGTTCCGTTCGAACAGTTGGTTCCCATGTCCGGCGGTGACGTCTACGTCGCTCTCGGCTTGGATGAAATCGCCCGCTACTCCGTCTTGCCTCGGGGAACCTTGGCCAACTTCAGCTACGGCGGTTCCGTCGACTACTCCGGACCCGATCCGCTGGTCGGCGACTACAACGGCGACGGCGTCGTTGGCGCGGCCGATTACACCATCTGGCGCGACACGCTCGGCAGCACGACCGACCTGCGGGCCAATGGCGATGATTCGAATAGCGTGATTGACGCGGCGGATTACGGCGTGTGGACCGCGAACTTCGGCGAGACGCTGGGGGCAGGGGCGAGCGTCGAGGAGCGAGGGGCGAGTGCGGTGGATGCGGCGTTTGCACAATATGATGGACCGCGCTTTTCATCGAATCGAGCGCGGACTGGCATATCTAGCCAGCTTCCAACGGAGCCGGACGATGATTCTCTGTTGCTCTTGGCGACGAACTTCGTGGAATCGGATCGCGACGAGGACGACGACACCTCAATGATTGTGTACGATGAGGAGGACGTTGCCGAGAACGACAATGATCTTGAGGGTGCGTTGATTTCTAGTGGACTGTCAATCCTGAATTGACGGGCTCCGCTGTACGCCGTTAACCGTTTGCCATTACGACGTACTCTGAGATTTTGATTCAAGCCGGAGAGTTGGTTTTAGATTCAAGCCGGAGGCTTGACAGCCATTAGCCGGTGGTAAGCGTAAGCGCCACCACCGGAGACTGTGCGTATTGAAATCAGCACCCCGGCAGGGGTGCCAGCCATTTCGTTCCGTGTGAGATTGCTGCGACCCCTACCGGGGTCGTGCGGAAGGTCGTTTGGTTTCCGGTGGTGCGCTGACTTCGACGAGCTCAGTCGAGTCGCGCGACCACCGGCTAATGGCTGTCATCCCGCGGGGATGAAATTCGCCGGGCGAGTTCTCTTGAACAGGCCGTGGCGGGCCAGAAGTGGCACCGAGCGCGAGGCGGCGTTTGCGGGGTTGGGCGCGTCGTGGGGCCTGGTTGACGCGGCGAACTTTTAACTACCGTATTTCAGTTCCTCACGCGACGCGCCGTTCGACTTTGGCCGGCAGATACAAATGCTCGCGGGTTGGCGGCATTCCCAACAAGCCTTTTCCCGTGCGGTTGGTGCGCTGTCGGAAAACGTTCGTGACGGGGAAATTTCCAAAAATGTTTGGCTTGGGTCACCCCGATCTTCCAGGCACACTTTGGCCAAGCCGAATTTTTGACCGGAAAGTCACTTGGTCGCGCGGAGACCAATTGGCGTGATTCTCGAGGATTTTGGCATTCGGCCACACGTTGCGCGCTGCCAAGTTGGCCGGACGGCGTGACAAAACTCCCGCCCAGGCACGCTTCCGCGGTTCCCCGCCGCACGTCGTTTCGCTTGAGCAAACTTGCTTGGTATTGCCCCTTGCGGCTTCCAACGGCTAGATTCCCGGCCCCAATTCCTCGATTCGAAGCGGAGATGTGTCCAGATGCGGGTCATCAGCGTCACGCCAGCCGGCCGGCGGCGATACATGGAGGTTCTCGTTCCCCACCTGCTGCGCCAGCGGCACGTTCTTCAGGAGCACCATTGGTGGCTCAATACCGACGTTGCAGAGGACATCGCCTTCGTCCGACAAACGTGCCTCGATCACCCCGACTTCTTCCGCGTGAACGTGAAGCCGTTTGACTCCGCAAGAACGCACGGCGACAACATCTGGAAGTTCTTCAAGGATTTCGCCGAACCCGAAACGGTCTACGTGCGGTTCGATGACGATATCGTCTGGATGGCCGACGACGCGGTCGAGCGACTCGTTCGTTTTCGACAGGAGCATCGCAGTCCGCCGCTCGTTCTTGGCAACATCGTGAACAATGCCGTCTGCTCGACCGCTCATCAAAAAGCCGGCTTAATTTCCGCTCAGCAGGGCGTCGTTCGCTCCGATTGCCTTGACGAAAACGGTTGGAAAAACCCGCTGTTCAGTCGACTTGCGCACGAGTCGTTCCTCAATGACCTCGAGCAAGGACGCGCCGAGCAATGGACCCAGGTCGAAGTACCGATCGGTCACGCCCAACGATTCTCGATCAACGTGATTTGTTGGCTCGGTGAGATGATGGCATCGTTGGCGGAACTTGCGAACGATGATTTGGACGAAGAGCCGTTCCTTACCGAGCGACTGCCGCTTCAGCTTGGTCAATCCAACCGCATTTGCAATGAAGCACTGTTCGCTCACTTTGCCTTTTGGCCCCAGCGCCCTTACATGGATTGGACATCGGGCGATTTGCTGGAACGTTATCGGGCGCTCGCGATGCGTCAGCCGGCCCGGGCCGAGTTACTGGGCCATTACCGTTATCACGATGCCACGTGGCGGGCCAGTAAGCCGTTCCGCAAACTTCGCCGCAGCGTGCTGAAGCGACTGGGCAAGAAAATTGCGGCTTAGGGATGACGCAAAAGGAACTCAGGCGTTCAAGTTAGGATTCGACGTTTCTTCTTTACACCGAAGGTGTTGAACTCCAAAGCCCAGGGTCGCCGTCCTCGGCGCACCCTGGGTATGCGAGACATTTCAATCATTACTCTGAAAGAGTTACACATTCTCCGAATCGATATCTGTGTAACCCCGTTGGGGTAGTTGTATTAATTCTCCAATCGACCCAGGGTGCGCCGCTGCGCGGGCGACCCTGGGCTTTGGAGTGCAACGCCTTCGGCGTAAAAACTCCCAATTTGTGCTTGAGCGATTCCTTAGCCACTCGAATCGCATTCTACGCCGCCCTTCCGAAGCGTTTCCACCAGGGCGGCCCGACAACTATTGGGCGGCCTGCCAGATCGACGGCTTCGCATCGCAAGGTGCCGTACTTCAATTGTCGCCGCCGCACATGCGTGCGCGGGCCGCGTAGACCGTACTTGTGCATCAGCTTTCGGCACTCATCGGCGGGCGTGATACCGCGCTCGGCAAACCGGCGATACGCTTCGCCCGCGCCGAGCGACCGCGTATGGTTGACTCCGACGGCGTCGATGACCGCCATCCGGCGCTTATCGACAAGGCACGTCCACGCCCAATCGAGGCCCCAGCCCGAGAGCGATTCGCGAAAGGTGGGCCGTACGAGGCGCAATGCGTCGCGCGAAAACAGCGGGCACATCACTTCGACAAAGCCCGTATACCTGAGTAGGATTTGGGGCTGCTGCCGCAGCACCTGGTAAGACACGTCGCCTGCGGCAATTGCCGGCTGGGAAATCGGCAATTGAAAGTTGCTGGCAATCTTGAATAGCCGATTGAGATGCTCCGTTGATGCAGCAAGATCGTCGTCCGGGGCCCAGATATAGTCGTACTGATCGAGTCGGTCGCCCAAATGCTCCAACGCATCAGCTAGCAGCGGAAATTTGAAGCCCGGCTGTGCGAAGTAGTAATCCGCCTCCCCGCGAAAGGCGTTCGGTCGGTCGCCGTAGTAAACCAGCGCCAGGTCGAATGAGCGTGCCTCGCTACCCGTGATCCACGACAAATGCTGGGAGTCGTCGCCAATGGCGGCGATAATCAGGTTTCGGTGCGAGGCGTGCATTTTGTAAGTCGATTCCACCGTCAGGCTGGAAAGCCTGAGCTACGCGGCGTGGCGGCGCTTGCCGGTAATCTCTCGTTCGGCCAAGTGAAGCGCCTGCGCAATCACTTGGTGCATATCGTAATAGCGGTAACTTCCCAGTCGTCCGCCAAAAATAACGTCCGCTTCCTCACTCTCCGCCAGCGCGCGGTAACGGCGGTGGAGGGCGTCGTTGGTTTTGTCGCCGATCGGATAAAATGCCTCGCCGCCAGGTTCGTATTTCTGGGGAAACTCGCGGGTAATGACGGTCCGATCCGACGCTTGCATGGCAAAGTGCTTGTGCTCAACCGTTCGCGTGTAGGGTAGCTGGCTGTCGGCGTGATTGACGATCGCGGCGCCTTGAAAATCGCCTGCAAGGCGTTCGGTCTCGAACCGTAGGGAACGATACTCCAGCGCGCCAAAGCGATAATCAAAAAACTGGTCGATCATGCCGGAAAAGACGAGTCGCCGGCCGGCTGATCGCAATTCGGCGCGATGCGCGAAAAAGTCGACGCCGGTTTCCATTTGAATCGCGGGATGATCGAGCAGATTCTCAAATAGGCGAGTGTACCCATCGGTCGGAATGCCTTGATACGTATCGCTAAAGTAGCTGTCATCCCAAGTCAGTCGAATGGGTATTCGGCGTAAAATCGCTGCTGGCAGTTCACGAGGGTCGCGGTCCCATTGCTTGGTCGTATAGCCGCGGACGAATGTTTCGTACAATTCGCGTCCCACTTGGCTGAGCGCCCATTCTTCCAAGTTATTCGGCGCTTCCATCGGCTCGCGGACGCTCGCCAGCCGCTGCTCGGCCTCCTGTGGAGTGGAAACGCCCCACAATTGGTGCAGCGTGAGCAAATTGATGGGGAACGAAAACATCCGCTGGCCGGACCGCACAACGCCCCGATGCCGGTAGTGGTTAAACTTCGTAAATCGATTGACAAACCGCCAAACCCGCTCATTATCGGTGTGAAAAATGTGCGGCCCATAACGGTGGATGTCGATGCCGTCGACTGGTTCAGAATAACAATTGCCGCCAATATGATGGCGGCGGTCGACGAGCAACACCGAACGACCAGCGTCCGCCATCTGACGGGCGAAGACGCCGCCGAACATGCCAGCACCGATAATTACATAATCCACTGGCATAGGCGCGTAGGGCGAGTCGGTAATTTGGAGCGGCGAACGTTTCTGGAGAGGGGTCAGGGGTCAGGAACCAGGGGACAGGGAAATGCGACTGCGGCTTCGCCGCCCGCTTTCCCCGCACTCCTAATCCTGAACCTTCTCGTCACTTTAGATGCCCGGCTCGTTCAACTTCCCCCGCCCCATCTTACTTCGGTGCTGCTTTGGAGAAGTTAGGGCATGCGGGAAAACACATTGCTAATGGGCACAGGCGTCTGGGGCCGACAAGTATTGCACTGAATCGCTTATTTCGTCAATATTGGCGGCCGTACCCGCCTTCGTCGAGATCCTTCCAGCGCCAACGTCCGACGCCGCTATCATCATGAGCACTGGCGATATCGTAGTGATTGTGACGTCGTTTGAGCGCCCGCGTAGCCTAGCACGCTCGCTGCTATCACTTTCGCTTCAATCGTCGCTGGATCGATTGGCAGAAGTGGTAGTCGCCGACGATGGCTCGCGCGATGAGTCGTGGAACGTGGTAGATCACTTCGCTCGCCGGTCTGGGCTACCCGTCGCCTATACGACGCACGTTCACGCCGGATTCCAGCCGGGCCGATCGCGAAACGAGGGAGCGATTTGTTCAACAGCTCCGTACCTGGCATTCCTCGATGGCGACTGCATCGTGCCGCCCAATTTTCTTGCGGTCCACGCAGAGCGACGCCGCGCTGACGCGGTGTTGTGTGGTGAGTCGCTTCGGCTGAGCCAGGGCGAATCGGAGAAAGTTACCGAGGATGCCATTCGACAAGGAAACCTGTTGCCGCTGGTCGGCCGTTTGGAACGACGACGATTCGTTCGCAAGTCGCGCCGCGACCGATTGTATAGCTTCCTGCGGGTGCCGATGCGGCCGCGCCTTACGAGCAATCATTTCAGCATGTGGCGCAGCGATTTCGAGCGCGTCGATGGCTTTGATCTGAGTTTTCGCGGCTGGGGGTTGGAAGATTGCGACCTTCAGCGACGGCTGCGACAAATCGGTGTTCGTTGCAAGACGGTGTTGCCGCATACCACCGGTTTCCACCTGTGGCATCCAACGGTCCAGTCGTTTGTCCGGAGAGCGAGAAACACCGCTAACGAGATCCATTATCGCAAGCCAGTCCGCAGCGATGGCAGCGCCCATGTGGGACTTCCCGCGATCGACCGGGCGGAGTTTTCGATTTGGCGGTGGCGCGAAGGCACGCTGATCGAGCAATCGCTCGGTAATAATTGCCCGCCGCCGCTAGCCGCCGCGGGATGAGGGTTGTTTTTCACCACGGAGGACGCAGCGCGGCCGTTAGGCCGCAACCAAAGGATTTAACAGGAGGAAACAGAGGAAGCAGAGAGAAAAACTTTGCTATACCTTTTCTCCGCGTTCTCTGTTCCCTCCTATTCAAACATCTTGTTCGATAAACAAGCTTTTACGGATTTGCAATACGGAGAAGAGAATAATTTCGAACCGCTAATGGACGCCAATCGGCGCTAATGAGATTTTGAAATCACTTTTGTGAAAATTATTAGCGTACATTAGCGTTAATTAGCGGTTTTCCCGTTCTCTGTAGTTGTGGCTCCGTGGTGAAACCTGGCGCTACCGGCTCTGCGTTTCCCTCACCGCGCGTACTTCTCGCGAAGCGTGCGGGCGGCGGCGACTTCATTCTTAAGCTTCGTGTAAACTTCGTCGATGCTAACGATCGCGGCGGAACCTGGGGCGAAACCACAGTCCGGGTTCAGCGTGATCCGCTCGGGCGCGAGATGCTCGAGCGCTAATTCGACGCGGCGAACAATTGAGTCCGCCGAATCGATCTCGCCGGGTTGGCAACTCACACAGCCCAGTCCAATGTCGAGATCCTCGCGCAGGTGGCGGAACACCTCCATATCGCCGGCGCCCGGCGTCGTGAATTCCATCGTTAAGTGATGGACCTGTAGCCGATTCAGTTGAGAAAGAATCGGAACGTACCCGCCGCGGTGTTCCATCTCGCCGCGAACTCGCGCACCAGCCCGGCGGCAGAGATGTACGGCCACGTACACCTGTTTGATGCCCGACACGACTTGGTTGGTCATGTCGACGGCAAAATCCGCGGCCCGGTCGGGATCGGGATATTGGGAACGGACCGTATCGTCCACGAACAAGCACAAGTGGGGATCGTCGATCTGCACAACGGCCACGCCTTGCTCGCTCAACAGTTCCATCTCGCGATGCAAAATCGGAACGCAGGCCTGCACGAATTCTTCGCGAGTGGGATAGGCTTTTGCCGAACGCTCGGGATCCCACATCCGCTCACCTAAGAGCGCTGGCGCGGGAAGCGTCGCCTTGATCTGCCGTTTCGTGAGGTTCTTCAGGAACGTCACCTCCTGCGCAATAAAGCCAGGATTTTTCGGCGCGAGCTTGTCTACGACGATTGTCCACGGACGACCATCGGCGGGGTTTCTGCTCAATTCGAAGCCATGGGCCAGTTCGGCGATTACGCCGATGTACGACTTCCGCCACCATTCGCCATCGGTGAGCACGTCAAGCCCGGCGCATTCTTGCAGGGCCACGACCGAGCGGATGGCATCGCCCATCAGGCGGCGATACTCCTCGGGGGAGCCTTGGTAGTCATCGCTGATTAGGTCTTTCACGTAATCGGGACGAGGCATGGAGCCGACCACGGAGGTTGGAAAGAGCGTTTTTGTCATCACGCAACGCTCCCAACAGGTGCAGCCAAAGGCTCGTTGGTCCAGTGACGCCGCGCGTAGTCAAAATCTTGCTGAGTGTCGACCTCAATGTAGCCGCCGGCCGTATCGGCGTGAGCGAATTGCTGCCCCGATTCGATCATGTCTTGCAACAATTGAATCAGGTACGCCTTCTCAAACAGCTTTGCTTCACGGAACGGCTTTCCGGAATGCAGCTCGCGGCATGCTCGGTAGTGCTCCCGCAGGCGTCTCGCGCCTTCCGCACTAAATTTTGCAATGCCGGTGTACTCACCGTGGGCCTCTCGCTCGGGAATGTGCCGTTCGATTCGAGTGACAGCGCCGTTGCGAACCGTCACTTTTTCCGCATCGTCGGATGGATGTTCGGTGCGATCGGTATAGCGGCCCAGCCAATTGGTATCGACCGAGAGCACCATATCGCCGTGATGGGCTAACAGGCCTTGAATTACGGATGGCTTAAAGAGCACATCCGAATAAGTGCAAACAAACGGGCCGTCCATCAGGTCTTCGGCGTAGAACAGCGAAGCGAGAATATTGTTGTGTTCCCAGGAGTCGTTGTGTCGGAAGGTGAAATTCGGATAGTCGGCACGCACCTTGTCGATCTGGTAGCCGCCGATAAAGGTGATTTGCTCGATGCCATTCTGTCGAAAGGCATCGACAGCCCAATCGAGAATCCGCCGGCCACCGACTTCAGCGAAGCACTTGGGGTGGTCGCTCGTCGTGGGCATCAGTCGCCGACCTCGTCCCGCCCCGATAATAATCGCACGCATCGTATCCATAGTCCTCCGCTATCGTCCGGGATCGCAAGATCGCCTGTCAGCCGCGTCCGACAGGCCGCCGAACCCGCTTAAATATGGTACACCAGGCAAGGCGCGACCAAAAGTAGCAGCCGCCTTACAGCGCCAGATCGTTTTTTCACCACGGAGTCACGGAGGACACGGAAATTCGCAGGTCACGGGGCGTTTATCAGTAAATTGCCATTGAGCCGTGGGCAGCACAACGTAGATCACTACAAGCCCGTTGAATCATTCCAGAAAGATACAGAAAAAGGGGGCGTCCTCCGTGTCCTCCGTGACTCCGTGGTGAAACCTAGCGACGTAAAAGCGGCCCCGTTTCGGTCATCGAATCCGGCGCTTGCGGTCTTCAATCGCGCCGTACGGGTCGTCGGGACCAATTCGCCAGTCGATGTACTTCTCCAAGTCGCGCAATGCGACTACATGGTATTTGCGAACGGCCAGGTAATGCATGTAGGCTTCAAACTTGTCTTGCGGCGTGTGAACCCACGGATGCGCGTTGTCTGGCACGCCGTGGAATTGCAGCACGCTAATTCGGCCGTTTTGGGCTTGTTCGGCCGCGCGAATGAAGTCTTCCAGCTCCCAGTCCGGCTTGGCGTCACCCGCAGATGGAACCAGCAAGGGATGATCGACTCCCGGCTCGTAGGCAAAGCCGCGCCCGCCCTCATAAGGGTACTCCGGCATGCCGCCCCGTCGCGCGAAGCGGATGCCATGCTCTCGCAGAATAGGCAGCGCGCGAACATCAAATACATTCGCCGGAAACGCAAAACTGGTCGGCGCTGGAATGCCGTGCTCCCGGCACCGCTGACTAATCGCATCGACCTGCTCGGGCAACTGCTCTAGTGTCTTGGCCGTTATAGCGACATGGTCGCGCGTGTGATTGCCAATTTCAAAACCGTCCCGATGCAACTGCGCAATTTGATCCCACGTCATGTAGTCCTGTTTGTTCGTCGGAAAATCAAACCCTTCGGTGATGAAGAAGGTGGCGCCGAATTTGTACTTCAATAAGATTGGCCGGACCACGGTGAAGTGCGAATGGACGGAATCGTCGAAGGTCAGCACGACCAGCTTTTCCGGTACTGGCTCCAGGGCAACGGCCGCGTGTGCAGACAGCCACAACAATGCGGCCAGCGCGGTGGGTCGAATGATCATTGCTTGAACCCGTTCCAACGCAACTGGAAGAGCAAACGGCAGGACGATGGCTATTGATCCGACAAAGGGCTTGTCGTAGTTGTCGCGTCTTTCCCGTCGCTGGTGAGCGCCACATCCACGTGTCCGCCGGCGGGAGGGACATTGGCTCGGAGCGGCGTGTTGTTCGGATCGATATAAATCGATGAGATTCCCCCACCACCTACCGAAACGACATCCGTTGGAACGTCGTTCTGTTTTGGACGGGACGCTGGGTAGAGATGAATCTTATAGTCGCCGGGGTGCGCCCCTTTCTGGCCGCGCACGTCCGTCAATTCGAAGCGGCCCTCTTTGTCGGTCGCACCCAGCGCGCCGCTGCCCGCGGTGTTTCCGACGGGGGCGAAATTCACGATGACCTCTGTCACCGGCTTCTGTTGCAACATGATCCGCCCCCGCACCGGAACCAGCTCCGGCTCTGCGTCGCCGCATCCAAGCAAAATAGGGATCAGTGCGATCCAACGGCAAGTATTCAGCATGGATGAATCGCCCTTCATCAGAAGTTCAACGATTTCGCGTTAATCTTGAGCGATGACCTGGCCATCGGCCATGACCGCTTGTCGCTCCAAGACAACGCGACTGGTCGATTCCGATAGGAACCGCACGGAACCGTCGCCGAAAGTGAAGTTGCATCCGCCGACATGTTGGCTTCCAGCCCACGACCAACTTCCGACACGGCCCGGTATGGGCGGCGAAATCCTGTTCGGATCAGGCGGGTTGGTCCAACTGGACATCCAGATGTTGATGCCCTGCGCCGGATCGACGCCGACCTGGACCCACCCGCGATAAGCCCATGCGGGGCAGGTTCCATTCGCGTTGTCGAATGTCGTTTCGCCGAAGGCGATCGTGTTCGAGAGGCCGTCGCTGACCTGGCCTGTACGGGTGTCGCTGTTCTCACCGAACATGCGTCGCTCGCGGTCATCCGTGCGCTTCCACGCGTTGCATCGCCACTCCCAGTACTGTACTGAGAAATCGTAGTTTGTCTTCGCCGGCTGAATCCCCATGCCATCTCCAATGCCATAGTAAACATTGTCCGGCAACAACGGGTCGCCACTATCGCTGGCGCAGCGCAGCACACTGGGCGCATAGGCCGCGAGCGCGGCGTTGCCGCTGGCAATCGGATCGCCGGCGATCGGCCCGTTGGTGACGCTGGGCGACAGACAAAAATTGAACGTCGTCATCGCACTGTCGGGATCGTACTGATCGAACAGCGACGATTCCTCGAAATACGGCGATAGCAAAAGCAAACCGTTTACATTGAGCGTCGTGGGATCCGCTTGATATAGTCTTCGATTCGAACCATCGCACCAACCGTAGCTCTTCCCGGCGGGGGGAAATACTTTGTTGGTGCTCTCGAAGTTGTGCAGCGCAATGCCAAGCTGCTTCATGTTATTGCTGCACTGCGATCGGCGGGCCGCTTCGCGCGCCGCCTGCACCGCGGGAAGCAGCAGGGCCACCAGAATGCCGATGATCGCAATCACCACCAGGAGCTCGACCAAGGTGAAGCCATGTCGGTTTTTCATTGAAGGCCAGCTCCTTTACACCAACGCCGGGTAGAAATATCGGTTCTAAACAACTTTGGCTCAGTCGGCTCATCTGTCATAGCGAATCCGGCGCGCACTGTCAATAAATCTAGCTGCCCTTGACCGCCCCCGTTCCACTGTATACTATAGTGGAGAACCCTAATGAGGAGCCATAAATGCCTGCCAAGACCCCCCTACCAATTTACGCCGACGAATGCAGCAAAGACCTTAAACTGCGACTGAGCCGGATTGAGGGTCAGGTCCGGGGCGTGGTGCGGATGCTGGATGACCAGCGACCGTGCCCGGAGGTATTGCAGCAACTAGCCAGTGTCCAGGCGGCGCTTCGGGGGGTTACCAAGAGTGTCCTGCGTAATTACTTAGAGAAGTGCGCGACCGACGCCATTAAGAAGGGCGAAACGGGCGTTTATGATGAACTGATGGAGACAATTTACAAGTTCGTGAAGTGATCAGGATACGGTATCCGGGACCAGCACGAACCACACCGAGGAGGTTATTATGAACAAGTATGCTGCCGCAACCTTGGTAGCGCTTCCGGTCCTCGCGGCCAGCGGTCTGCTCTACATGCAGACCACGGCGGAAGCTAAGACCAATGAAACTCAGCAGGTTTCTGAGGCGGGCTACGTCTGTCCGGCGACGGGCGAAGTGCTGCCTTGCGAAAAGTGCTGCCCATTAAACAAGTAGCAACGTCCAGCCCCAGCGGTTTCGCTGGGGCTGTTTTATGCGCAATCTCAGCGATTAGCCGAATGAACGTCACTTCACGAGCTGATTAGGTTTCGACCAGACGACTCGCCCAATCCAGACGGTGCCGTCGGCCCCGCGGGGATGGGGCTTGGTGCCGATGATGAACTCAGCGTCCGTCACCCACGACTCGTTAGGAGTTATCGCCGTGGTGCCGAAATTGCCGAGCATCACGCCGCGTTCCGGCAGCACGGCCTGCTCGGTCTGACGAAGCATCGTAAGCTCATCCGCATCCACTTGAGCCACAAAGATCGGCGCGCGATTCCGCATGATATGATCGTTGTTCGCGCCACGGCGGGTATAGGCGAGGAACAGCCCCTCGCCGTGAACCAGCCAATGCGCCTGCGTGTTGTAGCTACCGAGTTCCTGTCCATCGTCGAACGTCCATGCTGTGACCGGCCCGTAGTGAAGGCCGTCCTGGCTCGTGGTGACGTATGCCCGATCATCGTTTCGCAGTGTTAAGTAATACTTGCCTTGGAAAAGAGCGAGTGACGGTTCCACAAAGCCGCGACCGCCTTCGATCGCCAGTTCGTCACCATGCCCCAGATACTTTAGTTCCTGGCCGTCAAACGAGCAGTGGAGCACCGTGGACTTGTAATCTTCTCCGGTCGGTCCCTTGAAATAGGTGGGAATCAGCAGCGTGCCGTCGCGTTGCTCAAGCCATTGCACGCAACCCGGGGCAACCAGATAGAATTTGCCGTCGGTCTCGGGCATCGCCAACATATTCCAGCCGGACCATTTGTTCGTTTGCGGATCAAACGTGGCGTAAGCACATTCATGCGAGCGAGGCTCGTTGAGGAGTTGCGCTCCTTGTGGGCTGTAGCGGAGCTTGATTCCCACGGCGAGCAATTTTCCGCTCTTGTCGTGCCAGCCGGGTGTCACATCGCAAACGGCAATCGTTTCGTCATTGGGTCCGTCGCGCCATGCCAATTCGGGGATTTCGGTTGGTTCCGTCCACGTCCTGCCCAAGTCGTCCGATCGTAGGTAATACAGACCGGAGTAATGGTCACTCACGCCAAGGTGCTTCTGGATCGTCATAATTACCGCCGGCTGTCCGTCCCGGCCAAACCCCGGCAGCGGGGCGACACGTGGATGAAACCAGCAGAAATCAGGGCTGAGTTCTTGGTGAGCGACGTCGGCCCGGCTCTCGAAAGCGAGTGTCCCCGCAGCGTCTTCGGCCAATGCGGATGCGCCGTGCGAAGCGACCAAAAGCCCGGTGCAAGTGATAAACAGATATAGTCGTTGCACGAATTATTCCCCTCTCGTAGTCCGACGGACCCATTTACTCGTGTACCAGGTCTTGGCACACCGCTTTACTGAAGTGTCCCAATTCGAATCGCGAGTGCAAGTCGGCTGTGGCGGTCCACCTGGTTAGCGGCTCACCGCGTGTCTAGCCAAATCTTCGTTTATCGCCCTTAATTGCGTACTTTCCAGCCCCTGCTGCTGCTATAGTGCTGATCGACTCGAATCCACGCCTTGTGTCACCAATGGCACTGCAGGATCTCCCAATGGCTCGTCAGCCGTCCCCTCGCCGGGCGAAAAAGCGGCGGCGACCGCCGAATCGGCGCTCTCAAAACGTCAGCTTCGGTCAGCCCCGCCGGATGTGGTTCGAACTGCTGGAGGACCGGATCCTGCTCGCCAGCGATCTCGATCCGGCGCTGCAGACCGTTATTAAGAACGGCGCCCCCACCGCCGGCACGCTGGTGGATGCACTGCACGATCGAGTCTTCGATCGCGCGATCCATCGCACGCAGCCGCTAATCGGCAATGCGCTCCAGGTCAAGGATACCGCGCTCGACCAACTGAAGGCGTTGTCTGGAACGATCCAGACGGCGCTCGCCAGCCTGTCGGCACAAGCGGAGGTCACCTCGCAGAATATCGTCAGCGCGCTGACTAGCACATTAGGTTCGTTGCTCCGCGAACCGATTGTCGCGCCTCAGCTTCTGAACACCGACGGCGATCCCGAATTCGAAGAAGCACTGTACACGATCAAGCTGCGCGGCACGGTGGTCGAGCGGCCGGTGGCGTTCGCCCTGGGGTTGCCCGGCGTGATAACGACCTCCGGCGGCGAGGTGCAGGTATCGCTCGACTATGAAGCGGATTTGGTCCTTGGCTTCAGCATTACAACCGGTGTCTTTCTGGACACGGCGGCGAACACCGAATTTCGGCTCGAGCTCGACGTAACGACACCTGATTTGGCACTTACGGGTAAACTGGGGATTCTCCCCGTCGAGGCCATCAATGGGACCGGCCCGCAGACGGGCATCGACGCCACGTTTTTCGTGGACTTCGTCGACGGCCCCGATGCGGGCACGCGGCTCACCACGTCCGAAATCGCTTCCATCGGAGTCACCCCGCGGCTCGTGGGCGACGCCACGGTAAACCTGCACCTGGTGACCGATCTCGGCACGGCGAATTTTCCCACACTGAGCGCGGACCTGAAAATAGACTGGCACGTGGATGAATCGCCCGACGTGCCACTCACTTCCTGGGGCGAGGTGCCCGAGGTGTCGTTCGAAAACGTCGGCATCGACGTGGGCAGCTTCTTCTCGCAGCTCGCACAGCCTGTATTCGATCAAATTGACCAAGCGCTGGCGCCGGTGGCGCCGGTGCTCGATCTGTTGTCGACGCCGGTGCCCGTCCTGTCGGATATCGTGGGGCGCGATGTGACTATCGCGGAGTTGGCGGCAACGGCACTTCCGTTCTTCACGCCCAATCCAGATTTCAATGTGGACATGATCGTGGCAGTAGCGGAGTTCTACGCGCTCTACCAAGACATTAGCTCCAGCGGCGCCAGCGGGATTATGATACTCGGCTCGTTCGACATCGACGCCGACGTGCGTACGTTGCCGTCGTTGACGGGCGTCGTCATCGACAACGTCATTCAGACGCCGATGTCGCATCCCGACGTGGCGGAGTTTGTCGCCAGTACGCAGTCGGGGGCCTTTGGCGGCGACTTTGTCTTTCCGATCCTCGAAACGCCGCAGACCGTTTTTGACCTGTTGCTTGGGCGAGATGTTGAAATCTTTCGCCTCGACCTGCCCGTGTTGTCCGCCGGGTTTGAAGTCAGCGCCTTCTTCCCGATTTTTGGCTTTCTCGGCGTGAGAATCGCCGGGTCGCTCGACGTGGGACTCAACCTGGGCTTCGGTTACGACTCCAGCGGCCTGCGGCAATGGTCCCAAACCAACTTCGACCCCGCTCAGGAGGAGCTCGTCTTTGATGGCTTTTTCCTGCGGGACCGAGTCGCTGGCGTCGATATTCCGGAAGCATTCGTGCAAGCCCGCATCGAAGTCACGGCGTCGGCCGACATCGGCATCGCCAGTGCGGGGATCGGCGGAGCGCTGATCGCCACGGTGGGGCTGAACCTGCGCGACCGCGACAACGATGGCCGCCTCCATCCGAGCGAAATTCAGGAGAACATCCTCGAGCACGGCCCGATCTGCGGGTTATTCGAGTTTACCGGATCGCTCGATGTAGCGCTCACGGCGTATGTCGAGGTCGGGATTGGCCCCTTCTCCGCAAGTGTTTCAATTGACATTCTCACGGTTCGCTTGGTGGATTTTACCTTCGACTGCACGCAGGGCGGGCGGCCAGCCCTGGCGGAGCTTGATCCCACGACGCGAGAACTGTCGCTTTTTACCGGCCCGCTAGCGCACCGAAGATATGAGCAATTGCCAGAAGTTTTCCGTCCCGAGACCCCGGATGTCAGCGAAGTTTACATCCTGAAGAAAATCGGCGTTGACGACGAAACGGGCCTCGACATTATTCAAGTCGAGGCATTTGGCGAGCGCGAGGTCTTTGTCGGCGTCTCCAGCATCACCGCCGATGGCGGGGCCGGCAACGACATCATTCAGTTAGCGCCGACGATCACGGCCCCCGCATACCTGGAAGGGGGCGCCGGCAACGATCGCTTGATCGCCGGTCGCGGTGGCGGGACGGTTCGCGGCGGCGCGGGTGACGATGAAATCGGTGGCTACGGCGGCGTGCTGTTCCTCTACGGCGACGAAGATAACGACCTGATCCATGGCGGTTCTGGGGCCGATTTAATCTACGGCGGCGACGGCGACGACATCATCTTCGGAGGCGGTGAAGGCGACATCATCAGTGGCGGCTTGGGCCGAGACATCATTCACGGCAACGCCGGTAATGATTTTCTCTCCGGTAATGAAGGCGACGACGACGTCCGCGGCGACGAGGACGACGACACTCTGTTTGGCAACGAGGACAACGACTTCCTCCGCGGCGGCGAGGGGAACAACACCGTCTGGGGCGGCACCGGAAACGATTCCATTCACACCCTAAGCGGGAATGACACGATCCACGGCGAAGCCGGAACTGATACGATCTACTCCGGCGCTGGAAATGATTTGATTTATGGCGGGGCGGACAACGACATTATCTTCGCCGAGGAGGGCGATGATACGGTTTACGGCGGCGAAGGAAATGACGACATCCACGGCGGCGACGGAGACGATATCCTGCATGGCGAAGCGGGCGACGACCTGATCTACGGCGACGCCGGCAACGACACGATTCGCGGCGGGACCGAAAACGATACTCTCCACGGCGGCACCGGCGACGACGACATTTGGGGTGAAGACGGCAACGACGTCATTCACGGCAATGAAGGTCTGGATACGCTGCGGGGCCAAGCCGGCGACGACACTATCTACGGCGATGAGGACGACGACGAAATCTACGGCGATGCAGGCGCCGACACGCTGCACGGGGGTTATGGCCGCGATCGTATTTGGGGCGGCACCGAAAACGACCTGATCTTTGGCGACGAAGGCATTGACGCACTCTACGGCGAAGCCGGGGACGACGTCGTTCACGGCGGCGATGGCGACGATCTGATCGAAGGAGGCATCGGCAACGACACCCTCTACGGCGACGCCGGCTCCGACCGCATCTATGGCGGCGAAGGAAACGATTTTCTCTACGGCCACAACCCGCTGGTCCTGCCCAGCGAGGATGATGAGGCGGCCGATTTCCTTTACGGTCAAGCAGGCGACGATTGGGCCGACGGCGGGGGCGGCGATGACCACATCGACGGTGGTGCCGGAGTCGACACGCTGTACGGCAGCGACGGAAATGATGTGATTTTGGCCGGGACCGGCGTCGGCGATCATCTCTACGGCGGCGCAGGGGACGATTTCATCGTCGGCTCCGACGACGGGGCCGATTTCGATCCCAACTTTCTCGACACAATCTACTTCGGCGACTGGATCGACGCCGGTTCCGGCAACGACACCGTGCATGGCCTTGGGGGCGCGGACTATTTGGTTGGCGGCGACGGCGATGACTGGATCAACTCCGGATTCGGCAGCGACTGGATTCGAGGCGGCGCAGGGAACGATTATCTTTACGCCGGCCGCGGCTTCGGGGAGCGGATCGACGGTGAGGACGGCGAGGATGTCATTTATGGCTCCGATGAAGGAAACGACACGCTGTCGGGCGGCGCGGGACGCGATCAGATCTACGGCCAGGGCGGCAATGATCTAATTGCAGGCGACGCAGGCGACGACCACCTGGATGGCGGCACCGGGGCGGACACGATCGGCGGCGGCACCGAAAACGATACGCTCTATGCCGGCGGTGGGCTGGGCGATGTTCTTGACGGCGGCGACGGCAGCGACGTGCTCCATGCTTCCCAAGATGCGGCGACCACGATCATGGGCGGCGCGGGGCGCGACACGATCTACGGGTACGCCGGCAGCGACACGCTCCACGGCGGCGCCGGCGACGACATCATTGACGGCGGCACGGGCGACGACACGATCTATGGCGACGGCGGAGCCGATCTGCTGCGGGGCGGCGCGAACCACGACACGCTCTATGGCCACAACGCCACCGGGGCGGGTGACGACAACGCCGTCGACTATATCTATGGTGACTTCGGCACCGAACGCAACGAAGCTGGCTCCGGCCGCGATCGGCTGTTCGGCCAAGGCGGTAATGATTTGCTGTACGGGGAAGGCGACGACGATTTCATCGACGCCGGCGGCGGCGCGAGCAACCTCGTCTACTACGGCAGCGGCGAAAGCGCAACTCCTGCCAACTTCGTTCCGCCCACCCCCACGGCGCCGCCCGCGATTCAGTCCGCCGTTGGCATCACTCACGCCGCGGCGATATTGCCGGCAGGCGTCAACACGCAGGGTCGCTGGTCGGAACTGGCCGGCAGCGGTAGACACGATGGGTTGAGTCAAAGCCTCGCCATCGCGCAGGAGCCGAGCCTGGTGGTCGATGCGTCGGGCGTGATGTACGCGGCATGGGTCGATGGGCGTCACGGCAATTATGAAATCTACGTGGCCAAGCACATACCGGGCGTCGGCTGGCAGGAGCTTGCCGGCGGCGCGGGTTTCAGCACGCTATCGGGCAGCGCCAGCGAAGGTGGCGTGAGCAACACGGCCGGTTCCTCGCGCCGGCCCTCGCTCGCGATCGGCGCCGATGGGCAACCAATCGTCGCCTGGACCGAGTACACAGGCTCCACGAGCAACATCCGCGCGGCGAAGTACGATCCGGCGGCAAACGCAGGACAAGGCGGCTGGGTAGCGCTGGGCACCTCGCTCGCTGCGGGCGGCGTGAGCGCCACCGGCGCGGCGGATTCTCCCACCGTGCTAGTGACGACCGCCGGACCGGTTGTCGCGTGGCTCGATTCCAGCAGTGGAACGACACAGGTTTTCGCGAAGCGTTTCAGCGCCGGCGCGTGGTCGGGTTTAGGGGGCGCGGCTTTCGCCACCGGTACGGGCGTTTCGCAAGCAACCGGCTCCGTGTCGGGCTTCGCGGCGACTACGGATGGCACCAAGGTCGCTATTGCGTGGTCGGCGCCGATAGCCGGTGGATCGCAGGTGTTCCTACGCGAGTTCTCGGGGGCAGTCTGGAATCAAATTGGCGGATCGGCAAGCGGCAATGGCGTCAGTAATCTGGCTGGCACGAATCGCACGCCGACGGCGGCCTACCACAGCGGCACGCTGTTCGTCGGTTGGCAGGGCGATGCGCAGGTGCGGCCCGAGATTTACGTCAAACGGTTCACCGGCGGCACGTGGCAACCAGTGGGGGGCAGTGCCCAGTTCGGTGTCTCGGCCACGATGGGTTCAGCGGCACGGCCGCGCCTCGTCTCGGGCGGCGGCCAATTGCACCTCGCGTGGGCCGATGACGCCCGCGCCAACCGCACGGGTACTTCGGTCGGCATCTTCGCCAAGCGCTGGAATGGCACGAGCTTCGTAGCTGATTTCACGATGGATGCCCGCACGCCGGGGATTGCCTCGACTGCGGTTGTCGATTCGCTCGGCTTGACGGTCGATAGCGCCGGTCGTGCGCTCGTGAGCTGGAGCGAGCCGGGGCGACGCGCGCCGCAGGTGTTCATGCTAGCGAACACCATGGCCCTCAATGGCGCGAAGCACGTGGCAACGGCGGCCGCGAGCGTGCAGTTCATCCTTGATGGCAACGATCTGGGACCGGGCGACTCGATTGAGATCGGTCTCGACGCGACGGCTGGATTTACAATATCGCCGAACGACTCGGGCGTGACGATCATCGGCGTGCCCGGCGCGCTTGTCAGCGGTCCGATCTCGATCGCCGGCGCGTTCGACGTAACGCTGCAGGCGATCACCGCAAGCGGCCTGGTTACGTTCAGCGGCGGGGCCAGAAATGCCGTCGTTGGAAGCGTGCTGCTCGCTGGCGTCTCGCTGGCGAATGCATCCGACGCGCAGGTCATCGGGAACATCGTGCTCGGCACTGGCGTCACCATTTCGGGCGGGCTGCGGCCGACGATCGAGCGGAACACGATTATCTCGTCCGCGAGCGGCATCGTGTTGTCGGGGGCCTCGTCCACCGACGTAATGATCCGCCGGAACCAGATTACCGCCGCACTCGCGGGCATTGCCGTGGCGGCAGCGTCTACTGGCGCGATTCGTGAGAACGAAGTGGACGGCGGCACCTACGCCCTTGACATTCAGGCTGCATTCACTGGCCCGGTCGAAGCGAATGACTTTTACGGCGCGGCGGTTGGCGTGCGGTATGCGGCCGCAGCCGGGCTGAGCGGCAACCGCATCCACGATAATGCGACGGGCGTCGCATCCACGGTCGCCAGCCAGGCGAGCGGCTTCGGCTTTGTCCTGCCCCCTGGTTTCGCCGAGGTCGAGCCGAACGAAATCTTTGCGAACGACGTGGGCGTGCAGTTAACAGGCGTCATGCAAGGCCAGCACGTGTTCGACAATCAGACCGGCGTTGCCGGCAGCGGGTCGCTTGTGCCGGTTGATTTCGAGCACGCGAACCTCATCGAGGAAAACGCCGTCGGCGTCAACTTTGCCGGTCCCGTGCAGTTCAACCGCATTGCCAGCAACACGATCGGCATCGTCGCTCAGAATGCGCAGCTCATCGCGCACAATTTGATTTATCGCAACACCCAGACGGCAATCCACGTCGCTGGCCGATCGGATGTCCGCATCGTGGCGAACACGATGTACTCGCCCCAAGGCGATCTCGTTCGCATCGACGGCAGCTCGCGCGAAGTGCAGCTCGCGAACAACATTCTATGGGCCCAGCAGGGTTACGATATTTACGTCGCCAACAACAGCCAGACCGGCTTCTGGAGCGACTACAACCTGCTCCACGCCAGCGGCACGGGCAAGCTCGTCCACTGGAGCGGGTTCGACTTCACCGACATTCTCGATTGGCAAGCGGACGTCGCCGCGTTCGACCTCCATTCCTTCGGCCGCACGGTGGTAAATCCCGGTTGGTCCGAGCCGCGGTTTCTGGGCGTCGCGCTCGATGACTACCAGACGCTCGACTTGGTGGCGGGGCAGCGGTTCTCGAACCCCGCCGTCGACGCGGGCGATCCGCGGATTGATCTGGCGCTGGCCCCGGGTGCGGTCAATCTGCTCGCCAACGGCAGCTTTGACAACTTGCTCGCCGGCTGGAGTACGAACCCGGGGGCGACGACGCAGACCGCGTTGCCGACGCCGTTCGACGGCAGCCGTTATTTTGCGGGGGGCGCATCGGCAACGGGCTTTGCCGAACAGTCGGTCGATCTGCTCGCGTCGGGTTTTACCCCCGCCGATCTTGTTTCGCAGGATTTGGTGGCCGTTTTCGGCGGCCGTCTGCGTTCCGCTGCGGAAACGCCGCGCGACCTAGGTCAAGTGACGCTGCGGTTCCTGGACGGGAGTAACGCGCTGCTGCATGAAACGACTGCCACCGCGCAGAATTCCGCCGATCGCTGGGAGCTGGTGGGCGGTCGGGTGCAAGTGCCAATCGGCACGCGCTATGTGGTGTACCGCTTCGAGTCGGTGCGGCTGAGCGGCACAACGAGCGACAGCTTTTTAGACGGCGCTTTCGTGCGCGTCCATTCCGACCGAATTGCGCCCGACATGGGCGCGTTCGGCAACACGTACCTCGATTCACCGCTTGGCGGCGGCGTGCCCGCGTTGCCGCCACACATTGCGTTGCGTTCGCCCGATTTGTACGTCGATTGGGAGCGCGACAAGCCCCACACCATCCGCTGGGACAGCTACAACAACACGGCCGATCTGCCCGTGCGAATTGATCTCTACCAGGACGGGCCTCATGGTCCAGCGCTTGTAATGACGCTGGCCGCCAGCACGCCCGATGATGGCGAGTATGTCTGGATTCCAGCGAACAGCGGCATCGCTTATGGCACGCATGGATTGCGCATCCAAATACAACTGGTGGGCGACAATGTGGTGCTTGATCGCGGCGCCGAGTCGTTCAGCGTGCCGGAGAACACGCCCGATTTCTTCGTGAACGACCGCGACGGCTCGGCGACGGCCGGCGACAACCGCCATACCGGCAAGCTCGCCAGCGAGCCTAAGCCGCTGCCGAACAACGTGCTCCGCGTTTATACGGTCGCGCCAACGCACACGTTCCACATCGATCAAGGCGATTATGCCCTGTTCAGCACGCTGCTTGTTGCGAACATCGCCGGCCAAGGCGACGACGAAGGGTTCGTGATGACCGGACCGACGGGAGCGGGCCAGACCGCCCTGCTGCGCCACGCCAATCCGTTGTTTACTTCCGCCCCGATCGTGGAATTAAGCGACGCGGACTTCGTGACGATGTCGCATTTGTCGATGGAAGGTGGAACGTATGGCCTGCTCATCCGCAACGACAGCCAAAACTTCGTGGGCGACCACATTACCGTGGCCCACGCCAGTTTGGACGGGTTGCGATTCGAATCGGCTGCCGCCGGTTCGACGCTCGACCACATCACCTCTACTGCCAACGGCCGCTACGGCATTTCCATCGAAGGCCCCATCGATCATATATTCGATAGCGACGTCGGCTTCAATCAGGACACCGGCATCCGCATCGCGTATGGTCTGAACACCGCGCACACCGTGCGGTTGGAAGGGAACAGCATTCACGACAACCGCGGCAGTGGCATTTACGTCAATTACTTCGGCCCGGTCGTGATTGGGCTTGAGAACCTCGTCGCCGGACGGGGCAACATCATTCGCGACAACGCGGGGTACGGCATCGAATCCTACAACTCCAGCAACGCGCTGATCGCTGGAAACACCGTGTCGGGGCACCGCACCGCTGGCCGGGCCGGTATCTATACCGCCGGCACGATCATGAAGAATGTTGTTTTTGACAACTACGCCGGCATCGACGGCGGTGGCGTCTCACCCATCTCGAACAACCGCGTTTACAACAACACAACAACGGGAATACGCGGGTACAACGTTACCGGGAACGTCGTCTATTCCAATGGCACGGTGCAGAATCCCGAACTGGGCATTGGAATCGAGGTGGTCGGAACTGGCGGTTCCCTGAGCAATAACATCGTCTACGCCAACACCGGCCACGGCATTCGATTAGGCGCGGCTGCCAGCCTTGTGAACAACACCGTTTACCAAACGGCCGGCAATGCAGTCCATATCGCTTCGCAGGTCTCGAACGTTCAACTCCGCAACAACATTCTGTGGGCGGCGGGTGGGTTCGCGATCTTTGTCCCCGCCAACGCACAGACCGGCTTTCAGAGCGACTACAACTTGCTCTATGCCACGGGCAACGGCCAGATCGGAAGCTGGCAAGGGGCCGGACGGGCCACGCTTGCCGCCTGGCGGAATGCCACGTTCGGCGATTTGAACAGTCTGTCGCAGGATCCGCTATTCGTGAACCTAAACGACTTTCACGAACAGAGCCTCTACGGCAGCTTCCACGGTGCGTCACTCGCGCCAGTGTGGAGCGTGGTCAGCGGACTGCCGGAAATGCCGACCGGAACGCTGACGATCGACGGCGCTCAGTCCCCCGCCATCGACCGCGGCCGGGCGATCGATCCCTACGGCAACGAGGTCAGCCCCAACGGTGGCTTCATCAACCTTGGCGCCTATGGCAACACAGTTTTCGCGTCGCTTAGCCCGGCGCAATACGTGCTGGTGACGCTGCCCGACGGCGGCGAGATTTGGCCAGCCGGGCAGAGCTTCCCCATTCGCTGGCGAAGCCACGATTCGACCGGAAACGTGCGGATTGAGCTGCTCGATGAGGAAAACGCGGTTGAACTGGTGATCGCCGAGCCGACACCGAACGACGGCGACTTCGTGTGGTCGATCCCGGCGGGCATCGCCGCCGGCAGCTACAGCGTGCGGGTCACACGACTCGACGCGGGGATGCAGTCCGACACAAGCAACGATCTGTTTGACATTCCCGAGCCGGTCAGCCTGTACTATGTCAACGACGGCGCGGTCCTGGCCGGCGATTGGACGACGGCCCCCGGCAACGACGCCAACAACGGCCTGTCGGCAGCCACGCCGAAGGCGTCGATTCGCGCGCTGCTGGAAGCCTACGACCTCGGTCCTGGCGACGTGATCCGAGTCGATGCTGGCATCTACAATCTGACGGCAAACATCCTCATTACTCCGGACGATTCCGGCGTGAGGATTGAAGGCTTCCACAATACGATCCTCACCGGCGAGCCTGATCCGTTTGGTGGCGACCAGAAACTGCGGACGATCCTCAATCGGGGAAACACCTCCAGCGGCGCGTATGCGATTCAGTTCGTGGGTGCCGATGACGTCACGCTTTCGCACTTGGCGATCACCGGCGGTCAGTGGGGCGTGGTCGCCCTGAGCGGCGCCGATAGCGATCGTATCACGGTCGAATCGTGCGAAATCTACGGCAACTCGTTCGGTGGCATCTCCTTCGACGGGACGAACGACTCGCCTCTCTTCACTAAAAACATCGTCTTCCTTACCGGCGAGCAGGGCGGAATTAAGGCCGTTTCCGCCAGCGGCGCCGTCGTCAGCCGCAACACCGTGTTCAACATGCAGTTCGGCATTGGAATCGAGGTCCGCGCCGCGTTCAACGCCGCACTGCCAAGCTTCGTCACCGACAATTCCGTCTTTTTCACTACCTACGGCATCATCGCGACGGGGGGAAACGCCGGAAATGGGCTGGTCACAGTCAGCGGCAACGACGTTCACACCAGCCGGTTCGTTGGGATCAACGCCGGTAGCTTCACGCTCGTGACCGGCAATACGGCCCATCACAACCCGTCCATAGGTATTCTCGGAACCGACGTGCGGAACAACACCGTCCACGACAATTTTACGGGCATCGACATCGGCGGCGTCGCCACCAACGTCGCCCAAGGCAACCGCGTCTTCAACAACAGCGTCGTCGGGATGATCACCTCGGGTGCGACGGTGCAGGCGAACACCGTTTATTCTAACAACGTGGGGGTCCGGCTATCGGGGGCAGGCCGCGTTGTCAACAATCTGCTCTACGATAACTACAACGACGGCATCTGGGTGTGGAGCGGCTCGTTTGGCCGAATTGAGAACAATACCATCTATCAGAATGGCACCGGCGACGCCATTCAAATTGGTGGAACGCATCCGGAGCATCTTATCTCGACCTTCGCGGCCGACCGGTTGACAATCGCCAACAACATCCTGCACGTCGAGCAGCACTACGCGATGAACTTCGCCGCCGACAGCGGTGTCGGCTCGGCGATCGATTACAACAACCTGCACATCACGGGCACCGGCAAGCTGGCTCGCTGGCAAAATCGCGACTTTACCGAATTGGCCGACTGGTTTTACGAGCTTGGTTTCGATCAGCACAGCCAAACCGTCGACCCGCAATTCGTCAGCCCCGCGGGCGCCGACGGGAATATGGGTTACCGGACCACTCCCATTGGCTCTCCCACCGTCATCGACAACGGCGACCCCGGCTTTAGCGTCTCGGGTTCGTGGCACAACGCGGCGCAGGCAAACGGCGCCGGCGGCGAGTTCTTGGAAAATATCCAATCGGCAACGGCCCGATGGCTGTTTAATAGCTCCAATCCATATCCTGGTTCTGGGAATCTGTTCGTGGATGTGCCGATTTCCGCCTTCTGGGATGCCCATCCAGGGCTTGGCACCGCGACCTATTCGCATACCACGTCAGCCTCTTACACCGTCACGTACAACACCGGTTCGGGCAACTTCGACGTGCCGTTTAACGTCAATTTTTCGGGCACGATCGCCTCCATCGACCAAGCAACCGGCGGAAATGGCTCGCACAGTGTTGGCGCGCTGCATCTCGGTTTTCAGAATCACTACTCCCAAGTCGGTTTCGTCAGCGTCTCCCTCATCAGCTTAGCAACAACGTTGCGAATCAGTAGTGGTTCGGCCAACGTCATCGCCGACGCGGCGACAGCCTATGGCATTACTGTCGATGACGGCGACATGAATTTCAACGAGGAAGGATTAAATTGGACTCACGCCGGTCGGGACGGCGATTATCACGTACGGGGGGCGAGCCAGGACCGCGGCACCGCTAGTTGGGAATTCACCGGACTCACGCCCGGCGCTTACTACGACGTGGCCGCCTTGTGGACCGCGTTGCCCGGCAACTCCAGCGCGGCAGAGTTTTCCATTTTCGATGGCGACCTAACGGTTAGCCGGGCGGTCCGCAATCTGCTCGCCACGCCGACCGATTTTGTCGACGAGTCGGGCGTCCGATGGAACCGGTTGAGCATCGTCAAAGTGACGGGCGACCGGCTCATCGTCAAACTGACCGGCCCGGGCAAGCTGCATGCCGACGCGATTCGCATTCAACAGGTGCTTGGCGATAATTCCGCGGACGACGATTTCCACGTCACGCCATCCTCGCCGACCATTGACGCGGGCAATCCGATCTATGCGTTCGCAAACGAACCCGCCCCCAACGGCGGGCGGATAAATATCGGCCACACCGGCAACACTGCCGAAGCGACCACCAGCCCGGCCCAATTCGTACAGGTGCTTGCGCCCAACGGCTTGGAGAAATTCGAGCACAATCAGCAGATGAGTATCCAATGGCGCTCGTTCGGCCTGCCGGAGCCCGGCACGGCGACGATCGAGCTGGTGCAATCCGCGACAAACGAGCTGACGACGATCGTCGAAGGAACGCCGAACGATGGAGAGTTCGCCTGGACCGTTCCTGCCGGCGTGGCCGCCGGTAGCTACCTGATTCGTGTCACAGCTTCTGCCGGGATTGAGCCGAGCGACGACTCCGACGCAACGTTCTTAATCGCAAGTGCTGGCCAGCACTATTACGTCAACGACGCTTCGCTCGCCGGCGATGCGTTCACGACCGTCGTGGGCAATAACGCCAATAGCGGAAAAACCAGCGCTGCTCCGATGGCCAGCATCGGTGCGCTGTTGGCGGCTTACAATCTCGACGCCGGCGACGTAATCCACGTCGATGCGGGAACCTACAACCTCGTGAAGAACATCGTCATCGATGCGAGCGACAGCGGCGTGCGCATCGAGGGGCCGGGCGCCATCGGCTCCGCCAGCGTCGCCACGCTCAACCGCGGTAGCACGGTCGCAGGCAGTTACGTGATCCAGTTGACCGGCGCCGACGACGTCACGCTCGATCACTTCAACATCACCGGCGGCGAATACGGCGTCGTGGCTTTAGACTCGATCGACAGCGATCGGTTGGTAATCACCGCCAGTGAAATCTACGACAATGCCAAGCAAGGCGTCTTCCTGGGCATACTGAATGACGATAGCCGCATCGAAGGCAATCGATTCTATAACAACAGGCAAGGCGGCGTTTATGCAGGGTTCGCCAACGGCACAATCGTCCGAGACAACGAGCTATTCAACAACAACATCCCCGGATTCGGCGGCACGGGCATCACGATCATCAGTGGTTTTAGCGGAAACAAGAGCATCGTTAGCGGCAACGAGGTCTATGGGAACGACTTGGGCATGAACATTAGCGGGACCACGTTGATCGAAGTCACCGACAACATCGTCCGCAACAATTTTGCCGGGATTAGGGCCGTCAACAATGTGATTGTTTCGCAAAACGAAGCCTATTTGAACCAGGGTTATCACGGGTCGATCGGCTACGGCATTTCCGCGTCTAGCAGCACCATCCTCGACAATGTGGTTTACAACAACGATCGCGGCATCGACGCCGGTGTGGCTACAATCCGCGACAACCGTATTTACCACAACCGGGACACTGGTATCCAAAGCAGTGGCTCGAACCTGATCGTCGGCAATTCGATTTATGGCCACAATCTTGGCATTCGCATGCAGGGCAGCGGCGATGCAATTCTCAATAATCTCCTCTACGACAATTTCAACGACGGCATCTGGGTCTGGTCCGTTAACGGCGGCCGGATTGAAAACAACACGATTTACCAATCGATCACCGGCGACGCGATCCAAGTGGGCGGTCCCCATCCGGAACAATTCGTTTCCACGTTCTCGGCCAGCAACATCACGATTAAAAACAATATCCTCCGGGTAGGGCAGGGATACGCAATCAACGTCGCCGCCGACAGCCAGCTCGGTATGGTGTTCGATTACAACGACTTCGTCATCGCTGGCACGGGCAAGGTGGGGCGCTGGGAGGATCGCGATTTCGCCACCCGCGAAGACTGGTTCTTCGAGTTGGGCTACGATGGTCACAGTCTCACCGTCGATCCGCAGTTTGTGGATATCGACGGCGCGGACAACGTGCTGGGCTACGACAGCGTCGCCGGAATCGACCGCGGGCTTGATGACAACTTCCACGTTCTGACCACTTCATTGACGATCGATGCCGGCGATCCGCGCAGCGTGTATGCCGCCGAACCAGCGCCAAATGGCAGTCGGGTGAACCTCGGTCACACTGGCAACACCGCCCAGGCGGCGACCAGCCCCAGCCAGTTGGTGCAAATCCTCTCGCCCAACGGCCTTGAGAAATTGGAGGTCGGTAAGTCGGTGCCGATCGAGTGGCATAGCGACGGCCTGACCGCGACTCGCACGGTGGCGCTGATCGACGCGGGAGGCAGCGGCGCGGGCAACTGGTCGGCCGATGCCTATCGTACTGCCGGCCAGACCCTGTCGGTCAACTCGCCCGTGAATCTGTCAGGAGTGGTCAATCCAGCGCACGCAGCCACCTACCAGATCGGCGCCTATGGTGGCTTTGGGGTTGGAACGCGAGTGGCGTACGACTTTCCCGTGAGCGATGGCAGCTACGCGATCCGCCTCCATTTCGTGGAGCCTTTCTTGTTTAGTCCGGGGCAACGTATCTTCGACATCAAACTTAATGGCGTCACCGTTCGCACTGGGTTCGACATCTACGCAGCCGCGGGTGGCACCTATAAAGCGACCACGCTCACGTTCAATGTCGCGGCCACCGGCGGCCTAGGCATCCTGCTGGAAATGATTAACCCCGTGAGCAGCTATGGCGCTTTTGTGACCGGCATCGAGCTAACTGCCGCCAACCCCGCCGGAGTGCCTAACCCGACCGCCGATATCGACTTCTCCACCGACGGTGGCACAAGTTGGACCCCGATCGCGTCGAGCATTGGCATGGACCAGTATGGCCGGGGCAGTTACTCGTGGACTCCGAGTGCGGAAACGAACGGCAACACGGCGTTGATCCGAGTCCGCTCCAACAACGGCACCTTCCCGGAGGATGTTTCCGACGCGCTATTCGGCGTTGCCAATGCCGGCAATCACTACTACGCGAACGACGGCTCGATGGTCGGTGATGTGTTCACGTCCGCAACAGGGAATAACGTCAACAGCGGAAAATCGCCCAGTGCGCCGATGTTGAGCCTCCGCGCGTTGCTGGCGGCATACGACCTCGACGCGGGCGATGTGATTCACGTCGACGCGGGCACCTATCGGCTCTATCAAAACTTGGTGATCGACGCACCGGACAGCGGCGTGCGGATCGAGGGGCCGGGGGCAGTGTCCGCCGGGCAGGCGGCGCTCGCGACCGCTACATTGAACCGGGGCAACACCATTGCCGGCAACTATGCGATCGAAATGCGCGGCGCCGACGACGTAACGCTCAATTACTTGGCGTTCATCGGCGGCCAGTTCGGAATCTTCGCCTCCGCGACCGCCGACAGCGACCGGCTGGCGATTTCCAATAGCGACGTCTACGGCAACCGCGTCCACGGCATCTATATTCAAGCCGGCAATGACGATGTGCAGATCATCGGAAATCGCGCCCACGATCACACAGTTCAGTTCGACTCGACCGGCATTGTCGTCGAAGCTGCCCGAGGATGGATCGAGAACAACGAGGTATTTGGAAACGTCGGCGGGATTAGCGCCACGTATTTTGGACTGGTCGCCGACCGAATTACCATCACTGGCAACCAGGCGCATGGGAACACCTCGATCGGCATCTTTGGTCACAATCAAGTGCTCGTGACGGGCAACACCGCCTACGAGCAGCTCGCGACGGGGGCGGTCGGAATCCAAGTTCGTTCCAGCTCGCAGTCCATCGTGGCCACCGACAACGTCGTCTATAACAATGCCATCGGCATCTTGGCGATGTCCGACAACAGCGTCTCTCAGACGGTTCAGAACAACCGCGCGTTTCATAACACCGTCGGCATTCGCGCCTATGGGGCGGCCCAAGTTCTTGGCAACCAGGTTTACTCCAATGCCATTGGCATCAGCGGGCATCCCGCGTCAGGCTTCTTTGGCGTGATTGCCAACAATCTGGTCTATGCCAACGCCAACCAAGGCATTTACATCGAACGCTCGTTCAATGCCGGCGGCAAGATTGTCAACAACACGGTTTATCAACCGGTCGGCGAGGCAATTCGAATTGACAACGCTTCGCAGGGCATGACCCTGCGGAACAATGTGCTGTGGGTCGATTCGGGATACGCAATTTATGTGGCCGCCAATAGCCAGTTCAATGTCTCGAGCAATTACAACCTGATTCATCTCAGCCTCGATCCCAATGCCCACGCCGGCTTTTGGAATGGGGCGGCGCGACACACGCTGGCCAACTGGCAAGCCGCGTCGGCGCAGGACGCCGCCTCGTTCGCCGGCGATCCGCTCGTGGTCGACCGCGACGGCTCGGACAACGTGCTCGGCTATCGCGCTGGCGACGGCTACGATGGTGGTCTCGACGACAACTTCCTGCTGCGCGGTGGCTCGCCGGCAATCGATCGGGGCGAAAGCACGCTCACGCCGGCACTCGATCGCCAGGGCAACGCCCGTGTGGACGATCCCGGCACGCCCAACACCGGCACGCCGCCGGCACTGGCATTTGTGGACTGGGGCGCGCATGAGTTTCAAGGTTCCAGCCTCGACGCGACCCCGCCCGCGATCATAAGCACCACGCCGACCGCTGTTCATGGGGCGATGAACGTCGCGCCATTCGATCAGATTACGCTCAATTTCAGCGAGCCGTTAAACTCAATTGATGCCGTGGCTGCTGCTAACTACAAGCTGCTCAGCGCCGGCCCCAATGGTAACTTCGGCGATTTAGACGATGTGCTGGTTACGATCGCTCCCGCGTACGCCATCGGTGGCACGACTGTCATAATCGACCTTCCTTCGGGCCTGTTGGCTCCAGGGCAATACCGTTTGACGGTGCTCGGCGGCCTTGCCGGCGGTCTGCACGATCTCTCGGGACTGCTGCTAGACGGCGATGCCAATGGCACTGCGGGCGGCGATTACCTGCGGAACTTCACGGTAAACAGTCCAGCAGCCACGCTACCGGGCGACTACGACCGCAATGGCATCGTGGATCAGAACGATCGCCTGTTCTGGCTAGCGAGATTCGGCGCCACGTCCGGCATTGGACTTCAGGCCGACGGCAATGGCAGCGGCGTGGTGGACGCGGCCGATTACGGCGTGTGGCGCGACAATTTGGGCCAGTCGCTTCCACCATCGGCCGCTCCCGGCGACTACGACCGCAATGAAACGGTGAACTTCGACGACTACGAACACTGGAAAACACATTTCGGGGCAACGGCCGGGACTGGTCTGCAGGCCGACGGCAATGGCAATAATGTCGTCGATGCGGCCGACTACACTGTCTGGCGCGACAACGTTGGTGCGCCTGCTGAGGCGGCATCCCAGGGCGCGGCGATTGCCGACGATTATGAACGGGAAGTGCTTTCCCTCTTTGACTCCACCGACATATCGGCTTTGTTCGACTTACTGGACGCCTCTTCGAGCGCCGTGTCAGCGCGTTCTGACGCTCTGCATTCCGGCGGGCTATTCGCGGAGGCGTTCAGTTCGCGGCCGTTGAACGGCGCGCATCCGCTGCCGACGAGGTCGGTTGGTGCTATCGACGGAGTATTTTCACGCTGGGAGCCGCGGCGAGTCATCGACAGTCTTGCCCGGCATACCCCGCCCGAGGCTTCCCTTGGCGAAATGGCCGAAACCATTACCGCCGAGCGCTCCCTGGAACGAATCCGATCGGGCCGAAGCTTACGAGATGCCGCCTTCGATCAACTGGCCGAAGACTCGTGGGACCATTCCATCGAACGTCATTTCTCGCGATTATCGACGGCCAGTGCAAAAGCTTCCCCATCTTCGTAGCCGGCTGTCAGACGGGCCACCGCGTAACATCCAAACAAGATGGCAGTGTAGACCACGTCGCCTGCCGCCATCCAGCGGTAGAACGGAATACCCGCGGCATAGCATTGGGCGAGACCAGCAAGTGTGTGCGGATAGTGGTTCTCAAACGCCCAGACCGCGAAGTTGGTGAGCAAGTAGAATGCGGTCGAAGGCACAAGTGCAGCCAGCGGCCCGGCCACCGCCAGCGCGGACCAAGTCTGAAAGCGCCGCAGCAACCCGCCGAGCAGCACCGGAATCGCCATTGCCAGATACACGCTCGCCATCACCGACACGCTGTCGTACTGCGGCAGGGCGAGGTTGCTAATCGTGAGAATCACGACCGGCACCAACAGAGCCACCCAGCGCTGCGTGAAGTAATACCCGGCAAATAGCGATGCTGCCGCCAAGGGCGTTACGCTCCACTGCGGCTGGCCCCAACGGCCGGCGACGCCAATGGCCACCAGTAGACAAAACACGAGCAACTGCTGAATCGAATCCCGACGCACAATCAATCTCCTCATCGCTTTTTCCGACGGCGCGAAGCACAAACTTCAGGCGCAGTCTACTCGCTGGCCTCGAACTTCCACAAGACACGGTCGCCCGGATCAAGCGTGCGGATACCGAAACTGCGGTCGGACCACTGGTTATTGATTTCAAACTGCCAGTTCCGTCCGCCGGGGCCTTCGTTCTTGATGCCGGCCAGCTCCGTAAGAAACGCCGCACCGCCATTGCCCTGAACGGCGAAAGTTGCTTCGGACGCTGCCAGCGCATCTTGCACCGTCATGCCCGATCGCCACGGTACGCTTGAAACCCGCGGCTTGCCGTCGCCGGTGTCGATCGCCAATTCGACCTGCTGCTGATTTGATCTTGCCGCTGGCACTTGGGCCGTCGGCTCAACCCGCGTCGCCGCCGGTTGCCACGCGCGAACGGCCAGCACGCCGGCAAGAACTGCGACCAGCAGAAGCGGCAAGATCCAATTCCGGCGTGAGGCGGATAGGGCCATTTATTCTCAATCGCTCGCGCGCTGTGGAACAAGTCACGAATTAATTCGTCGAATTGCAATTACCACAGCGGCACGGAGGGCACGGAGTTTGGGCTGATGAACTAAGGAGGATGAATTGCAGTTATTCAACTACCCGGCGAATCAATCCAACTTAATAGCCGTTCTTCTCCGTGTCCTCCGTGCCACTGTGGTGCAATCTTCTACTCGCCGCCTTTGCCTTGACGCTTTCGCTTGCGCAATTCTTTCTCCCGCAGTCGGCGGGCGTCGGCTTTCTCTTTCGGGGAGAGCCGTTTGCCGGTGCTGCCCTTCTTTTTGGTGAGCACGCCGCCGGGGTTGTTCGTCATGCTGCTCTGCACTTGCTTCATCATTTGCATCCGCTCGCGCATGCCCTTGCCGGCCATCGAACCCATCATCTGGGCCATCACGTCGAACTGCTTGACCAACTCGTTCACCTCGTGCGGCTCGACCCCCGCTCCGGTGGCTATCCGCCGGCGGCGGCTTTGGTCGATCAGCTTCGATGGATGCCGGCGCTCGGCCGCCGTCATCGAGTCGATGATGCCGAACATCCGCTGCATGTCGGCTTCGGCGTCCACCTCGCCCATCATCTCTTTCATTGCGCCCATGCCGGGAATCATCGACATGATCTTCGACAGCGAGCCGAGCTTCGTGATTTGTTTGAGTTGCTTCTTGAAATCGTCGAGCGTGAACTCGCCCTTCTGGAGCTTTTCCTCCTGAAGGCGCATCTCGTCCTGGTCGAACTCGGTCTGGGCCTTTTCCACCAGCGACAGAATATCGCCCTGCCCCAGAATGCGGCCCGCCATCCGGTCAGGATGAAATTCTTCGAGCGCGTCGAGGTGCTCGCCGGTGCCCATGAACTTGATCGGCACGCCGGTGACCTGCTTGACCGACAGCGCCGCGCCGCCGCGAGCGTCGCCGTCGAGCTTGGTCATGATCACACCGTCAAGCTCCAGTGCCTCGTTGAACGCTTTGGCGCTGTTGACGGCGTCCTGGCCCGTCATTGCATCGACCACCAGATAAATCTGCTCGGGGTGGCACTGGCGGTCGATCCGTTCGAGTTGCTGCATCAACTCCGCGTCGATGTGGAGCCGACCGGCGGTGTCGAGAATCACCGTATCCGCCCCGATCTTCTTGGCCTCTTTTAACGCGGCGTTGCAAACGACGACCGGGTCTTTCTGCGTGCGGTCGGAGTAGACGGGAATCTCAAGCTGCTCGCCCAGCACGTGCAACTGGTCGATCGCCGCGGGTCGCTGCAAGTCCGCGGCCACCAAGAGCGGCCGGCGGCCGCGCTGCTTGAGCAGCCGTCCCAATTTTCCGGTGGTCGTCGTTTTGCCCGACCCCTGCAAGCCGCACATCATCAAGACCGTGGCTTCGTCCTTCCCCTTGAGGTGCAACGAGTGATCGACCGGCCCCATCAGGTTCACCAATTCCTGATAGACGATGCCGACCACTTGCTGGCTGGGGTTGAGCGCCTTAAGCACCCGCTCGCCGACCGCCTGCTCGGTCACCCGCTGCATGAAGTCGCGGACGACGGTGTAGCTCACGTCCGCTTCGAGCAGCGACCGCTCGACGAGCTTCATCCCGTCGCGCATGTTCGATTCGCTCAGCTTGCCCTGGCCGCGGAGCGTTTTGAAAGCGGAGGAGAGGCCGTCTTGGAGGGATTCGAACATGGAGGAAATTGTACCAGCGTGGCCAAAGACCGGAGCACGATGCGCTCCGCGAGACGCCTGAAGTGTACCGCCGTGGTCAATTGTGAGGCAATTGGGGGTTCAGTGGGAATAAAACTGCGGCCAACGCAGCGTTGACCAATGGGGCAGTACGGGCTAGTGTAAATAGAGAAGAGAGCATGCCGATGAGCATCACCTTTACCCTCCCCGCTGCGGTCGAGGAAACCCTCCGTTCCCAATTTGGCGACCTCGACGAGGCCGCTAAGGAGGCTGCGTTGGTCGAATTATATCGACAGGAAAAACTTTCGTACGGCCAGCTTGCGGAATCCCTTGGAATCTCGCGCGACGAAGCGAACGCAGTCTTGAAGCGGCACAACGTCACCGAAGACCTCCTCACCATCGAAGAATTCGACGAGCAGATGGACCAGTTGCGAATGCTTCTCGACAAATGATCGTCGTCTCGGACACATCGCCCTTGAACTATCTTGTTCTGATAGGGCACGTGAATGTTCTTCCCATCCTTTTTGGGCAAATTGTGGCACCGCCCGCGGTGATTGCGGAATTGATGCATCCTGGGGCGCCGCCACCGCAGTTGCGCAGAGCTTGGGGCTTCAAGTGATTGGCACCCTCAACGTTCTCGCACTTGCCGCCGAACGCCGGCTGCTAGAGTTGTCTTCGGCCATTGCCACTTTGAGACAGACGACCTTTCGTGAACCGACGAAGCTGGTGGAGAAACTGTTGGAGCGCGATGCGCAGCGGCATATTAAACCTTAACCACGCGGCGTTTTGAAGGCGGAGTAGCGACAAGGGATTAGAACATGAGGGTGGGAGTGGGGGAACTTTCGGTTGTTGACAGTTCGCACCGTCAAAGATTGGTCCATCGCGGCCCCAGCAATATAGCCAAGGCGGCCCTAACGCATGGTTCGTCGACATTCGCCAGCTTGCCCAAGAGCTTTTCGATCAAGCCAGTTGTCAGGGTTCCGATGATTGGTTTCACCCATGTCGGCTTGAGCAGGCCCGCCACTCGCCATTGCGAAAGAGCAAGCGCCGCATCTGGCTCCGGCTGGCTGGTAAGCGGCATTAACACCATGTCGCCGAATCGAACTAGGTAGTTCTGCGGGCTAAGGATGACTGCGGGCCGCTTTTTGGACGTGGTCAGATCCGTGAACGGAAAGCGCACCAGGACAATATCGCCCGCGTCATAGCTGGTCATAGACAGAGTCCTCGTCGTTGTCCCACGCTTTGGCGAACGACGCTTCTTGAGCTTTGAGCCACCCTTGGTTCTCTAAAGTGATCTCTTCGACTTCATATACGAGGATTACTTCTTGTGGCGGCAGTCCACGCAAATCGTCCGGTAACAGGATTTTTTCTCCGTCGAATTTGGTTTTGATAGCAACCATTGATACCCTTTGTCCCAGTGGAGTTCTTCAGCGTTTCAGCTACTGACGCCAGTACCCTTCCATTCTCCAAGGAAGTCGTTCCCCCGTCAAATGCGACATCATCGGTGTCAGCGGGAGGAGTTCGCTGGCGTTCAGAGGTTGACGCGGCTGCTTTTCCATTCGGCTGGACTTAGACTAGAATGAAGTCTGAAGGACGTTTTCAATAGAGAGCACTTGAAATTTAGAAAACTCATGACATTGAGCGCCGTACAAGGTCAGGTCGATGAGCAACATCGCCTGACGGCGGTACTACCGGATACGGTACCACCTGGACCAATGACGGTATGGTTCAGCGCTGCCTCCGAGGACGATGCAGGAACGGCCTGGATGGACGGCATCGGCCAGCAATGGGCCGATGATTTGAGCGACCCGCAGCAAGACATCTACACGCTGGCGGACGGAGAGGCTTTTGATCCAACCTGACGAAATCTACCTTGCAAACTTTCCCTTTGGCGACGCGGCAGGGATGAAACTGCGACCGGTATTGACGCTAACAGGTCCACTCGGCTCGGTACCCAAAGTCTTGGTCGCCTATATCTCTTCGGTGATACCAAGTCCGCTCCTTCCTTCGGATATCGTTCTCGACCCGTCCACCCCAGAGCACAAGTTGACCAATTTGAGGGCCAAGTCGGCGCTTCGCTTGCACAAACTGGCGACCATTCATACTAACCGCCGCTGATCGCGGTTTTATGCGATGTCTGATGCCATTCTCATCCACGGCGCCCGCACGCACAACCTGCAAAATATCGACGTCGAGATTCCCCGCAATCAACTGGTCGTCATCACCGGCGTCAGCGGCAGCGGGAAAAGCTCGCTGGCGTTCGACACGCTGCTGGCCGAGGGACAGCGGCAGTATATCGAGTCGCTGTCGGTCTACGCACGGCAATTCTTCGATCAGCTCGAGCGGCCCGACGTCGATTTGATCGAGGGCCTTCAGCCGGCGATCGCGATCGACCAGGGCCAAGGGAGCCAGAACCCGCGGAGCACGGTCGCGACGATCACCGAAATCTACGACTACCTGCGGCTGTTGTTCGCGCGGTGCGGTACGATGGCCTGCCCCAATTGCGGCACGCCGATCGCGCAGCAGACGCCGGCGGAAATACAATCCGCTATCGAAGCGCTGCCAGCAGAGACGCGCGTCATGCTGCTCGCGCCGATCGTGCGTGGCCGCAAGGGCCGTCACGCCGATGAACTGGAAAACGTGCGCAAAGCGGGCCTGGTGCGGGTGCGGGTTGATGGCGAAGTTTATCCGCTGGAGGATGTGCCGGAGCTGGTTCCACAAAAAGCGCACACGATCGAAGCGGTCGTCGATCGCATCGTTCTTCGTGAGGGCATCGCGCCACGATTGGCGGAGTCGGTGCGGCTGGCGCTAAAGCACGGCGACGGAGTATTGGCGGTGTCGTATAGAACCCCCGACGCCGAGGCGTCGGCTTGGGAGGAGAAGTTGTTCAACACCCGGTACGCCTGCCCCCACTGCAAAACGGGCGTCGGGGAAATCGAGCCTCGCACGTTCAGCTTCAACAGCCCCTACGGCGCCTGCTCCACCTGCGGCGGTTTGGGCACCGTCGGCGAAAACAGCGAAATCTGCCCCGACTGCTGCGGTACCCGCCTGCGGCCGGAAGCTCGCGCCTGCCACATCGCAGGCGAGGCAATTTACGAAGTCACCGCCCGCAGCGTGTCATCCGCTCGAGATTTCTTTGCCAGCCTGGAGTTTGACTCCGATCAAAAGTTAATCGCCGATCCGCTGGTCCGCGAAATCATGCGGCGGCTCGAATTCCTCGACAAATCGGGCGTCGATTATTTGTCACTCGACCGCCCGGCAAACACCCTCAGCGGCGGCGAATTGCAGCGGGTGCGGCTCGCGACCGGTATCGGCTCCGGGCTGGTCGGCGTGATGTATCTGCTCGATGAGCCTTCCATTGGCCTTCACCCCCGCGATAACGACCGGCTGATCGCGGCGCTGCGCGACCTGCAACAGCAGGGAAACTCTGTAATAGTCGTCGAGCATGACGAAGCGATGATGCGGGCCGCCGATCATTTGATCGACGTCGGCCCCGGCGCGGGCATTGGCGGTGGGCGGATCGTCGCCGCCGGCACGCCCGACGAAGTGGCCAATGCGATTGGCGAGTCAGTAACCTCCGCATTTCTTTCCGGGCGCGAACAACTTGCAGTGCCGACAGTGCGCCGCGGTGTGGCAAAGTCCAGAACGCTCGAACTCGAAGGGGCAACCCTGCATAATTTGCAAGATCTGTCGGTCGACTTCCCACTTGGCTGTCTGGTCGCCGTGACCGGCGTCAGCGGCAGCGGCAAAAGCTCACTCGTGATGGAAACGCTTACGAGGGCGCTATCACACAAGCTGCATGGCGCGCTAGCGAAACCGGGGCCGTATCGCGCCCTGTGCGGCGCGAGCCAGCTGGATCGCTGCGTCGAAGTAGATCAGTCGCCCATCGGCCGCACCCCGCGCAGCAACGCCGCCACCTACACCGGCGCCTTCGATGAAATCCGCAAGGTATTCGCAACGACGAAACTCGCGCGGCAACGCGGCTATCGGGCCAGTCGGTTCAGCTTCAATGCCAAGGGAGGCCGCTGCGAGGAGTGCCGAGGGCAGGGCTTCAAGAAGATCGAGATGAACTTTCTGCCCGATGTATTCGTCCCCTGCCCCGTCTGCCACGGTGCGCGGTTCAACCGGCAAACGCTTGCCGTAAAGTATCGCGAGAAGTCGATCGCCGACGTCCTGGCGATGAGCGTTGACACCGCAGTCGAGTTCTTCGACACCTATCCGGCCATCCATCGGCAATTTGCGGCGCTGCGCGACGTCGGTCTGGGTTACCTTGCATTGGGACAGCCCTCGACGACTATCTCTGGCGGCGAAGCTCAGCGGATCAAGCTCGCCGCGGAGCTTGGCGGTTCGCAAGCGGCCCACACGCTCTACGTGCTTGATGAACCGACGACCGGCCTTCACCTGGCCGACATCCGCCGGTTGCTCGCCGTGCTGCAAAAACTGGTCGATGGCGGCAATTCGGTGCTGCTCATTGAGCACCACCTCGACGTAATTAAATCGGCCGACTGGGTGATTGAGCTTGGTCCGGATGGAGGGTCCGGCGGTGGGTTTTTGGTGGTGGCGGGAACGCCGGAAGCAGTAGCGGCATGCGCGGAGAGTCCCACCGGTCAGTTTTTACGCCGCGTACTGCCAACCGCGCCTTGACGCTCGTTCGCAATAATGCGAACATACATGTAGCGGAGCGAAAGTATGCCGCGCGTGAAGTTAATCTTGTTCCAGGACTTGGACGGATCGGTGCCTTTGGTTAACTGGCTGGCAACGCTTCAACCCAAGGCTCGGGCAAAGTGCCTTGCTTGGTTGGAACGATTGCGCGAGCGGGGACACGAACTCCGTCGGCCTGACGCGGACTACCTGCGCGATGGCGTATATGAATTGCGTGTCGGTTTGAGCGGCGTCAACTACCGAATCTTATATTTCTTTCATGGTCGCGAAGCGGTTGTTGTATCGCACGGATTGAAAAAGGAGCGGGTCGTGCCCTCTCGGGAAATCGATCTGGCCGTGCAACGCAGGAATGAGTTTCTACGTGATCCAGATGGCCGCGGTACTGAGGAGATGTGAGATGGCGAAGAAACGCAAACCGACAAGGGATGGTATCGAGATCATCCATCGACGGTTTTTCGAGGGAAAGCCCGAACGGATTGCGGAACTCGAAGAAGCCAGAGCAGATATCGCGGTTGCCGCAAAAATACGCAACCTTCGCGCGAAGTCCGGGCTGAGCCAACGCGCGCTTGCGAAGCTCGTCGGAACGACGGCGTCCGTGATTTGTCGACTCGAAGATGCCGATTACGAAGGTCACTCATTGGCGATGCTCAATCGCATTGCGGCCGCGCTCGATAAGCGCGTTGAGATTCGGTTTCTTCCGTTGAAGCAACGTAACTGATTGAGTCGGCAGCCCTATGCCCGCACGACCCAGGACCGGGTTCAACCAATTGGGAGGTGCCGTCGGCTGTGTGGCAATCTGCAAAAGGGGCGGAAAACCCGCACGGCGGCCCACGCGGCGGCCTCCCAGTGCCGAAAAAATCGGCCCTTGCCAACGGGTGCCCAATTGGGGCACAATACTGGGTCTGCATAACGAAAACCAGTTTTCAGTCTCAGTTCCGCCAGGAGCCAGGAGTACGACGTGGCAGTTCGGATTCGGATGAAAGTATTGGGTCGGAAACACCGGCCCTTCTATCGCATTTGCGCCATTGACCAGCGGGCTCCCCGCGGCGGTAGGGTGCTCGAGGAACTTGGCACCTACGACCCGATGGTACCGGAGACCGATGCTCGCGCCCTGCTCGTCGCCGATCGTGTTGATTATTGGATCAGCGTCGGCGCGCAGCCAAGTGAGAAGGTCGCCGTGCTGATCAAGAAGTACGGCTCCAAGGGCACCCACGTCGAGCAACAAAAGGCGGCGATCGAGAAATCGGTCCAACCCAAATCGATTCCCGAACCCGGCAAGCCGGCAGTTTCCAAGAAGCAAAAGAAAGCCGAAGAAGCCGCTGCAACACCCGAAGCTCCCGCTGACGAAGCGCCCGTTGCCGAAGGATCGGCGGCCGAACCGGAAATGTCAGCCACCGTCGCGGAGTAAACACGTAGCGGCGTTTCTCCGAAACGCCCGACTGCGAGTTTCGGAGAATCTCGCCTACGTGGCGCGAAAACGTACACGAAACAAATGCGGTTCGACGTGCTAAGCCTGTTCCCGGAAATATTTCCGGGATACCTTGGCCAAAGTTTGTTGAACCTGGCCATCGAGAAGAAATTAGTGGAGGTTCACCTTCACAACATTCGCGATTGGGCCAAGAACAAACACCACACCGTTGATGATCGCCCGTTCGGCGGCGGCCCAGGCATGGTCCTCAAGCCCGAGCCGGTCGTCGAATGCGTCGAAGCGGTCCAGGAGATGGATCCCACACCGGGGCACGTCGTCATGCTGACCCCGCAAGGTCGGCGGCTCGATCAACAACTCGTGGAAGAACTTGCCGGCCAAAAGCGACTGTTGTTGCTCTGCGGTCGGTACGAAGGGTTTGATCAGCGAATCATCGACCTGCTCAAACCGCAAGAGATTTCCATTGGCGACTTTGTCCTGAATGGTGGAGAAGTTGCTGCGATGGTCGTCATCGACACGGTCATCCGGCTGGTGCCGGGCGTACTTGGCGACGAGGAGAGTAATCAACAAGATTCGTTTTCCGGCGGCCGACGCCTGCTGGAACACGCACAATATACCCGCCCCCGGGAGTACCGAGGCCTCGAAGTTCCCGAAATACTCCTCAGCGGCAACCACCCCGACATCGCCCGCTGGCGCGAGGAAGACAGCCTGCATCGCACTGCCGACCGCCGCGGCGATTTACTCGAACATGAAGATATACCCGCCGATGTAGGCGAATAGCAACTAATCACGGCTATCAGCCATCGGCTTGCAGCTATCGGCCAGAAGTAGCAAATGCTTCTGGCCGAAAGCTGACAGCCGATAGCCGACAGCCAAATCCGAAGGATTTTCCCATGAGTCAACAAATCCTAGCCGCCGTCGAGGAATCCTCGCTTAAGACGGGCGAAAACTTTCCCAAATTCGACATTGGCGACACGGTCGATGTCCACACGAAGATTCTCGAAGGCGACAAGGAACGCATCCAGGTCTTCTCGGGCGTGGTCATTGCCCGCAGCGGCAGTGGTTCGCGAGAGATGTTCACCGTTCGCAGGATCGTGAACAACGAAGGAGTCGAGCGCAAATTCCCCGTCCATTCGCCGCGGATCGCCAAGGTCGACGTTAAGCGTCGCAGCGTCGTCCGCCGCGCGAAGCTGTACTACCTGCGGGATCGCGTCGGTAAGGCCGTCCGCTTGCGAGAACGCCGTCTCGATTCGAAAGACTCCTAAGCCATGGCCCTGCCGAGTTGGCTGTGGGTATGGTTTCGCCCCTTGCCGCTCGGACTTCGCGGCGAACGCCACGCGGCACGATACTTGCGCCGCAAGGGCTATAAGATCGTCGCCCGCGGCACGCGATCTCGCCGGGGAGAGCTTGATCTAGTGGCCGTCGATGGCCGCACCGTCGTGTTCGTCGAAGTGAAGACCCGTCGCCACGCCTGGGATGAATCCCCGGCTGTCGCCGTCGGCGACGAAAAGCAACGCCGCATCGCTCGCGCGGCACTCATCTTTCTAAAACGCCACGGCCTGCTCGAACACGCGGCCCGTTTTGACGTGGTCGCGATCATCTGGCCCAAAGATGTTCGCCGGCCAACGAGCGTCGAGCATTTTGTGAATGCGTTTGAAATGCCCAATGGCCTTGGGCAGTTCTATTCATAGCGCGTCGGCACGAAGCGCTTACGGCTTTGACTGCATCGGCGCCACCGCTTCGTTGACATTGACTAGATCCAGAGCGTCGACTCCATCCTTCTTGACTATAACGTCGCCGTCACCCGGCCATATCGAGATGATTGCCTCGCCACTGTCTGACCGAGTCACGCGAAGAGTCACCGGATGCTGAGCGAAGGAATCGTAAACGGCGACCTCTTCGTCCTCCTGAAGAATTACATCAACAGCTTCCGGCTCAACGCATAGAAGCAATGGAGCTGTTGCTCCATTTTGTATTACAAACCTGGTTGACCTATCCATGAAGTGCTCGTCAATTTGAAAAGTGTGTCAAAACGATCTCTCGCAATTGGGAAGCACGACCTGCGGCGCTCGGGTTGCCATGACCCCCGGTTAGTCGGTCGATCTCCTCGTATGCAGCAGCAACGTCTTCAATCACATCCCGTGTCCAACCCCTCGCGGCGAGTTGCTTTCTCGTGAAATCGAGCGCGCTCTTGGTAACTCGCCGGCGCTCCCAACCAAAAAATTTGCGCGCTTCAGCCGGAGTTGCACCATTCGCTCGTCCAATCCGCTCCTTCAGCTTGATGTTCCCGAGAATGCCACGTTCCTCCACGCATCGAAGCATTGCGAACAACCGGTGCGACCTCTTATATCCTACTCCCAGAAAGATCGACGGTCAATTTTACCGAATCGAGCAGTAGATCCCCCACCAAGCACGGGCTGACGATTTTAATGGAACGTGTGTAGAATAAAGCAAACCGACGATTGGTGCTCAAACCAGCTAGGAAGGCATTCTACGATGGCCAAACACATCTTCGTTACCGGCGGCGTCGTCAGTTCTCTCGGCAAGGGACTGACCAGCGCCTCGATCGGCATGCTTTTGGAAAAGCGCGGCCTCGCCGTGCGGATGCAGAAGCTCGATCCCTACATCAACGTCGATCCCGGCACGATGAGCCCCTATCAGCACGGCGAAGTCTACGTGCTCGACGACGGCAGCGAAACCGATCTCGACCTGGGCCACTACGAACGCTTTACCAACAGCCCGCTTACCCGTCACTCAAACTACACCACCGGCCAAATTTACCAGTCGGTCATCAACAAGGAACGCCGCGGCGAGTTCTTGGGCAAGACCGTGCAGGTGATTCCCCACATCACCAACGAAATCAAAGGCGTGATCGCCAAACTCGGAGAACTGAAAGCCAAGAACGATCCTACCGCCCAACCGGCTGACGTCGTCATCACCGAAATCGGCGGCACGGTGGGCGACATCGAAAGCTTGCCGTTTCTGGAAGCCATCCGCCAATTTGCTCTTGATGTTGGCAAGGAAAACTGCCTTTACATCCACCTTACACTCGTGCCCTATTTGAAAGCCGCGCGGGAGCTAAAGACCAAGCCGACGCAGCACTCCGTGGGCCAGCTTCGACAGATCGGTATCCAGCCCGACATTCTAATTTGCCGCACCGAGCAACCCATCAGCCGCGAGGATCGGCAGAAGATTGCCCTCTTCTGCAACGTATCGCTCGAAGCGGTCATCGAAGAGCGAGACAAAGATTTTTCAATCTACGAAGTGCCGCTAAGTTTGGTCGACAACAAGCTCGACAAATTGATCGTCGATAAGCTTGGCATCAGCACACCCGAGCCGAATCTCGATGATTGGCGCGAGCTACTGCGGCGATTGCGCCACCCGGAACACGAGATCAGCGTGGCCGTCGTCGGCAAATACGCGGAGCACCTCGACGCCTATAAGTCGATCTACGAATCGATCGACCATGCGGGCATTGCCCATTCCGCCCAGGTTCGAATCGCCCGGATTCGCAGCGAGGACGTCGAGGCCGAAGGCCCCGAGCGATTGCTTTCCGGCTACGACGGCATCCTCGTTCCCGGAGGGTTTGGCGAGCGGGGCATCGAAGGCAAAGTCGACGCCATCCGCTTCGCACGCGAAAAGCGCATCCCGTTCTTCGGCATCTGCCTCGGCATGCAGTGCGCCGTCGTCGAGTTCGGCCGCAACGTCGTCGGCCTCGACGACGCCCACTCGACTGAGTTCCACAAAGACACGCCCCACCCTGTGATTTGTCTACTCGACGACCAGAAGGCGATCACCGACAAAGGCGGCACGATGCGGCTTGGCGCCCAGCCGGCACAATTGGAAGCGGGCAGCATCGCCGCCAAGTGCTACGCCAAGCACGTGATTTCCGAACGCCACCGCCACCGCTACGAATTTAATAATCAATACCGCCAGCGGTTTGCGGCCCACGGTATGCGTTTCGTCGGCCTCAGCCCCGACGGCGAGTTGGTGGAAGTCATCGAGCAGCCCGACCACCCGTGGTTTGTTGCCGTGCAGTACCACCCCGAATTCAAGTCAAAGCCAACCCAGCCGCAACCGCTGTTTGCCGGCTTCATCGGCGCCGCCGTCGAACACCGCAAGCGCAAAGGCGAACGCGGCAAGCAAAAACTTCCGGCCAGCGCCCCGCAATCGGTCGAGCTAGCTGCCGCGATATCCCCTCCCGCCGAGGGGGAGGGCTAGGGTGGGGGCGAAAGTTTTAATCGCAAGACACAACGCCGATCAAAGGTCTAATCCGAGCAATCCGCAAAATCCGTGGTTCTACTTTGTGTCCTTCGTGCCGTCGTGGTTAAATCATAAAATCATGTCCGACCGACCCAAAATCATCATCGACGAAGACTGGAAATCGCAAGTCGAAGCCGAGAAGCAGGTCGCCGAGCAGCCGGCTACATCGGCGCCGCCCGCCGCAAGTGCCGACGATCCCGTGATGCCGCCCGCCTCGTTCGAATTGCTTCTCAGTTCGCTCGCCACCGAAGCAATGATGGCTCTCGGCCAGCTTCCGAACCCCTACACCGGCCACCCCGAAATCCGCCGCAATCAGGCCAAATACCTCATCGACATGATCGACGTGCTCAAAGAGAAAACCAAGGGCAACCTCAACCCCGGCGACGACCAAGCGATCGAAGACCTGCTCCACCAATTACGCATGGCGTACGTGGCGACCGCCCCGTAGCAACAGGCGGCTCGCCTGTCGCGAATCACGTCTCCACGCTATGCGCGGGTCTCCCGACCCCGCATTTGGCGGGCGCGCTATCGGATCACGTTGTGCGCGGGTCTCCCGACCCCGCACTTGCCGCGTTCCCCTCAATCACGCGCCGCCAACGCCCCGGCACGCCAGCCCAGGTTTCCAGGTACGTCTCCTCGAGCGGCACGTTGATGTAGTGCCCGCGCGTCAAGAACAGCGGCATTGCCGCCAAATCGGCAGCGACCTGTAACGGCTCGACATAGGCTCGCAAGGGATGACCCGCCGCATAAGAAACGAGCGTCAATGGCTGTTCGCGCGGAGCTTCGTAACTGCCTGCCAGCAGCCGATGCCAAATATATCCATGAATGCCGTGCGGATCGTTCGCCTTCGGTGGAAACGGATCGATGATCAGCACGTGAATCCCGTCGTGCAGAGCGGCAATCACTTTATCGGCAAACTGTTCTAGGGTCTGCTGAGTATGCTTGTTCGCCGGCGATACTATCTCAATCAACGCCACGACACGATCGCCCGTCGCATGGTGAATCACCACCGTCCGCTGCTTCGACAAATAATACTCCAAGTCGTCGAGGGCTTCCTGCGAAATCTGCACCTCGTTCGCGGAAGGGGTAAGCATGTCCGACACAATTTCATCGGTTCGCAACTCCCCGAGCGCGTAGAAAGTCGACGGAAGCAGCCCCGCGTTGAGCCGCTCCTGCAAATGGGTAATCCATGAATTATGGAAATCATGAAATATACCCGCGTCGACGCGCGTCCAATCGTGCATGGGCATTGCTAACCACTTTACACTTTGCCGATTCGCCGAATAACCTGCTTCCATTGTGTCGTTCAGCATAAAAAAAAGCCACCCGCGCCCCAAAAGCGCGGGTGGCCCGAAGTAAATCCAGCAAGCTCGCTCAGCCGGCGAGGGTCGGCACGTACTGCGCGACCGTCTTCTTCAACTGCTCGGTCGTAAACGGCATCGTGATGAAATTCGTGGCGCTCGGACAATTCTGCTTCAGGTCGGTCATCGTCTGCGACTGGGGAATCGTCGCAATGATCGGCAGCGTCTGATTCTTCGTGCGGAGCGCCTTGAGCAGATCTCCTCCATTGCCAGTCTGAGCGTTCCACTCGGCAAAGACAACATTGAAGTTGCCCTTGTCCAGAAACTCGATGGCTTGGTCGCCATCGGTCGCTTCGACAACCTGGCTCACGCCAATCTCTTTCAGCGAACGGGTGATGTTCTTCCGTTCCTTGCTCGAACTGTTTGCGACCAGTGCTTTGTAGCTCATGTCTGACCCTTTCCTACGACGGACCCATGCCGCATTCGACAAAAAATGGTGGGCGGCGGCCGGCGGCACAGCGGCCAAAGTCCACGCACGAGTCTACGTCCGTGGCCAGTCGCCGCCGAAACGACGTCGGTATAAACCGAGGATGCCGATTGTGCGGGCGAACAAACCACTTGGCGCGGCTCGTATGTATCGCTTCCAACGATCAGTCGAGTTGTGACGGTCACAACAACAAGTAACTCCCTTTTGCTCCCTCCCCTCGGCGGGGAGGGGGGTGAACCAGCTACAACGCTTCATCCCCCCTCCCTAACCCTCCCCGTCCAGGGGAGGGGACCGGATGCATTGTGCGCGGGTCTCTCGACCCCGCACTGCTCCCGACCGCAGCTCTCCCTCCCCTGCATCCCATCCGCTATCTTAAACCTATCAACCCCTCATCCCCCCGAAACTCGGCATGGAACACGCCCCCCAAACCTTCATCGACCGCTGGAGTAAATCCGCCGGGGCCGAACGCGCCAACTACCAACTCTTCCTCGCGGAACTGTGCGACGTGCTCGCCGTCCCGCGGCCCGAGCCGACCGTCGAGGACGACGCCCACAACGCCTACGTCTTCGAGCGTGGCGTCCGCTTCGACAACCGCGACGGCACCTACTCGATCAAGCGGATCGACCTCTACAAACGAGCCTGCTTCATCTGCGAAACGAAGCAAGGCGTCGAAAAGGAAGACGAAGAGCTAATCCTTTCGACGAAGCAAGCCGAGCGACTTAGAGTCACTTTTGCCAAGAATAGAGATCGACTGACTCTGGAGAAGCTTCGGCGTAGGCCTCGGCTTCCTCCTTGTTAAGAGGATACCACTCGTTGTAGGGATAGCGACGGAAGAACTGAGCCAAGTTCTCGCGGAAGTGCTCATAGGCGACTTGATTCAGTCGGCCAAGTCGATGATGAAGCAAACCCATCAAATCGTTACGCGGAACACGGATAATAACTCGTAGATCTACGGCCATGCGTTCATTGAAGCCAAATGAGCTGTCGGCCGGCAAGTAAAAGTAACGAAGATTCTCTCGCATGTGAGAGGTGAGCAAACTTTGCCATTTCTTTGGCGTTTGTGGCGCAGCATTACGAATTCCCCGCACATCCAAGAACTGGTCGACCTGCGCGAGGCAAATGTGCCTTCCGCGGGCAGCGTCGCAGTCTTGCGTAAGAACCATTGCATAGACCGGCTGTATTGCTATCAACGCCGTTATTGGCCTTGATTCTCCTGCAGCCACAAGATCGTCCCACGTAGTAATTCCAGGCTCATCTCCGTCCATAATAGGGATTTGTGATAGCGATAGCTCTGCAAACGGAATATTTCGAAAAATATCGCCCTGCCGAAGTGCGGATTCGCTTTCCAGAAATTCGTAGATCATCGGCTTCAATCGTTCCGCTCATTCCAAAAACGAAAAACAAAGCTCGCCTCACTCATTCGTTCCTCCTGAAGATCGACGTTTGCTTGACGTAGCACCTCTAACGCAATCCTGCGCGCTTCGGAAATCGAGACGCGCCGAGCCGTGCGACGGCGGAACGGAGTCATCAAAGAACTAGTGATGTATCGCCGTGAAGTAGTCGGCTCTACTTCGTACGTAATTCCGCAAGTTATAGAAGTCAAAGCTAGCAAGATTGGCAATACGGTTGCAGCCGCCGCGCGTTCGAGCGAGCTGTAATACTGATCGATCAATCTCAAAGCGGGGGATGTAGTCGCGTTCCGGACAGACCGATATTCAGGAATCTGAACGGAAGAAGACGTAACTTTAGAGTTCATTGCGGTTCTCGAAATTGCTAAGTAAGTCGCCGCGTATCAGTGCGAAGAACCACTTGTCTACGACCTCGTGCGCCTCCTTTGTCCATTTGCCAATCGCATCCACGCTTTGCGGCGCTCTTTCGGGGCTCGTCTGCACCGTTATCTCAAAAATCAAAGCGCGTTTGCCATTTGATTCGCCTACCGCGAAGTTGGCACCCGCCAAACAGTCTGGACTCTCCAGTTGATAAGTAAGATTAAGATTCAAGCCGTGCGGGGAATCAGCGTGCGAGTCACTATCAAATAAAAGTCGCTCGAGATCAATCGAAATATGCAGCTTGTCCCGAAGAAACTGGAGGAGAGGCGTCTTGGGAAGATCCCATGGGTCACAAATGACATTTATATACCGAAGAACTACCTGGGTCGGTCGAAGCTTGGCGATTTTTTCTGGATACGCATCAAACAGAGCCTTGACCGCGTCGCGAACCAACGGTTCAAAACTATCCCAACTATATTCGACCGTCTCATTGACTGTTAAAATTCCTGGGCCGATTTGTGTAACAGGCCAACCGTCCTCGCTCGCGCGAAACTGTTGGCGAACAGTATGACCGGTCATTGCCTCGGGAACACCAGCCGCTGGCAACGCCTTTGCGTACGGATACCGCTCTCGTACACGGTCATAATATCGACCTTGGAACAGTTGAAATCCCGGATCATCCGTAAGCGGCCCTTGATTGCGTAAGGCCCAACGGACCTCGAACACCGCCTCTACTAATGGCTTATTAGCCAAGTCACGCGGTTGCGGAATAGCAGGAGTAGACATATCTCTCAAGCTAGCATATTTTATTCTCAGTGTCACCCGCCATTCTTCACTTGTTGGCCGAGCCAGGAAACTGACCAACCCTTTGCGGCACCGATTCTCAAAAAACGCGAATCCGCGAGTTAGGCGAGCAGCTCGACGCGCATCGGAAGCGGCAGCAGGAGTTGCATCCGAAACTGACGATGACCGGCATGTACAACGTACTCGAAAAACTCCGCGCGGGGGAGACGCTCACCAAGAAGGACCAGGAGATTCACGAGCAGGGCCTCGTCTCGGTCCTCAAGCAGATTCACGACGAACTTGACGCTGCCGTCGCCGACGCCTACGGCTGGCCCGTCGATCTCACGGACGAACAAATCTTGGAGCGGCTCGTCGCGCTGAACCTCGAACGAGCCGACGAAGAACGCCGCGGCATCATCCGCTGGCTGCGCCCCGAGTTTCAAAACCCCGAAGGCGTGACGCAAAAAACCATCGTCGCCGAAACCGACGAAACGCCAATTGCCAAACCCGCGAAGCTGAAAAAACTCGCCTGGCCCAAGAGCCTCGCCGAGCAAGCCGCCGCCGTGCAGTCGGCCTTGGTCGCCCACTCCGCCCCCGCCAACGAATCAGACCTCGCCAAACGTTTCACCCGCGCAAATAAGGATCGCATCGCCGAGCTACTCGAAACGCTCGCCTCGCTCGGCAAAGCCCGCGAACTAAAAGATGGCCGCTATGTGGCGGTGTAACTCCCCCTCCGCGAAAACGAGCAATGCATCGCATTGCTTATCCCAGAGGGATAACAGCCATTAGCCGGTGGTCGCGCAGCGCACCACCGGAACGCGAATCGAACCCACTCACGACCCCGGCAGGGGTCGCAGCAATTCGATGTGCTTTTCATCCGCTGACACACCCTCCGGGGTGCTAGTTACCAATTCACGACTAACCGGCGGTGGCGCTAGCGCTTACCGCCGGCTAATCGCTGCCAAGCCTCCGGCTTGGACCTCCGAACTTTCTTGTGGTGGATTCTAAACTCAAACGCAACACTTTGGATCGGCATTTCTAGGGTCATTTTTCGCGTGCTAGCAAGTTGGACTTATGATTACCGATCATTCGCGCCGCGCGCCTCGAAAACGCCCAAAAACAAAGCCGTGAAAATGTTGCATTTGAGTTTGGAATCCACCGTAGAAAAAGTGCCACCCTCCCGCTACACTACTATACATGCGTATCAATTCGGAAACTATGAGCGCTGAGTGATGAGCGATGAGCGATAAATATTTATCGCTCATCACTCATCGCTTCCTTTTAGGGTGCGTCCGTTTTCCGTCGAGCCCACCCCCTCACTCGGGCATGGCGATGGGAGATGGTACGCCCCCACCCGAACTCTCCCCCTCAGGGGGAGGGAACAAGAGGCGTAGCGCGCTCAACGCGGGGTTTTGTCCGCTCCGCGGTGTTTCGCGTTTTTTAGGACAAAACTATCGCTACCAGAGAGTCAACAACGCCCCAATCGTCGAAGTTTTCGCGATCCGCGGCGTCAAAAGCGACGTGGTTCTGTCCATTGTGTCCAAAAATTTCTTTGACAAAATACCTTGTTAACCCTGCTCGCTTGCCCCTCCCCCGCGGACGGGGAAGGGGGAAATTATTGTCCCCTCTGTCCCCCAATCCCCAATCCCCAATCCCCAATCCCCAGTCCCCAGTCCCCAGTCCCCTTCCTATTCACCGCGCCCGCGGATGTGCCTTCTCATACGCTGCGCGAAGATTGGCGGCACTGACATGCGTATAAATCTGCGTCGTAACCAGGCTCTTGTGACCCAGCAGCTCCTGCACGCTGCGGATGTCGGCGCCGCGGTCGAGCAGATGGGTCGCAAAACTGTGCCGCAGGGTGTGGGGCGTGGTGCGTTGGTCGAGGCCGACTTCGCGGATGTATTTTTCCAGAAGCCGGCCCACGCTCCGCGTTGTGAGCCGATTGCCGAACTTGTTGACAAACAGCGGCGCCTCGCGGCCCTTGGGCGATTTCGCCGAGAGCTTGCGTGTGCCGAGCCACGTCCGGAGTGCGCGATCGGCGTGCGAACCGATCGGGGCCAGCCGTTCCTTGCGGCCCTTGCCACGGATGCGGGCGATGCCCGACTGCAAATCGAGATCGCCGTCGTTCATGCCGACCAACTCGCTGACCCGCAGCCCGGCCGAGTAGAGTGTTTCGAGAATCGCCCGATCCCGCAGCCCTTGCGGATCGTCGCTCGTGGGAGCAACGAGCAGTTTGCCAACCTCGTCGCTCGACAGGAAATGGGGCAGCTTATGTGATTTTCTGGGGTTGCGAAGCGCCGTCGCCGGGTTCGAGTCGGCCCAGCCGTCGCGTTGGCCGAAGCGAAAGAAGCTCCGCACCGACGCCAGGCGGCGCGATATGGACGCTTTGGCATAACCCGCTTCGTGAAGTGCCGACAGATAGCCGCGCAGCTCGACGGTCGTGAGCGACTCCGGCGCGGGCGTGCGACCCTCTTCGTCGGCCAGATAATCGGCCAACGACTCGAGATCCTCGCGATACCCCTTGATCGTATGCTCCGACGCCCCCCGCTCGACGCGCATGTGCTGCAAGAACTGGGCAATCTGGCGTTGCATCGGAGAGGTCACCAATCGGGGGGGGGGGGGGGGG
>JBBDYG010000094.1:52124-89226 GCA_040901765.1 Pirellulales bacterium
TGAGTCCTCGAAGGGCGTGGTCCGCCGTTCCACCCCACGCCCTTCGCAAGGCCTCAGGGCGTGCCACCCGCCACTACTGCCCGCTAGGCATCGTCGATGTCCGACACCTGCGGTGCGCTGCTGAGTCGGTTCGATCGGTGGCGACGTGCTTCGGTGCGAATTTTCTTCGCCAGCACCGCGGCGTCGTACCAAGAGAAGCTCAGTTCGGGATTCGACGCGTAGCGACCAAGCGTGCGGAGCGCTTCGGACTGTTGCGAGTCCTCATACAGAAAGATGTAGCGCTCGTTGCCTTTCACCAAGGCCAGGACATTGATGTCGTCGGACACGGGGAATGCCTCCATGCGGCAGCGGGGGGGACGGGCTATCGCTTCGGGCGATGTGGGGGGACTCTCGAAGCGGTGTTGGTACTGCCCTTCCCGATTTCTCGCTCGTCGAATTCGCTTGGCCCCTGGGCGACTTTCGCGGCGGATCGGGACAGGCCGGTACTTGCGTTATCGGCTATCCGACCAGCGCTTAACTACTCGCGTTTCACCACCGCCGCCACGCGCGGTGAGCATCTCCGCGATATGCAAGTGACAGCAAAAGCGAATGAAGTCTTCACTACGCTCGAGGTAAGTCTTCCACCCACCAAACCGCGTTTCGTCGCGAAACGATACGTAACTCGAAAGCGCAGCCGTAAAGTCGGAGTCGTTGCCTTGATAAATCCGCGTATGCGTCATGACCGGACCATGTTGAGTAACACACGGCGGCCTCGCGGGGCTTGGGCCTGGCGGCATGAAGCCGCGCGCATCGGGCCATTCGGGCGGCAGTGCCATCGGCGGTGGCATCGGTCCTGTTGCGCCGCTGGTGCCGAATGCACCGCTGGTATCGCTCGTGCAGGGCATCGATTGATGGCTCGTTTGCTCCACGCCCGTGCGCATTCTCAATTCGCTGCCGCCTTGATTGGCGTTTACATCGGCGGCTGGATCCATCGGCGTGTCGCTCGGCACGGGCAATGGCTCTGCTGGCACCTGCGGCGCAGCCTGAGGCGGCACGATGATGTTTGGACCTTGCAACGGCGATTCAACGGGGCAGTTGGGCGTCTGCGTCTCCATCTGCTCGCGCGCCAGTTCCATCTCCGCTTCGAACACGAGCGACTCCGGGATGTATTCCTCTTGCGGCGTGCCCCAAGGAAGACCATAGCCCGCGGGAATGGAATGGAAACCCGGATTGGCCGCGTACCACTCGATCCGCAACCCGCAGCGCGGCGGGTAGTAGGGCGAGAAATCGGTCACCGAACCAATGATTACCGCCTCGACCCCGAGCAAGTTCGCAAGCCGGCGAGCTTCGCCCGGCGAGCTGAGATCGACCTGGTTGTCGATGATTGTCTCTTCGACCACGCCGACCGGCACGATCTCGTACCCAGGCACCGCTTGCAGCTCGGCGAAATAGGCCATCGCGAACAGCCGGCCATCGACGGTCGGTTCGTCGCTTTGATTGAAGAATGGAGCGATCGCCACCCGGCTAAGCTGCGGGAAAGGATTATGCACCACCGGCTGGTAAGAGACTTCGGGCAGGATGAACTGACATCCCGCCAGTGGCGCATGCATCGCGCCCGCAAGAAGCAGCAGCAATAGACGAGGGCCGTGCGGCATCGAACGATTCGCAATCGCTCAGCAGCCCCCCTGCTAGCAACGCCAGCGCACGGCGCAGCCGTGGCTCACAAGGGTTATCGGCAAAGTCGATGCGACCGCTAAAGTCGAAAATGCTATTTCACCGGTCGGACGGCCGAGCTTTGACGAACCTACGAAGTTCCTTCGAGACTTTCCGGTCGAAGCAGATAATTGACCGAGTGAACAACATTCGCTAGCATTGGAAGAACCCCCTCAACTAGAGAGTCGAACATAATGAGTTCTATAACCTCGTACTCGCTAGCGGAATTCAATCAAGACGCGCCTTTACATCTCACGCGGTTGCGCGAAACAGGCGAGCCAGAGATGTTAACGATTGATGGTGAACCCAAGGTTGTGGTACAGGATGCGGAAGCTTATCAGAAGTTGCTCAACGAGCTCGATTATCGGACAACCGTTGAGGGAATTCGCCGCGGATTGGCGTCTTTCGAACGCGGTGAGGGTCGTCCAGTTCAAGAGTTTTTCGCCGAACTCGCGGCGGAAGCGGGCGTGAGGGCGCCGACGAAGTGAAGCATTACCGCATTTCGATTGCACCCGATGCCGAAAGGGACATCGCAGCAGAATTCTGGTACATTCACCGCGAATCGCCGTCAAACGCGGAGACTTGGATGCACGGCATCTATGCCGCGATTGAATCGCTCGCAGAGATGCCGGCTCGTTGCGGCAGAATTCGCGAGCACGCCGAGTTCGATGTTGAACTGCGAGAAACGTATTACAAGTCCCACCGCATTATCTTCACGATAGTTGGAGAGGAAGTCCGCGTGGTGCATGTCCGCCACGGTGCGCAGCGAGACCTTCAACGCGCGGATATATCAGATTAATCCCGCCATCGTCGACATCCCCACCGGCTCGCGCGACGTGTAAGGCTCGCCAAAGGCGACGCCAATCGTCTTGCCCCAATAGGCGGCTTCGTCGCGAAGTTGGTCGAGGAAAGTCGGCGACTTTGTCGAGCGACCGGTAATGAACTGGCTCTCGAAGCAACGGATCGCGGCCTGTTTTTGTGCCCACACGTCACTGATGTCGAGTATGAACGCCGGCTGCGCTGCTAGCTTCAAATGCACACAAAAGTAATTGAATATGCGTTCCGGATGATGAGGCTCGCCGGGCAGATCGGACTTGGTGAGCTTCGCCCAAAAACGCGCGGCTTCCACAAGCTGCGTCGCGGCGACATGGTCGGGGTGGGCGTCGATCCAGTACGGTGCCAGCAGCCAACGCGGGCGCTGCTGGCGGATTACGCCGGCGAGCTTCGCGCGGTTTTCGAGCGTCGCTTCTAAACTCCGGTTCGGCAGCCCCAGATTCTCGCGCCAGTCGAGGCCTAGAACCTTCGTGGCGGCAGCGGTCTCGCGGGCACGAATCTCAGGGCTGCCGTGAGGTGTCGGCTCGCCGCTGGTCAGGTCGAGCACGCCCACGCGGCGTCCCTCGGCCCTGAGCTTTAGAATCGCCCCCGCGGCGCCCAGTTCGGCGTCGTCCGGATGCGGGGCAATGACGAGAACGTCGAGCATGCTAGCGTAGCCAGGGTAGAAATAGGTCGCGAAAGAACGCAGATGAATCGGATCGGCGCGGATCTTGATAAATCGTGGAGCGAGGGCACCGGCAATTCCGCTCGACAACCCCGAAGAATCTTGCGAAACTTCGCGGACTTACGAGACGACCTCGGTTCTTCGTTGCCATGTCCTGCAAACGATTGTTGCAACGTTTGATCCCGACCATTCTGATGGCGTTTTCGCTTGGCTGCGCAAGTGAGCCGTGGAACCTCGATCGGTACCGCGACGAACGGGCGGTGGATATTGAAGACCGTCTCACCCGCGAAGAACCAATCGTGAAAAATCCGTTCGGCAAGGCGGATTCCAACTAGCGGCTGCGGCGCCTCTCTGCCCTGTCGACAAAGTCAGCAGCTATTCCGTCGGCAAGTCGCGTGGCGCGGGCCCGTTCCCTGGCGTTGGGAATCTTCTCGCTCATTTGACGTTGCCATTCGCCTTTGGGAATCGCGACGTCGAAAAAGCCGATCATCATTTCTTCCATCGTTTGATCGCCCCAGCGGACTTTGGCCGTCGGGTCGGGATTCGAGAGATTCTCCTCCGAGTTGTCGAACCGAGCGATACAGTGGACCACAAAGTCGTCGGGAATCTCCAGCGGCTCGGCGAGAAGGTAACTATGTTGCCAGTTGAAGTCGAACCGCGGCACGTCGAGCAGCATTTCGCGACGGCCGTCGGGGTAAACGGCGGCGAAGCGAAACTCTTTGCCGCGGACGTGCATGTGGGGCGACAGGCTCAGCAGTTTGCCGCCCTTGGGGAACCATCGGATGAACGCATCGACGCGGTGGCTCGAGGCGCCAGGCGGAATCTCAAACATCGGTTGGGCAGCGGCGACCGAAACGACCTCTTCCGTGACCGTTTCTGGATCGGCAAAGATGATGCCAACTTTGCTGATGTCCTCCGTCGCCTTGCCGTTGGGCGTGTAGTGCATTTGAAAGACAAACTTCGAGCCGGCGGCCACCAAACGGGCACGGCCCGGTTCGAACTCCATCACTTCGTGGCCTGGCACGTAAGAAGTGAGCCAACCCGTGCCGCGAGTGCGGCTGTCGCGCGGCGAGCTGACGTAAACAATTACGTGATGCACCACTGAGGGATCGCCCGGGATCACTTCCGCGGCGGAGATGTATTTGTCCTCCGTAAAGCCGGGGTCGACCGCGAAGTACTGATAATCAACAAGCCCCTCAGCCTGCACTTGGTAGGGCTTCTCGGCCATCGCCACAACCTGGTCCGGCTCGCGGCTCAGCCGCCAGCCCTCGGTAAACTTCCGCGGCTTGGGAAGGTCGCTCAGATCGCCCTGCGGCGCGCCGTGCTCGGCCCAATCGTAGAGCAGTTGCTTTTCCTCGTCGGTCATTCCGCGGGCGTTGGCGAAGTGGCCATAACGAGGGTTCGCATGCCACGGTGGCATCCGCTGGTCGCGAACCACCTCGGCCAGCATATCCGCCCAGCCCGCTGCGTCGTCGTAGTTTGTCAAGGCAAACGGCCCGATCGCCCCAGGACGATGGCACTCGACGCAGTGCTTGTCGAGAAGACGCGAAACCTCCCTTGCGTAGGTCACGTTGCTTTCATCGCTCGCCCGCTTGGCCCGACCGATAAGGCAGCCGATCGGCTTGGTGGTCGAAATCTCAATTGGTTTACCTTCGAGGCAGGCTTCGATTGCCTTGCGGAGATAATGCTCGCCCGCACCAGGCCGCGATTCGCCGACGTTGTACTGGTCGTCGATCTGGCCGTGATAGCAAACGGTGCGGGCTTGATCGAGCAAGAAAACCTCCGGCGTGCGGGTCGCGCCCATCGCATCGGACACGCGGTTGCCCACGTCCTTTAGCAGCGGAAACTCGATCTCGTGAGTACGGCCGTAAGCTGTGAGTTCAGCGAGGGAATCCTGCGCGTTGGCGTTGATTCCCAGAAATGCGACTCCGCGGTCGGCGTACTTGCTGGCCAGCTCCGTCAGCCGCCGTCCGTAAAGCTTCGCCAGCGGGCACTCGGTGCCGAGAAACGCGACGACAACTAGTCGCTTGTCGCTGAAGTCCGACAGCTTGCACGATTGGCCGTGAATATCGCTGAGCGCGAAGTCCTCGACGAGCTGGCCGACATACGGCGATTTCGTTTTCTCGGCGGCGTCAGCGGAGGGTGCCGCCATAGCGAAACCGACCGCAGCAAATACTGCGAGTAAACTTGTTCGGGAAACTGGAAAGCGGTGCATAATGGTTGCTCGCAGCGACCTGGGATTCTAAGGATTGTACCACGGACACGGCAATTTTGCCATAAATCAAACGTGGATGGAACACGGAAGTTCTGTGACAAAAGAACGGGCAGTCCTGAATAGGGTATTCGCTTCCAGCCCGCATAAATTGGCACCGGCCAGCGGTTCCGCTAGCATTTACCCGATGTTTCCGGCCGCGGTTTCAGAGGAAAGGGGTCAGGGGTCAGGATTCAGGGGTCAGGGAAAGAACAGGCGGCGAAGCCGCAGTTACATTTCCCTGGCCCCTGACCCCTGAATCCTGACCCCTCTTAATTCCGCTCCCGCTCTCAACGGTCGAACCAACTCTTGACCCAGTGAACGGTCGTTTGCCGGCCGGCGCGGGCGATGGAGCGTGTGAGCGGGATGTTCTTGGGGCAGACGGCGACGCAGTTTTGGGCGTTGCCGCAATCCTGAATGCCGCCCGGGGCCATCAGGGCGTCGAGCCGCTCGCCGGCCTTCATGTGGCCCGTGGCGTGGGCGTTGAACAGCATCGCCTGGCTAATCGGGGCGGCACCGATAAACTCTTCGTCGAAAGCCGCATTCTTGCGAGCGGTGAACTCTGCGTCGCTCTCGTCCGGACGACGAACGATTTCGACCTTGCGGTATTCGGGGCACGCATCGAGACAACAACCGCAGGTCATGCATTCCGACAGGGGATAGCGCAATTGCTGCATCTCTTGCGACTCGCGCGGCCCGGGGCCACGGTCGAGATAATCGTCCACCTCGACCCACGCCTTCACGCGTTGCAAGCTGCGGAACATGCGGCTGCGGTCAACGACCAGATCCCGCATCACCGGAAACTTGCTCATGGGTTGCAGTTCAATTTCCGCATGACCTTCGTCGAATAAACTATCCACGAGTGCCGAGCACGATTGCCGAACGCGACCGTTGACAATCATGGTGCAGGAACCGCAGACCTCTTCCAGGCAGTTAGCATCCCAGGCTACGGGGGTCGTTTTCTTCCCGTCCTCCGTGTAGGGCTGCGCGGCGATCTTCAGCAACACGCTGATGATGTTCAGATTCGGTTCGTAGGGAAGCGAGAAGCGCTCCCAATGGGGCGCAACTCCCGGCGCGTCCTGTCGGAGAATGCGAACGCGGATCGTTTCCGGACGGGTGGCGTGGTGGGTTTCGTGGGCGAGGGTAGTCATGAGCGGCAAAATAGGAACATGAAATTGACGCAAGCTGTTGTCCGGTCAGGGATTATAATTCGGACACCAGAGAACGCCAAGCGCAGGCGTTTCGCGACGCACGTCAGAGGTTGCCGTCGAAATGGTAGTTTGGCGGCCAGCCTGCACCGAGGGCGCTCTGGCGGCAGATGGTGGCTCGCTTCCGTAGCCTTGCCTCAGGCAGTGAAGTCGCCGCGGGCGGCTTCTGGCGTCAGGGTTTCATCGCGGGGCGTTCCACCGAAGGCCAACTCCGCGCCACAGCACTTAAACGTTGGTCCGGTGTGCTGCGATTGGCAGGGCATAATCACTTCGATCTCCATGCCGCAAATCTCGCAGTGATATTGATCGCCAACTTGCGGTTTCCCCGCGGTCATCTCGGTAACCATTGCGTTTCCTCAACCGAAAAGGCAGCAGTCGCGCTGCGTTACGCGGCGCATCCGGTTCTGCTAAGTTCCCTACGACCCTGCGGAATCGCGCGCCGATCCGCAGAAAGATGCAAGTTTTGTGCCACCTGTCTGCACGGCCGACCGATATCCCGCGGCGGCTTGCATCAAGCCTTTCATGTAACCGGCGGCGTAGAGACGACCGAGGATTTCATAACCGGGATACGCATTCGTTTCGCCGGCCATGGACGGCGCGTGATCGGGGCGAATCACGCCACTGAAGCCGACTTCATGATACGCCCGCATCACCGCGGGCATGTCGATCGCACCGTTGTCGTGAAAGGTCTCCCGAAAACATTCCGCGCGGCCGACGACGTTCCGAAAATGGGCATAGTGGATGTGGGGCGCCAACCGCCGGATGCCTTCGACAGGATCCTCGCCAGCGGGAAACAGGCTTCCTTGGCAATAGCAGAGGCCGTTTACGCGGCTGGGGACAAGTTTAACCACCCGCTCCAGCGCATCGTGGCTAAAGATGATCCGCTGCTGGCCGCGCAATTCCGGCAACGGGGGATCGTCCGGATGGAGCGCCAGCTTGATGCCGGCGTCTTCGGCGACCGGAACGATTCGTTCGAGGAACCACTCCAAATTGTCCCAGAGTTTCTTAGCGGGTGTGGGAGGCTCGACCGGCGGCGCGGCGTCGGTGACTACCCGTTCGATGTACTGTAAGTCGAATTCTGTGACCTTCGCGGCGCCACGTTCGAGTGCCTCGAAGCTGGTCCGCTGCCAGTCTTCGTCAGGCATCCAGTTATAGCACAACACTTCGAGCGACGCCTCGGCCATGTTGCGAATGAGCGTCTTGATGTCTTCCAGTTGCTGTTCGCGCCCCGGCAGGTTGTGAACCAGTTTCTGATGCGGTAGCAGACGCTCGACGTGGGTGAGCCTCATGCCGAATGACTCGACCCGCCGCTTGGTCTCCAGTAGCGCGGCCAACTCGAGGCCGGGATAGATAGTGACGATATCGGTCACGCCCACCTGCGCCGCCAGTTGCAGATTGCAGTCGGACATCGGCGTGACGATCATTCCAAGACGCATTGATGATTTTCTCCCTGCATGGATGCCACTGCTTGCCCAGCGTAGGTCAGGCTCCGCCTGACGGATCTGATAAACAAAACGATCGAAATATCGAGATTGAATAAACGGGACCGTCAGGCGGAGCCTGACCTACTTGGAATATCACTCCAACGTCCCGTCCACCAACCGCCGCACGCTGAGTGGATTGCCGGCCTGCAGTTCAGCCGGCAGGGCCGCGTCAGGGAAGTTTTGAAAGCAGACCGGACGGGCAAACCGCAGAATCGCTCTCGAACCGACCGACGTGGTGCGCGAGTCGGTCGTCGCAGGGTAGGGGCCGCCGTGAACGATCGCGTCGCCCACTTCCACCCCCGGTGGAAACTGGTTGAACACCAGCCGTCCGGCGCGAGTTTCCAAAATTGACATTAGCTCCGCTGCGTTCAGCAAGTCTTGCTCGTCGCCGTGAATTGCCACGGTAAGTTGCCCTGGCAGATTGCGTGCGACGGCTAGCAGTTCGTCCATCGTTTGGTAGCGAACCAACAAGGTCGCCGGTCCGAATACTTCGTCCGCAAGCGTCTTGTCCGACAAGAACGCATCAACGTCTGTCTCGAACAGGACCGCGCCGGCCGTGCTTGCGCTGCCCGCAGTCGCGGCCCCGGCCAAAGTCCGCACCGCGGATTGGTTCTGGAGGCGCTCAACTCCACGGGCATAGTTTGCAGCAATTCCCGCATGGAGCATCACTCCTGGGGCGGTTTCACGAATGAGTTGGCTCAGTTTATTGCGAAAGACTTCGTCGCCGTTGGTAAGTACGATGCCGGGCTTGGTGCAGAACTGGCCCACGCCCGTGGTGACAGCTTGATGCAGGCCAGCGGCGATCTGCTCTCCGCGCGTAGCCAATGCCCTGGGCAGCAGGAACATCGGATTGGTGCTGCCCATTTCGGCGTAGACGGGGATTGGCTCGTCGCGCGCTGCGGCCAAATTGAACAGCGCGCGTCCGCCAGCCAGGGAGCCGGTGAAGCCGACGGCTTTGATCCGCGGATGCCGCACAAGCGCGGAACCGACTTCCACGCCGGCATCGAACAGCAGCGAGAACACGCCCGCGACGATGCCTTCGGACTTCACCGCCGCGACGATCGCCTTGCCTACAAGCTCACTTGTGCCCGGATGAGCGGGGTGGGCTTTTACCACCACCGGACACCCGGCTGCGAGCGCCGATGCGGTGTCGCCCCCAGCTACCGAGTATGCCAGCGGAAAATTGCTCGCGCCGAACACCGCCACCGGACCGAGTGGGCGGAGCATCGATCGCAAATCGGACCGCGGCTGGGGCTGGCGGTCGGGCTGCGCGGGTTCGATGCGAGCATCGACCCACGAACCCTCTTCGACGATGGATGCGTACATGCGAAGCTGCATGACCGTCCGCGCCATCTCGCTCCGAACGCGCGTCTCTGGTAAGCCGGTCTCCCGGTTCACGCGCTCGACCAGTGCCCCGCTCAGCGCTTCGATGTTGTTTGCGATGGCGCGAAGAAACGTGGCCCGCTGCTTGCCGGGCAGATTGCGATAGCTCGCAAAGGCCTCGTCGGCGGCGTCGGCCGCTTGACCGACTTGTTCCAACGTCGCCGACCGATAGACCGGCGGCACCACCTCCCCCGTGGCGGGGTTCACCGCCGAAAACTCGTCGCTACGGCTCTCACCTGCGGAAGCTCGACCCGCGATCATCGATAAGCCGTCAAGGCCAAACATCAAATTCGTTTCCGTTACGCGGGCTCTCGCGGCAATTTAATACTACAGCGCTATGTCGTTTTTCACCACCGAGTCACGGAGGACACGGAGAATTCGCGAAGAATTGGGCGTTTAGCCGCCGAGTTTCGGGCACAGAAATACGTCCTAGAACGACACGCAAGAACGGATTGCCCTCCGTGTGCTCCGGGACTCTGTGGTGAAATCTAGCGGTGCAGTAACATCTGGCGCGATCTAGTGCGCCGCCACCGCGTGCGATTCGCCTTCGCGGATGGTGGACATCGACTGATAAACGGGAAGCTCGACGTCGTCGGCGATAAACTCGGCGTGGCCGTCGGCGAAGCAGAAGTTCGCGCCGTCGGAATGTTGGCTTCCGAACGCACCGTTCTGGCGATTGACCGTCACGCCTGCGCCAGGTGGAGTGTTCAAGAGGTTCTCCGTGCTCCGCAGGCAATCGGCCCCGGCCAGCGCGTAACTCCAGGTGTTGGATGACTCCCACGTGTCGGCCAGCACCACTTCGCCGAGCATTAGCGTTTTGGAAAGCCCGTCCTCGACGCGGTTCGCCTTGCGCCGCGCGACGTAGAGAAATAAACCGTCGTTCGCGTACTTCGATGTCGCAGCCGGCGCGCCGGGGCCGAGCGTTCCTTGCACGAATGCGTAGCTTCCCGTCGCGGCAAGTACGGGGTGGTAGACGTCGCTGATCGCTTGCGAAGTGTCGCTCGGACAAATCAGAATCGCGACCCGCTGTTTCACCGCGGAGTATTTGTCTTTGTCGTAGTACCAATCGAGATCATCGACGTTGCGATTCCAAAGTCCACCCGACTCGACGGAGAGTTGATCGTAGAGAACTTGCTCCTCAAGTTGCGGGAGAATGGCGACGAAGCCACTGGCGGCGGTTTTCTTGTGAACGGGCAGCCCCCGCGGACAGCCGGGGATCGCTGTGCTGTCGCCCGTGTCATCGCAACCAATGCGGCCGGGCGGGTAGCTTCCGAAGAGGCTTTCGTGATGGCTTATAGCCAGACCGACTTCCTTTTGGTTGCTGAGGCAAGCGGCGCGGCGACCGGACTCCCGGGCGGCCTGCACGGCCGGCAGCAGCAGCGCGAACAACACGCCCAGGATGGCGATTACAATCAGTAGCTCCACCAGCGTGAAGCCGCGCCGCGAACTAGAGGTACTCGAGCGAGACATGGTGAACTCGCAGGACAATCTAAATAACAATTTGAACAAAAGGCCGCAAAGAATCCTATACAGGACAGCGGGCAGCTTATTTCTTCACCAATTACCTTTGCGACCTTCTGTTCAATAATTCTTTCGGCGGACGGCCAATGTCAGCCGGCGACGCGGCTTTACATCCGGCATGATACCATATCCAGGGTGTCAAATAGCCATTTGACATTTGGGCAAGCGGATTTTTGACAGCTTATGCAATAGATCTCGCGTCCCGACACATGTTGCTGTTGGACAAGAATGAATGGTCCGGCCGAAACGATCCGATTCTCCCGCGACGGACCGTTAGCGATAACGGACTTCGACGAGTTTGCTGCGCAATATCGGCAAGCATTTCCGCGGTTGCGGCTGATAGCAGCGGCGATAATCAACGACTCGGCCCACGCCGAAGACATCGTACAGGAAGCGGCACTGATCGCCGTGTCAAAGGCGGCGCAATTTCGCGCCGGGTCGAGTTTTTCGGCCTGGCTGGCGGCGATCGTGCGGCACTGCGCGCTGAACTACCGCCGGAAGATCCAGACTCGAAAGACATTTGCCACCGACCCGACGCACCTCGCACAGTACGAAGATCAAACAGTGGTTGCCGGCGGAGTGTGGCCGAGCGTGGGCGCCAACGGCGAAGTTTTGCCGTTTCAAGCGTCGTTTGACGATGAATTGGTCGGTGCGCTGAATGCGCTCGGCGACGATGCCCGGTGCTGCCTCTTGCTTCGCATTGTGCAGCGGCTGAGCTATGCTGAGATCTCGGACCTCTTGCAGATACCCGAAGGGACCGCGATGAGCCATGTCCACCGCGGCAAGCAGGCGTTGCGGCAGCGACTTTCGTCCCCAAACCGTACTCCGGAGCAATTCGTAAGCCCGCCGAAATGAGCGATCGCGACGGACTACCCCCTGACCCACAACTCGAGGCGTACCTCGACGGGCTATTGACCGGCGCCGAGCGTTTGGCGTTCGAGGAATCGCTACGCAACGACCCCGTGCGGCGGGAACAAGTCGAATTGCAGACGCGAATCGATGCGTCGATTGCACGTCGCCATCCGACAACTGGACCCGCGCCAGAGCATTTAGCCGAACTTTCGGCGCAGTTCGATGCTGCAGGAATGGCGGGCCGTCGTCGGATGCCAGCGTGGATCTTGGGGGTCGCCGCGGCGGCTGCGATTGGCGCGGTGCTATTGGCATGGCGGCCGTTTGGGACCGGACATTCTGCACCGTTTTTTCAACCGCAGCCGGTGGCTCAACTGTACGCGGAAGCGGTTGAGAGCGGCTTTGCGCCCTATTACGAGTGCGACGAAGCCGACCGCTTTGCGGCGGTATTCGCTCGTCGGCAGGGCCAGCCGCTGCGTCTGTTGCCGCTGCCCGAAAGCGTGGAAATGCTTGGGATTTCCTACCCCGGCGGCCTCAGTCGCGATTCTACGGCGATGCTTTGCCGAGTGGAGGGCCAGCCCGTAATGGTGCTGGTGGATCGCGCCCAAGCTGATCAATCCCTCGCTCAACAGAACAATGATCCCTCGCTGCACGTTTTTCGTGAGCAGCGCGATGGACTGGTGTTCTACGAGATCACGCCATTCGACGCCGCCCGCGTGATCGACCATCTGGTGATAGCGGAAAACAGTGCGCGGCGAGGGTAGCCGCTCCTGTCGCCGCTCGAAAACCCGTTTGCACGAAGACGCGAGCGTGGCTTCAGTTTTTTTCTTCGCCCGTGCAATGGAATGCACCTCTAGCGACATTTGGTAGGCGGGTTGATTTCTTAATTCTGTGAAGAGGAGTTAGTCTCATGGGAAAGGCTCACTGGAGTTACCGCGCGCTTTTCGCGACCTCTCTCTTCGCCCTTGTCGCCTGTCCGCCGGCGTTGGGCGACCACATCCTGCCCGCCATCATGACGGGAGATATCGCAGTACGCCTGCAGCCCGTTGCGACCGGAATGGCGGCGCCACTGTATGGGATCAGTCCCCCGGGCGACACCAGCCGCCTGTTCGTGTTGGAGCAGAACGGGCTGGTACGGATACTCCAGAACGGCAGCCTATTGCCCGGGTCCGCACTCGACCTGCAAAGCCGAGTGCAGCCGCCGCTCAATCCAGCCAATTTTAATGACGAGCGCGGCTTGCTCGGAATGGCATTTCATCCGGGCTACAACGACCCGGCCAGCCTCGGTTTCGGCACACTCTACACGTATACCAGCGAGCCGATCCCCGATGGCACCTCCCCGACGTACGCCGCGCCCAATGGCGCTGTTCAGAACTACAAGAACTTAATCTCCGAGTGGAAGGTTTCCGCGGCGGACGCCAACGTGATTGACCCTGCCTCGCGTCGCGAGATTATTTCGTTCGGCAAAAACGCGGGTAATCACAACGGCGGCACCATTGCGTTCGGTCCCGATGGCTACCTGTACCTCGCGACGGGTGACGGAGGGAACGCGAACGATGTCGGCGCCAGTCATATTGAACCGGGTGGCAACTCCCAGAATCTGACGACACCGCTCGGCAAAATGCTGCGAATCGACGCGCTGAATCCATCGTTGACGCCTCTCAGTTCCGATCCGATCAGCAACAACGGCCAGTATCGCATTCCGCTCGACAATCCGTTTGACGCCCCGGGCGAAGCACCCGAGATCTATGCCTATGGATTGCGCAATCCCTATCGCTTCGCCTTTGACACACTCAACGGAGAATTGATTCTGGCTGATGTCGGCCAGAACAACATCGAGGAGATCAACCGCATTGTCCTTGGCGGCAACTACGGGTGGGCGGTCAAGGAGGGAACGTTCCTCTTCAACCGCAGCGACGGGACCATCGGTGCCAACAGTCCTGGAAATCCGGCAGGGCTGATCGACCCGATATCCGGTCCGATGGGAACCCTGCAGTACGACCACGGCGACGGCATCTCGATCACCGGCGGCTTCGTGTACCGCGGTAGCGCGATTCCAGAGTTGTACGGCAAATACGTCTTTGGCGACTTGGCGATCAGGAATAATCCCCCGCGCGTCGATGGCCGGCTGTTTTACGCCGACCTGACGTCGGGGGAGTTGTTCGAGTTTCAGATTCCCCAGTTCGCTAGCGATCAACTGCCCAACGGACTTACGGTGCATGGATTCGGCGAGGATGCGAGCGGGGAACTGTATGCGATGGTCACTAACACTCCGGCGAACGGGACGGGGGGCATCGTGTACAAATTCGTGCCGGTGCCCGAGCCAGCCTCATGGGCTTTGGCCGCAATCGTTGTGGGGCTTGCGCTTGTGCGAGGAAGGTCAACCTTGCATCTTCGGGGAGCACGCCGCTGGCGCAACCTGCTCTGCGTGATGTCGTCTTGGTACGCCAGCGGCGCTGCTTTATCCCCCGCCCGCCCGGAGCTATCGGCGTGAGATTCGTTGCCCTCGCAATACTTGCCGTCGTCGCGTGTGGCGGGGTGGCTGGGGCCGCCTCGCCGCACGTCGATGATTTCGCGTCCAGCGTCATGGGGTGGGGCGGCGGCTCAGTGCCTCAATGGCAATCCAGCGGAGGGCCGATGGGCGACGGATATTTGCGAGTGCAAACGAGCGAGTCGAATTTGGCGACTCATGTGTCGACCGAGGATTGGGTTGGCGATTACACAACGATCAACGCCGAAACTATCTCCCTCGACATGAAAAACGATGTGGGATCAGACGCCTTGCTAATGCGGCTGGTACTGTTTGGCGCGAGTACAAGCCCCGCGTCCGCCGATCGTTGGAGTTCCAGCGTCGCGGCGACGGTGCCGGCCGACGGCATGTGGCGAAACTACAGCTTCTCGTTAGCTCAAAATGATCTGACGCGCGTGCTAGGCTCGGACACGTATCAAAACATGATCACCAACGTCGTGCAGATAATGTTGCGGCACGACCCAGGTTCACCGTCGGCCGGCGGAACGCCGGTCAGTGCCACGCTCGGGATCGACAATGTCCGCCTAGCGGCTGCCCCCCTTCCCGGCGATTACAATCGCGACGGGGAAGTCGATCTCGACGACTACCACACGTGGCGTGGGATGTACGGCGCTACCGGCTCCGCCGCCGACGGGAATCTAGACGGCGTCGTCGATGCCGCGGATTACACAGTGTGGCGCGACAAGGCTTCGATCATCGGAATGGAAAGCGGTGCGTCTTCCGTCGTTCCGGAAGCGAGCGGTCCGCTAATATTGGTCGCCGGCGCGCTTGGCGCTTACTGCCTGACAAGACGCAAATCCCTCGCTGAAAACCGGGGGGCGGACGACGCACGTTAGAACAAGCCTTCGGTCTCTTTCTCTTCGGGGGCCTCCACCGGCTTGGAACCTGCCGAGGGCGCGATCTTATTGAACTCCTCGGCCATCGTTTGGATTTGATTGACTACATCAAGGTCGAGGCTGTCTTGCTTGACGGCGATGTCAATCACCGGCTTCATCGCTGCCTGCAGTGCCTGAATGACCTGTTGCTGATCGGCCGGTACGGCGGGTTCGATCGCTCTCAGCCCCGCCTGCAAGTCGGTTAGATAACCAACCGGACGGCGACGCGGGTACACAAGTTGATCGTTTACAATCTGAAAGCTTTTGAAACTTCCGCCACTGCCACTGGCATACAGCCCGCCTCCTCCGTCGATCTGTAAATCTTCAAACTTCCTCGCGAGTTTCGCTTCGTCGGCGCCATAGTCAACCGCGAGTTGCGTCAACGACTTTACGGCTGCGGGACCATCAATGGGGTCGCCCGCCTTGTACTGCAGCTTCGGTAACATTCCAGCAATTTCGCACCGGTTCTCGACTCCCAGCGACGCATCGTCGATTAGCTTCATCAGCGCTTGGTGGTATTGGCCTTTGTCGCCGACGGTGCCCATCGCGGCCAAGCCGCCTGCCGCCTGAGCGCGAATCCAGTTCCGAACGGAATTGCTCATCTCCTGCGGAAATTTCTCGCGGCCCGCGACGGCCATAAACCCTTTGGCCATCATGTCCTGCGCTTCTTGCGGCAGACCCGCGCGGTACTTTGCGTGCCGTTCCAGGCCAATAAGCGACCCCACGATCACGGCGGGCGATGCCGAAGGGTTCTTCAGGCCATCGGAAAGCACCATCACGAGACTTTTGTTAGCGGCGGCCAATGGCTTTGGCGCCACGCCGTATTGCTCGTCGAGCATCCCCAGAATCAGTAGGGCGTTGTACCGCACGCTCGGATGATATGCCGAATCTTGATAAATGTCCTGCATCCGCTGCAAAAGCGTCGCGTTTAGCCAGGTCTGGACCGCAGGATTGGCCGGCCACACATACTGACGGAATAATTCGTAGCGGAGTTTTCCCAGTTCACCCAGCGCGTTGGCTTCGGCCTGAGTCATCAACGGGATGTAATACTTGGTGATATAGTTTTCAAAGAGCGGCTTCTTGGACGCGTCGCTATTCGGGTCGGCCGCATACCGCTTAACAACGCTGCCTTGAGCCCGAAGACTTTGATCGATTTCGTCGGACTTGAACTGCCCGCGTGCGTTCGACACCAGTCCAAGTGCAACAATCACCAGAGCCAATCTCGTCCACCAGGTGCGGAAGCGAGCGACGGCCATAACTGCATCTCCTGAATTCGCGCGGCTGATAGACACGCTGTATATAAGTTCTCGACAAGCAACCCTGGCGGCAACTGCGCCGGAGTCGTAACCTGAGAAGCCGTAATAGGTTCGGGTCGGCTCGGCCCGTCTATTCCACGGTATCAGCCGACAGGGTCAAAATCAAGTTGCCGATGCCTTTGCTGTACTACGATCCGCGGCTTTTAGGGCACGGCGCGGCCGATCATCCGGAACGGCCACGCCGATTGAGCCACCTAATCGCCCACCTGGAGCAGACCGGACTTGCCGAACAGTGCCACCGGCCCACATGGCAGCCGGCCTCGCTGGATCGGCTGGCGCGGGTCCACGACCCGGCGTATCTATCGGCAATCGCAGCACTAGCCGGTCGCGGCGGGGGACAGGCCGATCCAGACACGGTCGTTACCGCCAAATCGTTCGACGTGGCCCGACTCGCCGCTGGAGCGGCGTGCGACGCCGTCGAGCGGGTCGTCGCCGGGGATGATCGGGCGGCGCTGTGCCTCGTGCGGCCGCCCGGGCATCATGCGCTCGCCGACCGGGCAATGGGTTTCTGCCTCGTCTCCAATGTTGCCATCGCCGCTCGGCTCGCGGTCGATGAGCTCGGACTCGATCGCGTGCTGATCGTCGATTGGGACGTGCATCACGGCAACGGCACGCAGGACATTATGTACGCAGACCCGCGTATCGGATTCTTTTCCATTCACCGCTCGCCCTTCTACCCAGGCACTGGCGCGGCAGACGAAACCGGCCGCGGCGAAGGTCTTGGTATGACGCTCAATTTGCCCGTGGCATTTGGCACATCGCGCGACCAGTACCTCGCATCGTTCCGCCGCGAGTTAGAAAAGTTCGCCGACCATGTTCGGCCGCAACTCATTCTAATCAGCGCCGGCTTCGACAGCCATCGCGAAGACCCGATCGGATCGCTGGGGTTGGAGACCGAGGATTTCCAGACGCTAACTGCGATTGTGCAGGACATCGCCGCCACGCACGCCGGTGGCCGCATCGTGAGTGTGTTGGAGGGAGGCTACCACCCACAACGACTGGCGGAATCTGTCCAATCGCACTTGGAGGAATTGGCGAGCAGCGGGCAGTAGGCAGACTTCGATGTGAAACGAGTAATAAGCGGCCGTCGGCGAGCCGCGGCGTCCTCGCCCGCGGCGAACCGCGAGTTGATGCCAAGAATGCTGATCGCCCGTAGAATGGCAATGACGTGCTGAAACAGGATCGATCTCAATCATTCGGAGCGCGGCATGAGCAGTTCAATACTGTCTTTACTGTTAGCCGTCTTGTCGATTCCCTCAATCGACGCCAAGTTCGCCCAGGTCGCGCCCGAGCAGAACTCCAAATCATTCGCGCGCTCCGCCGGCGAAGATCGCGCGGTAGTTCTCGTGCAGGGGCTATACCCGCATCCATTCAGCGACAGCAATGTCGCTCGTGCGATGTGGCAGGACTGGCAGGAGCCGGATAGCGAATTGGTGCAGTCGCTCGGTCGCGAAAGCGACGTCTATTCACTTGCCTACGCGCAACATGTCCCGGTGCATCAGATTGCTCAGGCCGCACGGATGATGGAGAAAGTCGCGAGGCTGCGAAAGCTGGGCTATACCGAGATTGTTCTCGTGGGCCACAGCGCCGGCGGCCTCATCGCGAGGCAGTTTGTCGAAGACCATCCCCAGGCCGGGGTCACCAAGGTGGTGCAGGTTTGCTCGCCCAACGGGGGATCCATGTTAGGCAACGCCGAGTTCAGCGTTCGCCGCAGCCAGGAAGTGTTCCTCACTTCACTTACCGAGTCGAGCCGAAAGCAAATGCTGGCGGAGCGAATCGAAAAGCGAATTCCCGAGCACGTGCAGTTTGTCTGCCTCGTGGGGCATCAAGAGTGCCGATTTGACTTCGATCTCTCATGCCGTTACTTTTCACTGCGTCCGTCGGCCGATGTTCGCGGCGATTGGATTGTCTCATCGTGCAGTCAGTGGACCCCCGACTTGCAGGAACAGGGCATTCCAGTCGTGCCGGTCAAGTCCTGTCACTTGTGGGTGGTTCAGCAGGAACGCGGTATCACAGAAATCCACCGGCTGGTGCGGGAAGACCAACCCCGCTGGACGCCGGCGCGTGTGAATGCGGCGCGGCGATTGGTGTTGGGGGCGGACTAACAAAGTTCATTCATCCCCAAACACGCGCGTGCTCTCTTCCTTGCGAATCGGCTGCGCGAGGTCGTCAGTTTGGATTTCGACCGCGAGGCGCAGATCGCCAGCTTCGGCGACTTGCACTTGCAGCCGATAGACGGTATCCGCCTTGGGCGCGAGGCTGGCAATTGGCTCGAAAGCGACGTTGCCGGCCTGAATACTGTGGTTCGTTTCACCGTTGGCTGAGAGTAGGTTCATCCCAGGCGGCAACGTTGCGACGACGCGAACGTTCGTCGCGGCCTTGGTGCCCTGGTTGGTGACGCGGATTTCGTACGTCGTTTCGCCGCCGACTTCGATCGGATCCTCCTGATCGAGCACCTCAAAATCAATCGCTGCCAGGCCTTCGATTTGGACGTCTTGCGTATGGCTCGCTTCGAGGCCTTCGCTGGCGCGTCCTTCCACGACGAGAGTGTGCTGGCCCGACTCGACGGGCATCGCCACCAGCTCGACCGAACCATCCTTCCCTTCGGGCAGTTCTGCGAGGCTCCAATGGACGCTATGCGTGGTCGCGTCGTACTCACCCATATTGTTGGCCTTCAGGAACCTCATGCCGCGGGGCAGTTTGGTGACGAGTTGCACGTCCTTGGCCGCGGCAGTGCCCGGATTGTGAACATTGACCAAGTAGGTGGCGGGCCGTTCGAGGAACCGTTTGCGCGGACCTTCGACGGCGACTTCCAGGGCGGGAGCGATCACTTCGAATTGGGCCGCTTCTTCCGCCTGTAAATTCCCATCGCCTCGGGCGACGAACGGATGGACCACTTCACCCGGTTTCTCGGCAGTGAGCATCAGTTCCATTTGCCGGGTCTCGCCAGCGCGAAGCGTGCCGACGGCGAATTCGAGCGAAGGCCCTGCCTCGTGGCGAAGGTTTTCTGGCACGTTGGCCAGCAGCATCACGCCCGTGGCGTCGCCCGTGCCGGCGTTCTGAAGTTCAATCTGCACCCGTTGTTGCCGGCCGACGAGAACTTGCGGCGGAGCGCTGAGACGCAACGCCAGTTGAGGTCGCGTGCAAACGGTGCGCACCGAAGCATGCGCCGCGCAAGTAACGGTCGCCACGCTGCCGATTTGTCCTTCGGTCGTTGGTTCAAGCTGCATCTCGACCGAGCGCTCTTCGCCCGGCGAGAGAGAACCAATCTGCCAGAGAACCTCCGAGCCGGCGGACTCCGCGGTGGGCGAGGTATTGATGAGCCGGGTTCCCTCGGGAACTTGGTCGCGAACGACGATTTCGGTCACCGGCTGTTCGCTAACGTTGCGAACCTTGACAACGAACTTGCACGACTTGCCGACTTGAATCTCAGCCGGCGCGAATTTTTGCACCAAAAGTCCGGACCGCTGTGGGCCTTCAAGCGAGCGTTCACCCGGCTTGCCTGCGCCTTCGGCGCCGCTGGCCTGTGTCGCAGCCGGCTCGCTGTCCAAGGGTGCCGAGCCTTCCTGCGCCGAGAAGGCCCGCGGCGCGATGGGTTCCACGGGAACCATGTTATCGGACGATGCCACCGGGCTGGCCGCGTCTCGATTCACTAAAACCGATCGCGTCCCCGGCACGGGCGAAACAGGCTCGGGCCCGGGCCCCTGCGCTGCTTGAAAACCTTGTTCGAGCGTCGTTTGATCCGTCGTCGCAGCGCTCTCACTTGTGAGGGCGGAACGCGCAAAGGGATTCGGCGGCGAACTGGCGATCTCGGCGGAGGGAGGTGCGGCCTCAAGGGGTTCAACGGTTTGCGACAATTGATCGCCGCCGCGCAGCGGGTTGACCGTTTCGCTTGCCATGGCGGTGGGCACGTCCGGCAGCGGCGGTACCGCCCCGTAGCGACTGTCGTCTCGCAGCGAATTGGCTGGAGGCTGGGTTGAAGAAGCCTCGTCACTCGGCGACTGACCCCGGGCGACGTCCGGCTCGGCGGCAAGGGGTGGCAGAGCGACGGTCGGGTCACTCTCCTCCGATGCGACTGCGTAGGCGGCTGACTCAACGGGCACGATGGTGCCATAGCGACTGCCGTTATTCGGTGTAGCGGGCTCTGCCGCGGGCAGACCTGATGCAGCAGCGAGTGCATCGACCGCGGACGGAATCGTTTGAGGATTGGCTATCGCCTGAGCGGCGGCGTCGAGGCTCGTGCTCCCGGGAGCCTGCGCGTGCTCGGCATTTGGCGCCGACCCAGGTTTGATCACCGCGTAGTAAACACCCGCGCCAGCGGCGGGAAGCGTGAGGGAGGCGGCCACGATCGGCCAAAGAATTCGACGCGTCCGTGAGTCGGTCATGGGAATGATCCACTTCCGTGTGGAATGGGCAAAATAAAATCGTTCAACCCGGCGCGTGGGCCGGCGAGTGTCGTACCAAAACCCACGCGCGGCGCGAAGATGGATTTGACAGGAGTGCTAGCAAGTAGCAAGTAGGTCAGGCTGTGCCTGACTAACCAACTGGCACTCGTCAGGCACAGCCTGACCTACGGGGTGGGCCGGCAGTAGGAGAGGGCCAACAGGGCGTAGCCGGTCACCAAGTTCGGGTCGGCCTCCAGCCAACGGGCGTTGGTGTTGATCCAGCTTCCGTTGTCGAGTTGCGTCTCCGCAAGTTGGTCCACAAGTTCTTGCCGCCAATTGTGGGTCTGTCCCTGGCTATCTGTCAGCTCTTGTGTTTCCAGCGCCGCGAGTGCCTTGGCGAACGTGTGATAGTAGTAATACAACCCCGCGTCGCCCATGCCGGGATTCTGCTCGAGCGAGTAGTTCTTGCGAATCCAATCGTAAGCGGCCTTCACGCGCGGGTCATCTGGCCCCACGCCGGCGTAGATCATGCTCTTGAGTCCCGCGTAGGTCATCGAGCCATAGCTCCGCAGTCCGCCGCCCGGTGCTTCGCCGGCTTGGCTGCTGCCGCCGGCTGCGACGGTGTAATAAAACCCGCCGTCATCTACCTTCGCGGCAAACTCGGTCGTGTTGTACTGGCTTTCCAAATTCTGGCACCGCGATACGAACTGCAACGCCCGCTGCATGGCGGGGTCTTCAGGCCCGGTGCCCGATGCCTTCAGCGCGTCGATCAAATAGCTCGTGTTCGATAGATCGGGCCGTCGATGATTGCCATACCCCGCCCCACCGTAGCTCAAGCTCGATTCATCGTGTCCTTCACTTTTGTCCCACTGGATGTCCGTAACAAACGTCTTGGCGCTATCGATGATCGCCTGATATCGGCCATCCTGGTTGGCTTCGGAGAAGCACATGATTGCCAGGCAGGTTTCGTAATTCTTGTAGAGCGAATCCTTGGCATGGATCCCCCCATCGGGCTGCACATGCCCTTCGAGATACGCCAGTGCCTTACTCACGGCAGGGTCGTCCACGGTCCGCCCGTTCCGCAACAGCGCGGTGGCGACGAGTGCAGTAATGCCAGGCCCCGACTGCTTGCTGAAGGAACCATCCTCGGCTTGCGCCTGACTCAAGAACGCCACGCCGCGACCGACCACGTCGTTGTACTTGCTCGCGGACGGCTCGGCCGCCGAAACCGAGGAAGCGAGATAAATCAAAACCAGCGCGGCAGATAAGCGAGGTACGATCATCGATTTGCTCCTGAAGATAAAGTGTTGCACGAGGAATTGTACGATATCCACCACATCGAGCAAACACGAGCGGCTTTTAATGCCGCGATGGGGCCAAATTGCTCGCCAAGCCGTGGATGGGTTAATTGGCTCTAGCCCCGCTTACGGCCTGTTTTGATCAGTTCGCCCTTGCGCTTGGGCTTCCGACCATCATCGGGCTGACCGTTTTGCAGGGCGTTGTCGCCACTCGCGAGCACGGCCATGAGACGCGCCTCGGCCTCGGACGAACTGATCCCTACCGGCGGGTTTGCCGACAGCAGTTCCAACTGGCTGCGGTAGGGCGACTCGCCGGGTTGGGCTTCGACCCGCACGTAGGTGCCGTCAGCCCGCAACTGCCGCGACCGTTGATTGTCGTTCAGATAAATCGGCATGATTTCTTGAGTAATTCGGCTGCGCAATTCGGCTGACTCTACCGGAAAAGCCACTTCCACCCGCCGCTCGAAGTTTCGCGGCATCCAGTCGGCGCTGCCTACGAAAACTTGTTCCTTGGGCCCCTCGCCGAAAATCATGATGCGACTATGCTCGAGAAATCGGTCGACGATGCTGCGAACGCGGATCGTTTCCGAAATGCCGGGCAATCCCGGCCGCAGACAGCAAATTCCACGAATGATGAGATCAATTGGCACTCCGGCCTGACTCGCCAAATACAGGGCCTCGATCGTCTCCTGGTCGACGAGCGAATTGAGCTTAGCAACGATCCGCGACTTTTTTCCCTGCCGAGAGCGCTCAGCTTGCTCGCCGATCAGCTCGATCATCCGCGCTTGCATGTCTTGCGGGGCGACGATCAGTTTTTGCCACTTATGGCTTTGCGAATACCCCGTTAGGAAATTGAACAGGGCGGACACATCATCGGAAATTGTCTTGTCGGCAGTAAACAGCCCCATATCGGTGTAAATAAGGGCCGTCGTGGGGTTGTAATTGCCCGATCCCAGATGAACGTACCGGCGAACCTTCTTTCCTTCCTGGCGAACAACCATCGCCAATTTGCAATGCGTCTTGAGATCCATGAAGCCAAACACGACGTGGACCCCGGCGCGTTCCATCTGCCTGGCCCATGTGATGTTGTTCGCCTCATCGAACCGGGCCTTCAGTTCCACGAGCGCGGTGACATGCTTGCCATTTTCCGCCGCTTCGATGAGCGCTCGTACGACCGGACTGTCGCCACTCGTGCGATAAAGCGTTTGCTTGATGGCCAGCACCTGCGGGTCGCGGGCCGCTCGCTCGATAAACGCGACCACCGGCTGAAATGAGTCGAACGGATGATGCAACAGGAAATCGCGTTTTCCAATTTCCGCGAATAGGTCGTCTCCAGGCCGAAGGCCAATCGGCGTGCCCGGGACATGCGGCTGTTCGCGCAGATCGTCCCGGCCGACTTTCTGGATCAATTCATGCAGGCAGGCCATGTCAAGCATGCCGTCAATTGTGTAAACCTCGCTGTATGTATCGCTCGATCCCGCCGTGCCGCGTCGCAGGCCTTCCTCGCCGACCAGCATCTCGAGCAACTCGGGGTTCATGGTAGCCGACACTTCGAGTCGCACGGCGTCGCTGCGCTGGCGGGCGCGAAGTCGCGACTCAATCGCCCGCAGCAAATCGTCGGCCTCCTGTTCCAACAAGTCGACATCCATGTCGCGGGTCATGCGAAAGGCACCGGAGTCGAGGATTTCGTAGCCACCAAACAGCTCGGGAAGCCGCGCCTGCACGACGTCTTCCAGCAGCACGAACTCATGAGTCGAATCCGGCTCGACCGGCACGAACCTGGGCAAAACTTGCGGGAGCTGGACGACGGCGAACATCCGCTCCGGCCCAATGCCGCGCTTACGCTTGAGTCGCGCAGCCAGGTAGAGTCCGCGGTTGTGGAACCGCGGACTGGGATGGCTCGGATCGACCGCCATTGGCGTGAGCACCGGATAAATCCGCTGGCGAAAGAACTTGTCGAGCGAACGGCGGGCCTCCGCCGCCAAGTCCTTTTCGGCAATGATCTGAATCCGTTCCGCAGCGAGCGCCGGCAACACCGATTGACTCCAACAGCGGTACTGTTCATCCACAATTTGGCGGGTACGGGTGGCGATTCGCTCCAACTGCGCCAGCGGGCTTAACCCATCGGCCGGCGAGTCCTGCGGCAACTCGTCGCCATAGGCTTCCTCACGCAATCCCGCCACGCGAACCATGAAAAACTCATCGAGGTTCGACGCGAAGATCGCCAGGAACTTCACTCGCTCCAGTAGCGGGTTGGTGGTGTCCTGTGCCTCTTCCAGCACGCGCGCGTTGAATTCCAACCAGCTAAGCTCGCGGTTGATGAAGTGCTCTGGTTGGAAAGCGGGTGCGGACATAGTGAGGTTTAATTCTACCTTGGGCTGGGTGGCAGATCAGGGGCGGGGTTTTACCGGGGATTATGGGAATTTGGGCGTGCCACTTCTGCCGGTGATCGCTGGTTCCTATACTAAGCCACGTTCGTAGTGAAACCACAAGGCAGGAAGGACACGACGGATAGCCTCCTTTTTCTTTGTGTCCTTCGGGGTTAGTTCTCCGTTTTCATGAGCGAGCTAATCATCAGCGTTTCCGGGCTTCGCGGCATCGTGGGCGAATCGCTCACGCCCGAGGTCGCCGCTCGTTACGCGCTAGCTTTTGGGGCCGAACTGCCTGCGGGACCAATTGTCATTACCCGCGATGGCCGGGCTTCGGGTGCGATGTTCGCTGCGGCAGTGAGCGCCTCACTTGCCGCCGCGGGGCGCGACGTGTTCGACGGCGGAATTGCTGCCACGCCGACCAACGGCGTGCTGGTGCGTGAGCTGCCGGCGGCCGGCGGCATCCAAATTTCCGCCAGCCATAATCCGGCTGAATATAACGGCCTCAAGCTGTTCAGCCGCGAGGGCCGTGTGATTTCCGCGATCGCAGGCGAGCGTGTCCTTCAGCGATTTCGTCGCGGTGAGAATCCAATACCGAGCAGTGCAGCCGGAAACGTTACGACACTTAACGACACAACGACGCGTCATCTGCGGCTGATTGAACAAACCGTCGATGTGGAGCGGGTTCGCGCTCAGCAGTTCCGCGTGCTTCTCGATTCTAACCACGGCGCGGGGAGCATCCTCGGCCGTGAATTGCTCGAACGCCTGGGCTGCACCGCGACGCTTCTCGGCGTGCCGCCGGATGGCCAATTCGAGAATCCGCCCGAACCAACCGCGGAGAACTTGGCCGGCGTCTGCCCGCGCGTGCGCGAACTCGGCGCCGCAATCGGTTTCTGCCAAGACCCCGACGCCGATCGGCTGGCGATCATCGACGAGCGCGGCCAATACATCGGCGAAGAGTACACCCTGGCGCTGTGCGTCGATCATGTGTTGCGGCACACGCCGGGGCCGGTAGTCACAAATTGTTCGACCAGCCGGATGACGCAGGACTTGGCCGAGAAGTATAATGTGCCGTTCCTTCGTTCCTCAGTCGGCGAGGCAAACGTCGTGGATGCAATGCTCGACCACCAAGCCATCATCGGCGGCGAAGGCAACGGCGGCGCGATCGATCCCCGCGTCGGCCTCGTGCGCGACAGCTTTGTCGGCATGGCGCTGGTCCTCGATGCGATGGCATCGCGCGGCTTGCCGCTCAGCGAACTGGTCGCAGAGCTCCCCCACTACGCGATCTATAAAACTAAAGTCACGCTAAGCCGCGAGCGCGTGGCGGCGGCGTTCGACTCGCTTCAGCAGCAGTTCGCCGACGCAATACCCGACAGGCTCGACGGCCTGCGGCTCGACTGGCCCGACCGCTGGCTGCTCGTGCGGGCGAGCAATACCGAGCCGATTGTAAGGATCATTGCTGAAGCGCCGGATGCGGCGGCGGCGAAGGGGTTGTGCGAACGGGCGGCGGCGGTGCTGGCGACGGTCAAACCTAGATAAGAATCTGCTTCGAAGAAGAACCATACAGAGAGCGAGGTTTGTAAATGATTATCCTTCGACTTCTGCTGCTGGGTGGTGTTGTTGCAATTTTTTCGTCGTCTCTATCTCTTCCGGCTTTTTGGGTCGCTAAAGGAAATGAACCGCGGCAAGAGTATTCTGGAATCAAGTGCCTTATGCTCTCCCCGTTCGGCGCAACAAATCCAGCTGCATTGGCAAATTTCTTGCTTCCGTGGTGGGCATACTCACTCTTGCGAGCTAGCCGGCAGCGTGAAGCTTCTGTCTATTTCAAGCCACTTGGAATATCCCTTGTCGCTTTGTTGCTCGCCTTGACTTTTCTCGGTCAAACCAAAATCACTGTCGCCGAACGGGGAGGAGACATCAGCTCGATTGTTGGCTACGGTCCTGGTTACTATCGATGGGTTACAAGCATCGCAGTTGCTTGTGCGGGTACTGCCGTGTTGGCGCTGATTCAATATTTTTTCGCCAAGCGAGAACAACCGATTGACAGAGGCATCGCAATGAAGGAGTCGTAGTGCCAACTGAATCGTAACACCAAGATTAAAAACGTCGTCGATCCACGCAAACACAATTGAAAGTTTCAGCATGCCTACCCAACGCTCCGGTCCCATCGCGCTTTCAATTATCATCATCACCGTCGGCGTCGGCTGGCTGCTGTTGGCCATGGGCTACATGCCGGGCATTAACTGGGTTTGGACGCTCGGGCTGGGGGTCGTCGGAGTGCTGACCTTTGTGCTGAGCGGTGGCGTGGACAAGGTTAGCGTCATACTGGGCCCCTTATTTCTGATCAGTAGCCTTATGTCGGTGCTTCGCCAGACGGGCCGATTGAAAATCGACGCGGAGATTCCGATTCTGGTGATCTTGATTGGCGTGCTGCTGCTCATTGCGCAGATGCGATCAATCCCATCGCCGAAATGGTTCGTGCCGATTGATATGGACAAGCGATAGTCGGCAGTTGGTATTCGAGCGACCCAACACATTTCCTACGCCGATCCATTCGACGTTGAGCTACGGGCCGATTCCATCGGCTCTAGCCGAATCACATGCCGCAAGTTAACCTGCACAGCGCGCTCATAGAAGGTCTGACCGGGTTCGCCGGTCAGACCGATCATCGCCGAGCGCCGCCCAACCCATAGCAGGTCCGGATGCGGAATCTCAAAGCCCGCGCCGTCGGTCATCACAAGGCGGAATGGTCCGAAGGGCTGCTGTCGTAGGGCGTCGCGTAGTTCTTCGGCGGACATGCCGGAATCCTCACTATGGCGGTAACCAATCGGCAACGCGTAGGCTGGGTATAGCGGTAAAATGCTGCGTATTATGCGTTACGACGGTCAGGTCGTGAACAAGTGCCGTAGCGCCGATCAATAAGTCCGGCGTGGCGATGGAAATCCCGTGGTCCATTCGATCGGCACCGACTTCGCCTGACTTTTCCGCGACCGCTTCGTCAACGTCGAGAACATGAAAGTCGTGCAGCATGTCCGTAAGTCCGCGGCGATACTTTACTGGTGTTTTCTTCCGGTACACCCAAGACTTCAGTTCCGCCAAACAGACCGTCGAGATAAAGAGGCGACCATTGTATTGGAGAAACCGGCTAGTGACGCTGCTGATGCCGCGCAGGTGGGCAGATGCCGTATCCGTGTCAATCAGAAAGCTCATGATTGATCTGTATTGCGGCCCGATTGCCGTGCACGATACACTTCGTCAAGCCATCGCTCAAGTTCGTCCCCCGCGTCGGCCCATGCGCCAGCCGAGGCACGGATTCCGTCGCCGGAAGCCTGGAGCGAGTAAATCTGAACAGTCACTTGGACACCGTTTGGAATCGGAGGAGCTTCGTCTAGCTCGATATTTTTTCCGCGGACTATGCCGTGGAAGATGGTATTTCCCATTGATAAGCCTCCTCACAATTGTCTAATGCGACCTCTTCCAAAATCATACCAGCAAACGAGGCAGATTCAAACTTCCTACTTTTTCTGCGACGCTAGGCGCAGGGCGATCAGATAGGGCACGGGCTTGCTGCCGAGAGCGTTGAGCACGGTGCCGCCGGCGGTGAAGACGTGCGTTACCCAATCGGGCTGGCCGTATTTGTCGAGCGCCGTGCCTCCTTCGCCCCCGCCGATGTAGACCTCGACCCCGGCGTCCTTCATGTGCTTTAGCTCGGCCATGAATGCCCGCGTTCCTTCCTCGAACCGTGGATCCTCGAACATGCCGAACACGCCGTTGTGGAACACGACGGCCCCCTTCGTGTCGCCGGCGAGAAACTCTTCGACCTTGTTCGCAAACATCGCGCTCGTTTTGGGACCGACGTCGAACTGCTGATCGGTCGGCGATAGCTCGTCCTTGACCGAGCCGTCGGCGACGACCGAGTCGATCGGCACCACGAACTCGATCCCTTTCTCGCGGCCTTCTCGAACCATTTGCTTCGCTTGCTCGATTCGCTCGCGCGGGATGTAGTAGGGCTTGTCTTTATGAGCCGGGTCTTCGGCAACGCCGAGCGAGACCACTTTGCCGTCAAGCTCGGCGATCGCCTTTTTGAGCGCCATCGCCAGCGAGCCGGCGGCGAACACCGTGCGGATCGTGCCGCGGCTTATCATCGCTTCGAGGTCATCGAGCTTGTCGATCTTCAAGCCGCTAAAGACGACGAGTCGCGTTTGCAAACAGCGTTGCATGGGGCCATCGAATTCGCTGGCGACGTACTTCCCAAGGGCGACGCGCTCCATCGCTACCGGCACCACGACGCTCGACGCATCAAGGCTGCCGGCCGAGAGCGCCTCGTTCACGTACACGTTAGCAACCTTGTCGGCGAATTGATCCGCGAGCTTGGCGAGCCTCGGCGCGAGGTCGGGCAGTGTTTCCACCGTCGCAGTCCAGAGGGCCGTTTCGATGGCATAGCGGCGTGTGTTTTCGAGCATCAGCACCGAACCGGGCGCGGCGCTGGCGATCAATAGCGTGAGTTGGTCGGGAATGGTCATCGTCGACTCATTGAGCCAATCGGTAACCAGCGGCACTTCCGTGCCGAGCAGTTCGCCGAGCCGCTTCGCGACTTTGGCAAGCGATCCTTCTGGTTTGCGGCCAATGTGACCGACGATGATTTGCTTCCAGCCATGCTGGCGGCCATACTCCAAAGTGTCGAGCATCGACCGCAGCCGAATGTCGCCGTCGCCGATTTTCTCGCCCGGCTTGGCATCCACGTCGCCCCGCACCAGCACCGGCGTGCCGGGGGGCACGTCGTCGAGCGATTCGAGCCGCGGAATCGCTTCGAGATAATCCTGCAACGTCAGGCCAGTTGGTTCCTCGTCCAGCAGGGTCTCGCACCAGGCTTGCATTTGTTGAGTGGAAACGGGCATGTCGGCGGCTCCTCGAACGAGTGGATTAGCGCAGCGGCCAAAATAACACAAGTTGAAAGGCGCGACTACGCCTGCCGAGAGGGCATGAGTCGCTTGACCATCTGAATTTCTGACCGATATGATTTCTTTATGTCCACCTCGATCAACATTGGCCGCTACGGGTCGCTGGAACTCAATGGTTCGGCCGACCACGTGTTGCAAGCTGCGAGCGCGCATCGCGAATCGCCGGTCGATGCAGCTCAGGCGATCGAGCAATCGCTGGCTGTGCCGCTCGCGTTTCCAGCGTTGGCAGAAGCGCTCGTGCCAGGGGATCGCGTCGCGGTCGCCGTCGGTGATGGCATTCCGCAAGTCGCCGACGTGGTTCACGGTGCGCTGCGGACGCTGGAACAGGCGGGTGTGGAACGTGATTCGATCGACGTTGTGCTGGCCGATGCCGCCGATGAACAATCGCTCGCCGGAAAGTTGGGCGCTGCGCGGCTCGCCGTTCACAATCCGGGCGATGCATCGCAGCTCTGCTTTATGGGCCTAACGTCGGCGGGTCGCGAGTTGCGGATCAATCGCCATCTGTTCGAGGCGGACATCGTGTTGCCGCTAACATGTGCGCGGCACTCGGAGGAGCACGATGCTCGCGGCGTGTTTCAGGGGCTGTTCCCGCGGTTTGCGGACGAAGAAACGATTCGCCGGTTTCGGCAACTTGAGAGTTGGACGTCGTCTGCGCGGAAACGGGAGCTTGCCAAAGAGACAGCCGAGGCGGGATGGCTGGTCGGCGCGCCGCTGGTGGTCGAAGTCGTGCCGGATCGCGGCGACCGCGTGGCGGCAGTTCTGGCCGGGGATCCTACCGCCGTGGCGGCCGAGGCGCAACGGCAGTGCGCGGAGGTGTGGTCGTCGCAGTTCCCCGAGAGTGCAAGTTTGGTGGTGGCTGTAGTCGCCGGCGACCAGCGGGAGCAGACGTGGGACAACATCGCCCGGGCGCTGGCTGCGGCGGGCAAGGTGGCCGGTGACGGGGGCGCGGTTGCCGTCGTTTGCGACGTGCGCGGGCGACTGGGCAAATCGCTCGGTCGGCTCGTCCGCTCCGACGACCGCGAGGCACTTGGACACAAGTTAATGAACGACACTTCGGACGACAATTGGTGCGCTTGGGAGCTGATTCAAGCTCTGGAACGGGGACCAGTCTACTTAATGAGTGGATTGGATGCGGAGACGGTCGAAGAATTGGGGGTGGCCCCCATCGCGAACAAGAATGAACTTGCCCGACTCATGAGCCGCCACCCCACATGCATTGTGCTGGAAGGCGCCCAGCACGTGGTCCCAACTGTGGCCTAGGAATATTTTTAGCCATGGATGAAACACGGAGAAAAGCTGTTAGCCATTAGCTCTCAGCCATTAGCCAGACAAAGGTGTACTTCTGGCTAATAGCTAATGGCTGACGGCTAATGGCTGCTTGTAATGTCAAGCCTCAGCTACCAAGCACTGACGTCCGTTGCCGGCTTTGTCGAGCTCGTCGATTGGTCGTGCATTGAAGTGAGCGGCGGTGACCGAGCGAAGTTCCTGCACAACATGTGTACGAACGACGTGCTCGGTCTCACGCCGGGCCAAGGATGCGAAGCGTTCTTCACCGATGTGAAAGCGCATATCCTGGCTCATGTGCTCGTCACTTGCCGCGAGGAGTCGCTGGTGCTGACGCGCAGCGCGCCGCAAGTGGCCGACTTGATCGGGCACCTCGATCGCTATGTGATTCGCGAGCACGTGCAGATGTTTAATCGCACGAGCGATGTCCGGTATTTGTTTGTAGCGGGAGCGAATGTCGGAGATAAACTTGACGATGTGGCGGCCAATCCGATCCATCTCGACCGATCATCCGCACCGCTTGCGCGCACGCCGGTAGAAATCGGCGGCGTTTCATGCGCATTGATTCGCTTTCCGATAGCGGAACCGCCGGCTTGGCTCATCGAGTGTCCGCGGATTGCGGTCGCGCAGGTGGGCGATCAACTTGCGGCCGCCGGCGTCACTCCGTGCGATCGCGAGGCGTGGGAGGCAGTGCGGATCGAAAACGGCTTTCCGCTCGATCGCATCGACATAACGGAGCAAAACTTGCCGCAGGAGATTGCCCGCAACCAGCAGGCGATCAGCTTCAAGAAGGGTTGCTATTTAGGCCAGGAGACAGTGGCCCGGATCGACGCGCTGGGGCATGTGAACCAAACTCTCATCGGAGTTAAGTTCGGGGGCGACGTCGTGCCGCCGCGCGAAACGCCGCTCGTTGTCGATGAGAAATCTGTGGGGAAAATTACCTCTGCCTGTTATTCGCCGCGGTACGCGGCACCGCTGGCACTCGCGTTTGTGCGGCGGGGGCATGATTCGCCGGGGTCGCGAATGCAGAGTGAGTTTGGCGAAGTGGAGGTGGTGGCTCTTGGCCGCTAAGCTGGGAGCGGTCGTAGCGTGGCGGGGCAGGTGGGAAGTAGCGGCGGTAGAACTGGGGATAGTGGTAATACGCCAGTTGTCGTGCGCGCCACTGTTCTAAGGTTGCCGCAAGCTTCTCGCGCAGGGCGGGTTCGCTTCCGCTCTGGTCATACAGTTCGCCTGGGTCGTGGCCCACATCGAACAATGCCCCTTGCGGTTGCTCGTGCGTGACGACGTACTTCCATCGCCCGCCGAGCAGCACCGCGTCGGCCATCGCGATCGGGCTGTGCACGTGAATGAACAGCAGTCGCTCGTCCGCGGGCGGCCGTTCGGGTGAGAAAACGTCGATTCCCTGAAAATTCGGATGGCGTGGCAGCCCAATTAAACTCAGCAGGGTTGGTGCCAAGTCGACGTGCTCGAACGGATAATCGTCGGTTCCCGGCGCGACTCGGCCCGGCGCATGAATCACTGCCGCGACGTGTATCACCGGTTCGGTGGGATTGCAAGCGTGTCCGATGGTGCCATTTTCGTGAAATGCTTCACCGTTTTCACCGGTGACAACCAGGATCGTGTTTTCCAGTCGGCCCAACTCGCGCAGGCGATTCACCAGCCGGCCGATTTGCCGGTCGGCCTCATGCAGCGCGTTGTAATAGGCGTTCCGAACCACTGGCACGCGCTCCACTGGGTAGCTGGAAAACTTAACGTCGCTGGGCAACTCGCACGGCTGAAAGGGTCGGGGCGCATCGTCCGGAGTCAGGTACGGAAAATGTGAGCTTTGGAAGTTTAGGGCAAGACAAAAGGGTCGTTCCGCGCGCGTCTGCTGTTCGATCCAATCGAGGGCCACGTCGGTGGTGTGCCGATCGGGGAATTTTCCCGCGAGCAGCGTTCCCGCGCGTAGTTCGCGGGCGAAGCCCGGGTCGCGGTCGGAGGTGATGCTGGCGGCGGCGTTTGACCGGGGATCATAGAACCAATCAAGGCCGGGCGTGCGCAGAAAAGCATCCATGCCGCCCCACGCCTCGTTTTGTGACGAAATGATTGCGGTCGCATAACCCTGCTCGTGGAGCAGATCGTGGAGCAGCGTCTTGGGCCAGGGATCGTCGGCTCGATAGTAGTGGTGCCGCGCCGTCCGCAGCGGATAGAGCGACGAAGCGAGGCACACGTCGGCGTAGTCGGAGTGGGTGCATTGGGCATACGCCCGCGTGAGTTGCAAGCCGTCGTGGGCCAGCGCGTTGATATTCGGCAGTACCTCGCGACCTTGGTGGCGGAAGCCAATCATGTCGTGCCGCAGCGATTCGATGGCCACGATAATGATCGAAGGCTGTTCCGCGCCGTTGGCAACTGGGATGGCACCCGGCCAATCGCGGGCCGCTTGCAGCGGAATTAGTTCCGCGGGGTCGAGGCATGGCTCGACCGGCTTGGTTGTCGCCGCTTCCCAACCAGTCGCGATGAGCGTTACCGCTGGGTTGAGCGAGTTGGTCAGCCGGTCGAGGCGCGTAATGCGGCGATGGATGCTGATGTCGCCGCCAATGTGGTTCTTGAGCAGGCACAGGCCCAGCACCAGTACAAACCAGCCCACAACTCGACGCGCACCAATGGGTTGACTGCTGCCGTCTGTCGCGAGCCAACGTCCGACGAGCGGGATTGCAAGGGCGAAGTTTGCGATAGCCACGGCTGCCCAGATGAATTGCTCTCCGTCGGCGGCCCGCAGGTAGTCGCTCAGCATGTCGAAGTTTGCGAACGTAAAGCGAACCGATTCCCAATTTGCGAAACGCGCCGTTTGTAGGTAGGCGCCCCAACTGACGATGTAAATCAGCCCCGCGCAGGAGAGTACGGATACGACTGCGAGGCCACCCAACCACCGCGCGGGGCGGGCCCCGTTTGCGGCGAAGTGACGCCAAGCCGTCGCAGCGGCACTTCCGACCACCGCGACCGTGATCCAGAACCAGACCAAGAATCCCGCCGCCAGAAGCGATGCCGCCCCGCCCGTCCACAGCGCGTGACTGGACATGGTTGCGGCGAGCGCCGTTTCAATGGCGATGCCTGCGGCGGCCAGCATTGCAATCCGCCGGCGCGGTAGAACGCGGATCGGAAATGACACGGTCGGTATCCCCTGGAATCTCTCGTGAATCGCGGCTAGAGGCCGTCGCTATGCGGCCAGCGCAAGTCTACGCCGCGGCGCAAGGTAGACGCGGAGTGGCTGCAACAATTTTGCGGGCCGGAGAGGCGGGAAGGATCACCCGGCGCGGCGGCGGGTCAGAAAAGCCTGGTAATCGGCGGGCGTGTCGATTCCTCGGGCCGCGTGCTCGATCACGCCGATCTGGATGGCGTGCCCCGTTTCCAGCACGCGAAGCTGCTCCAGCCGTTCGGCCAGTTCTAACGGCGATGGCGGTATCGCGGCCAATTGCAACAAGAATTCTCGCCGATAGGCGTAAAGCCCGATATGTTGATGGAAGAGGGGTGGGTCAACGTCCACCGGCAGCTCCGCCCGGTCGCGGACAAACGGAATCGGGCTGCGGCTGAAGTAAAGCGCTCGCCCGCCTCCGTCGAACACCACTTTCACACACGAAGGATCGCGAACTTGATCGGCATCGCGAATCGGCGTGGCCAGGGTGGCCATCACCGCCGACCGATCGCCTTCCAAAAGTTCGATCACTTGGTCGATCGCCTGGGGGTCGAGTTCTGGTTCGTCGCCTTGCAAGTTCACAAACAGATCGACGTCCGGCAGGTGCCGAGCGACCTCGGCCACGCGGTCGGTGCCGCTGGGGCAGTCGGCGCTGGTGAGCACCGCCTGTCCACCGCAGCGCTCGACCTCGCGCACGATGTCACGGTGATCGGTCGCCACGATGACGCCCGCCGGCCGCACCGCCCGGCTGGCCATTTCGTAGGTGTGCTGGATCAGCGACTTGCCGGTATCCCGCAGCAGCATCTTGTTGGGCAACCGGGTGGACGCCATCCGCGCCGGGATGACAACGTAGCTCGTAAGCCAATCGGCGGCTGACATAGACAGAACCCTCGGGTCGGTCGTAACGTATCGGATTGAAATAGGGGTTTGGGCAGTTTTGATAAAGGTCAATCGGCGGGCAGACGAGTGATAGCATCCGGTAGAAAGTAGGCAGAGGGCAGTAAAATGCTCGGGCGGGTGGGATTTGGCCATCCTGCACGTTCGCGAACGAGGCATTCATGTGCGGAATTGTTGGGTACATTGGTCCGAAGCCGGCCGCTGATTTCCTCGTCGAGGGCCTGCGTCGGCTGGAGTATCGGGGTTACGATAGCGCCGGCATCGGTACGCTCGATCCTTATGGCCGGCTTTTGATCAGTAAGACCGCCGGGCGCGTCGAAGAGCTTGCCAACCTGCTCGACCAGCATCCGGCCGACGGATCGATCGGCATCGGCCACACGCGTTGGGCGACCCACGGCCCCGCGAACGACGCCAACGCGCACCCTCACTTCGGCGGCGATCTGGCGCTGGCGCTCGTTCACAACGGCGTCATCGAAAACTTTCGCGCGCTGAAGGACCAACTGATCGAACGGGGACACGTCTTCCACAGTGCCACGGATACAGAGGTCATCGCCCATCTCCTGGCGGATGAACTTGAACAGCGCTCCGCCGACCACTTCAGCGACCGGGCCGATCCCTACGCTCCGCTGATCGAGGCCGTGCAGGCCACGCTCGTGCAACTGCGCGGCACGTATGGCCTGGCCATTTTGTTTCGCGACTGGCCCGACGTAATTGTCGCCGCTCGGCTCGGTAGTCCACTAGTGATCGGCATCGGCAAAGGCGAGCAATTCATTGCCAGCGACGGGTCACCACTGGTGGGGCATACGGAAAAAATCGTCTATCTCGCCGATCACGAGCTGGCGGTCGTCACCGCTGACTCGATTCGAGTCGTTCATCGCGATGAAGGCCAAATCAAGCATTCGGTCGAGCGACTGCAGATCGAAGCAAGCCAGGTCGAATTAGGCGGTTTTCCTCATTACATGCTCAAAGAGATTTTTGAGCAGCCCGAAACGATTCGCAACGCGCTACGCGGCCGGCTCGACCGCGACGAGGCGACGGCCGTATTCGGTGGCCTGAACCTCACGCCGCAACAGCTTCGCTCGGTCGATCGCATTGTGCTCACCGCCTGCGGAACAAGTTGGCACTCGGCGCTGGTGGGTGAATACATGCTCGAAGCCTTTGCTCGTATTCCGGTGGAAGTCGAATACGCCAGCGAACTACGCTACAGAAACCCGCCCCTGAGCGCCAATACGCTGCTGTTCGCGATTACGCAAAGCGGCGAGACGGTCGACACCCTTGCCGCGCTGAGGGAAGTAAAGCGGAAAGGCCACCCCACGCTGGCCATCTGTAATGTCGTCGGCAGCACCATCGCCCGTGAGGCGGACGGCGGGGTGTACTTGCACGCCGGACCGGAGATTGGCGTCGCTTCGACCAAGGCCTACACGTCGCAGTGCGTCGTGCTGGCGCTGTTATCGCTCTACTTCGGCCGGCTGCGCCATCTCAGTTACGAAGCGGGGCTACGGATTATCGAAGAACTGGAGGCGTTGCCGGGACACGTCGAAGCGGCGCTCGAGACCAACGGCAAGGCTCGCCAAATCGCCGCCCGATTCGCCCACTGCAACAACTTTCTTTATCTCGGCCGGCAATACAATTTCCCAACGGCGCTGGAAGGGGCACTAAAGCTCAAAGAGATCAGCTACATCCATGCCGAAGGTTACCCGGCCGCGGAGATGAAGCATGGCCCGATCGCACTCGTGGATGAGCACACGCCCAGCGTGTTCATCGTTCCGCAGGGCGGAGTGTATGACAAAGTCATGTCGAACATGGAAGAGATCAAGGCGCGCGGCGGCCCGGTGATCGCCGTCATCAACGAAGGCGACGAGCGGGCCGCGGAACTGGCCGACGACGTAATCGTCGTTCCGACGGTGGCGGACTTCCTGCAGCCGATCATCACCGCGGTGCCGCTGCAGCTTCTGGCGTATCACATGGCCGTCCTCCGCGGCTGCGATGTCGACAAGCCGCGAAATCTGGCCAAGAGCGTGACGGTTGAGTAGCGGAACGCTCGCTCGGCTTAGAATCTTAGAAACGTGGGAATAATAACTTCGGTATTTGGCCAACGGCCATTTTCACCGTAGCCTGGGGCAACGCCC
>JBBDYG010000095.1:0-15492 GCA_040901765.1 Pirellulales bacterium
AGCGCACCACCGGAAAGCGAGCACCCGCGCGCACGACCCCGGCCGGGGTCGCAGCAGTTTCATTTCCTTCGAGACTGCTGGCACCCCTGCCGGGGTGCTCGCACATATCATGTCGCACCGGTGGTGGCGCTTCGCTTACCACCGGCTAATAGCTGCCAAGCCTCCAGCTTGAATCGATCACTCGCCAATCGCATACAAATGCGATTCGGTCCGCAGCAAAAGTTCCCCATCGAGCGCTGCCGGGGTGGCGAAAATCGCGCCGTCAAGCTCGTTTTCCGCTACGACTTCGGGCTTGTCGCCGTTATCGGTGAGGACGGTGCTCAAGCCCTCGCGATTAAAGAAATAAATGCGGTCGTCGGCGAGTAGTGGCGAAGCGGAGTAGTTGCCGCCGAGCCGTTCTTGCCAATGGACCTGATTTGTGGCGGCGTCGAGGCAGACCGCCACTCCGCCGTCGCTGACGGTGTACAGCCGATTGGCCACCAGCAGCGGTGACGCCATGGACGGTGCCTGGCGGGCCAGCCGCCAATCGACGTGCGTCGCGGTCACGTCGCCCGTGCCGCCCAGCTTCAGGGCAACCACCTCGGGCCGCGAAAAACCGGTGCTGAAAAACAGGTGGCTTTCGCTCGCCACCGGTCGCGGGACGACCGAGAATCCGTCCCCGTGATCGACTTGCCAAATCGCGTTGCCGGTCGCTGGATCATAAGCCACGATCCACTGCGAACCGGGAATTACAACCTGCGTCTGCCCCTGCCAGTCGACCACCAGCGGCGTGCTGAACGATTTCTTAAAGTCGCCATTCTTCGCGCGGGAGGGTGGGCGATCGCGCTCCCACATCGTTTCACCCGTCGCCTTGTCCACGGCCACGACGAACTGCCGATCCGCGCCGTCGCACGGAATAATAAGCGCGTCGCCAACCACAACGGGCGAACTACCAGGTCCGACGTTATGTTGCAGTGGAAACGTTCGCTTCCACAAAATATCTCCGCTGTCGGTGTCGAGGCAGGCCGTGCCGTAGGTACCGAAGTGGACGTAAACGCGGCCCGGCTCCAGCACCGGCGTGGGTGAAGCGTAGCTGTTAATCGCGTGAACTTGATCCGGCTCCGCCACGCTGAAGACTTCAATATCGCGCAGCACGCTCCCGCTGCGACGGTCGACGCACAGCGCGCGTAACGACAGGTTGCGCGCCAGTCGGAACTCCGTGCCGCCAGAGAGATCGGCAGTCTTGCGCGCAAGTTCATCGTCCGAACCGGCTTCATGAACCGCCGTCGTGACCCAAATCTGATCGCCCATCACGACGGGCGATGAATGCCCTTGGCCCGGCAGCGCAATCTTCCACCGGATGTTTTCGGATTCGCTCCACTTGAACGGCAGATTGGCAGCACCCGAATGTCCCTGTCCCGCCGGACCACGGAACTGCGGCCAGCTATCGCCGGCTTGGCTGGCCAAGCTAAAGCCCAAAATTGGCAGCAGCAATGATACAACTCGCGTCATCGTCGACTCGCTGAGGTTACTTTGGCAGTGTTGCAAATATACCACAACGGCGGGGCGTTGGGGCAGGCTTCCAACTCTTGGTTATTCGTACCGGGTGACTGCAAAGTGAACTGGCGGCGGTTATACTGGGGGTCGGCCCGCCGACGTAGGGGGCAATTAACTCCGGTCGTAATGCGGCTTAATCTAGCCCAGTGCGAATGAATCACTTCAAGCTATTCGCTCACGGTGAGGAATTTGATGTCGATGCATTCCTTGCCGTAACGCCGTTAACCATTGACCGCACGTGGCGCCGGGGAGACCTACGCGGCCACCCCGAGTTCATTCAAGACAGGCATCCCACAAGCGGCGTCGAAATCTGCCTTGGTCCTGGGAGGACGCTCTCTGACGGCGAACAGGATCGAATCGCTGCCGCCTTTCTTGAAGTCAACGAAGATGCGTTGAAAGCGCTTGCTCAATTCCCCGGTGTGACAATATTCATTCTTGGCCTACACCACTATGTTGAGCTAATGCCAAATGTGGTTGGGTTCTGTATGTCGCCGTCCGCGCGTCTGATGTACTTCGCACTTCGTGTGGGTCTCACGCCAACTTTTTACGTCGACCTTGATCGTAAGGATTTTGATGACGAAGTTAGCTAGCAACTCGCCGAACTGCGCGCCCGCATCCGCCACGGCGTGGCGAGATTTTCCTCGGCGGCCGAACATGCGGAATCATAAAACGGGGACAGAACGATTGAATCGTTCTGCCCTTTAATCCACGCGACAGCGCGTCAATACGCATTCTGCTGCCGCAGCACGACCAAAAAGGTCTCGGCCAGAATTCGCAAATCCATCCACAGCGACCAGTGGCGGATATACTCGTGGTCGCAGTGGACGCGGCCGGCCATTTTGTCGAGCGTCTCGGTCTCGCCGCGGAAGCCGCGGACTTGGGCCAGGCCGGTGATGCCGGGCTTTACTTTGTGCCGCAGCATGTAGCCGTCGATCAGCGAGCGGTACTGTTCGTTGTGGGCGGTGGCGTGGGGTCGCGGGCCGACGAGCGACATCGAACCGTCGAGCACATTGAACAGTTGCGGAACCTCGTCGAGCGATGTCTTGCGCAAGATGCGGCCGACACGGGTGATGCGGGCGTCGTCTTTGCTTGCCTGCTGAACACTAACGCCGTTTTCGCAAACGGTCATCGTGCGAAATTTCCAGACGCGAATCTCGCGGCCGTCCAGGCCGTACCGTTTCTGGCGAAAGAACACCGGGCCGGCGCTGGTGAGCTTGATCGCCGCGGCGATGCACAGCATCGGTACCGCGGCGAGCGCCAGGAACAGCGAGCCGAAAGCGAGATCGGCCGCCCGCTTGAGCAGGCCATCGACCCCGTACAGCGGATTCTCGAACACGCTCACGGCGGGCAAGCCGTTCACGTTCGTCCAACGAGCGTGCAGTAGCTCAAAGACAAAAAAATCGGGAACGATATAGACGCTGGCGGTCGTGTCGCCGAGTTGCGAGAGCACGTCGCGAATGCGGCCCTCGGCCCGCATCGGGAACGTGATATAGATAATGTCAATCGCGCCGTTGCGGGCCGCAGAGACTAGTTCGTCGAGATTTCCGACGTGCGAACCAATTGGACCGGGAATTGAGACGGTTCGCGCCGCGGGGCGGTCATCGAAAAAACCGGCGAGCCGCAAACCTAGTTCGGGAGCTTGCTCGACATTGCGGGCCAGTTGGATGCCCAGTTCGTTCACGCCACAGACCGCATATTGGCGGGTGTTAAAGCCCTGCGCTCGCAGCAGTTGCTGGACCTTTCGCAACACGACGCGCGACGCCATCATGAGCAGCGGCGTCGCGATCAGGAAGCTGAGCTTGCTGGCATAGCTAAACTGGGCGTTGTACGTGGTCACGAGACCAACGCCCAACAGCAACGACGCGGTGTAGCCCCAGGAAATAAGGATGCAACCCAGCTCGCGACGCAGCCGCGTGCCGCGCCAACTTCGGTACAGCCCGCTGAGCTCCGCCACCAGATGATGCAACAGAATCGTGCTGGCAGCGATGACGAGGCAGTCTTGCGTCGTGGCCATCGGCGTCGCCCGCAGGGCAAACGCCAGCACGCCGCAGATGACGGCGGCATCGGCAAGCCGATGCACCGCCGAGAGCGACGATTCGTGGGGAGCAATTCCTCGGGTGAGCGGTGTCATCGGCGGCAGGTGTCGCTGGAGTAATCTGTCCGGTTAGCGCCGACCGCCAGGTCGGCCAGTCTTCATCGAGCAACCCCCATGCCCGCTCGGCAACGGCTTCCCGCGGGGGCAAAAACCGCCGAGTCTTTGGCCAATTTCTGCAGGCAAGGCCCAAGTGGAACGGCGCGGCTCGTGGCCCCTGGGCAGCACCACGTTGCGAATTCGCAACGTCGCTCAAGCTAGCGGTCTCGCGGAACTAAGTCCTCGTGAGATGCGTCTCAATACCGTATCTTGACGTAGGTTAGGCTTTCCAGCCTGACATGCCCTGGAACAGTTCCCCACGCTCCACATCAGGCAACAAGCATAGCCAGGGTAACAAGCTTGTCAGGCAAGAAGCCTGACGTACATGAGGCAACCGGAACCATGAAGCACATTGGCTGGCCCGCGCGGCTTTTGATTTTTGTGACGGCGATCGTGTTCGTGGCCGTGCTTTGGCAGCAATCGCAGGCCGAGCCGGCGCCGAGCACCGCACGGAGCGAACTTGTGAAGATGATGGAGGACGGCAACTTCAACGATGCCTACATTGGTTTCCGCGCGCGGCTGTTCGATCCTGCCACGACTGAGAAAGAGGTTGGCGACGACCTGCGCGACGCGGTCGGATGCTTGCAGCGGCTTAATCGATCCAACGAAATTGACGAGCTAATCGAAAAAGCGATTGCCACGCACGAGGATAACTGGCGCCTGCTGTGGTCGGGCGCGCGGCTTTACCAGAACATCGAGCACTTCGGCCACCGCATCTCGGGCGAGTTCGAGCGCGGCCAGCACCGCGGCGGCGGTGAAGTGGTCAACTCGCTCGACCGCGACCGCGTGCGGTCGTTGCAGCTTTACCTGGCGGCGATGAACGCTGCCGAGCAGGAGCTGGCCGATGTGAAGCGCGAAGCGAGCGGCATGCTCAGTGAATTCGCCAATGCACTCCTGCTCGGCCGCGGCGGCGCACGGCAGACATGGCAACTTCAATACCTGACCGACCTCAAACAGCTTCCCGACTACGAGGCGGGTTGGTGGCACGGCGGCGACACTCAAGGTGCTCCGGTCGATGCCGAGGGCAATCCCATTTTCTACGACGCTCCAGAAACTTGGGACGCTGCGCAGAGCGACGGTCAGCGGTGGCGCTGGTTGTGGCGGCAGGCAGTCGAGTGGAATCCGGCGCTTTGGCATGCGGAGCTAAACGCCCGAGCAAATTTGCTGCACGAGCAGTTTGGCGTGCAGACGCTCGCCGACTATGGAATTCTGCTGGGACGGATGGGCGACGATGAAGCCGCCAACAGTCGTTACGCCCTCCACACGCTGAAAGAAACCGAAACCATCGCCAAACTAGCCAATGGCATCAAGCGTTTCGATCTGCCCGACGAGCACAACTTCATCAAGCTCTATCAACAAGTGCTGGAGCGCGCAGCAAATGAAAGCGAAAAACGGATTGCCTCCAACGCCGCTCGGCAGCTTGCGAGCATTTTTGAGAACCGCCGGCAATACCCCCGCGCCGCCGAGTATTGGCGGCAGGCGCAGGAACTGGCCATCGACGATGAGCTTCGTACTTTCGCCAAAGAGTCGCTGGCGCAGATCGAGGGCAACTGGGGTCAATTCGAAACGGTCATGTCGCAGCCCGCGGGGAAGGGCGCGACTGTCGACTTCCGGTTCCGCAACGGCAATCAAGTCGAGTTCATCGCCCACGAGATCAACATCGCCAAGCTGCTGTCGGACGTGAAGGCCTACATCAAGTCGAAGCCGGCGCAACTGGAGTGGGAAAAGCTCAACGTCGATCAAATCGGCCACCGCCTCGTGCAGCAGAAACAGCACGAGTACATCGGCAAAGAAGTCGCCGAGTGGACGCTTGACCTCAAACCGCGCGAGGCCCATTTCGACAAACGCATTACCGTCACCACGCCGCTGCAAGCAGCGGGGGCGTATCTCGTCTCCGCCAAGATGGCCGACGGCAACACGAGCAAGATCGTCCTCTGGCTCGCCGACACCGCCATCGTCCAGAAGCAACTTGAGGGCCAGGCGCTGTACTACGTCGCCGACGCCGTCACCGGCCAGCCGATCGCCAAGGCGAACGTCGAGCTGTTCGGCTACAAGCAAGAGCACGTCGACGGCAACCGCTTCCGCATCGACACGCAGCAATTTGCCGAGAACAGCGACGCCGACGGCCTGGCGCTCGTCGCCTCGGGCGAGAAGCAGCAGCGCGACCGCTACCAGTGGCTCGCTATTGCAACGACACCCCCCGCCGGCGACAAGGCAGGCCGGCTTGCTTATCTCGGCTTTCACAATGTGTGGAACGGCCAGCGGCACGACCCCGCTTACAACGAAGTGAAGACGCTCGCGATCACCGATCGGCCCGTTTATCGGCCGGGTCAAAAGGTCCACTTCAAGTTTTGGGTTCGCCACGCGCAGTACGATCAGCAGGACATTTCGGAGTTCGCGCACCAAACGTTCCAGGTCGAGATCCACGACCCGCGTAACGAAAAGGTCTACACCGAGCAACTTACCGCCAACGCCTACGGCGGCATCCTGGGCGAGTTCGAGCTACCTGTCGAAGCGACGCTCGGCCAGTATCAACTGCTGATCGTCAACCGCGGCGGCGGCACGTTCCGCGTTGAGGAATACAAGAAGCCTGAGTTTGAAGTCATCATCGAAGCGCCCGACAAGCCCGTGATGCTCGGCGAGAAGTTCACCGCCAAGGTCGAGGCCCGTTACTACTTCGGCGAAGTTGTCAAACAGGCGACGGTGAAATACAAAGTCACGCGCACGCCGCGGACGACGCAGTGGTATCCGCCGTCGCGATGGGATTGGCTTTACGGCCCCGGCTACTGGTGGTTCAGTTCCGACAACGATTGGTATCCCGGTTGGCGGACCTGGGGCTGCCCACGGCCCGCGTTCAGTTGGATCTGGCAACCGCCCGCGCCGCCGGAAATCGTAGCCCAAGGTGCCGGCCCGATCGGCGACGATGGCACGCTCAAAATCGAAATCGACACACAGCTTGCGAAGGAGCTTCACGGCGACAGCGACCACAGTTACCAGATCGAAGCGGAAGTGACCGATCAATCTCGGCGCACGATCGTCGGCACGGGGGAAGTGCTCGCGGCGCGCAAGCCGTTCGAGGTCTTCGTGTGGGTCGATCGTGGTTACTTCCGCACGGGCGACACGATCACCGTCAGCGGCGCCGCTCGCACGCCCGATGGCAAGCCAGTCACGGGCGCGGGCAAGCTCAAGCTGCTGCGCGTCACGTATAACGCCGAGAAACCGACCGAGCCGATTGAAACAGAAGTTAAAAGTTGGGACTTGCCCACGACCGCCGAAGGCCGCGCGGAGTTACAGCTTAAGGCTAGCGAAGCGGGGCAGTATCGGTTGTCGTACGAAGTAACCGACGGCGCTGACCACAAAATCGAAGGGGGCTACCTCTTCACCATCGTCGGCGAGGGCTTCGACGGCAGCGACTTCCAGTTCAGCGACCTGGAGCTGGTGCCCGACAAGCGGAACTACGCCCCGGGCGAAAAGGTGAAGCTGCAAATCAACACGAACCGCATCGGCAGCACGGTGCTGCTGTTCGTGCGGTCAGTCAGCGGCGTCTACCCCAAACCGCAGGTCGTGCGGCTCCAAGGAAAGAGCACGATTGTCGAAATCGACGTCGCCGCGCGGGACATGCCCAATTTCTTCATCGAGGCCGCAACGGTCGCCCACGGCCGATACCACAGCGAGCAGCGCGAGATCGCCGTTCCGCCGGCGAGCCGCGTTCTCAACGTCGAGGCGCTCCCTTCGGCCGATGCCTATCAGCCCGGCCAGGAAGCGACGGTGAAGGTCAAACTCACCGACGACGCGGGCAAGGCGTTCGTCGGCGAGACGGTCATTACGATCTACGACAAGAGCGTCGAGTACATCTCCGGCGGATCGAACGTCCCCGACATCCGCAAGTTCTTTTGGGAATGGAAGCGGACGCACCACCCGCAGAACGTCACCAACCTCGGCCGAGTTGAGGGCAATCTCGTCCCGCCGGGTGAGCCGGCGATGCAGTACATTGGTGTCTTCGGGCAAGATCTTTTGCTTGTGACCAGCCAATCGCAAGTGGTAGATGGCGCTCCAGGCAGCGGCGCCGGGGGGCGCATGCGTGGCATGGCGCTCGGCGTAGAAATGGCGACGCCCGCCAACGCGCCGGCAGACGCCATGGCGATGGCAAAGGCTGATGGTGTCGAGTACGCCGCGGAAGGCGGCCAGCCCGAAATGGCCGCCGCCACCGTCCGCACCGAATTCGCCGACACGGCCCTCTGGAACGGCTCGCTCGAAACCAACAGCGACGGCCTCGCCGAAGTAAAGCTCAAGATGCCCGAAAACCTGACGACGTGGAAAATCCGAGTCTGGGCGATGGGGCAGGGAACCCGCGTCGGCGAAGCGGCCGCCGAGACCGTCACCCGCAAGAACCTGCTTGTTCGCCTGCAAACCCCGCGGTTTTTGGTGGAGACCGACGAAGTCGTCCTGTCTGCAAACGTTCACAACTACCTGCCCGATGCGAAGCAAGTCCGCGTGCGGCTAGAACTTGAAGGCAATACGCTCGAAGCGCCCTCGACGCTCGAGAGCACAATCGAAGTCGCCGCAGGCGGCGAACAGCGCGTCGATTGGCGTGTGAAAGCCGTCCGCGAAGGCGAGGCCATCGTGCGGGCGTTCGCGCTCACCGATGCCGAGTCCGACGCGATGGAATTAAAATTCCCCGTGCTGGTTCACGGCATGGAGAAAATGGATTCCTACAGCGGCGTGGTTGCGCCTGACGCAGCCAGCGGCCAGTTCGTCGTCACCGTTCCTGAAAAACGCCGCCCCGAGCAGACCCGGCTCGAAGTCCGCTACTCTCCCACGCTGGCCGGCGCGATGGTCGATGCATTGCCCTACATGATCGACTACCCCTATGGCTGCACCGAGCAGACGCTCAACCGCTTCCTGCCGGCCGTCGTCACGCAGCGGACGCTGCAACGTCTCGGCGTCGATCTCAAAGCCTTGCAAGAACAGCGCAACAACCTCAACCCGCAGGAACTGGGCGACCCCGCGAAGCGGGCCGAGCAGTGGAAACGCTTTGACGCGAACCCCGTTTTCAGTCAGGAGAAGCTCGATAACATCGTGAAGTCGGGCGTTCGCCGACTGACCGACATGCAGCTTTCCGACGGCGGCTGGGGCTGGTTCAGCGGCTGGGGCGAACACAGCACGCCTCACATGACCGCCATCGTCGTCCGCGGCCTAATCGTGGCCAAGGAAAACGACGTCGCCATCGTGCCCGAAGTTCAGCAGCGTGGCGTCGAGTGGCTCCAGCGCTATCAAGCCGAGCAAATCGCCAAGCTCGACAACGTCGACAGCGAGGGCAAAGCCCGCGACAAGGAAAAACCATCGAAGCGCTTCGCGGACAACATGGACGCGCTGGTTTACCATATTCTCGTCGAAGCCGGCACGAGCAACGACAAATTGCGCGAGTATCTTTACCGCGACCGCACGAAACTCGCCGTTTACGGCTTAGCGTCGTTCGGCTTGGCCCTCGAAAAAGAAGGCCAGCAAGAAAAGCTCGCGATGGTCGTCCGCAACATCGGCCAGTTCCTCGTGAAGGACGACGAGAACCAAACCGCTTACCTCAACCTGCCTGCAGGCTACTGGTGGTATTGGTACGGCAGTGAGTACGAGGCCCAAGCTTATTACCTCAAGCTCCTGGTGGCTACCGATCCCAAAGGCGACATCGCCCCGCGGTTAGTAAAATACCTGCTCAATAACCGCAAGCACGCCACCTACTGGAACAGCACCCGCGACACGGCCCTGGTGATCGAGGCGATGGCCGACTACCTCGCCGCCACCGGCGAAGCGAAGCCCGACATGACGGTCGAAGTGTGGGTCGACGGCCAGCGCCGCAAGGACGTGAAGATCACGCCCGAGAACCTGTTCACGTTCGACAACGCGCTGGTGATCGAAGGCGACGCCCTGGCCGCCGGCGAGCACACGATCGAGCTGCGCAAGACGGGCGACGGCCGGCTCTACTGGAACGGCTATCTCACCAATTTTACGCTCGAAGACGACATCAAAGCCACCGGCCTGGAGCTGCGCGTCAATCGCAAGTTCTACAAGCTCGTGCCGGTCGATGACGCCACCAAGAAAGTCGCCGGCTCGCGCGGCCAGGTGCTCGACCAACGGGTCGAAAAATACGAGCGGCAGGAAATCCCGAGCCTCGCAGCCGTCACCAGCGGCGACCTGGTAGAGGTCGAGTTCACCGTCGAGAGCAAGAACGACTACGAGTACATCTTGATCGTCGACCCGAAGGCCGCCGGCTTCGAACCGGTCGACGTCCGTAGCGGCTACACCGGCAACGCCCTGAGCGCCTACGTCGAGTTCCGCGACGAAACCGTCAACCTCTTCGTCCGCGCCCTCGCCCGCGGCAACCACAGCGCCGCCTACCGCCTCCGAGCCGAAATCCCCGGCGAATTCAGCGCCCTCCCCACCGTCGCGTACGGCATGTACGCGCCGGAGCTGAAGGGGAACAGCGATGAGTGGAAGGTGCGGGTGGAGGATCGAGAGGTGAGGGGCGAGGAGCGAGGGGAGGAGTGAGTCGCAAGATTAGCCGCGACGCGGAGTCCTCAGAGCGGAGCGCGTTGAGGTAACAGAGAGAAGTGAGCCGCGGCGTCCCCGCCCACTCACATTTTGCTTAAACATTGGAGTTTCCGGATGTTACGTTCAAACAATCTTATGCTGTTGCTCGTTGTCGTATCCAATTCGGCTGTGAGGCGCAGAAGAATAACGCCGCCCCGCCTGTCCCCGTTGCGATTAAATTCATTGCCGACGCGGACAAGGCTGACGCGGTAGATCGCACGTTGACGATTGGGACGGAGCTTCCAAAGGCTCTTGACGTCTTTGCGAAGTGGGGCATCCCGGTCGACGAGGTCGTCACCGCTTCAGTCCCCAGCGACCCAAATGAAGTAATGAGAGAGTTCATAGTCAGACCGCAGTTTGAGTCGAATGACGCCCTGGAGATGGTGGCGTTTGCTAAGAACGATGGCCGCAATTCCTACCAAGTTCGCGTCCTCGACTGGCACATCAATTACGACGAAGATTTTTTGCCGAAAACAATGCGAGCAAATCGGCTATTGCGTCTGGAATCAATTGACGTAAGAGTTTTTCTCCCAAATGATAAGGCCGAAAAACGTCCGAGTCGGGAAACGAATCCGTTCGCGGAGTCGGGCTGAGAGACTTTGCACTAAGCTTCGCCGCAGCGTTTCAGCGCGTCCTGCGTCGTAGCGGCTTCCTCGAAAGGGGCAGATGAGTGGTTGCCATCGGGAATTAAGCGGCAGATGAGAAACGCGCCACGGACGTGTTCGTTGAGATTGCAAAGAACGATTCGACCGATACCCGGTTCTCGTCGCAACCGTAGGAACACCAGGAAGCCTACGCTACCAATAAACTGCACTTGGCTCAGATCAACGATCACGTTCCGCGGATTGGCAAGAGTAATCGCCGCCAATAGATCGTCTTTGAGCTGCTGGATCCCTTCGGTGTCTCGCAGTTCCTCGATCAAGACGGTGGCTAGCAGCGTCGCGCCGCGGACCGTACAGCTCACGGTTGAATTGGAATCGTTCAAGATAGTCTCCGCGAGCAGTGAACTTCGCCAAATGGCCTGAGCGATGATGAAATGAACTAATCTTGCTGGGCGGCTTGCTTGCCGGCATAGCGATGATAATGCTCGGCGATGTCTGCTTGCTTCTCGTCACCGGAATGGAGCAGGACGCGGTAACGCAGCGTGAGCGTATCGCCCTTGGGAATCGTGATGCTACCCTGCTTGTAGCCCTCCACGGGCGGAAAGTCCTTTTCGCCAAATGGATTGGCCGCGAATAACCCGTAGGTGCGGACGTGCCACCGCGGCGCGGGGCGGAAGTTGCTGGGGTGGCTCAAGATCGCGAGGCCAACCTCCTGGCCATCGACCGGCCCTTGGTAGTCGACCCATTCGGCGGGCATGCCCCAAGCGCTCGCGTCTTCCTGTCCGCGGCTGTTGACGATGCGGCCACCCTGCTTGTTATCGACCGACATGGGGCCCGCCACGCGGACTGCAAACGTGCCTTCTTTCGAGTCCATGATCTCCAAATCCTTTTCGCTGGCATGAAGATCGACTTGGAAATCGATCACGCGCAGATCGTCGTGCGCGGCAAAGCGGTACGTCGTTTCGTCCTCACAGATCTTATTGCCCTTGGCGTCGCGCCAATCGTTCTGCGTTTGGATGATGCCTTCGTTGCCGTCGGCCTCGGAGCGGACAAACTCGCGATGGACGATTTCACCCGCGTGGCCGGCGAGCGGCTGGCCCTCTTGCGGTTCGAGCCAGAAGTTCACACCGTTCAAACCTTCCTGGGTGAACCACAGCGAGCGGTGATGGTGATGGTCGTCCTTCTCGCCCTTCGCAAGCGGCACGATCGGCCAGCCGCGTGTCAACTTCGCGCCGGTGGGCCCAACGAGAGGGTACAGTACCGGCTTGCTGCCGGAGCGTGTCAAATACTCGGTAAAGGGCTTGCCATCCGCCTTCACGGCCATGCCGCGTTCACTCGGTTCGACGGTAATTGGCAGCGTGCCGCCGAGTTCGGAGGTTTCAGCAGCGGCGGAGACAGAGCACAATGCAGCAAACAGCCCGCATGCGATTGGGAAAGCAAACGATTTTCGGTATGTCACAGGAACCTCGATTCGATTGGTGCGGCTCTTTGGCGGCGCCGACGATGAACAGGTCCGCACTCCGGCCATCAAGTATGCGCAATAAGTAGTGGATGCGCCTACCACCGTGGGGCAGGCTTTTTGGAGTGGCCGCAGGCAAGTTTCCGAGGTTTCTCGATAGTCGCGTGCCGCTGTTAGCCGCGGAGCGGCGATATGGCGGAAAAATCGGCAACAACCCTTAAGCCGCGCAGCGGCGACATAGCAATGATGCCGCCGCTCCGCGGCTTGAGGTATCTGGCGCGAATGTCCGCGGGCTTACGCCCCGCGGCTAAGCGCTGCCGCCGCTAAGAACTACTGAAATGTTGATGATCGGCCTCTTATTCGCCGGACCGACGACGACAACGAACGTTGGAAGCCGGGCCTCACAACCTCAATTTTCGTCCGGAAATATGCCCGCTCCGAACCCTTGCGGTCGGGTGCGGCTACTGGCGTGGGCTTGGCCGTCCGCGCCGGAGGAGATCGTGGGCTGCAAATTCGGGGTCGGATCGTTTCGAGTTGCCAAGGGCTGCACTTGCGGCGGGTGGTGGGGTCGGCTGGTCGCCGTGCGGCTGTGCGCGGCGTCGGTGCGATTGGTCCGCTCGCGCGGGACATCGCCGTAGTCGACGTCGAAATCGTCGTATCGAGAAATGTAACCAGGGAGCTTGGCCCGTTCGAGCTCTTCGTAGAACTCCTCGATGACGCGGGTCTGAATCATTTCGCGACAGAAGGAATTAATGGGATGGGCGATGTCGGCATAGAGCTTCGCGCGACCGTCGGCGTCTTTAATCAATCTGCCCTCCTCCAACCGCTTACCGCACTGGTTACAGTGGTTGGCGCGCAGGTGATTTTTCATTCCGCATTGCGGGCAATGCGAAGTAAGCTTGCGGCTGGGCATCGCCACAAACGGCCCGGTCGTGCCTTCGATAATCTTCAGATCGCGAATCACGAAGCAATCATCAAAGGTAATTGAGCAAAAGGCCTTGAGTCGCTCACCGGGTTCTTCCATGAGCTTGATGCGTACTTCGGTGATTTCCACAGCCGTACTCCTTGCGTTGCAGTCGCGAAACTAGCGGCAGATCCTTGTGACGAAAACCCGGCCTAGACATTGAGCGGCCAAAGCGCCCCCGAGTGCCCGCGCTTGGCTGCCGTTGCGGCACAATCCGAAATAGGCGGCGCCGCTACCCGTGAGTTGATGAGCGATAAACGGCAACCTGCCGAAGGCCTCAGCCAGTCGATCGACCCACGGCGAGATCAGCGCGGCCGCCGCTTGCAGGCGATTCTGTAATCCCAGGGACACACCGCGCCAGTCTCCTTGGCGCAGTCCGGCCAGAAGTCGTACTAGCCGAGTGTTAACGTCCGGCCGAGTCGGCTCGGCGTAAGTATCGACGCGCGAATAAACTTCGGGCGTGGCTAAGCCAGTCGGGGGTTGGACGATCACACAGGGCAACCCCGCCGGAAGCGGTGCCGATTCGACCCGCTCGCCGCGGCCGCGGCAAATAGCGGCGCCTCCCGCCAGAAAGAAGGGAACGTCACTGCCGATTTCCGCCGCGACGTTGCTCAAGCGGTCGATCGACCAGCCCAGTTGCCAGACGGCATTCGCCGCCAGTAGGGCGGCCGCGGCGTCGCTCGATCCACCCCCCAGTCCCGCTTGCGACGGAATCCGCTTCCGAAGGGTAATTGACGCTCCTTGCTCGCATCCTGCGCGAAGGGCCAGTAACCGTACCGCGCGCACCGCCAAGTTGGTGTCGTCGGCGGGCACGTTATCCGCATTTGAGAGCCGCGGACTTAAGCGTAGCGATATTCCAGAGTGCTGTGGCCGCACGGAAAGTTCGTCGCACAAGCGCACCGGTACTACGAGTGTTTCCACTTCGTGATAGCCATCGTCGCGCCGGCCGAGTACCTCGAGGTACAAGTTCAGCTTGGCCGGCGCCAGGACAGCCCATCCGGTTTCTGTCCGTCGATGAACCATCGTTCCCACCGTAACGCGGTCGGTCGAAAAATCATGCTTATAAAGGCGAGTTGTAATGCAGCGGTGATGGAACGTTAAATCGGCGATTCGGTATGCTCGGCGACAGCACCTCCAGCAGCTTCCGCGGCGATCAACAATCGTATTGATGACGTAACTCTAGCCGGGGACGCATTTTAACGCACACGAATTGCAAAAGTCAATCGCAGATTTCGTTTCTTGCCGCAACCGGTGCAACTTACGCAGATTGCGCCGGCACGCCCCGCAGTTACCGGATAGTGCTATCGGCTACAGCAGACTCGACGCGATCTCCCGGATTGCGTTCTGCTGTTCCTGAACGGGCCGGCTGGCGTCCAACACGTGGATTGTCCGCGGAAAGAGCCGGGCTTCGGCGAGAAATCCTTCGCGCACGCGGTCGCGAAATTCAGCTCCTTGCTGCTCCATGCGGTCGCGCGGACGTTGAAGCCGGGCATCCGCCTGCGTCGGTTCCATGTCGAGCAGGAAAACGGCGTCCGGCATAATGCCAGCAATAGTGATCTCGCCCACCTGGCGGACTTCCTCCAACGGCAGGCCTCCTGCGTAGGCCTGATAAACGACGTTCGCCAGCAGATATCGGTCGGAGACAACCGTCTTGCCGGCATTTAAGGCGGGGCGAATGATCTCCTCCACGAGTTGCGCGCGGGCCGCCATGTACAGTAGCATTTCGGCCCGGCGATGTATCGGCGCCTGCTCGTCATTGGCTAGCAGCAGGTTGCGAATTCGCTCCCCGAGGGGCGTGCTGCCCGGGTCGCGGCAGGTCACGACCTGCTGCCCTTGGTCCGTAAGCCATTGAGCAAACAGCGTCAGTTGCGTCGATTTGCCGACGCCGTCAATGCCGTCGAACGAGAAGAACATCAGCGCAGCGGTCAGGGAAGCGGAGCGAGCCGGTAGGATCGCATCAATATATCGGGTTGCGGAACCGCTCGCGATGGGCGGTGCAAGTCTAAGCTGCGGACACAACACAACCAAGACGCTTGCGGTGTTCTTCATCCCGGAGGGATGACAGCTATTAGCCGGTGGTCGCGAAGCGCACCACCGGAATGAAAGAGTGACTAAGCAGCACCCCGGCAGGGGTGCCAGCAATCGACCGCGTCTT
>JBBDYG010000095.1:15502-30430 GCA_040901765.1 Pirellulales bacterium
CCCGTGCCGGGGTGCTGATACCGCGGTTTTAACGTACCGGCGGTGGCGCTAGCGCTGACCGCCGGCTAATGGCTGCCAAGCCTCCGGCTTGAAATGCAACAACGTCGCCGACTCGATTGACACCCCGATCACTCATCGCCTATTGCAACTGGGTGGCCGGCTGTGCGTCCGCAGCCTGCCGCAGTGGATTTCCAGTCGGTTCATAGCCCTGCTCGAACAATCGCACGCCAGTCGCAGGAGCCGCATATTGGACCGGCGTGGCCGGTTGCGGCGGCTCGGTGGCAATAGAGGCCTGCATTACATTCCCACTTTGATCAACGTGCGACGGAAGCAAGGTTGCTGTCGAAGTCAGCGGCGTATCGAGCGGTCGCTCCATGCTGCTGGTCGGCATGGGTAGCATTTCTGGCTGATCTTCAGCTGGCGTGGGGCTGGGTTGGGGCTGCAATTCCCCTTCGGCGTGCGATTGCATCATCACGTCACCGGTTTGCTGCGGATAGGTACCTTGGCTGAAGACGTTGGGCCGGGAGTAGCCGTAGTCGATGAACATCGCCGCATCGCGTTTGCGGGCGCGGCTCATGGCATCGAAGTAGGCCTTGCCGGGCCACGGGCCTTCGGCCAAGAGCACGCCGTTGTAATCCAGAAGCGTCCCCTTATTGAAGTGAACATTCACCACCGCCAGGTTGTAGTCCACCAATGCGCGGTAGTAGGCCGACTCGGCATCGGCACGACGCGACTGGGCATCAAGCAACAAATCGAAGGTTACGAAATCGTTTTCGAAGGCGATCTGGATCGCTTCAACTTCCCGCTGTGCCGCCACGCGGCGGTTGAAGTTGGTTTCCGTAAGCTGGTAGTTAAGGGCGAGACCGCGGAGGGCGTCGCCTAGTTGGTGCGAAATTTCCAGTTCCAAATCTTTGAGGATCGCCCGATCGCGAGCAAGCAATAGTTGGTGGTTGCGAACGCCCGAGAGTTGCCGGCGATAGCCGATGGGGATGTTAAGTTGCAGCCCCAGATTCCATTCCTGATAATCGCCACCCGTGAGGACTTCAAAAGCGCTTGAGCCTTCAGCAAAGGGTGGAATTCCATTGTCGTTCCACAGTTCGTTACCCGCGCCGACCCATCGGTAGGTACCGGTGGCGTCGAGCCGCGGCAACAGGTGATTACGGGCGGCAATCAGTTCCAACTCGCGTCGCTTGATCTCCCACTTCTGTTTGCGAACTTCCACTCGGCGGACCAACGCTTCGCCATGCACCTGGCTCCAATCAAAGTCGATTCCGGCGGTGGTCAGTTCATCGCTAGGCCGGATCAACCGACCATCGGACATGGCAATGCCCATGATGTAACGCAGCCGGTTTTCCGCCCGATACAGTTCGGTAAGGGCTTGTTCTACCTGACCGCGGAACAGAAAGTACTGCGCTCGAGCCTGGGCTTCGCGATCGGCGCTGCCGCCGCGGGCACCTTCGCGGAATAGCGCAGCGACGCGCTTCCACGTTTCCAGGGCACTGTCGCGGCCCATTTTCCGCGCTTCCAGATCGCGATACGCGAAATAAAGCTCCCAGTAGGCGGTTTCCACGTCGCGCATCAAGTTGCGGACGCCGCCTTCGAAGTCGGCCAAGGCCTGATCGGTGCGAATCCGCGCGATCACCACGCCGTCGAAGGAGTTCACGAAGTTGCCCGCGTACTGGTCAAACCGCTGCGGACCAGCGATGCGGTTGTATTGCAGACCGGCACCTTGTAACAACGGTTGCCGGAAGAACGTCTCGAAGTTCGTTTCCCAATCGCTTTGCGTCGTCCGGCCCGGTTGATTGCTCCACTCGTAGTTGGTGTTGTTGCGAAAGGAGAACTCCGTACCGGTTGGATAGATTTTTGTTATGCCAACCGTTGACCTACCAAGATCCTGCTGCAGATTGGAATTGAAGATGAGCGGAATATCGCGATTCTGGGGCCGGTCTACTTTTTGCCAAGTCGTGCTGGCATCGAGTTGGGCATCGAACTCCGCGAGGGCCGATTCAACACCGGTGCCACCGATGGTTACGCCAGCGATGGTGGTGCCCGTCGCACTTTCCGTGATCGCCGGGTCGTAGGTGGTGACCACCGAAGCGCCGTTGATCAGATTTCGCGAAATCGTTTCGGGCGCCGTGCTCAGCACTCGGCCGCCAAGTTGCCGCATGACGTTGCTATTGCAGAGCGTGATGCGGGTCGCTTCTTCCAGCGACAGATCCCACATTTCGTAATTCTCGGAGTTGCGTAACGTTAACGGCGGCAAGGCCCCCGACACTTCGTCGAGGGGTTCTTCCGCGACGTCGGGATACTCGATCTGCGTGGCCACATCGAGATAGTGCGACAGGTCGCCGTCTTCCATGAAGTAGAAGGGCTGCGTCGGCTGGCATCCCGTGATGAGCAGCACGGTAATCAGCAGATAGCAGCAGCAGGTGCGAGTGTCGCGGTTCATGGGGATCCTGACTCCAGGCGTTTCGTGCGACGAATCGACCAACAGGGGCCAATCGGCCCGGAGGAGACTTGTCGCGCGTAAGATCGTTTGACAAAGGTCCGCCTCGGTAGGCGGACCCGGTCCCCCCGGACCGTTTGCCCGTCGGCCAGTTCGACCGCAGCGCGGGCGCACACAGCCTGATCAGGACAATCAGCAGAAATGGTATCGTCGCCCTAATCGTCAAACTTTGACATTTCTGCAAGAAGCGGTGCTGGCATTACCGCTTGCGGCTTAGCGCGCCAGCGCGATTTACAGACCCAGTCCGCCGATCCCAGCAAGCCGGTCAATGAGCTGCAGTCGATCGAGCGTCTCCTGCAAGCTGCCGGCGGCGACGTAGCGGTCGAACTCGATCCGCACCGCATTCTCGACCTGTCGGGTGAGCCACGGCAACAACTCCGCTGGCACGCCGCCGCATGTCTCCGCTGCTAGCGACACATGCAGATCGACGCGAGCCGTCCGGGCATCGCTCGCGTCGGTGAAAACGGTTCCGTCGAAGCCGAACCGTAACATGCCCTCAATTTCCGAATTGGCAAGTCGGAAGACGCAATGGGCGTTGAAAAGGTAATAGGTATTGGCAGTGCCGTGCGCTTCAATCGCTTGTTTCAGCCGCTCGCATCGAGCACGAAACGCCGGCGAGGCATCGAGCGGCACATCGACCCGGCCCACTGATCGGAGCGGAAGGCAATCGAACGCGATTTCGATGAAACCGTCCATGGGGAGGAGGCTGTCGGCTATCGGCTGTTTGCAGGAGGGGATTGATCTTTTCTGAGCGCGCGTAACAAAGAGGCTAACATTCGTTTAATTCGTTGCGTCCTACATTCGAGATCGCTATGGATTTCATTTTCAAGGAAACCGAGGTCGCGGCATAGCAGGAGATGATACTCGAGTTCACTGGCGGACCCCATTGATATTTGCGCAAAGCGAGCGAAATCAATATCACTGCCCCGGCCGCAACCTTCGGCAAGGTTCGCTCCGATGGAAGCGGCGCACCGACGAATCTGCGAAGTCAGCCCGAACCGTTCATCCCCCGGAAACGTACCCGTTGTGCGATAGATCGCGAGCGATAGATCGCGAGCGTTAGCTCGTGGGAAAGTTGCCACACCTCAAGATTTCGAAAATCTTGCATGTTTAATTTCTGGCCGACAGCCGATAGCCGATAGCCGACAGCTTCCTCACTCCACATTCAGCCCCACGGTGAGCCAACCCGCGGCGGGTTCGAGACGGCGGACCCACATCATGCCGAGGTGCTTTAAATCCTCCGACATTTCGATCGGTTCGATCTCGATAACTTCAGGGATGCCTTCGCCGCGATCGGCGCGTTCGTTGATCTCCTTCGAGAGATTATTGCGCAGGGCCACGTCGCGGCGTCGAAGCTGCTGTCCGGCCGTGGGGTCGAAATCGGTTGGCAGCACGTCGATCTCGCCTTCGCGGATTAGCGAAATTTGTCCGTTCTGTTCGTGCGGAGTAAAGACTGCTATTAGATCCCAACCCTCGTAGGTTTCGTCACCCGTATTGATCCGCGCGGCATGTACGGTTCCAGTAATTTTGTTATCGCCGAACTCGACCGAGATCGGACGATGGCGACGGAACTCGACCGACCAGGGTTTGAAGCCCTCGGTATCCGCCTCGCCTTCTTCGGGCTGCCGCTCGTCGATGATGTCCTGCAACCAGTCAGGGAGGTTGCGATCCAGTTCCGGGTCTTCCGCGGCTGTGTCTTGGCTGAGCGTTGCGCCACCCAACAGTACTGCAAGCGCGTTTTCAACCGCCGTTTGATTAAGCCGGGCGGCGATATCGTGGCCCGTTGGCGACGCGGGAGGCGCGGTCGCGGCTCCTAGTTGATGGCGCGTGGCGTGGAGCACCTCGACCGCAACCAGCGAGTCGGTCGAACTAAACCGGATCAGATCGGGATAGGCGTTGCGACGCATCAAGGGACGGCGAAATTCGTCGGTGTAACGGTCGCGAGCTTCGCGAATTTGCTCCAGCACCTCGTCGTTCATTTCCGACGCGATTCGGTCTTCAGCGTGGCTGGAGGCAATGGCGTCGGCTTGCGCTTTGCTTTCGGCCGCTCTCTTGCTGCCGATGCGTGAGACCAATCGACTGCCAATGCCGCCGCCGCGTTTCTGCACCGAATAGGTGTGCGAATTCGTGCTTGCATCGACATCGGCCGCGTAGACCCAAAACGACGGGTCGGTGATCTCCAAAATCTTTTGCGAAGTGAAGTTCGTGTTGCTCGTGCTGCGCAGGATGGCCGGGCCGTTGAGACCGACGGTGCGGGCGTGCGTGTTGCCAGCAACGGAGAGCAAGAAGCGGGCTCGGTCATCGGCGGGCAGCGTCTTGAGCACGAGATTGCCGCTAGTCGTGCCGGTGCCCGAGATGCTCGTGCCCAAAATGCAATCGTTCACCGGACCAACGTCGTTAACGTCGCGCGAGCCGGCGCGATTGAGAAAATCCGCAGTGATCTCCAAGTAGGCATTCGGCTTGGAGTACTGACGCCGCACGGCCGCTACCAGCTCGGGCGATTGTCCCAAGGCAGCGATTGAGCCGAGCCGACTACCAATCGCGTGACTTAGTCGCGCAGACGGCTGCTTGGCGTATTTGATTAAGTCTTCCGCCAAGCCGTCCAAACTCGTTGCGTACAGCTTGCTCTGGTCGGTGACCGCGTAAATCGCGGCGAGTGCCTGGTAGCGCTCCAGAGCGCGGGCCAGGTTCTGGAATTGCGGTAGCTCGAGTCCCTCTTCATTGGCCGTCAGGCGGTCGATCAGTTTCGTAATCTGCGCTTGGTCGGTTTCGGCGGCTTCGGCCAGTTGGGATTGAAGCGCGTCCCAGCCGAGGTATTGCTTCCACGCTTCACCATTCGCTCCGCCCGACGAGAGATACTGCTCTAGCTCTTGTGCCCGCGTCGCAACTTGCTTCTTTGCAGCGGCGACATCCTCCGGGGTGACGGGGGTGAAGTCATCGCGAGTGGCTTTTACCAATGCCGGCAAATCGAGATCTTGTAGTCGTTCGCTGCTCCAGTCTTGAAGCGCGTTTCGCACGTCGGCGAATCGGCGCAGGTCGAGGCCGTTGGCGTCGGTCTCGAATTGCTGAAGCACGCTTGCCAAAACCGCCTGGTCGGCTTGCTCGCCAGCGGCAAACTGTTCTTCCAGTTGCTGAAGCTGTAAGTACTGACGCCACTGGTCGGCGTTTTCGTTCTGGCCCAACCAGGTTTGCAAGTCGGTCAACGCTTGCTGGGTGCGCTCGCTCGCCGGAGAACCCAATGCGTTCGCCGTATAGGAAAACGCGACCAAGAGCAGTAGGGCAGATCGTGTGGCGGTGAATCGCGATGTGAACATAGTATTTCCCGCCTTGCGCAATCAGAAGACTCAACTGAACAGATAGAGAGGGTGTAATCTACGAATTCGTCACCAAGCTGTCCATAACCCGCAGAATTCCCAACTGGAACATTCTGTGACGATTAGCGCGGCGGTAGGCGGCGAAGTTGCCGACGGGCGGGATCGGCTAAATGGTTCAACCGACCCGTTTCCCCAAGATCACCACGTCGCGGGGTAGCAAATCAAGCTCCGCCACGCCGGGCAGCATGCCCCAACGCTCGAAGCCAAGCTTTTGATGGAGCCGCAAGCTGGCTGCATTGTGCCCGAAGATTAAAGACACGACGTTCTGAATGCCCATTGCCGGCGCGGCTTGTAGCGCATGTTCGCTGAGAGCCTGGCCCAGACCTTGCCCCTGCACCGCGGGCGTCACGTACACGCTTAGCTCGACCGTGTGACTGTAGGCCGGTCGCTCGGGCATGAATTGAGTGAGTGAGATCCAGCCAACGGTTTGGCTTTCAAGCTCGCCCACCCACACCGGATATCGCTCGGGTGAATGCCGGTGAAACCATTCGCGCCGCTGATCGACCGTCACTGGCTCGATGACGGCCGTCGCCAGCCGACCGGGGATCGAAGCATTGAAGATCGCCACGATGGCGGGCAAGTCGGCGTCGGTGGCGATGCGGATTTCCATTGGTCGGGCGACGACGCGTGCGCCATTACTCATGCTCGGCGGAATTTTCGCAAGAGAAAGATTAGCAGAATCGCTCCCAAGGTCGCCGACAGCAGTTGTCCGATGAGGCTACGCATCACTACATCAAGCACACTCACAAAAAAACCACCAACGAGCGCCCCAATCACACCCACCACGAGATTCTCAGCCAGCCCGCGGTGACCGGTCTTCATAATCTTCCCGGCAAGCCACCCCGCGGCGAGTCCGATGAGCAGGAACCAGATCAGGTTAAACATGGCGCACATCCATTTACATCCACAAATGCAACCGCCCCTCTAGCATATCCGGCAATCGCTGGGCGACATAATGCTCGGCGCTTTTGCGGCTGTAGCGGGTGCTGAGGTGGGAGGCGATGATCAACTCATTCTTAAACTGGTGGCGGCGCTCAACCAGGTCGTCTAAGTGCATGTGGCCGAATTTGTGGATCTTGTCTTTCTTATGGTCGGGAGCTACGAACGTCATTTCGCAAATAAGTATCTTGGCCTGGAACATGGCGGGAGCATCGTCCAGCCCCTGCGGCGCACTATCGCCCAAATAAGCCACGAGCGGCGTGCGGACCTCGCTCGTGACTTCCGTCCCGGATAACCGTAGATCGCGAATCTGCTCGCCAGCTAGTTCGAGATACTCTGGCTTGAGCTTCCGGCGGCGGTCCCACACGACGAAGCCGAGCGATGGCACCGTATGCTTTGTGGCGGAGGTCGTCACCACCAGTTCGCGCGACAGCTCGATTTCGTCGCCCGGCTCCACCGGAAGCAGTTCGCACGGCATTCGGCCGCGGTCCAGTCGGGTGAATTGCTTAAGTATCTCGCGCACCGCGGGAATCGTGACCGCTGGCAGATAGATGCGTGGCGGCTCCATCTTCATCATCCGCCGCCGCGCCACGTAGACCGGCAGGGCGGCGATATGGTCGAGGTGGCCGTGCGAAACGAACCACGTTTCGGTTCCCATGAACGACCAGGGATGGGCGCCTAAATCGAAGCCAAGCTTTAGCTCGGGAATCCGCCAATAGGTTTGCACCGCGGCGCGGGAGTAGCCCTCGACCGTGAGATCGCCGTGCGGAAGCGTTTTTACGGGCAGGTTGTGGATCATGCGATCAGGCGAATGCTACGGCAAATCGGAATCAGTGCAGGACGGACAGCGGCTGCGGGCCTAGCTCTAACCAAATTTCGCCAAAGGGATCGGCTTGCGCAGCGACGACTTGCCCATGACGCACCAGTTCCAGCACCGCGAGGAACAGTCCTACCAGTGTGGAACGATGAATCGCTTCGGGAAAGAGACGGGTAAACTCCAGCCGACGTTCGCTCCCGACGAGCGCGTAAACGCGCTCCATGAAGATTTGGACCGGTGTCTCGTCAAACGGGATCGTCATCGACGGGACCGCGAGTTCGGTCCGCTCGCGCATGACCCGGCCCAGCGCACTTACCAGATCCCACAGTTCGACGCCTTGAATGGGCTGATTCAGCGGGCTAGCGCGCTCTTCGGACGCCTCACTGGCGCTCCGCGGGTAACGTTCCTGCCACTCGCGACTGCGCTCCTCCAGCATGCTTGCTGCGTCGCGATATTGTTTGAATTCGAGCAGCCGTTTGACCAAATCGCGTCGCGGGTCTTCGACTTCCTCCGCGATTTCCTCTTCATGCGGCAGCAGTAGCTGTGACTTGATCTCGATGAGCGTGCTCGCCATGTCGACGAAGTCACCGGCTACTTCGACGTCAATTTCCTCCAACACGGACACATACTGGAGAAACTGCCCCGTGATTCTGGCAATCGGGATATCGGTGATTTCGACCTCGTGCTTGCGCACGAGATAGAGCAGCAGATCCAACGGCCCTTGGTAGACTTCGAGTTCGACCTGAAAGCGCATGGCCTCGACTGTAGCAAGTCGCGAGCGGGAACGACACCTCAAGCGACTCGTGCGGAGCGCAAAAAACCGGGTTGCCACAGAGTGACAACCCGGCTTCGTGATCGAACTTCGTCCGGCTAGCTCAAGCTTAGGCGGAAGGAGCTTCCGGGGCTTCCGGAGCTTCCGGTGCCTCGGGGGCGTCAACGGGAGCATCCGCCGGGGTCGGCGCGCCGTGGCCGCCGTCATGCGATCCCTCGACCGAACCACCATTGCAACCGCCGCAACCTTGGTCGCAGCCGCCGCAGCCTTGGTCGCATCCACCGCCGCAACCTTGGTCGCAGCCCTGATCGCAACCGCTGTCGCAGCACGACGACTGGCAGCAAACGGGCTTGCAGCAAACGGGCTGGCAGCACACCGGCCGACAGCAGCGCTTCGCGCGGCAGCAACCGCCGCGGCCACCAAACAAACCGGCCTGGGCTTCGCTCTGGCTGAACGCCGCAAAACCCGTCACCACGATGGCAACCGCCATCACTCGAATCATGATCGACTTCATCTGAAAAACCTCCAGACCCAATGGACCCTACAAACACAAATATTCGCAAACGTTCCGTGCGTAGCAGCGGCCTATTCCATGACAGGCCGGGAAACTCTCCCGACCCCTGTTCTCAAAGAATGTAGCTCACGAATCCCGCGGTTTAGCCGCGATACAAATGCGAAATTCTTTCGCCGGGTCATAAATGGGTGGCCCGGAAGAAACTCATGTACGAGAGAATAGGAGGATTCGGACCCTTTGTCAATTTGGGAAAGATCGGTAAATCCAGAAAAACCAACAAAAAAAGCAGGGCTTCACGGGCTTTAATCCCGTGATGCCCCGCAAAACAGGCAATTTTAAACGCATCTGTTAGGAAACGGAGGCTTCGACTTAATAGCAGCAGCCGTGTCCACGTCCGCCGCGTCCGCCGCGACCGCCGAGCAATCCACAGCGACGGTGACCGCGTTGCGGTCGGCAACACGGCTCGCAGCAATCCTGCTCGCAGCAAACCGGGGCTGCTTCGCAGCAGGGCGCTGGCTCGCAGCAAGGCGCGGGTGCCGCTTCGCAGCAAACCGGCGCTGCTTCGCAGCAAACCGGCTCTGTCTCGCAGCAAACCGGCTCGCAGCACGCTTGGTGGCCGCCGCCGCCCCGGCCGCCGAACAATCGGCAACCTGCATCCGCCGATGATGCCAATACGGCCAGAACCGCCACCACCATGCACAATTGAACAAATTTCGCGAACTTCATGTCACATCTCTCCAATAAGTTTTTGGCGTTGCAACTTTCTCCCCCGCCTGAGTACGCCACAAACCCTCGACGGATGACATAAGGTAGAACCAGCCACACCGGGCCGGTCGCCTCGGACCTTGCCGGTTACGCAGAACGGGCAAAGTGCGAGACGGGGCTAGCGTACCGCCATTCGCTCGCTTGTCAAAGGGGGGTACCGCTAGCTGGTGCCGGCCGACATGGCACCGCGGAACTTGGCAGATAGGAAAGTCAGGGACGCCGGTCTGGCTGTAAGCCAGCAGTTGCTACGGTGAGACTGCCTCGCACGTAAATGATGGGCGCGAGCAAAGCCCCCCACGTCCTTACCATGCATCTCCGGCTCGAATTTGCACGTAACTTTCGTAGCGCCGCGTGTCGATCCAGCCGTCGGCGACGGCGTCTTTCACGGCGCAGAAGTCTTCGTGGGTGTGGGTGCAATCGGGGAACCGGCAGGCACTCACAAATGGCCGAAGTTCACGGAAGTATCCGCTCACTTCTTCGGCAACTACGTCCCAAAGCTGAAACTGCCGGATCCCCGGCGTATCGACTACCCATCCCCCATTCGACAGCGGCAGCAGCACCGCCGTGGTCGTTGTGTGCCGGCCCTTTTGAGACTCCGCGCTCACGGTCCGCACCCGCAGCGCTAGCCCAGGCTCGATGGCGTTGAGTAGCGACGACTTTCCAACGCCGCTTTGGCCGGTAAAAACCGTTTGCTTTCCGACCAGCAGACTCTTGAGTGACTCCATGCCTTGTCCCGTCGTCGCCGAGACGAGCAGCACGCGGTAACCGAGTTGCGCGTAAACGCCCGACAGCGGCAACAAGTCCGCAGCGTCGATTAGATCGATCTTATTGATGCAAATGACGGGACGAATCCGCGCTTTTTCGGCGGTTACCAAATAGCGGTCGATCAAGTTCGGCTTGATCCGCGGTTCGGCAGCGCTGGTAACGATGATCATCTGATCGACATTGGCCACGATCACATGCTGCCGGCGCTTGCTGCTCCGGCTTAAGACGCCGCGGCGCGGCTCGACCCGTTCGATGATTCCTTCGCGCTCGCCCTCTGGGCGAAACCAAACCCGATCACCTGCGGCGACTATGTGCCGCAGATCGGTCTGAAGCGACTTCAGGAGCCGCCGGGTGGCGCAGGCATACTCTCGGCCATCGTCGTCGGCAACGATGCTCACCAACCCCTGCACCCGCAGCACGCGCCCGGTTTTGCAAACCGCCCGGTCAAACTCCGGCAGAATGAGTTGGCCGGAGTCGTCCTCGACGATCTCCCCGCCGGCAAGTGTCCGCTTGCGGGTCAGGTCGCCCTTGCCGCTAACGCGCTGGCCGGCTGCTTCGTCATTGGCCGTTGCGTCGGCCGCAAAACGCTGCGTTAAATCTTTCCGCCGCGTTTGCGCCTGGTGATGCTTGCGAAATTCGGCACGGTATTTACGTTTCTTGGCGGACATGAGTGGCATCTCCTGCCAGGAATCGGCTATAGCGGAAGTTGAATCACCCTGCCCACGAATTCCGATTCGTTACTGCAAAGTGCCAGCAGGAGAATTTCATCGATTGCTTCAGCGATTGGCATCCGGGCGCTGGCGATTACAACGCCATACATCAAAATGTTGTTCCGAATCATATCATATGCAAAAGGCGGCATCGTCTTGCGATCGTGCGACACTACGACGCGCCGTTCGCGAGCGGCCCATTGCAAGACTTGCGGATCGGAAGCGCTCGCAAGCCCGAAATCTTGAACTCGTACGATATCGAGTTGCGGCTCCTGGCGCGAGAGACCCGCCAAGATGGATGCCTTGAAGTTTTCGTCAGTTGCCAGGCGAAGCATTCGCGTTTTCCATTGCTGCGCGGCGGGCGAGCAACCTTTGCCGAAGATCCTTTAGCTCAGGTTGGGCTGCTTCAATTCGTTTGCGTATCTCCTCGGCTTTACGCTCGTAGTCTTCCAATAGCTCGTCCATTTCGGCTCGGTGGTGAAGGTAATACCCAATTACCGAATGCACGTCGGCGAGTGAAAGTGCGTCGTAACTCTCGACGATTTCTTCAACCGTGGCTCCATCTTGATAGGCGCGCAGCACAAGCTCCAGCACCACCCGCGTATTGCCCACGCGCAGCGCACCACCCTCATCCTCCCGAATCGGAATCGTATCCATCAGCGGTAATTGCATCCGAACCTCTCTCCTTTGGCCGAAAGCCGACAGCCATGAGCCGAAAGCGTCGTCACAACGGCTGCTCTGGCAGCTTGATCTGTCCCGCCTTCATATCGGTGGGATCGTAGCGCTTCGTTGGCTTGTCGGCCGCTTCGCGGCGGCGCGGACTTTCCAGCCCAGCCCGCGCCAGCAGCGATTCGCGCATAATCTCTTGGGTCAAGTTTTCCGATGGCGGCGGGCCGATCGCGCCCAGGTCCGCCGGCGAATATTCCACCCGGTACTTGTGTTTGGCAATGCCAAACGTGTCGCCCGGGTCGAGTCGCTTTTCTTGGACGCGGACGTCATTTACCTTGACGCCATTACGGCTCTGCAAGTCGCGGACGTACAAGTACCCGCCGTCGATCGTAATTTCACAGTGATGCGCCGAGACGTTGGCGAATCGCAGGATGATATCGCAACTTTCCCGTCTTCCCACCAACATTCGCCGCTTCAAAAGCGGAATCGGATCCCCTCCGCCCAGGGGAACAAGTTCACCATACATGTCACTGCCTCTCTTGCGAACTTACGGATCAACCAATGAAATAGATAAAGCCCCAAGAGGAAAGCTATCAGCTCTTAGCGGTTAGCACGGGAAAGCCAAGCCAATACGGCTAATAACTAACGGCTAATGGCTAACAGCTACCTGGCCCACCTCCATTTTACTCTACGACCGCCCGCAAGTGCCGTCAACCAAACCAAACATCGAGACCTCCAACCTGCCGGCCTGGCGACGGGCCGGCCTGCGGTACAATTCCTATAACTTCGCACTTCGCCGCAGGTTTGGCTGCCGGGTGCAAAAGGTGAGTATCGACGCCGGTTTTACTTGCCCCAATGTGGACGGCACGGTCGCCAAAGGAGGCTGCACCTTTTGCGACAACCGCAGCTTTAGTCCCAGCCGCCGCCTGCCCCGGGCTGACATCCGCGGCCAGATTGACCAGAGTATTGTCCGCATGCAGATGCGGTACCAAAACTGCTCTCACTATCTGGCCTATTTTCAACCAGCCACCAATACCTATGCCCCGGTGGAGCAACTCCGCCCACTGTACGAACAAGCGCTCGCCCATCCGCAGGTGGTCGGCATGGCCATCGGCACCCGGCCCGATTGCGTGCCAGACGACGTGCTCGATCTGCTCGAAGAGTTTGCTTCGCGAACCTACCTCTCCGTTGAATACGGCATGCAGACAATGCACGACCGCTCGCTCGACTGGATGAATCGCGGCCACCATCACGATGCGATGATTGATGCCGTCCGGCGCAGCCGCGGCCGCGGCTTTGAGATTTGCGCTCATCTAATCCTCGGCCTGCCGGACGAATCGCATGACGACATGCTAGCCAGCGCTCGCGAAGTAGCCCGTCTGGGAATCGACGCGGTGAAGATCCACAACCTCTACTGCGTCCGCAACACACCGCTGGCCGACCAAGTCGCCGCCGGCGAAGTCGAGCTGATGGACCGCGACGAATACGTTCGCACGCTGGTCGACGTGCTGGAGTTACTGCCGCCAAATATGGTGGTCGAGCGCATTAGCGGCGACGCTCCGCCCGATTACTTCATCGGCCCAAGCTGGTGCCTCGACAAACCCGCGGTGAAGCTGGCGGTGGAGCAGGAGATGGAGCGGCGGGATACTTGGCAGGGGAAAGAGTGCGTGCATTCGCCGGCGACCTATGCGTCGCCGATGTCCCACTAGCATCTTTTTCTTTTGCTCTAAACTCAATTCACTAATTACGTCGGCGACGCGTAGGGCGCCGGCTATTTGATCCGCGTCAGCTCATAGGAAAACGCCCCGAGCAACTTTCCGCGCGTCCCTTCATGGCATTGGAGACAGTCGTTCCCAGCGCGCACCGCTCCGAGCATCACGATGCGATCCGCGGTTGAATCGAGGACCAGGTCTTCGTCGTAATGCAGCTTCGGTAACGACTGTTGCTCGAATTCATCGAGCGCCCGGTGCGGAATCTCCTCAAGCTGATCCATCTGCGGCAACGTCTCCGCGACGTAAACTCGCGGCTCATCGTGGCGCAGCAGGCTGACGAGTTCTAGGCGACTGACTTGCCAATTAGATGCCTCGTCTCCAGCAGGCGTGTCCGCCAGCATTGAAAAGCCATGCGATTCGAAGCCGGCGACGGCGTCGCGGCTGCGCACGTAGCCGAATCGCTCGGGTGCGAGAAAGTCAAGCATCACATCGCCGTGGAGACTTTGAAGTTCAGCCGGCTGGGCATCGCTCTCCACCCCGACAATCTTAAGTGGAAGCCTCAGATTAACGCGCGGAGGTAACTCTGCCATTTCTGGACGAACTGTCAGCATTCGTACGGCTCCGAATCCAGCAGCCGCAGCAAATTGTTGAGCGGTCCGTTCATGTATTGCTTGCAGTGCCCAATCCCGACGATGACCTGCAATCGGCGATCGATCCTCAAAGTTCTTAAGGTTCGTGAGCACTAAATCGTTGAATTTTTGACTCTCGCCCAACTGCGGTGATCCAGTGCCGCGTTTGTCGGATTCATAATCCAATCGCGCCGCTAACGACTCGAACGGGTGCCTTCGCTTCATTGCTTCTAGTTCGCGAACTGTATCGACGCTCTCGTATAGAACATATCCATATACTGCGGCGGCCAAAGTGAATAAAACAATCACTAGAGTTAGTCGGCGCGCGTGCAATACCGCGCACGCGAAGCAGCCGATCAAATTCACCAACGCATGCAACGCCACGATTCCCAGCATCAACAGCCCGCTGAGAATCAAACAAATCCCAGCGATCATAATTCCCCATCCCCTCCCGCCACGCTCGTAAGCCCAAACCGAGGCTGCAATTAAGAGCAATGACATTGTGGCCGAGACAAGATATATCCCGCCAAACCAATGCGCCGGCGCCAGCAGCACGCACACCGCCGTCGTCGCGATGAACATTGCCCGGAGACTGAACTGAAACGTATCTGAACGCGTCGCTGCGGGATCGTGGCTCATGTGGGCCGTTTCTTCGTGTAGAGTTGAAACGATACGTCTCCGAAACAGTTTCGTCGCGCGATGCTGAGATTATTGCCGGTGACGCGTCGGGCCAACAGCCGGCGACCTACGTGTCGC